>NZ_BAFP01000121.1 GCF_000308455.1 Nocardia abscessus NBRC 100374 | reverse complement strand
GGACGCGGACGTCCCCGCCGCGGCGCTGGAGCAGGGGGCCGAGCCGAACGACGGCGTGGTCGGCGTGCTGTGCGGTTCGCTGCACGACGGCCTGGTGTTCGAGGACGCCGGTCTGGTGATCGTCGCCGAGTCCGACCTCACCGGCAACCGGGTCACCGCGCCCGCCGAGGGCAAGCGCATGCCGGCCAAGCGCCGCAACCAGGTCGACCCGCTCGCGTTGAGCGCGGGCGACATGGTGGTGCACGACCAGCACGGCATCGGCAAGTTCGTCGAGATGATCGAGCGCACGGTGGGCGGTGCCCGCCGCGAGTACCTGGTGATCGAGTACGCGCCGAGCAAGCGCGGCCAGCCCGGCGACCGGCTGTTCGTGCCGATGGAGTCGCTCGACCAGCTCTCCCGCTACGTCGGCGGTGAGATGCCCAGCCTGTCCAAGCTCGGCGGCTCGGACTGGGCCAACACCAAACGCAAGGCGCGCAAGGCGGTTCGCGAGATCGCGGGCGAGCTCGTGCAGCTGTACGCCGCGCGCCAGGCCGCGCCGGGCCACGCCTTCGCGCCGGACACGCCGTGGCAGCAGGAGATGGAGGACGCGTTCGCGTTCACCGAGACCGTCGACCAGATGACCGCCATCGCCGAGGTGAAGGCGGACATGGAGAAGCCGGTCCCGATGGACCGCGTCGTCTGCGGCGACGTCGGCTACGGCAAGACCGAGATCGCGGTGCGGGCGGCGTTCAAGGCCGTGCAGGACGGCAAGCAGGTCGTGGTGCTGGTGCCGACCACGCTGCTCGCGCAGCAGCACCTGCAGACCTTCGCCGAGCGTGTCGCGGGCTTCCCGATCACCGTGAAGGGCTTGTCCCGCTTCACCGATCCGGCCGAGGCGCGCGCCGTGCTGGAGGGAATGGCCGACGGCGGCGTGGACATCGTGGTCGGCACGCACCGGCTGCTGCAGACCGGTGTGCGCTGGAAGGACCTCGGCCTCGTCGTGGTCGACGAGGAACAGCGGTTCGGTGTGGAGCACAAGGAGCACATCAAGGCGCTGCGCACGCACGTCGACGTGCTCACCATGTCGGCGACCCCGATCCCGCGCACCCTGGAGATGAGCCTGGCCGGTATCCGCGAGATGTCGACCATCCTCACCCCGCCGGAGGAGCGCCACCCGGTGCTCACCTACGTGGGCGCCTACAACGACAAGCAGGTCACCGCCGCGATCCGGCGCGAGTTGCTGCGCGACGGTCAGGTCTTCTACGTGCACAACCGGGTGGCGTCGATCGACAAGGCGGCCAAGCGGATTCGCGATCTCGTGCCGGAGGCGCGGGTGGTGGTCGCGCACGGCCAGATGAACGAGGACGCGCTCGAGTCCACCGTGGAGGGCTTCTGGCAGCGCGAATACGACGTGCTGGTGTGCACCACGATCATCGAGACCGGTCTGGACATCTCCAACGCCAACACGCTGATCGTGGAACGCGCCGACGCGCTCGGGCTCTCCCAGCTGCACCAGCTGCGTGGCCGGGTCGGGCGCTCCAGGGAACGCGGCTACGCCTACTTCCTGTACCCGCCGGAGAAGCCGCTCACCGAGACGGCCTACGACCGGCTGGCCACCATCTCGCAGAACTCCGACCTCGGCGCGGGCATGGCGGTCGCGATGAAGGACCTGGAGATCCGCGGCGCGGGCAACGTGCTCGGCGCCGAACAGTCCGGGCACGTCGCGGGCGTCGGGTTCGATCTCTACGTGCGCCTGGTCGGTGAGGCGGTCGAGGCGTACCGCGCCGCCGCCGACGGCAAGCCGATCACCATCGAGGAAGTCAAGGAGGTGCGCATCGACCTGCCCGTCGACGCGCACATCCCGCCGGACTACATCGCCAGCGACCGGCTCCGCCTGGAGGCCTACCGCAAACTCGCTGCCGCTGGAGACGATTCGGCGCTGGCTCTGGTCGTGGACGAGCTCGTCGACCGTTACGGGCCACTGCCGGTCGAGGTCGGGCGGCTGGTCTCGGTGGCCAAGCTGCGCCTGCTCGCCCGCGAGTACGAGGTAACCGAAATCGCCGTCACCGGAACCACTTTGAAGATCTCGCCGCTGCATCTGCCGGATTCCAAGCAGATGCGCCTCAAGCGGCTCTACCCCAGCGCGGGATACCGCGCCGCTTCCGGGGTGGTGCAGCTTCCGTTGCCCCGCGTGGAGGACAGCGTCGGGGCCGAGCGCGTCCGGGATGTGGTGCTGCTGCAGTTCGTGGCCGATCTGCTGCTGGCGTTGGACGGGAAGGCGCAGGGCGCGGTCGATCTCACCGTCGCCGCCGAGATGGCTCCCCGATGAGTTCGGCGGATCGCGACGAGTCCGTCCTGCGCGCTGCCCGGCACCGTGCCGCCGAACGCGGGACCGACGGCGTGGATCGCGCCGCGCCGAACGGCGACGCGGTGCCGCCCACGGACACGGCGGTGGTCGCGGCCGGTTTGGCCGGGGCGGTCGAGGTCATGGACCGGCTCTGGCACTTCGGCGGCTGGGAGGTCACCCAGACCCACGATTCGCTGCGCCCTTACCTGCTCGAGGAAACCTACGAGCTGCTCGACGCCATCCAGAACAGCGATGCCGAGACGATCAAGGAGGAACTCGGCGACCTGTTGCTGCAAGTGCTCTTCCATTCCCGGATCGCCCAGGCCGCAGGCGAATTCACCGTGGACGATGTCGCCGCCGCTCTCGTCGCCAAGCTGGTCAACCGCAGCCCGCACCTGGTGGGCTCCGCGATCGATCCGTCCGCGTCGGTGGCGGAGAAGATCGCCGCGCAGGAACGGGCCTGGGAAGAACGCAAATCCGCCGAGAAGTCCCGCCGCTCCTGCCTGGACGGCATCGCCATGGCCCAGCCCGCCCTGGCTCTCGCCGAGAAGATCGTCTCCCGCAGCACGAAGGCGGGCCTGCCGTCCGATCTCGTGCCCGAGGCTCTCCGCGTCGTGCGCCTCGGCGGGCCGGAAAGCGCCGAAGAAAGTCTCCGCAAAGCGACGCTGACGTTCGCCGCCGCTATCCGCGCGGCGGAGGATACGGCGGAGAAAGACCGCGGTGAACGTCGTTCGCTCGTTGCCGAGGATTGGCGCGCCTTCTGGCCGGAAGGAAGCGAGTAGGCCGAAGGCCCGGCGCCGGGCAACCTATCCGGCCGCCACGTGACGGCTGGATCAGGGAGACTGGGACGATGCCCTACCCCGAACTCCACGCGCGACCGCAGTGGCGAAGGACCGGGATAGCCCGGTTTCCCGTCGCCGCCCTCGTGGACGACCAGTGGTGGGTCCTGCGGATCAACGGCTTTCCCGACCACCCGCTGTGGACACTCTTCATCGACGGAGCGCCGCGTTTCGACCTCGACGACACGCCGCCGACCTGGGGCCGCCCGAGTGTCCGGTCCGCGCCGTCGCTTGACCCCCACACCGCCGAGCAGGTCGTGGCGCCCATCCAGGGCTTCACGGCATACGGTAGCGAAGTCGGAGACCCCTGCGACGACCCGGTCTGCTGCGGCTGACGTTGTCGGCCGGGCAGGCCTCGCGGATGTTCCACACCGCCCGGCGGCGGTCGACTCGGAGAGTCAGATGTTCACGCCGTAGTCGCGGGCGATTCCCGCCAGACCGGAGGCGTAACCCTGGCCGATGGCGCGGAACTTCCACTCGTTGTTGTGGCGGTACAGCTCGCCGAAGATCATGGCCGTTTCGGTGGACGCGTCCTCGGTGAGGTCGTAGCGAGCCAGTTCGATGCCGGTGCCCGCGTCGACGACGCGGATGAAGGCGTTGCGGATCTGACCGAACGACTGGCCGCGCGCGTCGGCGTCGTGAATGGACACCGGGAAGAAGATGTTGGTGATGTCCGGAGGCGCGGCCGTGAGGTCGACGTTGATCACCTCGTCGTCGCCTTCACCCGCCCCGGTGAGATTGTCGCCGGTGTGCTCGATGGATCCGTCGGGCGAGCGCAGGTTGTTGTAGAAGATGAAGTGCTGGTCGGACAGCACTTTCAGATTCGACCCGCAGGCCAGCGCGCTGGCGTCGAGATCGTAGTCGGCGCCGGTGGTGGTGCGCACGTCCCAGCCGAGTCCCACCGACACCTTGGCGAGGTTCGCCGCCTGCTTCGACAGCGAAACGTTGCCGCCTTTGGCGAGAGTGACGCTCATGATCCCCTTCCGCGCGGCACGAACGGTGCCGCCTTCTTCCGTGCTGCCCGGGGCCGCCGGGCTGATTCAGTTCTAGTGGTCTGCCCAGGATTTCAAGGTGCTGACCCGGTCCTTCAGCGCGCGCAGTTCGCTCTCGTCGTCGAGCACCGTGCGCTGAATGCCTTGCACGACGGCGAAGGCCGACTGGCGGTGGTCATCGATCACGTCGACGTCGATGCGGACCGCGACATAGTCGTCGGCGCCGGGCATCTGCTCGGCGACCACGTGCGCGGTCCCCCGTGCGCACATCGCCACGTTGCCGCCGCCGAGGATCAACAGCGCCACTTCGGGATGCTCGCGCAGCCGGGCCAGTGAACCGCGATCGTACTTCAGGCTGAGCAGAATTCGCCGATCGCCGGCGCGCACCGGCCAGGACACCGGAATCGCGTGCGGTGCGGGGTCGGTCGTCACCAGCACGCCGATCGTCTCCAGGGGCCATTCCGGGAGCACGTCCAGCTCGGGATGATCTGTCGAGTTGTGCTGACGTTGGGCGGGGCTCGCTCCGGCTGCCATCTTCGTCACCTCATGGATCGTCGAGCGCGGCGGGCTGTGCCGCGCTTGATAGCAGTCTAAGGTGCTGCGCCACTTGTCCGCTGACGCTGTGCACTTTGTCCGGACCGCTACGGGTGATCCCCGGCCCGCTCCGGGCGACGGTCAGGCCGAGACCAGCGCGGGAATGTCGAGCGTGGCGGCCCACTGCTCAGCCATGTCCCCGGCGCGGATCTCCGCTGACGCGTCGTGCCGCGCGTGCTCGCCGACCTGGGTGGCGCCGCATGAGACGAGCTGCTCG
>NZ_BAFP01000122.1 GCF_000308455.1 Nocardia abscessus NBRC 100374 | reverse complement strand
GAGGCGTGCGGCGCTGTGCCCGCCGAGCGCGTTCCCGCGGTGCCGTATCCGGACCAGCGTTACCGGACCGTCCCGCTGTGGTGGGACACTCGGAGTTACCCCGCATTCGCCGAGGAATCGCAGCGGTCTCTCACGCAGGCCGAACAGGATGCGCTCGGCCTGCCCGCCGCGGCCGCGCCCGGCACGCGGTGCGGAATCGGCCGGGGGACGGAGGGTCGGCGCGGACATGGACGATGACCGGCCCCGAGTGGCGGACCACCGGCCACTGATCCTCGATCCGGCGGATCCGGAGGACGCTCGGATACTCGCCGCACTGCGCGCGGACCCGCACATCGAATTCCTCGACCTGCGTGCGTCGTTGCGCGCCGAGCGCGGCAAAATGGTTGCCGCGCCGGACATTCCGGAGGGGCCCGAAGCGGATCGCTGGATCTACTACCCGTGGCGTGCCGCGGTGGTCGGATTGCCGGGGCCGCGAACTTTCCGGGCGATTCGGCTGGACCGCAATCGGAACAAACTGACCAGAGCCGAACAGGATCGTCTCGCCGAACGCACCATCGGGATCATCGGGCAGAGCGCGGGGCATGCGATCGCGCATCTGCTCGCGCTCGAGGGCGTTTGCGGTGAATTACGCTTGGCCGATCTCGACGAAATCGAGTTGTCCAATCTGAACCGGGTCCCGGGAACGCTGTTCGATATCGGCGTCAACAAAGCGGTGGCAACCGCGCGCCGTATTGCCGAGTTGGATCCCTATCTGCCGGTGCAGGTCTTCGAAGCGGGTGTCGACGAGAATTCGGTGGACGATTTCTTGGACGGTCTCGCGATCGTCGTCGAAGAATGTGATTCGCTGGATATGAAGCTGGTGATCAGGAAGGCGGCGGCTCGGCATCGTATTCCGTTGCTCATGGAGACCAGTGACCGCGGTTTGCTGGACGTCGAGCGTTTCGATCTCGAACCCGAGCGCCCGGCGTTTCACGGACTACTCGGCGACATCCGCGCGGCGGATCTGCGCGGGCTCACCTCCAGGGAGAAGGCGCCGTTCGTGGTGAAGCTGCTCGGCGCCGCGGGGCTGTCGCCGCGGCTGGGCGCGAGCCTGGTCGAAGTCGGCGAGACGGTGACCAGCTGGCCGCAACTGGCCGGTGACGTCGCGCTCGGCGCCGCCGGTGTGGTCGCCGCCGTCCGCCGCATCGGACTGGGGACGAAGCTGGATTCCGGCCGCGTCCGGGTCGACGTGGAACGGCACCTCGACGAGCTGGCCGACCCGCCGCCGAACGACGAGCCGATCTGGGCGCAGGCCCCGCCCGAGCCCGCCGGCGGACCGATCGAAAGCATCCTGGCCTGCGCGCAGCGGGCTCCGTCCGGCGGAAACATGCAGCCGTGGTCGCTGCGAGCCGGGGAAAGTGAGATCTCGATCGAGCTGGCGCCGGAGCACAGCACGGCGATGGACATCGGCTATCGCGGCAGCGCCGTCGCGCTCGGCGCGGCTGTGTACAACGCGCGGGTCGCCGCGGCCGCGCACGGGATTCTCGGCCCGCACGAGTTCGTCGAGGGCGCGCCGGGGTCCGGTCGCCTTCTCGCCCGCTTGCGGCTGGGGAACGCCCGCAGTGCCGATCTGGCCGCCGACTATCCCGCTGTCCTGCGCCGCGAGAGCAACCGCAGGGTCGGCACCGGGGCCGGGCTGGCCGACGGGGTGCTCGACGCGCTCGATGCGGTCGCCGAATCGGCAGGCGCGCGGGTGCGCGCGGTGGTATCCCGGCTGGGCATTGAGGAAGCTGCGTGTTTGCTGGCGGATTCCGATCGCATTCGCTATCTCACGCCCCGGTTATACGAGGAAATGCTCGCCGAAGTTCGGTGGCCGGACGACGACCCGGACACCGGGATCGATGCCCGCAGCTTGGAGTTGACCGACGACGAATGGGCGGCGTTCGAGATCACCACCCGCGCCGACGTCATGGCGCAGTTACGATCTTGGTCGGGCGGCTCGGCGCTGGGGAAATACACCGCCGACCGGGTGCGGTCCAGCTCCGCCGTTCTGGCGGTCACCTTCCAGGCGACCGACCCGCAATTGACCGACTATGCCGAGGCGGGCGCGGCCGTCGCGCGGGTTTGGGTGCGGGCCGAGCGCCTCGGATTGTGTGTGCAACCGATTTCTCCGGTATATCTCTACGCCCGACGCCATGCGGAACTTGCTGCGATTTCTCCCGACTTCGTGGATACACTAGCGTCACTTCAGGGCCGTTTCCTGGACCTGCTGGAAGTGCCTGAGCATGAGACCATGGCGTTGGTGCTTCGCCTGAGCTACGCCTCCGCCGCCACCGTGCGCAGCAGGCGGCGTCCGGTGCTCGGTGTGGACACCAGTAGTTAGCGCGATCGGAGACAATGTGCCACGGCGGACACTCGACTCGTTGGTGACCCAGGTCGCCTCTGAGCTCATGGGTGTGGACGCCACGACCATGGTCGCCGCCACCGAACGCGTGCTCGCACAACTGGTCGCGTACTTCGACGTCGATTTCAGCTACGTGCGACACACCGACCGCGAACGTCGAGCGACCGTGCTCATCGCGGAGTGGCCGCACCGGCAGAACGTGCCCGATCCGGACCCGCTCGGCGTGATCTACTTCGACGGCGCCGACCCGGTGTTCCGGGCGCTGGAGAACGCCACCGAGCCGATGGTCGCGCGCCCGACCCCGGAATTCGCCGACTACCAGGAGACCGTCCGCCGCGGGTCCGGCATCGCCGGGGTGACCTCGGCGGCGGTGCCGCTGCTGTCGCGGGGCGAGCCGACCGGCGTGCTCGGGTTCGTCAAGTCGGGCGACCGCGAGTGGAGCAACCGCGAACTCAACGTGCTCACCGCCATCGCGGCGCTGTTCGCGCAACTACAGGCGCGGGTGGTGGCGGAGGAGCGGCTCCGATATATCGCGCTGCACGACGACCTGACCGGTCTGGCGAATCGACGCGCGCTGCTCGAGCACATGGAGGAGCGATTACGCTCCGGCAGCCCCGGCCCGGTGGCCGCCTTCTTCCTCGACCTGGACCGCTTGAAAGCCCTCAACGACTTCCTCGGTCACACCGCCGGGGACAACTTCATCCGCACGTTGTCGACGCGGTTGCGGGAGAACCTGGACCCGAACGACATGATCGCCCGCCTGGGTGGCGACGAATTCGTCATCGTTCCGGCCAAGCCGATGGACGCGGTGGCCGCCGAATACGAGGCCAACCGCATCCAGCAGTTGATCGCCCGGCGGGTCACCGTCGGCGGCGAGTCCGTCAGCCGGGGCGCCAGCGTCGGCGTGGCGCTCGGCTTCCCCGGTGAGACCACCGTCGCCGATGTGCTGCGCCGCGCCGACCATGCACTGCTGTCGGCGAAATCGGGTGGCGGCAACGGCGTCGCGGTGTTCACCGACACCATGCGCGCTCAGTTCGAACTCCAAGACGACGTGGAGCTCAATCTGCGCGGCGCGGTGTCGGACGGCTCGCTGCTGCTGCACTTCCAGCCCGAGGTGGACCTGCGCACGGGCCGCATCGTCGCGTTGGAGGCGCTGGTCCGCTGGCTGCATCCGACCAGGGGCCTGCTGCCGCCCGCCGCGTTCGTCACCGTCGCCGAGGCCACCAACCTGGCCGGTGAGCTGGGGCGCTGGGTCATCCGCTCGGCGTGCGCGCAGTTCGCCGAATGGCGCCGCCGCGGGCTGGCGGGCAACGTGGTGATGCGGATCAACGTGTCACCGGTGCAGCTGGTCAGCTTGGATTTCGTCGAGCGCATCGAGGACATCCTGCGCCTGTTCGGCATCGACGGCAGCTCGGTGTGCCTGGAGATCACCGAGCACGTCGTGGTGCAGGATCTGGCCCGCACCCAGGTCACGCTGCGCGGGCTGAAGCGGATGGGCGTGCAGATCGCCATCGACGACTTCGGTACCGGCTACAGCTCGCTGTCGCATCTGAAGGCGCTGCCGGTGGACGCGGTGAAGATCGATCGCGGGTTCGTGCAGCGGCTCGGCGCCAGCACCGACGACCTGGCCATCGTGAAGTCCATCATCGGCCTGGCCGGCTCGTTCGGGCTCGGCGTGGTCGGCGAGGGCGTCGAGACGGCGGTCGCCGCGCGCACGCTGGTGGGCCTCGGTTGCTACCGCGCACAGGGCTTCCTGATCGCGAAGCCGATGCCCGCCGAGCAGGTCGAGGCGCATCTGGCCGCGGGCCGGATCCCGCTCGACCTCGATCTGCCGAGGGCCGGGCGCGGGCTGCCCGCACACTGAGAGCGCGGCCGCAGCCGCCGGTTATCCGGTTCTTTCACGGCCGTTCACGCACCGTTGGGCGCGGGTAACCCGATCCGCTGCACGATCGGCCACGTGCGCATAGTTCAGCTGGCGAACTTCTACGGCCCGCGTTCGGGTGGGCTGCGCACGGCGCTGCACCACCTGGGTGAGGGGTATGTGTCCGCCGGACACGACGTGGTGCTGATCGTGCCGGGTCCGCGCCGCTCGGAGGAGATCCTGCCCACCGGGGTCGCGCGGATCACGCTGCCCGCGTTGGCCATCCCGGGGACCGGGGGCTACCGTGCCGCGGACCCACGCCGGGTGGCCGACGTCCTGAACGGCTTGCGTCCCGACGTGCTGGAGGTGTCCGACCGGCTCACGCTGCGCGGCTTCGGTCGCTGGGCGCGGCGGCGCGACGTGACCGGCGTGATGATCTCGCACGAGCGGCTCGACCGGCTGCTGGGCCAGGTGCTGCCCGGCCCGGTGGCGCGCCGCTGCGCCGACGTGGCCAACCGGCGCACCGCCACCGACTACGACATGGTCGTGTGCACCACCGAGTTCGCCCGCGAAGAGTTTCTGCGCATCGGCGCGGAGAACGTGGAGTTGGTCCCACTCGGGGTGGACCTCGACCTGTTCAATCCGCATCGACGCGATCGCAGGCTGCGCGCCGATCTCGGCGTGCCAGGTCATCCGCTGCTGGTGCACTGCGGCCGGTTGTCGGTCGAGAAGCGGGTGGACCGCAGCATCGAGGCGGTCGGCGCGTTGCGCGAGGCGGGGATCGAGGCGCGATTGGTCGTCGCCGGGGACGGACCGCGCCGTGACGCGCTGCAGCGGCGGGCTCGCGCGCTGTCCCCGCTGCCGGGCGGGGTGCCCGCCGTGCATTTCACCGGGTTCATCTCCGAGCGCGCGATGGTCGCCAAACTGCTTGCCACCGCGGATGTCTCGCTGGCACCCGGCCCGCACGAGACCTTCGGCCTCGCGGCGCTGGAAGCGCTCGCGGCGGGCACGCCGGTGGTGGCGAGCCGATCCTCGGCGCTGGCCGACATCGTGACCGCCGACTGCGGCGCGGTCGCCGCCGACCATCCCTCCGCGTTCGCGCGCGCGGTCAGCGACGTGCTGGCCATGCCGCAGGCCGGCCGGCGCCGAGCCGCACGCAGCCGCGCCGAGCAGTTCACCTGGCCACGGGCCGTCGCGGGCATGCTCGCGGTGCTGGGTCGTTAGCGGCGGCGCGGTCGGCGGCCGTCGGCTGGACTACCCTGCGGAGAACCGATTCGGCGATTCGAGATGGGATGCGCAGTGCTGGGTAGAGGTCGCGGGCGAGCGGGTCGAACAACGGTGCGCGAGGCGACGGTGCTGGTCACCGGGGCGGCGAGCGGCATCGGCCGGGCCACCGCGCTGGCCGCCGCCGGGCAGGGCGCCGAACTGGTGCTCACCGACATCGATGCCGAGGGCTTGGACGCCACGGTGAGCGACATCCGCGCCTCGGGCGGCCGCGTCGCCCTGGCCGATGCGCTCGACATCACCGATTACGACGCGGTGCGCGCCTTCGCCTACCGAGTGCACGCCGAGCTCGGCAGCCTGGACATCGTGATGAACATCGCGGGCACGTCGGTCTGGGGCACCGTGGAGAACCTGGAGCACAAGCACTGGCGGCGCATGGTCGAGGTCAACCTGATGGGCCCGATCCACGTCATCGAGACCTTCGTGCCGCCGATGGTGCGCGCGGGCAAGGGCGGTGCGCTGGTGAACGTGTCGTCGGCGGCGGGCCTGCTCGCGCTGCCCTGGCACGCGGCCTACAGCGCGGCCAAATACGGCATCCGGGGTGTGTCGGAGGTGCTGCGCTTCGATCTGGCGCAACACGGCATCACGGTGCACCTGGTGGCGCCGGGCGCGGTCAACACGCCGCTGGTGCGCAGCGTCGAGCTGGTCGGAGTGAACAAGGAGGACCCGAAGATCAAGCGGCTCACCGCGGCATTCGCCGAGCACGCGGTGCCGCCGGAGCGGGTGGCGTCGGCCATCCTGCGCGGGATCGAACGCAACCGGTTCCTCATCTACAGTTCGTTCGACATCCGCTTCGGCTACTGGTGGGCGCGCAAGTTCGCGTTTCCCTACGAGTTCGTCATGCGCCGCACCAGCGCGCGCTTCAGCAGGCTGCTGGCTTCGACGGGCAGTTGAGCTGCACATCCAGCACGCGGGCGCCGGGGCCCTCGGCGCCGAGCCGGTCGTGCTCGTTGACCAGGCGGCAGCTGCCCAGCGACAGGCAGCCGCAGCCGATGCAGCCGGTGAGGCTGTCGCGCAGGCGGATCAGCTGGGTGATGCGGTCGTCGAGATCGGCGCGCCAGACGGTCGAGAGGCTCTCCCAGTCACGCCGGGTGGGAGTGCGGCCCTCGGGCAGCTGATCGAGGGCCGCCCTGATCTCGCTCAGCGGTATGCCGACGCGCTGGGAGATGCGGATGAAGGCCACGCGCCGCAGTGTCTCGCGGGCGTATCTGCGCTGGTTCCCGCTGGTACGTCTGCTCGTGATGAGCCCTTCGCGTTCGTAGAAGTGCAACGCGGAGACCGCGACTCCACTACGCTCGGAGAGCTGCCCGGGGGTCAGCTCTTTCGCCCGCCAATCAGCTGCTGTCGACATGCACGCTCCTCCCTATCACCTAAACAATACTTCAGGTTAGGGTGTGCGGGGGCCGGATTCGGTGATCGGCATCCGAAGCCGGGAATCGCGTGCCCTCCGGGCCGTGGCGCACTACGGTCTGATCATGGGAGCAGATGCTGTGTCCGCGCAGGAGGGTGCGCGTTTGGCCGTGACGTCCGAAGTCGGCACGCTGCGCACGGTGCTGTTGCACCGGCCCGGCAACGAGCTGCGCAGGCTGACCCCGCGCAACAACGATCAGCTGCTGTTCGACGGGATCCCGTGGGTGGAGCGCGCTCAGCAGGAGCACGACATGTTCGCCGACGTCCTGCGCAGCCGCGGCACCGAGGTGCTGTTGCTGTCGAAGCTGCTCGCCGAGACGCTGGAGGTCAGCGGCGCGGCCCGGATCCAGGGCATCTCCGCCGCGGTCGACGCGCGCAGGCTCGGCCACGCGCTGGCCGACGAGCTGGCCGCCTTCCTGCGCGGGGTGCCCGCCGTAGAACTGGCCGAAATCCTGATGTCGGGTATGACCTTCGACGAATTGCCGTTCGGGCCCAACGCCACCTCGCTTGTCCGCCGCATGCACCACGGCGGCGACTTCGTCATCGATCCGCTGCCCAATCTGCTGTTCACCAGGGACTCTTCATTCTGGGTCGGGCCGCGTGTCGCGATCACCTCCCTCGCGTTGCCCGCGCGCGGCAGAGAGACCTCGCTGACCGACCTCATCTACGCCTTTCATCCCCGTTTCCTCGGGGTGCGCCGCGCTTACGAATCGCATACCGCTCCGATCGAAGGGGGTGACGTGCTGCTGCTGTCGGAAGGCGTGGTCGCGGTGGGCGTAGGGGAGCGCACCTCACCCGCGGGCGCGGAAGCCTTGGCGCGCAGTCTGTTCGACGACGACCTCGCGCACACCGTGCTCGTGGTGCCGATCGCGCAGACCCGCGCCACCATGCACCTGGACACGGTGTGCACCATGGTCGACGCGGATGCCGTCGTGATGTACCCAGCGGTGCGGGAGTCGCTGTGCGCCTTCACGATCCGCAAGGAGGCCGACTACGGCGGACGGCTCGGCAGCGGCCGGGTCAGCATGCGCGGGCCCGATCCGTTCCTGCCGGCGGCCGCGGAGGCGATGGGCATCGGCAAACTACGGGTCATCGACACCGGGCTGGACGGCGTCACCGCGGAACGGGAGCAGTGGGACGACGGCAACAACACCCTCGCCCTCGCTCCGGGCGTGGTGGTGGCCTACGAGCGCAACGAGATGACCAACGCCAGACTGGAGGACGCGGGTATCGAGGTGCTGCGCATACCCGGCTCCGAATTGGGTTCCGGCCGAGGCGGGCCCCGCTGCCTGTCCTGTCCGCTGTCCCGAGACGACGTGTGAGTCCGCCATGTTCACCATCACGGTCTCCCATGAATCGGCTGTGCCGCCCTACGAGCAGCTACGCCTGGGCATCATCGCGCAGGTGCGTTCCGGCGAGCTGACCGCCGGAACCAAGATCCCGACCGTCCGCGCCCTGGCTGCCCAGCTCGGCCTGGCCCCCAACACGGTGGCGCGGGCCTACCGCGAACTGGAGACCGACGGCGTGGTCGAAACCCGCGGCAGACAGGGCTCGTTCATCGCGTCGTCCGGCGACCCGACCCGCGACGTGGCAGGTCGCGCGGCCACCGCCTATGTCGCGACCGTGCGCAGACTGGGCTTGGACGACGCCACCGCCCTGCACTACGTGCAAGCGGCGCTGGAAGGTTGACCCCTTACTACCTCCAGCTGGGCAGCCAGAGGTGGTCGTGCCAGTTGCTCGGGGTGATGGGGAGGGCGGTGAGGATCGGCCAGAGCCAGATGAAGTTGGCGATCACCAGGCCCAGGTAGAGACAGACCGCGAGCAGTCCGAGGCTGCGTCGTTCGTTCGGCGGGGCGGGGAGGTAGGTCCCGGCGGGGCTGCGCGGGATGGTGCTGGGGCGCGCCGGGCCCAGCACGTCGCCGAGCGCAAGCGCCACACCCATCACCAGGAACGGGGCGATCGGTACGGCGTAGAAGTAGTACATCTGCCGGTCGAGGGTGGCGAACCAGGGCAGCAGCGCGGCGCCGTAGCCGACCAGCACCGTGCCGTAGCGCCAGTCGCGGCGCACCACGGCGCGCCACAGCATCCAGGCCAGTACCGGACCCGCGACCCACCAGATGGCGGGCGTGCCGATCAGCATCACGGCCTTCACGCATTGGGTCTGGCCGCAGCCGGTGACGCCGCCGTCGGCGTAGTAGTACAGCATCGGGCGCAGGCCCATGGGCCAAGTCCAGGGTTTGGATTCCCAGGGGTGGTGGTTGCCCGCCGAATTGGTCAGTTCCGTGTGGAATTCCAGCGACCTGGCGTTGAAGTACCACAGCGAGCGCAGCGCGCCCGGCGCCACATGCGACCAGAATCCGCCGGTGCCGATCGGGTCCGTCGGCGCCGACGGATTGCCCGGCATGTACCGGTACACGCCGGTCTCGCTGGCGAACCAGGCCCAGTAGCTCGCCAGATAGACGCCGAGGGGGACGAGCACCAGCGCGTACAGCGCGGGACCGACATCACGCAAGGCCACGCCGAGCCAGGGGCGGCGCACACCGTAGGTCCGCCGCGCCGAGAGGTCGAAGTAGACGCTCATCAGGCCGAAGGCGGCGATGAAATAGACGCCGGACCATTTGGTTCCGCAGGCCAGGCCGAGCAGCACGCCCGCGCCGAAACGCCACCAGCGCACCCCGAGGCGCGGCCCCCAGTCCGTCACGCCGATCCGGCCGTGGGCGTCCGCGCGCGCGAACCGGGCGCGGATCTCGTCACGGTCGACGATCAGGCAGCCGAACGCGGCGGTGACGAACAGCGCCATGAAGATGTCGAGCATGCCGATGCGCGAGGAGACGAAGGTGAGCCCGTCGGCGATCAGCAGGATGCCCGCTATCGCGCCGATCAGGGTGGAGCGCGCCAGCCGCCGCACGATCCGGATCACCAGCAGCACCAGCACCGTTCCGGCGACCGCCGCGGTGAAGCGCCAGCCCCAGCCGTTGTAGCCGAACATCGCCTCGCCGAGCGCGATGAACTGCTTGCCGACTGGTGGGTGCACCACCAGTCCGTAGCCGGGGTTGTCCTCCACCCAGCCGCCGGTGAGCATCTGCCAGGCCTGCGGCGCGTAGTGCTTCTCGTCGAACACCGGAGTGCCGGCGTCGGTTGGGTAGTTGAGCATCGTGAAGCGCGTCACCGCCGCGATCGCGGTGAGGAAAGCCGTCACCAGCCAGCCGCGCAGTCGGTCGGTGGGGCCGAAGTCGGGCGTCGGCCGCAGCGGTCCCGGACTCGACCAGGATGGCACGGTTCCGAACCGTGCGGTCGCGCGCTGGTCGGTCACCTGGGTCACGCCCCGATCGTATGCTGTGCCGCTTCTCCGAGTATTCAGGCCGTACGCGTTGGGCGGTCGCACGAGTCGCGTTCAGGTCCTGCGCACCCGGCCCATGGCCGGACCACGAGACCCGCCCGTAGTCGTCGCTGACACCGGAATACGCTACGAACCGGTTTCGTAAGTACATGGGCAACTCATCGGGTACGCCCAGAACTCGGGCGCACCCCGACGCAGGACCTGAACGCAGATCCTTCGGCGCCCGACTTGTACGGCCTGATCACTCCGGAGAGGTGGGACAGCGACAGTGACGACGGGCAGGCTGGTGCTCGCGGCGACACCGATGGGCGACATCGGGGACGCCTCGCAGCGCCTGCGCGAGGGGCTGGCCACCGCCGACGTGGTGGCCGCCGAGGACACGCGGCGCACCAGGTCGTTGGCCAAGGCGCTCGGTGTCGAGATCTCCGGCCGGGTGGTCAGCTTCTACGACCATGTCGAGACCGCGCGGATCCCGATGCTGCTCGACGAGATCGCCGAGGGCCGCACGGTGCTGCTGGTGACCGACGCGGGGATGCCGTCGGTGAGCGATCCCGGCTACCGCATGGTGGCGGCGTGCGCCGAGCGCGACCTCCCGGTGACCTGCCTGCCCGGCCCCTCGGCGGTGACCACGGCGCTCGCGCTGTCGGCCTTGCCGGTGGAACGGTTCTGCTTCGACGGATTCTCGCCGCGCAAATCCGGCCAGCGCCGGGAATGGTTGCGCACCTTGGCCACCGAGTCACGCGCCTGCGTGTTCTTCGAGGCGCCGCACCGGCTCGCCGATTGCCTGGCCGACGCGGTCGAGGTGCTCGGCCCGGACCGCCGCGCCGCCGTCTGCCGGGAGCTGACCAAGACCTACGAGGAAGTGGTTCGCGGCACCCTGGCGGAACTGGCCGCGTGGGCCGTCGAGGGCGCGCGGGGCGAGATCACGGTGGTGCTCGCGGGCGCCCAGCCCGCCGCCGCCGATCCCGCGGATCTGGTCGGCGCCGTCGAATCGCTGACGGCCGCCGGCGCTCGTCTGAAGGACGCCTGCGCCGAGGTCGCCGCCGTCCACGCCGTCTCCCGCCGCGAGCTCTACGACGCGGTTCTCACCGCGCGGCGCACTTCGTAGCGGCGCACCTCCCCGGGCCCGTGCGGTGCGGCTCCGCCGTGGGTGTTCGACCCGAGGTGGTGCGACGGGCATGATCAGCGGTATGACTTCTCTGGAGAGCAAGGCCACGACGTTTCTCGGATTGCACGTGCCGGGGAATCCGGGCGTCTTCCCGACGGTGTGGGATGCCTGGTCCGCGAAAGTCGCCGTGGCGGCGGGCTTTTCGGCCTTGACGGTCGGCAGTCATCCGCTGGCCGACTCGATCGGCCGCGGGGACGGGGAGCAGATGACGTTCGACGAGTCGATGACCCGGGTGCGGCAGATCACAGCGGCCGTGGACGTCCCGGTGTCGGTCGACATCGAGTCGGGCTACGGGCAGGAGCCCGCGCGGCTGATCGACGGGCTGCTGGAAGCGGGCGCGATCGGGCTGAACATCGAGGACACCGTGCACAGCGAGGGCAGGCGCCTGCGCGCGGCGCAGGAGCACGCCGACCTCGTGCACGGCCTGCGCAAGGCTGCCGACGCGGCGGGCGTGCACTTGGTGATCAACGCGCGCACCGACCTGTTCCTGCGCCGGGACGGCGACGACGCCGATCGCCTCGACCGCGCCATCGAGCGACTGAAGCTGGCCGCCGAGGCGGGCGCGGACGTGCTGTTCCCGGTGGGCCGCCACGCCGAGGCCGACATGCGCCGCCTGACCGGCGAACTGCCGCTGCCGATCAGCGCCACCGTGGCGCCGGATCAGGCCGACAAGGCGGCTCTCGCCGATCAGGGCGTCGCGCGGATCACCTTCGGCCCCTTCCTGCAGGCCGTGCTGACCAAGGAGATCGAGACCCTGCTCGGCCGCTGGAAGTGAGACGCGGCCGGTGCCCTACCGGACCACCCGGTGGGGTACCGGCCGCCCACGGTGAAAGGCCCTACGGCAGTCGCGGCCGGAACGCTGTCGCGGTGTTCAGGAGGGAACGGATAGCCCCAGGGCGGTCATGACGAACTGGACGAAGAGCGGCGCCATATCCGGCACCCGCGCGGGTCCGTCGGAGATGATGACCCGTCGCGTCCGCTCGCCGATCGCGTCCGGGATCAGGGCGATCAGCCCGTCGGAGACCTCCGGCAGCGTCGGGTCCGCCGCGCGAGCCTGGTCGTAGAAGATCCGATACAGCTGGGCGAAGCGGTCGACGGCGAGGTCGCGGTAGCCGACGGCGGCCTGGTTCACCTTGAACGACTCCACCAGAACCAGCCGGGCGAAATCCGGCTCGGTGGCGACGGTCCGGCAGAAGGTGACCACGATGGACTCGATCTTCGCGTAGGCGTCGGCGTCCGACGGCAGCTGGGCGAGTTCGTCCGCGATCCGGGTCGCCATGATGTCGACACCGGTGTGCACCGCCTCGGCGAAGCACTCTTCCTTGTTGGCGAAATGGTCGTAGAAGGTAGTGCGCGAAACCCGCGCGCGGCCGACGATGTCGGTGAGCGTGGTCGCCGGATAACCCTTGGTGTCCACCGACTCCACCATCGCCTCGACCAGCCTGCCGCGCTGCGACGTGAGCACGGCTTCGCGTGCCGCCCGATGCCGCTCGGCGAAGCCGGACCGCTGAGCGGATGCCGTCGCGTGCTGCTGGCCCATGTGTGCCCTCTCTGTGCCGGAACCGATCCCGAACGGCAGCGTCGTCGTACCGATCGCACACGGTCCGGGCGTCGCAGGGCCGCGAACCGGTGTTTCATTATCCGACAACGCATTCCACGACGGAAAGGCAGGTACGGCCCACCCCTGGGTAGCCCGGGACGCAAGACGGCGAAAGCATTGTGCGCCTTATGGTTCCGGCCCGCCGCGCGGCGGGCCGGACGGGTCATTCCTTCGGTTCGACGTACTTGGGGAACACCGGTTCCGGCGCGGGCAACGCCAGGCCGGGCTCGATCGGTGTCGCGATGTCGGCGAAAGTCCTGTGCTGTTGCCCCAGCTGGTCGAGGATGCGGCCGGCCGACCCCGGCAGCACCGGCTGCACCAGGATCGCGACGATGCGCAGCACCTCCAGCGTCACGTACAGCACGGTCGCCTCGCGGGCGACATCCTCCGGCGTGCCGGACTTCGCCAGCGCCCACGGAGCCTGCGCGGAGAAGTACCGATTCGTCTCGCCCAGCGTCAGCCAGATCGCCTCCAGCGCCAGATGCATCTGCTGCGCGTCGAATTCGGCGCGGCAGCGCTCCAGCAGGCCGCCCGCCAGGTCGAGCAGGGCTCGGTCGTCGTCGGTGAACACGCCTGGCGTCGGCACCGCGCCGCCGCAGTCCCGCGCGACCAGCTTGGTGCTGCGCTGCACGAGGTTGCCGAACTCGTTGGCCAGGTCGCTGTTGATCCGGCTCACGATGGCCTCGTGGCTGTAGCTGCCGTCCTGGCCGTAGGAGATCTCGCGCAGCAGGAAGAAGCGCACCGCGTCCAAGCCGTAGTTCTCGACCAGTTCCAGCGGGTCGACCACGTTGCCGACCGACTTGGACATCTTCTCGCCCTTGTTGTACAGGAACCCGTGCACGAACACGCGTTTCGGCAGCTCCACGCCGGCCGACAACAGGAACGCGGGCCAGTACACCGTGTGGAACCGGGTGATGTCCTTGCCGATGATGTGCACGTCGGCGGGCCAGAACCTGCCGAACGCCTCGGACTCGGTGTCCGGGAAGCCGACGCCGGTGATGTAGTTGGTCAGCGCGTCCACCCACACGTACATGACGTGGTCGGGATGGTCGGGCACCGGGACACCCCAGTCGAAGGTGGTGCGCGAGATGGACAGGTCCTTCAGACCCGCCTTCACGTAGCTGACGATCTCGTTGCGCCGGGTGGCGGGCGCGATGAATTCCGGATGCTCCTCATACAGCGCCAGCAGCTTGTCCTGGTAGGCCGACAGCCGGAAGAAGTAGTTCGACTCCTCGGTCCAGGTGACCGGCGTCCTGGACTCGGTGGAGACGCGGGTGCCGTCCTCCAGCACCGTGGTCTCCTCGTCGGTGTAGAACGCCTCGTCCCGCACCGAGTACCAGCCCGAGTAGTTGCCCAGGTAGATGTCGCCGCTGGCCAGCATCCGCTCCCAGATGGCGACGCAGGCGGCGTGGTGGTCCTCGTCGGTCGTGCGGATGAACCGGTCGAGGGAGATGTCGAGCGTCTTGTCCAGCGCCTCGAACACATCGGAGTTGCGGGCCGCGAGCTCTTCCACCGGGATGCCCTCGGCGGCCGCGGCCTGCTGCATCTTCTGGCCGTGCTCGTCGGTGCCGGTCATGAAGAACACGTCGTAGCCATCGAGGCGCTTGAAACGGGCGATGGCGTCGGCCGAGATGTACTCGTACGCATGCCCGATGTGCGGCGCGCCGTTCGGATAGGCGATGGCCGTGGTGATGTAGAAGGCGGGGCGGTCAGCTTCGCTCATGGTGTGTCTACTGTAATGCGCGTGCATTCTGTCGCTCGCGTGAATATGCCCGTCGCCGATTCGCGGACCGTGTGGTCCGTGCCGCGTGGTGGCCGCCGATGAGCGCCGGACGTCCCGCGCCGGAGTTGCCCGAGCCGCTGTCGCCGATCGTGGACGCGCACACCCACCTGGACGCCTGCGGGGCGACCGACGCGGCGTCCACCGCGGCGATCGTGGACCGCGCCGCTTCGGTCGGGGTCGGCCGGGTGGTCACCGTCGCCGACGACCTGGCCGCCGCTCGGTGGGCGGTGCGGGCCGCGCACTGGGACGATCGGGTGTTCGCCGCCGTCGCGCTGCACCCGACCAGGGCGAACGCGCTCGACGACGAGGCGAAGGCCGAGCTGGAGCGATTGGCCGACGACCCGCGGGTGGTCGCCGTCGGCGAGACCGGTCTGGACTACTACTGGCCGGGCAAGCTGGAGGGTTGCGCCGACATCGAGACGCAGATCGAGGGGTTTCGCTGGCACATCGACCTGGCCAAGCGCATCCGCAAGCCGCTCATGATCCACAACCGCGAGGCCGATCACGACTTGCTGACGGTGCTGCTGGACGAGGGCGCGCCGGACACCGTGATCTTCCACTGCTTCTCCTCGGACACCAACATGGCGCTGTCGTGTGTGGCCGAGGGTTACGTGCTGAGTTTCTCGGGCACCGTGAGCTTCAAGAACGCGCACGAGCTGCGGGAAGCGGCCAAGGTCGTGCCCGACGATCAGATCCTGGTCGAGACGGACGCGCCGTATCTGACCCCGCACCCGTTCCGCGGCGCGCCGAACGAGCCGTACTGCCTGCCGTACACCGTGCGCGCGCTGGCCGGATTGCGCGGGCAGGATCCGGTGGAGTTGGCGAAGATCACCACCGCCAACGCGCGCCGGGTCTACCGCATCTGAGCCGGGTGCGCGCGTACCCGAGGGCCACAACGGATGCCCGCAATATGCCGGGCTATGCGAAATGTGTGCTATGTCACATTTGCCGTTCCGTTTTGTGATTTACCTGCGGGGTCGATATTTGATCGTGATATTGAAAAGGCCCTGTTCCTGAGCTTGCTGTTGTCGGCGCCCGGCTCCCTCGTTATCGTGCTGTGACCATGTCCCCCTTCACGCGGATCAACCAGTCGCGTTCGCCGCTGCTGTATATCGCGGTCGCCGCGCTGCTGCTGACGCTGATCGTCGGCGCCGGGCTCGCGATCGTGAACCGCAAGACGGTGGCCGTCGTCGTGGACGGCGAGAAGCTGTTCCAGACGACCATGTCGCGTGACGTACGCGGTGTCCTGAAGGCCGCGGGCTTCGCCGTGACCGACCGGGACAAGGTGGCGCCCGCCCTGGCCGCGCACATCACAGACGGCGCGACCATCACGCTCAACCGCGCCCGCGAAGTCGATCTGTCCGTCGACGGGATGACGCAGAAGGTGTGGACCACCGGCGTGACCGCGGGGGAGGCGCTCGAGCAGCTGAAGATCCCGAAAGAGGTCTACGTCTCGCCCACCCGCGACGAGCGGCTCCCGCTGCAGGGCGCCACGCTGCTGATCGCGACACCGCGCACGGTCTCGCTGGTCGACGGGATCGGCAATCCGGTGGACGTGCGCGCCGCCGCCCCCACCGTCGGCAAATTCCTCGAGGTGTCCGGTATCCCGCTGGTCGAGCAGGACACCGTGGAGCCCGCCGCGTCCACGCCGCTGACGAACGGTCTGCGCGTCACGGTGACGCGCAAGCGGGTCGAACAGCACACCGAGACGTTGCCGCTGGATCCGCCGGAGAACGTCATCGAGGACCCGACTCTGAACATGAGCCGCACGGTGGTGGAATCGCCCGGCGCGCCCGGCGTGCAGAACGTCACGTTCGCGGTCACCATGGTCAACGGCCAGGAAGTGGACCGTCAGGCCGTCGGTTCCACGGTGACCGTGGCGGCGCAGCCGAAGACCGTCCGCAAGGGTGCCAAGCCGGGCACCGAGGTGCCGCCCGTACGCGACAGCGCGATCTGGGACGCGCTGGCCCGCTGTGAGTCCACCGGCAACTGGTCGATCAACACCGGCAACGGTTATTACGGGGGCGTGCAGTTCGACCAGGGCACTTGGGAGCGCCAAGGCGGCCTGCGGTACGCGCCGCGCGCCGATCTGGCCACCAGGGAAGAGCAGATCGCCATCGCGGAGATCACCCGGCAGCGGCAGGGCTGGGGCGCCTGGCCGGCGTGCACCGGCCGGCTCGGCATCAGCTGACGTTCACCGGACCCGGGGGCCGCCGCGGCGCGGTTGATAGATTCTCGAGGTGTCCGAACCTGAAATCTCCGCTCGTGGGAGCGCGGCCCTGCTCGGGCCCGCCGAGGTGCGGGTACTGGCCGAGCGATTCGGCGTGCGGCCGACCAAGCAGCTCGGTCAGAACTTCGTGCACGACGCGAACACGGTGCGCCGGATCGTCGCGGCCGCCGGGGTGGGGCGCGGGGACGTGGTGCTGGAGGTCGGGCCCGGTCTCGGTTCGCTGACCCTCGCGCTGCTGGACGTGGTGGACTCGGTGGTCGCGGTCGAGATCGATCCCGTGCTGGCGGGGCATCTTCCGGCAACCGTCGCCGACCGAGCGCCGGAGCTGGCGCAGCGTCTGTCGGTGGTCGAGGCGGACGCGCTGCGGGTCGCGGCCGCGGACCTGCCCGCCGAACCCACCGCGCTGGTGGCCAATCTCCCGTACAACGTGGCGGTGCCGGTGCTGCTGCATCTGCTCGCCGAATTGCCCGGCATCGCGGTCGCTTTGGTGATGGTGCAGGCCGAGGTGGCCGATCGGCTCGCCGCCGAGCCGGGCAACCGCACCTACGGCGTCCCCAGTGTGAAGGCGGGTTTCTTCGGCACCGTCCGGCGTGCGGGCGCGGTCGGCACCCAGGTGTTCTGGCCGGTGCCACGGGTCGAGTCGGGTCTGGTCCGGATCGATCGCTTCGACCAGCCGCCGTGGCCGATGGACGCCGGGCACCGCCGCCGCGTCTTCGAGGTCGTCGACGCCGCCTTCGCGCAGCGCCGCAAAACCCTTCGCGCGGCGCTCGCCGGCTGGGCCGGGTCGCCCGCCGAAGCGGAGCGCCGCCTGCTCGCCGCGGGCATCGCCCCCACCGCGCGCGGTGAAACGCTCGACACCGCCGCCTTCGTCCGGTTGGCGGCCCAGGCGTAGTGCTGCCCATAAAGCAGCGGCTCCGCGCATCGGCATCGGCCGGTGCGCGGAGCCGCGCTGGTGCGCGAAGGCCGGGTCAGACGGCGACTTCGTAACCGGCTTCGTCGACGGCGGCGACGATGTCGGCCTCGGCGATCGGCGCGGTGCTGTCGACCCGGACCGCGCCGCTGGCGAGGTCGACGTCGACGCTGGTCACACCGTCGATCTTGCCGATCTCGGTCTTGACGGAGCTGACGCAGTGCCCGCAGGTCATCCCCGTGACGGTGTAGGTGGTAGTGGGCATGTCCGACTCCTTCGCATCCAGATTCTCATACGAACCGGGGTAACCCGACAGGGGAAACATACCCCCTACGGGTATTGGTGTGCAAGGGTGGCGTGGCAGCGACCGACGGCGCGGCTCACACGCCGTCGGCCAGTTCCAGCCAGCGCTCTTCGGCCGTCTCCTTCTCCGCGAGCACCTGCTTGAGCTCCGCGCCCAGAGTGACCAGCTTGTCCGGGTCGGTGGCCGCGTCGGCCAGCGCGGTGTGCAAGCGCTGCTCGCGCTCGGACAGCTTGTCGATGGCGCGTTCCAGGCGGGTCAGCTCTTTGCGGGCCGCGCGGTAGGCCGCGGAGTCGGTGGCGGGGGCGTCGGCGGGCTTGGCCTCGGGGGCCGCGGCGCGCGTGCGGCTCGCGGTGAGGGTCGCGCGTTCGGCGAGATACTCCTCGATGCCGCCGGGCAGATTCGTGAGTTTGCCGTCGCCGAACAGCGCCCAGGTCGAGTCGCAGATCCGCTCGATGAGGTACCGGTCGTGGCTGATCACGACCAGCGTGCCCGCCCAGTTGTCGAGCAGGTCCTCCAGCTGTTGCAAGGTATCGATGTCCAGGTCGTTGGTCGGCTCGTCGAGCAGCAGCACGTTCGGCTCGGACATGAGGATGCGGGTCAGTTGCAGACGCCGTCGTTCGCCGCCGGACAGGTCGCCGACCGGCGTGCGCTGGCGGGCGGGTGTGAAGCCGAGTCGCTCGGCCAGCTGTCCTGCCGAGACTTCCTTGTCGCCCAGCATGATTCGCTGGGCGACCTGCTGCACCGCCTCCAGCACGCGCAGCTGGGTCGGCAGGTCGTCGAGTTCCTGGCGCAACCAGCCGATCTGCACGGTCTGGCCTTGGACGCGCTTGCCCGCGGCGAGTGCCGAACCGTTCGGACCGGTGTCTCCGGCCAGCGCGCGCAGCAGCGTCGTCTTGCCCGAGCCGTTGACGCCCACCAGGCCGACGCGCTCGCCCGGCGCCAGCCGCCAGGTCAGGTCCCGCACCAGCTCCCGGCCATCCGGGGTGGTGAGCGTGGCGTCCTCCAGCTCGACGACCATGCGGCCGAGGCGCTTGCGCGCGAAGGCGGCCAGCGAGACGCTGTCGCGCGGCGGTGGCACGTCGGCGATCAGGGCTTCGGCGGCTTCGACCCGGTAGCGCGGCTTGGACGTGCGCGCCTGCGGGCCGCGCCGCAGCCAGGCCAGTTCCTTGCGGGCCAGGTTGCGCCGCCTGGCCTCGCTCGCGTCCGCCTGACGGGCACGCTCGGCGCGGGCGAAGATCCAGTCGCCGTAACCGCCCTCGTAGCTTTCGACCTTGCCGCCGACCACTTCCCAGGTGTTGGTGGCGACGGTGTCCAGGAACCAGCGATCGTGCGTCACCACGACCAGGGCGCTGCGGCGGTCGAGCAGGTGCTCGGCCAGCCACTGCACGCCCTCCACGTCCAGGTGGTTGGTCGGCTCGTCCAGCACCAGCAGGTCGAGGTCGCGCACCAGCGCGGCGGCGAGCGCGACCCGGCGGCGTTCGCCGCCGGAGAGGTTGTCCACCAGGGTGTCCATGCCCAGATCCGCGATGCCGATACCGTCCATCACCGACCGGATCCGCGGGTCGGCGGCCCATTCGTGCTCGGCGACCTCGTCGGTCATGGCGTCGTCGGCCAGGCCCGCCAGCACCACCGAACCGACCGTCGCGCCCGCGGGCAGCACGCCGCGCTGGGTTACCACGGCCATGCGCAGGCCGCCGATCCGGCTGACCCGGCCGCTGTCCGGTTCCTCGATGCCGGTGAGCACCTCGAGCAGGGTGGTCTTGCCGCCGCCGTTCAGGCCGACGACACCGATCCGTTCGCCCGCGTGCACGCCGAGCGAGACGTTGTCCAGCAGCGGCTTGATCCCGAAGCTCTTGTGGACCTGTTCGAGATTGATCAGGTTGGACATGGATCCTTCCGTGTCTTGCGGAGGCGGTCCGATGATCGCCCCGAGTCAGCGTACCGACCGGGGCCGAGCGGCCCTCGTTCCGGCGAACAGCGGGCAGGCTTGCGGGACGAACGTTGTTCGTTTAGATTCGTGTCGAACGAACACTGTTCGTTCCATGAAACCGAATCGGCGCTCCCCAGAAGTACAGCCGCAGAGTGGGACGCCCGCCTCGCATCGAGGTGTCGGCGGGCGGCCACCGTTCCCATTCCGCTTGTCCTCTGGAGGATTCCCATGCACGTCGGCCTCGGCCTGCCCATTTCCGATCCCGCCGCCCTGCTCGACTGGGCTCGGCGCGCCGACGCGGGCCCGTTCCGCACGCTCGGCCTGCTGGACCGGCTGGTCTACGACAATCCCGAACCGCTCATCGCGCTGGCCACGATCGCCGGTGCCACCACTCGCGTCAATGTCCAGACCGAAGTGCTGCTCGCGCCGCTGCGCGACCCGGTGCTGCTCGCCAAGCAGGTCGCCACGCTGGACCGCATGTCCGGCGGCCGCCTGGTGCTCGGCCTCGGCGTCGGCGGCCGCGCCGACGACCATCTCGCCTCGGGCACCGACCTGCGTACTCGGGGCCGCCGCCTCGACGAGCAGATCGCCCTCATGCGCCGCCTGTGGTCCGGGCAGCCCTTCAGCGACGAGTGCGGGCCGATCGGCCCCGCGCCGCTGCGACCGGAAGGACCAGAAATCCTGTTCGGCGGCTTCCAGCCGGCCGCACTCGAACGCGTCGGCCGGTGCGGCGGAGGGTTCCTCGCCGCCGCCCCGCCCTCCTGGGCGGGCAAGCTTTTCGACACCGTGCGCCGCTCCTGGACGGACAACGGCCGGTCGGGTGCGCCGAGAATCGTCGCCCAGGTCAACGTGGCCCTCGGCCCCGACGAGGTGATCGAGGACGCCCGCGCATCGATGGGCGCCTACTACGCGTTCAGCGGCTACACCGACGGCATTGTCGCCGGAATGCTCAGCACGCCCGCGCAGATCCGCACGACCGTCGCCGAATTCGCCGATCTCGGCGCGGACGAGGTGATGCTCTACTGCTACGGCCGCGATGCCGATCAGGTCGACCGGCTCGCCGACGTGCTTTCCTGAACAACGCTGTAGACCACCGGTGCGCGGGTTCGATGTCCGAGCGGCGAGCAGGCCGCGACCACGGGCGGACGGCCCGCGCGCCGAGAGGCGCGGGGACCGCGAACGGACTCCCGTTCGCGCCGCCGCGCTGCATGTCGCCGCCGTGCAGCGTTCGCCCCGGCGGTCAGTGCTTCCCGGATGGGTCGCCGCTGAGGATGCGCGCACCCGGCACGGGCCCGCTGGCCGTCCGCACGCTGCGGCACACGCCCGCGCCCGCGAGTTCGGCGGCCACCGAGATCGCCGATTCCTCGCTCTCGCAGAGGAACGCGCACGTGGGCCCGGAGCCGGACACCAGCCCGGCCAGCGCGCCCGCGGTCACGCCCGCCCGCAACGTGCGGCGCAGTTCCGGCTTCAGCGACAGCGCCGCCGCCTGGAGATCGTTGCCGAGCAGGGGCGCGAGCTGCCGCGGGTCCCCGGAGGCCAGCGCCTGCATCAGCTGCTGGGGCTCGCCGAGCCGAGGCGGGTCGCCGTGCTCGCGCAACCGGTCGAGTTCGGCGAACACCGCGGGCGTGGACAGGCCGCCCTTGGCGAAGGCGAGCACCCAGTGAAACGAATTGCGCGACAGCACCGGCAGCAGCCGCTCACCGCGACCGGTGCCGAGCGCGGTGCCGCCGTGCAGCGCGAACGGCACATCGCTGCCGAGTTCGGCGGCCACCGCGCCGAGTTCCTCCCTGGACAGGCCCAGGTCCCACAGCTCGTTCAACCCGACCAGCGCGGCGGCGGCGTCGGCGCTGCCGCCCGCCATGCCCCCGGCCACCGGAATACCTTTGGCGATGGCGATTTCCACCAGGGGAGCGCGGCCGCCCAGGTGCGCGAGCCGGACCGCCGCTTTCCATACGAGGTTCGTCCGGTCGGTCGGCACTTCCGCGGCGCCCTCTCCGGTGACCCGCACGGCCAGCGAACCGGACGGGGAGATCTCCAGATCGTCGCTCAGGGACAGTGCTTGGAACACCGTGGTCAGGTCGTGGTAGCCGTCGGCACGCAGGTCGCCCACTCCGAGATGGAGGTTCACCTTCGACGGCGCCCGCACGGTCACGGGACTCGGCACTACTGACAGCACGGTGCACAAGCCTAATGGGAGTCGCCGGGCGACGCCGGTCCGTAGGCGCCGAAGAGGAGCGGGCGCGGGCGGAGCATTCCCGGCGTGTCAGAGCAGCCCGCCGCCGGTGGCGTCGATCCACTGCCCGGTCACCCACCGCGACTCGTCGGAGGCGAGGAACCCGACGACGTCGGCCACGTCCGCGGGCTGACCCACGCGGTCGAGCGGTGACATCGCCGCCACCGCCGCCTGGGTCTCGGCGTTGCGCAGCCAGCCGGCGTTCATATCGGTGTCGATGATGCCGGGCGCCACCGCGTTTACAGTGATGCCGCGTGCGCCGACCTCTTTGGCGAGCACGCTGGTGAAACTGTCGATCGCGGCTTTGGTCATGGTGTAGGCGATCAGCTGCGGCATGTACGCGCCGTGGGTCAGCCCGGTGGAGATGTTGACGATCCGGCCGCCGGTGCGCAACCGGTCCAGGCCGAGCCGGGTGACGAAGAAGGGCGCCTTCGCGTTGATCGCGAAGACGCGGTCGAACGCCGCTTCGTCGGTCCCGGAGATCGGCTCCCGGAGGCCATCGGTGCCCGCGTTGTTCACCAGGATGTCCAGTCCGTCGGCATGCGCGTCGAAGGCCGCCCACAGCGCCTCGGCGTCACCCGGCACGCCCAGTTCGGCGCGGATCGCGAACGCCGCGCCGCCCGCTGCCTCGATCGCGGCGACGGTGGCTTTCGCCGCCTGTTCGTCGGCGTTGTAGTGAACCGCGACGCGCGCGCCGTCGCGCCCCAGCCGTTCGGCTATCGCCCGGCCGATGCCCCGGCTGCTTCCGGTCACCAATGCCGTTTTGCCCGTCAGTGCGCCCATCGCGGGCCCCTTTCTCTAGCGGTCACTACAGAAAGGAAGTTAGCACATTCTCTAGTGAGCGCTATAAAATTGAGCCATGACCACGACCCGCGGGCGGCCCCGTTCCTTCGACCGGGGCGCGGCGCTGGACAAGGCGATGCGGTTGTTCTGGGAGCGCGGGTACGAGGCCACGTCGATCGGTGATCTGACCGCGGCGATGGGTATCGGCGCGCCCAGTCTGTACGCGGCGTTCGGGGACAAGAAGACACTGTTCGCCGAGGTCGTCGCGAATTTCGGCGCGCGCTACGGCGGATTCGTCGCGCGGGCGCTCGCCGAGGAGCGCACTGCCGACGCGGCCGTGCGGCGCATCCTGCGCGAGGCGGCGACGGAGTACACCCGGCCGGATTGCCCGCATGGCTGCCTGGTGAACAGCGCGGGCGTCAACACCACCACCGCCGAGATCGCCGACCTGCTACGCGACATGCGCAATCGGAATATCGACGCGTTCGCCGCACGCATCCAGGCCGACATCGCCGCGGGGGTCCTGCCGCACCATCTGGACGCGCGCACGCAGGCCCGCTACGTCGGCACGGTGATGCAGGGCATGTCCCAGGCAGCGCGGGACGGCGCGAGCCGGGCCGAGTTGGAGCAGGTGGCCGAACTCGCGCTGCGGGGCTGGGGAACCTAGTGCCCCGAGGCCCGTCCGTCCTGCACCACCACCGGCAGGCAGGTGCGCACGAAGTCCGCGCCGAAGTCGGTGAGCACCACGCTGCGATAGATCACCTTGGTGCCGAAGCCGGACCGCTTCAGCATCTCCCGCACCGGTGACTGCGCCTCCAGCAGTTGGTACCGGTTCGGATTGCCGACCGGCTCGCGCGCGTGCTCGACCAGGCCGAGCCTGCGCAGGTTGATCAGGTACTGCTGGATCCGGTTCGGGAAGCGCAGGCCGGCGTGCTCGCCGATCAGCGTGAGCATCGAGCCGAGGCGTTCGGAGCCCAGTGCGCGCGGGCGCCCGGTGCGGATGTCGATCGAGGGCTGCGGCCCGTCCAGATGCAGGAAACGCAGGATGCGCGCCTCGTCCGGGGTCAGCTCGGCCAGCATGCCCGCGAAGGCCGGGTGGTTGTCGTCCTCGCCGTGCGGGCTGGCCGACAATCGCAGCAGCGCGGCGCCCTGCTCACGCAGCGTCGGCACGGCGTCCTGCGCGGTCGGTTCCCCCGCGACCGGAATACCGAGCGCTTTGCGCATCGCGTCGCGAACCTCGGACTCGGCCTCGGCCAACACCTCTCGCGGCGGCGCTCCCTCGATGCTGCGCCGCACGACGGTCGAGGTGACCCCGACCGCGGTGCCGACACCCCAGGAGGTCACCCCGGTGACGGCGGTCCACGCGACCCGGGCGACGCCCGTCGCGGCACGCACGGTGGCCACGGGAACCGTTACCCGTCTGGATAATTCGTCGGTGCGAGCGATGTCCGAAGCCGGCCGCCGGGCGATCTCCTGCGATGGCTCGGCATTCGCCGCCGCCGCGTCGAGGTGCTCGACGGCCTCGATATCGCCGCCGTCCGGACCCGCTACAGCCATGATGTCGCCACTCCCGTTCCGAAGATCAGGATATGAGCGTATCCGGCGAAGAGCCCCAACACGCCGCCATGGACGAAAAGGAGCCATTCATCCTGCTTGATGGCCGCGCGCAACATGTCGACGAAGTCCGGCGGCGACAACATCGCCATCTGCCTGGCGATGTATTCGTTGATCTGCCTGCCCTGACGGACGTTGAACTCCGGGTCGGCGAACGCGATCGGCGCGATGGCCATCGCTTCGCTGGTGAACGTCGATTGCAACGAGTCGTATTCGCGGCTGCCGAGCATGAACTTGACGGCGGGACGCGCCGGGCCGAGCGCGCGGTCGGCGGCGGGGCGCAGCGTGTCCTCCAGCATCTGCATGGTGCGATCCGAGCGCGGGCCGTTGAGCAACTCGTCACCGATATTCGCCACGGTGATCACCTGACTGGAAACCAATTCCGCGTAGCCGTCGGTGATTTCGGACTTGCGTTTGATCAGCAGGCCCTGCCGCCACGGAACCCACCACTTCGGATAGGCGGGCGCGAAGATCATATTGATGCCGATCCAGTTGACCACCCAGCCGATGATCACGCCGCCGAGCGGCAGCACGACCAGGCTGGACCATCCGGTCAGATGCAGGGCGGCGACCAGCACCACGCCCATCGGCGCGCCGAAGTAGAAACCGAAGTTCTGCATGAATCGCAGTTCCTTCGCGCCGAGCACCTGGAACAGCGTGTTGAGCAGATGCGGCCGGGCCTGGAAGTAGCGGATCACCATCTGCTTCACATCGAGCAGCTGATCGATATTCGCGCCCAATTCCTCGGTCAGCTCGCGCAGGATCTCCGGCAGTTGCTGGCGCACCCGGGCGTGCACCATGTCGCGCACCTGGGCGGGCAGGTTGTACCAGAGCTGGGGATGCTCGCGGCGCAGGATGTCCTCGACGATGTCCTTGATCTGCTCGTCGGCGATGCTCGCCAGATGCTCGGCCAGCTTGTCCGGCTCCAGTTCCCGGTAGAAATCGGCGACGCTGCCCAGTTTGGCCAGGCCCTTGTCGACCGCGATGCTGGCCATCTTGTCCGCACGGGAGGGGACGATGCCCTGCCAGCCGAATCGGCCGTCGTAGCTCAGCAGGGGAAGAACTTGAATTCGCTTGGGAAGGAACGGATACAGTGCGCGCAGACCGGGAACTCGGACGCCGTGGAAGGCGACCGGCTTGAACAGCATGAGCACGCCGGTCCAGTTGGTGATGTAGCCGATCACGCCGGTGAAAAGCGGTATCGTCACGAGCTCGAGGAGGATCGTGGGGTGGATTCCGAATACGCTCTCTAACACGACACCCTCCTGCCGATACACCGGTGCTCGCCGCCTCACCGGCACCCAAAACTAGCACCCCCTCGGCAAAGAAACCTTATTGTGCGCCGCGTGCCGGTCGGACTGTCCGAGTCAGGCGGTGCGAATGACCCACGACACAAGGGGAAGTAATCTGTGGAGCGGATTCGTTCCCCCGGCGATATCGGAGAAAACGTGGCAGACGACAGGACCGGACAGGATGTGGCCAGGCCAGGTCCCCGCGCCGTCGAGCGCAGTTCGGATGTCGAACAGCGGCAGATCAGCAACGAGGCCCGGCTGATCCGCGGCGTGTTCCGAGCGGCAGGCCTGGCCGCGGGCACCGTCGTGCGCGGAAGCCAGTGGGCGGTCGGCACGACCTACGAGGTCACCAAGGAGATCACCCAGGCCGCGCTGGACGGGGAGTCCTCGGCCGAGATCGCCGAGCGGACCGGAAACGCGTTGCGCTCTATCGCCCGCAGCGCGCTCGGCGTCACCGAGGGCTCGGTCCGGGAGATCGTCAGCTATGTCCCGACCTCCAACGGCCCCGCCTCGCAGCAGACGCTGCCGGTCGGCTCCTACTTCCGCTCGGCCACCAGCGAGGAACTGCGCCGCCGCGGTGACGCGCTGCTGGCCAGGTCCGCCGACGTCTACTTCACCGAGGACGTACACCCGGCCTACGACCGCATCCTCGACGAGCTCGCGCCCGACGAGGCGCGCATCCTGCGCTTCATGGCGCTCAACGGCCCGCAGCCGTCGGTCGACGTGCGCACCAACCGCCCGCTGGGGATCGGCTCGGAACTGGTGCAGGGCGATCTCACCTCGGTGCCCGATCAGGCGGGAGTGCGCTACCCGGACCGGTCGCGCTCCTATCTGATCAACCTCAACCGCCTCGGGCTGACGCTGACCTCGGACGATCCGGTGGTGTTGAGCCGGTACATGGTGCTCGAGGTGCAGCCCGTGGTGGAGGCGGCGCTGAAGAAAGCGGGCCGGGCGCCGAAGATCGTGCGCAAGAGTCTCCGACTGACCGAGTTCGGCGAGGACTTCTGCCGCACCTGCTTCACGATCGGATCCTGACGCCCGAGTTGATCTTCGCCGGCATGTTTCCCTACGCCGTGATAGCAATCTGATACAACTCTCCCAATCCGGCCTCCGGGATGGGATTGTTGAGGGTATGGATCAGCGAACCGGCGGGCAGGGGCGCGGCGACCCAGGTTTGGGCATCGCTGGGCAAGTGCGTAGTGACCGGGGTACGGGCTCCGGTGGTCAGCAGCGCGACGACCCGGAATTCCCTCCGGGCCGGCAAGGGCGCGGCGGGGTGGACATCGATTCCGGCGTACCGGAGCAGGAAGAGCGGGACGTCGATCCGGGCGGTTCGGGGCCGGGGCGCGGCCAGCGGGCGACGCCCACCGGTGAACGGGAACAGGACGACCGGCGCGCCGGTGGCGGCCGGTTGCGCTTCGACGCGGGACCGATCGACTTCGGCCAGGTGCGCGGCGATCCGCGCCCGGGGGGCGGCCAGGAGCGGGAGGTGGACGACGTCGCGGCGATCTCCCGGCTGAAGTACCGGTATCTGCGCACCCTCGACACCAAATCATGGGACGAGTTCGCGGACACCATGATCCCCGAGGCGACCGCGACATACAGCGAATATCTCCAGTTCGAATCGCGCGAGGCGTTCATCGCGTTCATGCGCAACACGCTCGGGCCGCACGTGATCACCGAGCACCGCTGCGATCATCCCGAGATCGATGTGGACGGCGACACGGCCGACGGCACCTGGTATCTCGCCGACACGGTCCTCATTCCGGGCCACAACATGCTGCTGCGCGGGGCGGCCTTCTACACCGACCGCTACGTCCGCTGCGACGACGGCCGTTGGCGGATCTCGCACACCGGCTACGAACGCACCTACGAGGTGGTGCTCTCGCTCAGCGACCTGCCCAGCCTGCGCCTGACCTCCAGCCGCTGGGGCCTGATCGCCAAAGAAGACGGCATCTCCTCGGTCGAGCGCGACCCCGGCGCTGCGCCGATGCGGCCGGAGTCCGAGGCCGGCTGACTCAGTCGGCGGTGGCGACCAGGGGCTCCAAGGTGAGCGCCGGGTGCTCCTTCTCGATGTATTGCAGCCGCCATTTGTCGCTGAACAGCGCGAGCAGCGCACCGTCTGAGCGGGTGAACACCTCCACGCCCCGCTGGCGCCCGAGTTCCTCCGCCGACGCGGCATCGGTGCGCCGGGCCAGCGTGTAGCCGAGGTGCTCCATGGTGGTCTCGACGTTGAACTCCGTCAGCATGCGCGCGGTGACCACCTCGAACTGCATCGGGCCGACGGCCGCCAGGACGGGGGAGGCGTCGCCACGGATGTCGTTGCGCAGCACCTGCACCACGCCCTCGGAATCGAGCTGGTCGACGGCCTTGCGGAACTGCTTGTACTTGCCCGCGGACCGCGCCCGCAGCACGGCGAAATGCTCCGGCGCGAACGACGGGATCGGCGGGAATTCCACCTTCTTGTCCACGAACAGCGTGTGGCCCGGCGCCAGGGCCGTCGCGTTGACCAGGCCGACGACGTCACCCGGGTAGGCGGTGTCGACGGTGGCGCGTTCGCGGCCGAACACGGTCAGCGCGTACTTCGTGGCGAACGGCCGCCCGGTCTGCGCGTGGGTGACCACCATGCCGCGTTCGAACTCACCGGACACGATCCGCATGAAGGCCAGGCGGTCCCGGTGTGCGGCGTCCATACCGGCCTGCACCTTGAACACCACCGCGCTGAACGGCTCGCCGGTCTCCCTCGGCTTGCCCTCGACGTCACGCCGCGGCCCCGGCGGCGGAGCGAGCGCGACCAGCGTTTCCAGCAGTTGCCGCACGCCGAAGTTCAGCATCGCGGAGGCGTAGATGACCGGTGAGGTCTGCCCGGCGAGGAACAGTTCCTGATCGTGGTCCTGGCCGGTGGCCGAGAGCAGCTCGCTCTCCTCCGCGGCGGTGTTCCACGGCTCGCCTTCGCGCGCCTCGGCCGCCTCGGGCGTGAGCGACTCCTCCGGTGCGATGGTCGCGCCGCCCGCGGTACGGGTGAAGTGGATGTATTCCAGCGGGGCGCCGTCCGGGCCGCGGCGCAGGAGGCCGCGGAAGTCTCCCGCGATGCCGACCGGCAGGAACAGCGGGGTGGGGGTGAGGCCGATCCGCTCATCGATCTCGTCGAGCAGCTCCAGCGGCGCCCGGCCCGGCCGGTCCCACTTGTTGATCACGGTGATCACCGGGATGCCGCGGTGCCTGCACACCTGGAACAGCTTCAGGGTCTGCGGCTCGAGGCCCTTGGCGGCATCGATCAGCATCACCGCGGCGTCGACGGCGGTGAGTACCCGGTAGGTGTCCTCGGAGAAATCGGAGTGGCCGGGGGTGTCGACCAGGTTGATCACGTGGTCGACGTCGGAGCCCGCGGCGCGGTAGTTGAACTGCAGCGCGGTGGAGCTGACCGAGATGCCGCGCGCCTTCTCCATCTCCATCCAGTCCGAGACGGTGGACTTGCGCCCGGCCTTGCCGTGGATCGCGCCCGCCTCGGAGATCATCCTGGCGTGCAGGGCGAGCGCCTCGGTGAGCGTGGACTTGCCCGCGTCGGGATGGGAGATCACCGCGAACGTGCGCCGGCGGGCTACCTCGGCGGGTAACCCGCGGGGTGCGGGCGCGACAACACCCTCAGGGGAGGCGCTCAACGCAAGACAACCTTTCGCAGATGACCGATCGGCAACCCCGCCAGCGTACGCGACGCGCCCGAGCGCGAGCCGAACCGCGGGTGACCACCCGATTCAAAGAGCGCTCGTGCGCTGAGGTATGGTGTTCGGGTTGTCTCGGCGAGGGTGACCGCAGACCAAGTTTGCGACACCGTGATCGACGCGGCGCGGCTTCCGGCCGTCCTCGTTCGGTCTTCGCCCCGACGAGTAGACCACCCCGTCAGGTGTGCCGAACCCCTGACGTGTAATTGCCAGCCCGGAAGAGCCGTAGGAGTAGATCCAGTCATGTCCGACGTCAACCTTCTCGAAGCATCCGTACGCACCGAGTTCGGCAAGGGCGCCGCCCGCCGCACCCGTCGTTCGGGCAACGTCCCGGCCGTGCTGTACGGCCACCAGTCCGACCCGCAGCACCTGTCGGTCAACGCCCAGGCTTTCGCCGCCATCCTGCGCGAGCACGGCACCAACGCGGTGCTCAACCTCGTCATCGACGGCAAGCAGCAGCTGGCGCTGACCAAGTCCGTTGTGGTGCACCCGATTCGCCGCTACATCGAGCACGCCGACCTGCTGATCATCAAGCGCGGCGAGAAGGTCACCGCCGACGTGAACGTGGCCATCACCGGCGACGCCGCCCCCGGCACCCTGGTCACCCAGGAGGCCACCACCGTCTCCATCGAGGCCGACGCCATGAAGCTGCCCGAGGCCATCGAGGTCTCGGTCGAGGGCGTCGAGGCGGGCACCCAGATCACCGCGGGCGCGCTCGAACTGCCCGCCGGTGTCACCCTGGCCGTCGATGCCGAGACCCTGATCGTCAACGTCATCGCCGCCCCGGCCGCCGAGCCCACCGAGGGCGAGGCAGCGGCCGAGGCCGAGGGCGAGAGCGCTGAGTAGCACCGAATCGTCCGCCGGGCCCGCGCTCGTCGTCGGACTGGGTAACCCCGGTCCCGAGTACGAGCGCACCCGGCACAATGTCGGTTTCCTGGTCGCCGACGTGCTCGCCGAGCGCGTCGGCGGCCGTTTCGGTGTGCACAAGAAATCCGGCGCCGACCTGCTGCAAGCGCGGCTGGACGGGCGCCAGGTGCTGATCGCGAAGCCGCGATCTTTCATGAACGTGTCCGGCAGGCCGGTGGCCGCGCTGGCGAAGTTCTTCTCGGTGCCGCCGACCGAGGTGATCGTCGTGCACGACGAACTCGACCTGCCGTTCGGCGCGATCCGGCTCAAGCGCGGTGGCGGTGAGGGCGGGCACAACGGCCTCCGCTCGGTCTCCAGCGCCCTGACCACCAAGGACTATCTGCGCACCCGCATCGGCATCGGCCGCCCGCCGGGCCGCCAGGACCCGGCCGACTACGTGCTGAAACCGTTCTCGGCGCCGGAGCGCAAAGAGGTCCCGGTGATCGTCGAGCAGGCCGCCGACGCGGTGGAGCTGCTGCTGCGCGTCGGGCTGGAGACCGCGCAGAACCAATTGCACTGAGCCGCACCCGCGCTCGGCCCGCCGGGACGGTCAGCCCCGGGGCAGATGCATCGCGGTCGCGGCCCTGCGCAGTTTGCCGGAGGAGGTCTTCGGCAGTGCGCCCGGCCCGAGCACGGCGACGGTACGCGGCCGTGCGCCGACCTCCGCGAACACCGCGTGCACGATCTCGCGCTCGATGCGCTTGACCTCCTCGTGGTTCTGGTGGCTGCCGCTCTCCACCACCACGGCGAAACTCTCCCGCTTCTGGCCCGCGTCCAGCCGTACCGCCACCGCGTTGCCGGGGCGGACACCGTCCACCCTGGTCGCCGCGCGCTCGATGTCGGTGGGGTAGATGTTGCGGCCGCCCATGATGATGACGTCCTTCATCCGGCCGCACACCACGATCAGTCCCTCGTCGGTGAAGTAGCCGATGTCGCCGGTGTCCAGCCAGCCCTCGTTGTCCTGGGCGGGCTGGAACCCGTCCATCGTCACGTACCCGGAAGTGACGGCGGGACCGCGTAATTCGATCACGCCGACCGACCGGGTCGGCAGCGGTTGCCGTTCGCTGTCGACGATCCGGCCCTCCAGCTGGTCCACCAGGTAGCCGAGGGTGGGCAAACGGCGGATGTTGGCGGGATGGCCGTGCTCCTCCGGCACGGGCACCGCCTTGCCGAGCGCCTCGAGCAGATCGGCATCGATCACGTCGAGCACCTGACCGTGGCCGGGATCCGGGATGGATACCGCGAGCGTGGTCTCGGCCATGCCGTAGACCGGCGTGAGCGCCATGGGGTTGAGGCCGAAACGCTTCCCGGCCGCGGCCAAGGCGTCCATGGTGTCCGGGTCCACCGGTTCGGCGCCGTTCCACATGTAGCGCACGCTGCTGAGGTCGAACGCGCCGTCGTCGGCCTGCCGCAGCCGCCTGGCCAACAGCGAATAGGCGAAATTGGGTGCGGCGGTGACCGTTCCGCGGTACTTGCTGATCAGCTCCGCCCACAGCAGCGGCCTGGTGAGGAAGTCCAGCGGCGTCACGCATACCACTTCGGCGCCGAATTGCATGGGGACACTGAGGAATCCGACCATGCCCATGTCATGGAACAGCGGCAGCCAGCTGACCATCACGTCGTCGTCGAGCTGGAATTTCACCCGGTCGAACATGGCATGGGCGTTGACGAAGAAGTTCTCGTGCGTGATCCGCACCGCCTTGGGCGAACCGGTCGAACCGGAGGTCAACTGCTGCAAAGCGATATCGCCCTCGGCGGTGGGCACCGGGTCGATGTCGGGGCCGTCGGGCAGCTGGTCGATGCGCACCACGGTGATGCCGCGTTCGCGCAGCAGCGGTTCGGCCGCCTCGAACGGCGCGCCGAGCACGACCGCGCGCGCTTCGATCATGGTCAGCACGGTCTCGGTGTCGCGCGCCCAGACCACCAGGTCGGTGCGCGGAGTGGGCTGGTGCAGCATGGTGATCGACGCGCCGCGCATCCAGACGGCCTGGCAGGCCGGGGCGATGTCGACCGGCATGCCGGCGAGCACGCCGACGGCGTCGCCGTGCCCGATCCCGGCTGCGGCCAGCCCGCCCGCCATCCGTCGAGCGATACGGTGGATTTCGGCCCAGGTGCGCCGCAGCGGGGCGCTCGGCTCGCCGGTCACGAGTCCGCGCTCGGAGGTCCGCGCCGTGGCATACATCTCGTCGGTGAACCTGCTCAATGTTCATCTCCTAACCACCAGCTGTCGCCGGGAATCGGCCTCCCCCAACTATCCCGCCATCGCGGTGCCGCGTTAACCCCCTTTCTGGGGGCGCAGGTCAGCGCCGGGACGCGGGCGTCCGAAAGGTAGCCGCGTAGCGATCGACATAGTGCCGGCCCGAGCGCGCGGCCATCTCGCGCATCAGCTCGTCGGTGGCGGCGCGCACCAGGTGACGCTGCTCGGTCGCCGGGTAGCGGCGCGGGGCACCGAACTCGATGCGCACCTTGCCGAAACGCGGCAGACGGCTGCCGCGCGGGTTCACCCGGTCGGTGCCCGCGAGCGTCACCGGGACGACCGGCGCGCCGGTGGCCATGGCCACCCGCAAGGTGCCGGTGCGGCCGCGATAGATCCGCCCGTCCGGGGATCGGGTGCCCTCGGGATGAATGGCCCAGACGCCGCCCGCCGCCAGGATGCGGGTAGCGGCGGCGAGCGCGTCCGCGGCCGCGCTGCCACCGGTCCGATCGACCGGGACCTGTCCGGAGACCGAGTAGAACCACCGGTTGAACCGGCCGCGCAGGCCCTTACCGGTGAAGTACTCCTGTTTCGCCAAGAACGTCACGCGTCGCGGGACGACCAGCGCGAGATACAGCGAATCGATCACGGCGAGGTGATTGGCCGCGATGATGACCGGTCCGGTGCGCGGGATGTTGTCCAGCCCGGTAACTGCGGGTCTGCCGAGCAGCCGCAGCGCCGGGCCGAGCAAGACGTACTTGAACAGCGGATACCACACGGGAACCTCCAGAAGACGAGTGCGTAGACAATGTCTACCCGATTGAGTAGACACTGTCTACTCGCGTGACCCGGCGGCCCCGGCCGTAGACAATGTCTGCATGGTGGAGAGCGAATCACTGCGGGACCGACTGGTCGACGCGGGCGTCGACCTGCTCGAAGAGGTCGGTGCGGCGCAACTGGGACTGCGGGCCATCACCCGGGCCGCGGGCGTCTCCCACGGTGCGCCGCGGCGGCACTTCCCCACCCACCGCGCACTGCTGGCCGCCGTCGCGGCACGCGGGTTCGCCGACCTCACCGACCGGTTCACCGAGGCGGATACCGGGTCCGCGCGCGAGCGGCTCGCACGGATGAGCGCCGAGTACATCGAGTTCGCCGGGCACCGGCCGGAGATGTTCGGCTTGATGTTCCGGCACGACCTGCTCGAGGGCTCCGGCGAGAATCTGCGGTCGGTCACCCTGCCGCTGTTCGCGCGCTTCGCCGACCTGGTCGGTGCGGCGGCGGCCTCCGGCGCGATCGATCCGCGCGCTCGCGCCCTCGCGCTGTGGACCAATCTGCACGGCATCGCCACCGTGCGGGCCAATCGCAGCTTGCGTCTGGTCGAGCCGGGTGTCGACGTGGCGGCTCTGGTGGCCAGGGCACTCGAAGTACACCTGGCCTGAACCGCTGTTCGGGCAGGTTTCCGCGTCCGGCGCTCAGGCTCGCAGTGCTGCCACCGCGGCGACGAATCGGTCGAGTTCGTCGAAGCCGACGAAGCAGTGCGGCGAGGCGCGCACGACCGACCGCAGACCGCGCCCGGTCATGTCCAGCAGGGTCGAACCGGCGTGGCTGACGGTGACCGTGATGTCCTGCGCCAGCAACCGGTCGCGCACCTCGACGGAGTCGACGCCGTCGACGGTGAAGGACACGATGCCGCTGTGCCGGATGCCGAGGTCGCGCACCGTCACGCCGGGAAGCTCCGGCAGCGCCTTGCGCAGGTGTTCGGCGCGGGCCGCGATCGCCGCGTAGACCTCGTGCGGACCCAGCTCCAGCAGGTATCGCACCGCCGCGCCCAAGCCGAGGCGCCCCGCGACGTCGCACTCCCAGAACTCGAAGCGGCTGGCATCGGGCGCGAGCCGGTAGTCGTCGGGGCCGGTCCATTCCGCGCCGTGCAGGTCAAGGCGCGCGGGTTCCATCGACCGCGCCAATTCCGGCCGCAGGTACAGGAACCCGGTGCCGCGCGGGCCGCGCAGCCACTTGCGGCCGGTCGCCGACAGCGCGTCCACACCGAGTTCGGCCACGTCGATGGGCAGCTGTCCGGCCGACTGACAGGCGTCCAGCAGCACCAGCGCGCCGACCGAGTGCGCGATCCTGGTCGCCTCGGCGGCGGGGTTCACCAGCCCGCCGTTGGTCGGCGCGTGCAGCACCGAGACCAGCTTGACCCGTTCGTCCACCAGCGCGGCCAGCGCGTCGAGATCGATCTGCCCGCTGCCGTCGCTGGGGATCTTCTCCACCGTGGCGCCGGTGGCGCGGGCGCGCTGCAAGGCGGCGATGGCATTGCTGGCGTAGTCGGCCTCGGAGACCAGGATGCGGTCGCCCGCGGCGAGCGGGACCGAGTAGAAGAAGTCCGCCCAGGAGCGGGTGGCGCTGTCGCTGAGCGCGATGCTCTCCGGCGCGGCGTTGATCAGCGCGCCGATCGCGGTCTTGACCGCGGCGAGGTCGTCGAACCGCTCGTTCGCCGCGCGATAGCCGCCGATCTCCGATTCCCGCCGCAAATGGGCGACGACCGTGTCGGTGACGACCCGCGGCGGAAGCGACGATCCGGCGCTGTCGAGGAAAACGGGGCCGGGTCCGGGCCCGGATACGCACCCGGGCGTGTCGGCGCGTACGCGATCGTCATCCAGCATGCAGCCGACCTTATCCGGTGGAATGTTCGGCTTCATGTCGGTTTCTTGTCGGGATGCGTGGCTACGCTGGATGGGTCGCCGCATGCGATTTCGGCCGGGGAGTGGAATAACGCCGCGCCGAACGGCGATAACCGAACAGCAGCGGACTATGTCCCGGACGCCTACTGGAGGTTGGCATGGCGGTCACGCTCGAAAGTCCTGAGTCGGCCGGTTGTGCCACCGAGCAGGGGGAACTGTCCTCCCGAGCGGCGGCGGAGGCGTATATCGGCGGGGTGTGCTTCAAGCTCGGCCCACCCGCCTTGATCGGCGCCGAACTGGAGTGGCTCACGGTGCACGGTGAGTGTTCGGCGTCCGGTCCCGCGGCCGCTCCGCGCCCCCAGCTGTCCGCCTTGGCGGACGCGCTCGGACCGTACGCACCACGGTCCATCGCCCCCGATTCACCGGCGCTCGCTCTGCCGGGGGGCAGCCGGGTCACTCTCGAACCCGGCGGTCAGATCGAACTCTCCAGCGCTCCCTACGACGCTGCCGCGCAGCTGTGTGATCGGCTGCGCGATGATGCCCGCCTGTTGCGGGAACTCCTCGAATCCCGGTCCATCCGTCCGGTTTCCGTCGCCGCTGACGCCGACCGCCGCCCCAAACGCCTGCTCCAGCTCCCGCGCTACCGCGCGATGGAGCGAGCCTTCGGCGGCATCGGGCCGTTCGGCAAGCTGATGATGTGCAATACCGCGGCCACCCAGGTCAGCGTGGACGCGGGCGCCGACCACGCGGACGTCACCGCACGCTGGACCGCACTGTACGCCGTAGGCCCCGCGCTGGTGGCCGCCTTCGCCTGTTCCCCCGCCCTGCGTGGCGCGCCGCCCGGAACCTGGGCGTCCCAGCGCATGCGAGCCTGGCTGCGCCTGGACAACACCCGGACCCGCCCGCCGGTGCTCGACTGGGCCGACCCGGTGGCCGCGTACGGCAAGTGGGCACTGGACGTGCCGCTGCTGTGCGTGCGCCGGCCCGAAGGGGTCGCGGCACCCGGTGACGGCCACGCGGAGGGATGGTTCGCGCCGCACGGCGCGACATTCGCCGACTGGCTGTCCGGCGCTCTGGACGACGAGGTGGGCCGCCGCCCCGATATCGGCGATCTCGACTATCACCTGACCACGCTGTTCCCGCCGGTGCGCGCCTCGGGCCACCTGGAAGTCCGCTACATCGACGCCCAGCCCGGCGACGGGTGGACCGTCCCGGTGCACGTGATCGACGCGCTCATGTCCAGCCCCGCGGTGGTCGCGGAGGCGAACTCGATCGCCGCGCCGCTGGCCGGGCGCTGGGTCGACGCCGCCCGCTACGGATTGGCCGACCCGGATCTGCGGGCCGCCGCGGTCGCCCTGCTGCGGCTCGCGGCCGCGCACACCGCGACCGACGAGGCGGCCCGCGCCGTCGAATCCGCCGCCGAACGATGTCACCGTGGTCACGCCCCGACCGAGGAGGACACCGAGCACGGCCTCGACGCGCAGCCTCCGGGAGCCGCCACGTGACCAGGAATCAGCCGCGCTTCCCCGACGGCGCCCCGGTCGACCAGGCCGGCGTGCGCCGAATCGCCCGCAGCCGCACCGAGTCCGGCGGCCGCGCCGACGCCGATCATCACGAATCTCGGAGACGTTTCCCGTGACCATTTCGCATTCCGCCCCAACCGACAACTCCGGCACCGAACAGCTGCGCGACCGGATCGCCGAGGTCCTCACCCGCGCCAGGCAACGCACTCACACCCTCACCGACTGCGTCGACGAAGCCGAACTGGTGGCCCAGCATTCACAACTGATGAGCCCGCTGGTCTGGGACCTCGCGCACATCGGCAACCAGGAAGAACTCTGGCTCGTGCGCGATGTCGGCGGCCGCGACCCGGTGCGCGCCGACATCGACGAACTCTACGACGCCTTCAAACACGCCCGCGCGAACCGGCCCGCGCTGCCGTTGCTCGATCCCGCGCAAGCTCGCGGTTACGTCGGCACCGTGCGCGACAAAGTGTGGGATGTGCTCGAGCGCAGCGACTTGCGCGGCCGTCCGCTGGTCGACGGTGGTTTCGCGTTCGGCATGATCGCCCAGCACGAGCAGCAGCACGACGAGACCATGCTGGCCACCCATCAGTTGCGCACCGGCTCGGTGGTGCTCTCCGGGGCGGCCGCGCCGACGTCGGCGGCGCCGGTCACCGGGGAGGTCGTCATCCCGGCGGGCGAATTCACCATGGGCACTTCGACCGAGGCGTGGGCACTGGACAACGAGCGTCCCGCCCATCGGGTCGTGGTGCCCGGGTTCGCGATCGACGCCGCGCCGGTGACCAACGAGCAGTACCTGGCCTTCATCGATGACGGCGGCTACGAGCGCCCTGAGCTGTGGTCCGCGCGGGGTTGGGCGCATCGCACCGAGGCGGGTCTGGTCGCGCCGCAGTTCTGGGAGCGCGATCCGTCCGGACGCTGGTGGCGGCGGGTGTTCGGGGTGATGACCCCGCTGCGTCCGCACCAGCCGGTCGTGCACGTGTGCTGGTTCGAGGCCGAGGCGTACGCGAACTGGGCGGGCAAACGCCTGCCCACCGAAGCGGAATGGGAGAAGGCGGCCAGGTTCGACCCGGCCACCGGCGCGTCGCGGCGATTCCCCTGGGGCGACGCCGATCCCGATGCCGTCACCGCGAATCTCGGGCAGCGTCATTTGGAACCGGCGGAGGTCGGCGCTTATCCGGCGGGCGCGTCTCCGGCGGGTGTGCATCAGTTGATCGGTGACGTGTGGGAGTGGACAGCCTCGGGTTTCGAGGCGTACCCCGGTTTCCGCGCGTTCCCGTACCGGGAGTACTCCGAGGTGTTCTTCGGCGGGGACTACCGGGTGCTGCGCGGCGGCTCCTTCGGCACCGATCCGGTGGCCTGCCGCAGCACGTTCCGCAACTGGGACCACCCCATTCGCCGCCAGATCTTCGCGGGCTTCCGCTTGGCGCGGGACCTGCGCGCGGGAGAAGGCGAGTGAGCGACGCTCGTCCCGCCGGGCGGCGGGACCGCGGTGACGCGGCGTGCAAGCCGCACCCCGCGGAGGCGGCCTCGGCGGGTGCCGATGTGTAGACACCTGGGTTATGTCGGCCCGCCGGTGCGGGTGGGCGAGATGTTGACCCTCGGCTCCCATTCACTGCGCACCCAGGCGTGGGCCCCGCGCGATATGCGCCATGGCGGCACCATCAATGCCGACGGCTTCGGCGTCGCCTGGTGGCGCGTCGCGGAGAACGACGCGGTCACCGCCAGCCGTTACCGCAACGCCGCACCGATCTGGACCGACCCGGCGGTGGACGAGGTGCTCGGGCAGCTGGAGTCCGCCGCGGTGCTCGGCGCGGTGCGCTCGGCCACGGTCGGCATGCCGATCGAGCGGTCGGCGTGCGCGCCGTTCACCCGCGACCGCTGGGCGTTCAGCCACAACGGCGTGGTGCCGGACTGGCGCCGCACGCTGTCCGGCGTAGCCGCCGAGTTCGCGCTCATCGCGGCCGAGCTCGGCGCCGAGGATCTGTTCACCCCGGCCCGGCTGCTGGAGGCGGAGTCGGCCACCGACGCGGCGACGCTGTGGGTGCTGCTGTGCGATCTGCTGGCGACCAGCTCGCCGGACGGCGAGTGGTCGGCGGCGCCCGCGGCGCTGCGGCTGCTCGTGTCCGCGATCCTCGATCGGGCGCCGGAAGCACGACTGAATCTTCTGCTCTCCGACGGTGCGCAGCTGTGGGCGACCACCTGCCACCACTCGTTGTCGGTGCTGGTCACCGACGAGTTCGCGCTCATGTCCTCCGAACCGTTCGACGACGACCCGCGTTGGCGGTCGATCCCGGACCGCTGCCTGGTGAGCGCCCGGCCAGGTGCGCTGTCCGTCGACGCCCTCCTCTGACCCGAAAGGCCCGTGCCATGACCGCAGCCTCGCTGGACATCCACCTCACCGAAGACGACCTCGACGCGGCGCTCCGCTCGGACGCCCGGCTGGGGCTGTCCGCCGACCCGAAATGGTTGCCGCCCAAATATTTCTACGACGCCAGGGGCAGCGAACTGTTCGAACAGATCACCGAGCTGCCCGAGTACTACCCGACGCGCACCGAGCGCGCGCTGCTGGAGCGCGTGGTCGACGAGATCGCCGACGCGGCGCAAGCCGAGGTGCTGGTCGAGCTCGGCGCGGGATCGGCGGCCAAAACGCGTCTGCTGCTCACCGCGCTCAGTGCGCGCGCACCCTTGAAGAAGTACGTCCCGCAGGACGTTTCGCCCGCGGCGCTGCGAGCCGCCGCCGACGAGGTCGCCGCCGAGTTCCCCGGCCTCGCCGTGCACGGTGTGGTCAGCGACTTCACCGACACACTGGACAACTTGCCGCGCGGGGGACGCCGGATGATCGCCTTCCTCGGCGGCACCATCGGCAACCTGATCCCCGAGGAAAGGGCCGAATTCCTCGCCCGGATCCACGCCGTGCTCGAGCCGGGCGAGCACCTGCTGCTCGGCGCCGGGTTGGTCATCGACCCGGCGGTGCTCGTCCCCGCCTACGACGACGCGGCGGGCGTCACCGCCGAGTTCAACCGGAACGTCTTGCACGTGTTGAACTCTCGCTTGCACGCCGACTTCGCGCCGGAGAAGTTCCGGCACGTCGCGGTCTGGGACGCGGCGCGCGAGTGGATCGAGATGCGGCTGGAGGCGAGCGAGGACATGACCGTCACGGTGGCGGACCTCGACCTCACCGTGCGCTTCGGCCGCGGCGAACAGATCCGCACCGAGATCTCGGCGAAGTTCCGGGTCGAGAGCCTCGACGCCGAACTCGCCGCCGCGGGCTTCGCCACCGGACACGTGTGGACCGATTCCGACGACCGCTTCGCCCTGGTGCTCGCCCAGCGGCGCTGACCGCGTGCCGGTCGGCGGCGGTCACCGCGAGGGTGCGCCGCCGACCACCGCCGCGAGCCATTCGATCAGCGGCCGCATCGTCTCCCACGCGGCGCGGACCTCCTTCGCCGCCCGGGGCGTCTCCAGCCAGGCGGGCGCGCCGAAGTCCCGGCCGCACGTGATGGACTTGTGCCGCAGCAGGTCGATGCGCGGGTGGTCGGCATCGTAGCCCTTGGGTTTGGTCTTCAGCTTCTCGCCGCCGATGGTGAAACCCGCCGTGGCAAGCTTCGCGAGGATCGCCGCCAGCTCGGGTCCGCGCAAATCGTCATCGATGGTGGCGCGCAGTTGCGCGCGCTGGTCGGGGGAGCCCTGGTAGAAACCGCCGCCGACGTACAGGCCACCGGCGTTGATCTGGACGTACCAGCCCGCGCCCGGCGCGGCCCGCACCACGGCGCCCTGCGCGGTCTTGTACGGCGACTTGTCCTTGGCGAAGCGCACGTCCCGGTAGGGCCGGAAGATCTTGGCCGGCCCGAAGTCCGACTCCAGCTCGGCGACGAGCGCCTTCATGGGCGCGAGCACCGCCTCGTCGTAGATCTGCTTGTGCGCGGTCCAGAACGCCTTGGAGTTGTCGGCCTCCAGGTCCTCGTAGAAGTCCGGTCCGGCCAGCGGGAAGCCCGTGAATCCGGTCATGCTCGCGCACCCGTCGTGCCGGTGCCATCGAAAAGACGCATACCGAAAATCTACGTCGACAAGTCTCCGCCGAACACGGCGAATCCCACGATGAAGCCGATCACCATCCCGACGGCCGACGCGATCGCTGCCCATTTGCCGAGCGATTCGCCCTTGTTGTGCCCGATTATCCCCAGGATTATCCCGGCCGGGCCGAACAGGAACGGGCAGAACAGCAGCGCAGTGACCGCGCAGACGAACCCGATGATCGAGTACACCTGGCTACCCGCCTGCTTCGGCTGGGTGGCGTAGGGCTCGTACCCCTGCTGCGGGTAGGACGGATAGCCGTACTGCGGCGGCTGCTGCCCCGACGGCGGATAGCCGTACACCCCGCCCGCCGGATATCCGGGTTGACCGGTCGGCGGATACAGCTGCTCGGCGTCGGCGGAGTGCCCGGTCGGCGGATAAGGCGGTTGCCCAGCGGAGCCGAATCGCGTGTGCTCGTCCGGCGTGAACCGGTGCGTCGATTCGTCGGTGGGCTGCGGCGCGGAGCCCGGCAAGGGGGTTCCCGGCGCGGCGGGTTCGGCGCCCCAGGACTGCCTGCCACCCGGGCTGTCGGCGCCCCAAGGCTGCGGCTCGGCCGGCTGGCCGCTGGGTTCGGCGCCCCACTGGCCGCCCAGCGGTCCGGCGGGCGGCGTTCCGGTCGGCTGCCACCACTGATCCGGTGGAACCGCCTCGCTCTCCGGCGGTCGCGCGGCCGCCGGGTCGTGCTCGGTAGGTTGTGCGCTAGGTGTCTGGGCCGGAGCGGCACCGGTCAGGGGCTGGGCAGGCTCCTCACCGGAGGTGTCCCCGGTCTGCTTCGACAACGAGGGCGACTCCGACGGCCGCTGCTCGTCGTCTGTGTGCTCCGGATCCTTCGGCGTGCTCATCGCACCCTCCTCGTATCGTCCCGGTCAGCAACCTATGCCTACCACGGTGAACGCGTCGTCGTACCCGATTGCGCCAGCGTGGCGCGTCGGGGGAAGCGCGTCTCAGAGGTCCTGATCGTCGATGATCTCGATCGCGGCGACCTCGGCCGACCGGTCGTCGGCCTCCTCGTCTCCGGCGCGGCCGTCGTTCGGCGTCCACTCCTGGTCCAGCTCGTCGCCGATGCCCAGCCTGCCGTCGTCCTCGTCCTCGTGGTAGCGGATGCGCAGATCGTCGGGCGGATCCTCGATGTTGCGCTGATACTCGCGGATCTCGTCCTCTTGGTCGTCATCCCCCATTTCGGTTTCCAACGGGTCACGGTCCATACCCCCAGTATCCCCACCGATCGCCGCGCCTAACGCGGATACGAAAACGGCGGCCCGAACCGGAGTCCGAGCCGCCGTCTGCGTGGTGTGGATCTTACGCGTTTCCGTTGAAAAGTCCGGTTACCGAGCCGTTTTCGAAGACCTCGCGGATGGTGCGGGCCAGCAGCGGCGCGATGGACAGCACGGTCAGCTGCGGGAACTTCTTGTCCTCCGTCAGCGGCAGGGTGTTGGTCACCACTACCTCCTTGGCGCCGCAACTGGTGAGGCGCTCGGCGGCGGGCGGGCTCAGCACGCCGTGGGTCGCGGCGATGACCACGTCACCGGCGCCGGCCTCCTTGAGCACCTTGACCGCGCCCGCGATGGTGCCGCCGGTGTCGATCATGTCGTCGATCAGGATGCAGGTGCGGCCCTCGACCTCGCCGACCACGCGGTTGGACTTCACCTGGTTGGGCACCAGCGGGTCGCGGGTCTTGTGGATGAAGGCCAGCGGCGAGCCGCCCAGCGAGTCGGCCCACTTCTCGGCGACGCGCACGCGGCCCGAATCGGGGGAGACGACGGTGATGTGCTCGAGGCTGTAGTTGGTGCGGATGTACTCCGCCAGCTGCACCTGGGCGTGCATGTGATCGACCGGGCCGTCGAAGAAGCCCTGGATCTGGTCGGTGTGCAGGTCGACGGTGATGATCCGGTCCGCGCCCGCGGTCTTCAGCAGGTCCGCGACCAGACGGGCCGAGATGGGCTCGCGGCCGCGGTGCTTCTTGTCCTGGCGGGCGTAGGGGTAGAAGGGCAGCACCGCGGTGATCCGCTTGGCCGAGCCGCGCTTGAGCGCGTCGATCATGATGAGCTGCTCCATCAGCCACTGGTTCAGCGGCGCGGGGAAGCTCTGCAGGACGAAGGCGTCGGAGCCGCGGACCGACTCCTCGAACCGGACGAAGATCTCGCCGTTGGCGAAGTCTCGTGCGATCTGCGGCGTGACGTGGACGTCGAGTTCCTTGGCGACCTGCTCGGCCAGCTCAGGATGGGCGCGTCCCGAGAAGAGCATGAGGTTCTTCTGGTTGTCGATCCATGACGCGGTCACTGCTGATTGCCATCCTTTTGCTCTATTGCCTGACTCGACATCTCCTTGGCCGCGATGGCTTCCGCCGCCGCGCGGGCCGCGTCCGTCCCTGGACGGTGTCGCTGCACCCAGCCCTCGATGTTCTTCTGCGGACCACCGGAGACCGCGAGAGCTCCGGGCGGAACGCTTCTGCGCAGTACAGTACCCGCAGCCGTATATGCTCCGTCACCCACCGTCACCGGCGCGACGAACATGGTGTCGCTGCCGGTGCGCACGTGCGAGCCGACGACGGTGTGGTGCTTGGTCACGCCGTCGTAATTGACGAAGACGCTGGACGCACCGATGTTGCTGTGCTCGCCGATGGTGGCGTCGCCGACATAGGTGAGGTGCGGCACCTTCGAATGCGCGCCGATCGAGGCGTTCTTGGTCTCGACGAACGCGCCCAGCTTCCCCTCGTCGCCCACGACAGTGCCGGGACGTAGGTAGCTGAACGGGCCGATGGTCGCCTTCGGGCCGATGGTCGCGCCCTCGCCGTGGGTGCGGATCACCTTCGCGCCGTCACCGACGACCACATCGGTGAGCGTGCTGTCCGGGCCGACCTCGGCGTCCTCGCCGAGGATCGTGTTGCCGAGCAGTTGTACGCCGGGCCGCAGCACCGCGTCCCTTCCGATGCGCACGCCGGCGTCCACCCAGGTGGAGGCGGGATCCATGATCGTGACGCCCGCGCGCATGTGGCGCTCCAGGATGTAGCGGTTGAGCGTGCGTGCCGCCGCGGCCAGCTGCACCCGGTCGTTGACGCCGGTGACCTTGGCCGCGTCGACCAGCCGTGCGCCGTGCACCGGGTGACCGGCTTCGCGGGCCAGGCGCAGCACGTCGGTCAAGTACAGCTCGTGCTGGGCGTTGGCGGTGGACAGCCTGCTGATCATGGTGCGCAGCACCGCGGCGTCGAACGCGTACACACCGGAGTTCACCTCGGTGATCGCGGTCTGCTCCGGGGTGGCGTCGGCGTGCTCGACGATCTCGGCCAGCTGGCCCTCCGCGTCGCGCACGATGCGGCCGTAGCCGTTCGGGTCCTCCGGCACGAAAGTCAGCACGGTGACGGCGGGGCGTTCGGCGTAGCTGCGGTGCTCGTCGAGCAGCGCGGCCAGGGTGTGCCCGTCCAGCAGCGGCACGTCGGCGGAGGTTACCAGCACGTCGCCGGTGAATCCGACCGGCAGGGCGTCCAGCGCGCACTGCACCGCGTGCCCGGTGCCGAGCTGCTCCTCCTGGATCGCCGGGGTGATCTCCCGGCCCAGGTCATCGGCGACCGCGGTCACGGCCGCGCCGACTTGCTCACGGTCGTGCCCCACCACGGTGATGAGGTATGCGGGGTCGATCTCGTTCGCCGCATGCAGCGCGTGCGCGAGCATGCTCCGACCGGCCAGCGAATGCAGCACCTTGGGGGTCTTCGACCGCATTCGCGTCCCGGCACCGGCTGCGAGAACGACGACGGCGGTCTGCTGTGGCATGGATCTCCCTCGGCTGCCTGTCCTCGTGCGGGGCGTCGTCGTGCTTGGTCAGCGATGTGCGGGCCAACGATAGTCATCGTGCTCTCGAGCTCCGCCGCCAGGACTCGAACCTGAACTCTCTGAACCAAAATCAGATGTGCTGCCATTACACCACGGCGGATTGCCACACCGGCGGTTGGCGAACCCCCGCCGCTGTGCCACGGCACGAGATGAATCCTCGCATACTCGGCCGCCTCCCCGCGAATTGTTGGGCGGAGGGTCGAGCGGTCGCGTCGCCGAGCTGTCTGGAACAGTGGTATGCGAACGTCGGCGTCCTGCGTCGGAGCCCCGATGCGACGCCGTCTCGCACGCACACGGGTAACTCGCCGGGCACCCCCACGGCTGTGCCGGGCAGGCGACCGGCGGGCCGGAGGGTGAACCGCCGATGTACTCGGGTCGGCGAGAACGCGGAGAGGCGGAGGAGTGTCAGTGTCTTCGGGTGAGTCACATCGAGTGTCCCGGCCGCGCATGACCGGCACCCAGCGGCGTCAGCAGCTGATCGAGATCGGGCGCGCGCTGTTCGCCGAACGCGGCTACGACGCGACCTCCATCGAGGAGATCGCGCAGCGCGCCCAGGTCTCCAAACCCGTGGTGTACGAACACTTCGGCGGCAAGGAGGGGCTGTACGCGGTCGTCGTCGACCGCGAGATGTCGATGCTGCTGGACATGATCACCTCCTCGCTCACCCAGAACCGATCGCGGATCCGGCTGGAACAGGTCGCGCTGGCGCTGCTGACCTACATCGAAGAACGAACCGACGGGTTTCGAATTCTCGTGCGCGATCAGCCCGCTGCCGCCGCCGAGGGCCGGTACTCCAGTTTGCTCAACGAGGCGACCAATCAGGTGGCGCACATCCTGGCCGGAGATTTCGAGCGCAGGGGATTCGACACCAGCCTGTCCACCCTCTACGCCCAAGCGCTCGTCGGCCAGGTCGCCACGGCCGCGACCTGGTGGCTGGACGAGCGCAAACCGTCGAAAGAGGTTGTGGCGGCACACTTGGTGAACCTGTGCTGGAACGGGCTGAGCCATCTCGAAGCCGAGCCGCAACTGAGCTCGGAGTGGCGCGCAGGCGCCGGTGAGTGACCCGGATTGTTAACTAGCAAATTGCGCGGCAGGTCCGGCCGAATGCGCGAATTGGCTGCCGGGCGCGCGCCTGGTGGTACGGTTCACCCATCCTTTGGGTGCTGTTCGGGCGGTAAGTCGGTCAACTTCGAGATGTCGGTCTACTTCAGGATGGCTGGTTTTTGGGATGACAGGCGGATCTGATGGCTAGGCAAGCGCGCGCGGAGATCACCCGCGATTCCGTCCTGGCGGGCGCTGCCGATGTCTTTCTGCGCTTGGGATATGCGAATGCGAGCCTGAGCGAGATCATCGCGCAGTCCAATGTGACCAAGGGCGCCTTGTACTTTCACTTCGGCTCGAAGGAAGAACTGGCGCGCGCCGTGGTCGACCAGGGCAACGAGCGACTGACCAGCTCGTGTCAGGGCTTCTTCGATCCCCGGGTGCCCGCGCTGGAAGCGTGCATCGGCATCACCTACGTCGTCGCCGATCTATCGATGAACGACCCGATGGTCGGCGCCATGCTGAAGCTGACCCATCAGATCGGCGACTATCGCGGCGCCCAAGGCGACAACATCGCCAAGAACTGGGGCGACACCTACCGCCTGCTCGCCGAGCGAGCCATCGCCCAGGGCGACCTGATCGCCGATCTGGACGCGGAGGTCATCGGCCTGCTGTGGCAGGAGATGGCCGCGGGCGTGCACATCATCGCCGTCGGCACCGAATCCATCGACGAGATGGCGGTCCGGATGGAGCGCGCCTGGTACTTCCTGCTCCCGGCCCTCGTCCCGGCGGAAAAGCTCTCGTACTTCCGGGAATTCGCGGCCCGGCGGCTGCGACGCTACGTGCCGTAATTTTTTGCCGCGCCTTCGCGCCGCGAACGGCGCATGCTCGGTCTCGCTTCGCTCGAAACCTGGGGTTGGGGTGCGGGAGCGCGTTGGTTCCCGAACTCAGGATCTAGTGCGCGCGGCTCGGGCTGGCGTAGTTGGGTCGACCGGTATTCGCTGATCGCGTGTGCGTCGTGATCGCGACGCTAGTGTGGTCCGGGTTCGATTCGCTCGTCCGATCGGAGTTGCGCATGCCCGCTTACGTCATCGTCGAAGCCGAAGTGTCGGACGAGGAAGTCGGATCGGCGTACTGGCGGCTGGCGGAGCCATCGATCCGGCAGTACGGCGGGCGTTACCTCGTCGCTACCGTGCCCGAGGTTATCGAGGGGGCCTGGCCCGCGGCCCGGCGCGCGGTGGTGCTGGAGTTCCCCGATCTGGACCGGGTCCGAACCTGGTACGACTCGCCGGAGTACTCGAAGGCGCGGGAGGTGCGTAAGTCCGGGGTCGAGGTGCGGATGGTGTTCGCGGACGGCCTCCTGGGCTAGACCCTCCACAGTGCTCTTGATCAGCCAGTCGGAGCCGGAGCGCATCCAGGTGGTCGCCGCGTTCGAGACGGAGTCGCCCGACGGTGGTCGCCGCGGCGCACACCGAAAGCGGCCGCGAACACGCGTCGCCGCAGGCGCTGCAAAAACGGGACACCCGCTTCACTAGACTCGGTTGGCCGCTCGAACCGTCTCGCCTGCGCTCAGGAGTTGTCGATGTCCACCCACCGCCCGCCGTTGGCGGGACTGGCCGCCGCGGCCGGTGCCGATACCTCGCTACGGACCGTCGCGGAGCTGATCGGCACCTCATCGGTCGAGTTGGTCGCGCCGTCGGCGGTGCGCCCGTTCGTCGCGGCGCGGGTGGCGGCCGCGCGGCCGCTGGTGGTGGTGACGGCGACGGGGCGGGAGGCCGACGATCTGACCGTCGAGCTGGAGGAGATGCTGGGCCCCACGGTCGCGCAGTTCCCCTCCTGGGAGACGCTGCCGCACGAGCGGCTCTCACCGGGCGCGGACACGGTGGGGCGCAGGCTGGAGGTACTGCGCCGGATCGCGCACCCCGCCGACCCGCATTTCCCCGCGCCGCTGCGCGTGGTGGTCACCACCGTCCGGTCGCTGATGCAGCCGATGGCGGACGGGCTCGGCGACATCGAACCGATCGTGCTGCGGGTCGGCGCCGAGCTGGACTTCGACGAATTGCTCACGCGGCTGGTGGAATTCGCCTACACCCGGGTCGACATGGTGGGCAAGCGCGGCGAATTCGCGGTGCGCGGCGGGATCCTGGATTTGTTCCCGCCCACCGCCGACCATCCGGTGCGGGTGGAGTTCTGGGGCGACGAGGTCACCGAGCTGCGGCCGTTCGCCGTCGCCGACCAGCGCTCCCTGGCCGACGTGACGGTGGACCTGGTGGTCGCGCCGCCGTGCCGGGAACTGCTGCTCACCCGGGAGGTGCGCGATCGGGCGGCCGAGGTCGCCGCCGCCAACGCGGCCGACGCGGCGCTGGTGGAGATGCTGGAGAAACTGGCACAGGGTATCCCGGTCGAGGGCATGGAGGCGCTGTTGCCGGTGCTGCGGCCCGGCCAACTGCGCCTGCTCACCGAGGTGCTGCCGGAGGGCACCCACGTGCTGCTGTGCGATCCGGAGAAGATCCGCACCCGCGCCGCCGACCTGGTGCGCACCGGCGAGGAATTCCTGGAGGCCTCCTGGACCGCGGCGTCGTTCGGCGGCGCCGCGCCGCTCGGCGGGCACGGACTCGACCTGGCCGCCTCCGCCTACCGCCCGCTGCCGGAGGTCCATGCCAGCGCCGATCGGCAGGGTCTGCCCTGGTGGACGCTGAGCCCGCTCGCCTCCGGCGCTGCGTCCGAGGTCGCGCTGCCGGTGCTGCCCGGCCCGGCCGCGCGCGGCTCCGACGAATTGGTGGCGACCCTGTTCGCCTCGCTGCGCGCCCACGTCACGACCGGCGGCAGGGCTGTCGTGGTCGTCGCAGGTCACGGCACGGCGCAGCGCATCCTGGAACGGCTGGCGGACGCGGACGTCCCCGCCGCGGCGCT
>NZ_BAFP01000123.1 GCF_000308455.1 Nocardia abscessus NBRC 100374 | reverse complement strand
GAGTGCGACAGAGCCAAGACCCGCGCGGGCGGCACGGTGCGACTGATGGACCTGCTGGACGACGCCGTGGCCGCCGCCCGCCGCGTCGTACAGGAGAAGAACTCCGATCTGCCCGCCGCCGAACTGGATTCGATTGCCGAGCAGTCCGGAATCGGCGCGGTGAAGTACGCCGACCTGTCCACCTCACGGGTGAAGGACTACACCTTCGACCTCGCCCGCATGACCGCCCTCACCGGCAACACGGCGGTCTACCTGCAATACGCGCACGCCCGCATCCGCTCCATCCTCCGCAAAGCGGGTGAACCCACCCCTGTGGTCGATGCCGGACAGGCGCTCGAACCGGCCGAACGCGCACTCGCGCTCGAGTTGGACGCGTACGGCAGCACGGTCATCGAAGTGGCGTCCACCCTGGAACCACACCGCCTGTGCGGCTACCTCTACGAGCTGGCCCGCGACTTCACCGCCTTCTACGACAACTGCCCGGTCCTGACCGCCGACGAACCGACCCGCACCAACCGCCTCGCCCTGTGCGCACTCACCGCCCGCACCTTGGCCCACGGCCTGAACCTACTAGCCATAAAAGCGCCCGAACGCATGTAAACCCTCGATCCAGCCCGCACGAGTGGCACATCGCTGCGGCGAATCGCGAGTAGACCTCTCGATGATGTGCCACTCGCGGGTTGGATCGGGGGTGCCTGGAGTGTCGGCGGGGTGGGCTAGTTGCCGGTCGAGCGGGTGGCGGCGGACAGGGAGTCGAATTCGTCGTCGGTCAAGGTGATTCGGGCGGCCGCGATGTTCTCCTCGACGTGCGCGACGCTGGAGGTTCCCGGGATCGGCAGCACCGCGGGGGAGCGGCGCAGCAGCCAGGCCAGAGCGAGTTGCGCGGGGCTCGCGCCGTGCTCGGCGGAGATGGCCGCCAGTGGGCCGCCGGGAGCGGCGAGTTCACCTGTGGCGATGGGGAACCACGGGATGAAGCCGATGTTCTCCTGCTCGGCGTAGTTCAGCACGTCCTCGTCGGCTCGGTTGGCCAGGTTGTACAGATTCTGCACCGAGACGATGGTGGCGATCTCGCGCGCCTGTCGCAGCTGCTCGACGTTCACCTGGGAGAGGCCGATATGCCGGATCTTGCCCTCCTGCTGGAGCGCTACGAGTTCGCCGAGCTGGTCGGCCAGCGGCACCTGGGGGTCGATGCGGTGCAACTGGTACAGATCGATCCGGTCGACGCCCAAGTGGCGCAGGCTGAGTTCGGCCTGCTGGCGCAGGTATTCGGGCCTGGCGACCGGACGCCACTCGTTGGGCCCCTGCCGCGTGAGCCCCGCCTTGGTGGCGATCACCACGTCCTCGCGATAGGGGTGCAGAGCCTTGCGGATCAGGTTCTCACTGACGAACGGGCCGTAGGAGTCGGCCGTATCGATGAAGTTCACGCCGAGTTCCACCGCGCGGCGCAGCACCCGTACCGCTTCATCCGGGTCCTTCGGATCGCCCCACACACCGGGGCCGGTCAACCGCATCGCGCCGTACCCGAGCCGGTGCACCGGAAGATCGCCGCCGATGGCAAAGGTGCCGGAGGCCGCCGCGGGCTGCGCGTCGAGGTTCGTGCTCATAAAGGATCTACCTTCCGAAGTCGGAGACTGCGTGAACGCTGCCCGAGTGTCGCAATGGCCCGGCGCGCTCTCCTGCCCCAACAGCGCTGTGGCGAGGTCGATTCCCGGCGCGGTGTTCGCCGGTGGCGTAATGCCCGCGCGACCCTGCCCTACGCCGCCGTTCGCTCGAACAAGATCACCTGCATCAGCCGGATCACGCGCCGGGGCGAGCACCAAGGGTCGTCGGAGCCGAAGCGTTCACCCAGGTCGACTACCAGGGCCAACGCGGCGTGCACCAGCAGGCGTGCCTCGGCCGCGGACAGCTCGGGCCGCACGCCGATCAGCAGTTTGGCCCACTCCTCGACATTGAGCCGCTGGATGTTGCGCAACACGGTGCGCTCCTCCGGCGGCACGTTGCTGATCTCGGCGTAGTAGACGAAGGTCAGCTCGCGTTCGGCGAACGAACCCGCAACGTACAGCTCGATCAGCGTATTCAGCGCGTGCTCGGGCGTCTCGGCGGCGGCGACGGCGGGCCCGATGGCGGCCGACACCCGTTCGGCCGCTCGGCGGAACGCCGCGGTGAGGATGTCGCCCTTGCCGCGGTAGAACCGGTACACCGCCGAGGAGGCGGGCAGCCCGGCGGCGGTGGCGATGTCCTCGACGCTGACGTTCGGGTATCCGCGCTGGTGGAACAGTTCGACCGCACGGGTCAGCAACAGTTCGTGCTTGAAGGTCAGCGGGATCTCGCTCGCGGTGAAGTTCTCGGCGTTGCCGGGAGGCGGCAGCTCGCACGCGGCGATCGCGTGGCAGGCCGCGGTCAGCCGCGCGGTGAGCGTGCGCACCGGGATCGAGACGTGGTGATCGCCGATGCTGCCGAGCATGCTCAGCTCCGCCGCGGCGAGCACGGCGCGGTCGGCCTTGGGCAGCGTGGGTCTGGTCGCGGCGAGCAGTGACGTGAGCGCCGCGTTCACGCAGGCGAGCTGATCGGTCAGGGTGGCCGCGTCGGCGTCCTCCAGGTAGCGCCGCTGCCAGCGCAGCAGCGCGGCGCTGCGCCGGTTGGCGATGGCGGCCGCGATCAGCACGTCGAGCACTCGTTCGAGTCGCTGCCCGGCGGGCAGGCCCGTGGTGTCCGGCAGTGTGGCCGCTTCCTTGCTGACCGCGCCCAGCCGCAGCACTTCCTCGCGGAACAGCGCGTACTTGCTCGGGTAGTGCCGGTACAGCGCCGCCGAACTGATGTCGAGCCGAGAGGCGATGTCCTCCATGCTGACGCCGTGGTAGCCCAGCGCGCCGAACGCCTCCGCCGACGCCTGCGCGATCTGCGCACGGCGGTCGCGCGGTCGGCGACGGATCACCCGTGCCGGTGTCCCGTCGGCCGCCTCGTCCGCAGCGCGGTCGTCCCGGGCACCCATGCGGCGATGGTAGCCCAACCCAATGCTTGGTACATCGCTGCCAACCCTGCTCGGCGACAAATGAATGGTAGATCACAAGAAGGCTGTGATCGGGCTTTCATATCGCACAATGCTTACGGCGGGGTAAGAATCGCTGATCACATATGCGGCTAGCGCGCGGGCCGGTCGAAGAGAATCAACTGCATCAGCAGACGCACTCGATCCTGGGCGGCCAATGATTCGTTGCCGAAGGAGCGGCCCAGATCGACGACTACCGCGAACGCCGCGTGGACGAGGATGCGCGCCTCGGCCGGAGTCAGCTCCGAGCGCACCTCGCGCAGCAACCTGGCCCACTCTTCCACGCTGAGCCGCTGGATATTCCGCAGCACCGTGCGTTCCTCGGCCGGAACGTGCTGGAACTCCGTGTAATACACGAAGGTGAGGGCGCGTTCGGCGAACGATCCCGTGACGTACTGGGCGATCAACGCGGTGAGCGCGTCCTCGGAATCGGTGGCCGCGGCCACGGCGGGGCCCACGGCGCCGGAGACCCGTTCGGCGGCCCTGCGGAACGCGGCGGCCAGGATGTCGCTCTTGCCCCGGTAGAACCGGTACACCGCCGACGCGGCCGACAGTCCGGCGGCGGTGGCGATGTCCTCGACGCTGACGTTCGGGTAGCCGCGCTCGTGGAACAGCTCGACCGCTTTGCGCAGCAGCAGTTCGTGTTTGAACGAGTCCGGGATCTCCACCACCGCGACCGGCTCGACCGCGCGCAGCGCGGGCAGCTTCGCGTGCGCGATCGACCAGCAGGCCGAATGCAGCAGGCGGGCAAGGGGTTTGGTGGGAAGGGCGGCATGGTGGTCGGCGATGCTGGTGATCGTGCTGAGCAGTGCGGCGCGCAGCACGCGCAGGTCCGCCTCGTCGAGCTCCGGGCGCAGCGCGGCCAGTTGACCGCCCAGCGCGCCGAGGACCGTGGCCTGCTGCTGGTTGAGCGTGGTCTGGTCGTCGGGCTCGAGGTAGCGGACCTCCCAGCGCACCAGCGTGACGGTGGGGCGGTTCTCGATCGTCACCGCGATGAGCGCATCGAGCACGTGCCGCAATCGCTGTTCGGCCGGCCAGTCCGCCGCCTCCTCGGGCAGCTCCACCGATTCGGTCATCGCCCGGCCCACGCGCAGCAGTTCCTCCCGGAACAACGCGTACTTGCTCGGATAGTGGCGGTACAGCGCCGCGGAACTGATCCCGAGCCCGGAGGCGATGTCGTCCATGCTCACGCCGTGGTAGCCCAGTGCGCCGAACGCGGCCGCCGACGCGGCCGCGATCTGTGCGCGCCGATTCTTCGGCCTGCGCCGGATCTCCCGAGGTGCCGAGTCGCCGCTGCTCGCCTTCCGCGCCGTACGGCGATTGTCGACACTCATGACGAACATCGTAACGACCTGGCCGTATGGCCGGGCCGGGCCGTGCCACGCCGATACCGCTCCCGGGGATGAGCGGCCCCCGGGAGCGGTACCTGTTCTCCGTCGCGCGTCGGCCCGCGGCAAGGCGGGATGTGCGTGCCGATGCGTCCGGAAGCCGACAGCCGGTCGCGGCCGAGCGTGGGGGCACCAGGAACACCGTGCCGTGACAGGATGTCGAACAGGGACAAACTTACACGAATATATCCGCACTACAAGTGATGATTCGGAAAAGAATTATTGTTCACATAATTCGGTCGCTTCGGGTACGGATGCCCACCCGGGCTCTACCGCGCGGCACTCTGGTGATGTTGCGGATCTTGCCGCGCTCGGGCCTGCTGTCCCGCGGAAGCGAGTGACGGAGCGGGATCTGCCGCAGCACGGTGGCGCCCTCCAGTAGCGAGAATCCCGCGCCGATGCACCGCCGCACGCCGCCGAACGGCAGCCGAGTGTTCGGCGCCACCTCGCCGTCGAGGTTCGGACTGAACACCGCGACGTCGGGATAGGCATCGGTGCGGTGGTGCGGTGGTGCGGTGGTGGCTATGGACCGGACGGTCGTCCGATGCCCTCGTTCGAAAACGTGTGGCTTGGTGGAGCCGAATGGGTCACGGCCGCGTCGGCGGAAACGGATTCAAGGCCCTTATTCGCCCGAATTCGGTTGTACCGGTGCGTCTTTCTGGTAAGGAGTTCACCATGGCGTTGGCTTTGCGCCCGGTGGACCCCATCCCGGTGCTCGGCGCCGTGATCGCCGCGGTGCGACGGATCACGGCGCGCTACCGGCTCACTCCGCAGGAGAAGCGCAACCTGGAGGCCGCCCGCGGCGCGCGGGCGGCGGTCTTCACCGCGTCCATCGGCGGGCGCGTCTATCGAAGATAGAACCAAATCCCCTGCAATACAGTGCAACTCGCCGAACTCAGCCGCGCCCCCCGGGCCGGATCGTGCCGTACCGGTCGAGCACGTCCGGGTTGTCCACGGCGCTGCGTTCGACGACGCGGCCCGGATGAACAGCTTCTCGATCGGCCACTTCCAGCTGTCGCGCGGGTGCCCGGGGAGGATGATCTAGCCCTGGCGGCGACCTTCGACATGGGTGCGGGAAAGCGCGGCGGTGCGCTGGCCGGTCGCCGCCGCGAGCCGTCCATAGTATTGCTTGAGAGGTTTGAACGGATATATTCTTGTATACATGAAGACGATGATCGACGTGAACGATGAAGCCCTAGCCCTCGCTGCCAAAGAACTGGGGACGACCACCAAGAAAGACACGGTGAACGCGGCGCTGGAATTCGTCGCCGAACGCAGACGCCGGATCGAACAGGTGCTGAACGATCCGTACGGGTTCGGGGTGGGGCCCGACATCGGTGATGCCGAGATAATGCGCGGGGCTCGTCGTTGAGCGAAACCACGCCTATTCGACTGCATCTCGTAGACACCTCCGCCAGTGCCAGGCTCGGGCACGAGCCGGTACGCGCGGTGATCGCCGGACTGATCGGTGATCGCGCGGCCGCGACCTGTGTCACGGTGGATCTGGAAGCCGGTTACTCCGGGCGCAACCTTGCCGACGTGCAGAACATCGCACAGCGCCGCCGCGCTCTCTATGTCAACCTGCCGATCAACGAAACGATCGCCGACCGTGCGCGCGAGGTCCAGCAACTGATGGCGCGCAGAGCCCACCACCGAGCGGCGGGGATCGTGGATCTGCTCACCGCTGCCGTCGCCGAGTTTCACGGGGCGGTACTAGTCCACTATGACGCGGATTTCGAACACATCGCGACGGTGACCAGGCAGCCCCATGTATGGGTGGTGCCACAGGGCAGCATCGACTAGGGGGTCGCGTCCCGTGCGCTCGACGTGGAAAGTCCGCCCGCACGGCAGCCGTACTCGAAAGCGAACTCAGCCGCGCCCCCCGGGCCGGACCGTGCCGTACCAGTCGAGCAGGTCCGGGTTGTCCACGGCGCTGCGTTCGACGACGCGGCTCGGGTCGGCGCCTTGGAACAGTTTCTTGATCGGCACCTCGAGCTTTTTGCCGGTGCGGGTATGTGGGATGCCGGGGGCGAGGATGATCTCGTCGGGCACGTGCCGGGGGGACACTTCGGTGCGGATGGTGCTGTTGATGCGCGCTTTCAGTTCGTCGGTGAGTTCCGCGCCGGGCGCCAGGACCACGAACAGCGGCATCCAATATTCGCCGTCGGGCTGCTCGGCCCCGATCACCAGCGCCTCGGCGATCTCCGGGAGCCGTTCGACGGACTGGTAGATGTCGGCGCTGCCCATCCGGATGCCGTGCCGGTTGAGCGTGGAGTCGGAGCGCCCGTGCACGACGACGCTGTGGTGGTCGGTGATGGTGATCCAGTCGCCGTGCCGCCAGACGCCGGGGAACATGTCGAAATACGCGTCGTGATAACGCTTTCCGTCCTCGTCGCGCCAGAACGCGACCGGCATGGAGGGCATCGGCGCCGTGACGACGAGTTCGCCCACCTCGCCGCGCACCGGCTGCCCGGCCGGGTCGTAGGCATCCAGCGCGACGCCGAGATAGGGCGCCGACAGCTCACCCGGCCACACCGGCACGGTGCGCACGCCGCCGATGAACGCCGACACCACGTCGGTGCCGCCGCTGATCGAGGAGACCTGCACGTGCTCGCCGACGTTCTCGCCCAGCCACAGCGCCGACGACGTGGGCAGCGATGAACCCGTGATACCGACCGTACGCAGCGCCGACAGGTCGTGATCGGTGCGCGGAACGGACCCCGCTTTGATGCACGCCAGCACGTAGCCGGGGCTGGCGCCCAGCACGGTGGCGCCGACCTCGGCCGCGATGCGCCACAGTGCGTCGGGGGCCGGTGCGGTGGGGCTGCCGTCGTAGGTGACGATGGTGGCCCCGGCCAGCAGGCCCGCGATCTGGAAGTTCCACATCATCCAGCTCGGGCTGGTGTACCAGAAGAAGGTGTCCTCGGGGCCGATGTCCGATTGCAGGGCAACCGCTTTGAGGTGTTCGAGCAGAACGCCGCCGTGGCCGTGCACGATGCCCTTGGGCAGGCCGGTGGTGCCGGAGGAGAACACGATCCACAGCGGATGGTCGAAGTTCACCGATTCCGTGGTGATCACCGGGGGCAGCGACTCGGTGCTGGTGATCGCGTCGTCCCACGAGGTCGCGTCCGGTACGTCCAGCCCGAGCCGGGAGACCGCGATCGTGCCCTTCAGCGAGGCCAGGCCCGCACGCAAGGCGGCGATGTCGTCGCGCTTGTCGTGCGCCTTGCCGCCGAAACGGTAGCCGTCGGCGGTGACCAGCACGGTCGGCTCCAGCTGCCCGAGCCGGTCCAGCGCGGCCTTCGGGGAATAGTCCTGCCCGCAGGCGCTCCACACCGCGCCGATGCTCGCCGTGGCCAGGAACGCGACCACCGCCTCCGGGATGTTCGGCAGATACCCGGCCACCCGGTCACCGGGATGTACACCGAGCGATCGCAATGTCTGTGCGAAAGACGCTGTGTGGTCGATCAATTCGGCCCAGGACACCTCCCGAATCGGAGCGTCCTCGCTGACCGCCTTGATCGCGGGCCGGTCGGTGCGCAGCTGCCGGATCACCTGATCTACGTAGTTGAGCCTGGTGCCGGGAAACCATTGCGCCCCCGGCATCTCGGCGCTCGCCAGCACTTCCCCCGCGATGTCGCCGAGCTCGAAGTAGTCCCACAGCGCATGCCAGAATCCGGCGAGATCCTCGACCGACCACTGCCACAGCGCGTGATAGTCGCCCGAATGCACGCCGGTGCGCTCCGCGACGAATCGCGCGAAGTCGGTGATCCTGGCCTCGGTGACATCCTGCTCGGTCGGCACCCACTGTGGTTGCATCGCATTCCTCCTGGCTGTGGAACTCGGTGATCAGGCGTGGTCGGCGCGCCGCACGATCTGCTCGGCGTGCCGGAACACGGGGCCATCGACCATCCTGCCCTCGAGGGCGAAGACCCCACGGTGCTTCGGCGCCTCCTCCAGCACCCGCCTGGCCCAGGCGAGCTCTTCTTCCGAGGGCGCGTAGGCGGCCCGCAGCACCGCCACCTGGCTCGGATGGATCGCGACCTTGGCGTCGAAGCCGACCGCGACCGCGTCCTCGGCTTCGGCGCGCAGGCCGTCCAGATCGCGAATGTTCAGATACACCGAGTCGAGCGCGAATTTGCCGAACGCCTTGGCGGCCAGCAGCGTGGCGGACCGCACGTGGCGGGCCACGTCGCGGTAGCTGCCGTCGGCGTGCCTGCTCCCGGCGCCGCCGAGCCCGGCCACCAGATCCTCCGCGCCCCACATGACGCCGATCGCGTTGCGCGCCGTCACCGCCTGGTTCACCGCGAGCGCACCGAGCGGCGACTCGATCAGGGCGATCACCTCGTAGTCCGACAGCGCCGTGATCTGTTCGGCCGACTCGCATTTCGACAGCATGAGCCGCCGGTAGGCGGTGTCGGCGAGCGCCGCCAGGTCGAGCGCGTGGTCCTCGGTGCCCGCCGCGTTGACCCGCACCACCGTGGTCTGCGGGTCCAGCGGGGTCTCCAGCAGCGCCTTGCGCGCCGCCGCCTTGTCGTGCGCGGCGACGCCGTCCTCCAGGTCGAGGATCACCACGTCCGCGGCCGCGGCCGCCTTCGTGAAGCGTTCCGGGCGATCCGCCGGGCAGAACAACCACGCCGGGCCCGCCATCTGCCAGCTCATGCTGCGTCCTTTCGTGTGTGAGCGCTCATGCCGTGTCCGCTGCTCATGAACCGGCCTCCGGGGCTTTGCGGACCAGCGTCTTGCGCACGGCCGTGGCGACGACGTCACCGTGCTGGTTGCGCGCCGTATGCGCGAAGGTCACGATGCCCTCGCCCGGACGGCTCTTCGACTCGCGCTTGTCGGTGACCACGGTCTCGGCGTACATGGTGTCGCCGTGGAACAGCGGCTTGGGAAACGACACCTCGGAGAAGCCGAGATTCGCCACGATGGTGCCCTGGGTCAGCTGCGCCACCGACAGCCCGATCAGCGTGGACAGGGTGAACATCGAGTTCACCAGCCGCTGGTTGAACGGTGGCAGCCGATCGCTGAACGCCGCGTCCAAGTGCAGCGCCTGGGTGTTCATCGTCAGCGTGGTGAACAGGACGTTGTCCGCCTCGGTGATGGTGCGGCCGGGGCGGTGCTCGTAGACCGCCTCGGTGTCGAACTCCTCGAACCACAGGCCGCGCTGCACGACCGTCCGCCGGGTCACAGGCCCAGCTCCCGTCCGATCAGCATCAGCTGCACCTCCGTCGTCCCCTCGCCGATCTCCAGGATCTTGCTGTCGCGATAGTGCCGGGCCACCGGGTACTCGTTCATGAAGCCGTAGCCGCCGAAGATCTGCGTCGCGTCGCGGGCATTGTCCATGGCGGCCTCGCTGGCCACCAGCTTCGCGATGGAGGCCTGCTTCTTGAACGGCTTGCCCGCCAGCATCAGCGCCGCCGCGTCGTAGTAGGCGGTGCGGGCGGCGTGCGCCCGCGCTTCCATCCTGGCGATCTTGAACGCGATGGCCTGGTTGCGCCCGATCGCCTGGCCGAACGCCTCGCGTTCCTTGGCATAGCGCACGCTCTCGTCCACACAGCCCTGCGCGGCGCCGACCGAGAGCGCGGCGATGGCGATGCGCCCCTCGTCGAGGATGCGCAGGAAGTTCGCGTAGCCGCGTCCGCGTTCGCCGAGCAGGTTCTCCTCGGGCACGCGCACGTCGGTGAAGCTGAGCGGATGGGTGTCGGAGGCGTTCCAGCCCACTTTGTTGTACGCGGGCTCGGCGACGAAACCGGGAGTGTCGGTCGGCACCAGGATGGTCGAGATCTCCTTCTTGCCACCGGCTTGCCCGGTCACCGCGGTCACCGTGACGAGCACGGTGATGTCGGTGCCGGAGTTGGTGATGAACTGCTTGCTGCCGTTGATGATCCACTCGCCGCCGTCGGCGACCGCGGTGGTCCTGGTGCCGCCCGCGTCGCTGCCCGCGCCCGGTTCGGTGAGCCCGAACGCGGCGAGGTTGCGGCCGCTGGTCAGCTGCGGCAGCCATTCCTGCTTCTGCTTGTCGTTGCCGAAGCGGTAGATCGGCATCGCGCCGAGCGAGACACCCGCCTCCAGCGTGATCGCCACGCTCTGGTCGACCTTGCCCAGTTCCTCGAGCGCCAGGCACAGCGCGAAGTAGTCGCCGCCCATGCCGCCGTACTCCTCCGGGAACGGCAGGCCGAACAAGCCCATCTCGGCCATCCCCGCGACCACCTCGTACGGGAAGGTGTGGTTGGCGTCGTGCTCGGCCGCCACCGGTGCGACCACCGACCGTGCGAAGTCGCGCACGGTCAGCGCGAGATCCCGGTACTCCTCCGGCAGCGTGCCGGTGGACAGGAAGTCGGTCATGTGGGGATTCCTTCTCGTTCGGCCTGTTCGGCGGGGTTCGTTGCGGCCTGCGCGACGACGCGCGCCAGCACTTGGTCGAGGCGCACCTGGGCGCCCGGCTCGACCAGTAGTTCCACGGTTCCGGTGACCGGCGCGGTGAGCGAGTGTTCCATCTTCATCGCCTCCACGATGACCACCGGATCGCCCGCGGCGACGGCGGCGCCCGAAGCGACCGGTACCGCGATCACCGAGCCCGGCATGGGGGAGCGGATCTCGGCGTCTCCCACGTGCTCGTCACCGCCGCGCACGTTGACCTCGGCCACTTCGCGCAGCGCCGCGATGCCGGACGGTCCGGCCACCCACAGCAGGCCGTCGTGTTCGGCGGCCCGGTAGGTGCGGCGCAGGCCGTCCAGGGTCAGGGTGAGCACGCCCGCATAGCGATCGGAAGCGGTGAAGGTCGCGGTGAGCGAGCGGGTTTCGCCCTCGCCCACCTCGACCGTGCCGCCGTCGGGCGTGCCCGAGACGTAGACGTGCTCGATCCGATCGCCGCCCGCCAGCCGGATCGGTGTGGGTGCGGTGGATCCGATCCGCCAGCCGGACGGAATGTCCCAGGGATCGCGCGGCGTGGCCGGCCAGCGGCGCAGCCAGTGCCAGGCCGCCGCGGCGACGAACTCGTCGTCGCCGACGGCGGCGGGACGGAAGTCGGCCACCCGCCGGTCCAGCAGGCCGGTGTCCAGCCGACCTTCGGCCACGTCCGGATCGGCCAGCAGGAAGCGCAGGAATTCGACATTGCTGGTCACGCCGAGCAGCACGGTGTCGGCCAGCGCCCGATCGAGTCTCGCGAGCGCGGCGGCGCGGTCACCGGCATGCGCGATGACCTTCGACAGCATCGGGTCGTAGTCGCTGCCGACGTGCGTGCCGATCCGCAAGCCCGAATCGACCCGCACCCCCTGGCCCTCGGGCTCGTCGAGGTCGAGCACCGTGCCGCCGGTGGGCAGGAACCCGCGCCCGGGGTCCTCGGCGTACACCCTGGCCTCGATCGCGTGCCCCACCATGCGGATGTCGTCCTGGGCCACCGCCAGCTTCTGCCCGGCCGCCACCCGGACCTGGCATTCCACCAGGTCGACCCCGGTGACCAGCTCGGTCACCGGATGTTCCACCTGCAGGCGGGTGTTCATCTCCATGAAGAAGAACTCGTCGGGCCGGTCGGCGGAGACGATGAACTCCACGGTGCCCGCGCCCACGTAGTCCACGCTGCGCGCGGTGTTGCAGGCGGCGGCGCCGATCCTGGCCCTGGTGGCCGCGTCCAGCAGCGGCGAGGGCGCCTCCTCGATCACCTTCTGGTGGCGGCGCTGCAAGCTGCATTCGCGCTCGCCCAGGTGCAGCACGTTGCCGAACTGGTCGGCCAGGATCTGCACCTCGATGTGCCGCGGCCGGGTGACGAACCGTTCCAGGAACAGCGTGTCGTCGCCGAACGCGGCGGCCGCCTCGCGCCGGGCGCTGCGCAGCGCCTCCGGCAGCCGGGCCGGATCGTCCACCCGGCGCATGCCCTTGCCTCCACCGCCCGCGGACGGCTTGACCAGCACCGGGTAGCCGACTTCGGCGGCCGCGGTGATCAGATCGTCGTCGGTCAAGCCGGGTGTGGCGATGCCGGGCACCACCGGGACACCGAACGCGGCCACCGTGTTCTTCGCGGTGATCTTGTCGCCCATCACCTCGATGGCGCGGGCGGGCGGGCCGAGGAAGACGATGCCCGCCTCGGCCAGCGCGGCAGCGAAAGCGGCGTTCTCCGAGAGGAATCCGTAGCCGGGGTGGACCGCTTGCGCACCGGTGCGCACGGCGGCGGCCACCACCCGGTCGATCGCGAGGTAGCTCTCCCTGGCGGGGGCCGGGCCGAGACGCACCGCCGTGTCGGCTTCGTGGACATGACGGGCGTCGGCGTCGGCATCGCTGTAGACGGCCACCGAGCGGATGCCCAGGGCGCGCAGTGTGCGGATCACCCGCACCGCGATCTCGCCGCGGTTGGCGACCAGCACGGTGTCGAATCCGACCGGAACAGATTTGTTCAGCATCGCCATCACATCCGGAAAACGCCGTAGGAAACGGGTTCGAGCGGGGCCTGCGCGCACACCGACAGCGCCAGCCCGAGCACGGTTCTGGTGTCGGCGGGATCGATGACGCCGTCGTCCCACAGCCGGGCGGTCGCGTAGTAGGGGTTGCCCTGGCTTTCGTATTGGTCCCGGATCGGTGCCTTGAACGCTTCCTCGTCCTCGGACGACCAAGGCTGCCCGCTGCTGTCGAGCTGGTCGCCCCGCACCGTCGACAGCACCGACGCCGCCTGCTCGCCGCCCATCACCGAGATCCGGGCGTTCGGCCACATCCACAGGAACCGCGGCGAATACGCGCGCCCGCACATCGAGTAGTTGCCCGCGCCGTAGGAGCCGCCGATCACGACGGTGAGCTTCGGCACGCGCGCGCAGGCCACCGCGGTGACCATCTTCGCGCCGTGCTTGGCGATGCCGCCTGCCTCGTAGTCGCGGCCGACCATGAATCCGGTGATGTTCTGCAAGAACAGCAGCGGAATGCTGCGCTTGTCGCACAGCTCGATGAAATGCGCGCCCTTCATGGCGGATTCGCTGAACAGCACGCCGTTGTTGGCGACGATGCCCACCGGATGCCCGTGGATGTGCGCGAAACCGGTGACCAGGGTCTTGCCGTATTCGGCTTTGAACTCGTGGAAGCCGCTCTCGCCCTCGGGTGTGCCGTCGACCAGGCGATGGATCACCTCGCGCACGTCGTACGGGGTGCGTAGATCCACCGGCACCACGTCGTAGAGCTCGGATTCCGGCGCGGCGGGCGCGATCACGGGCCGGACGTCCCACGGCACCGGCGTGCGCGGTCCGAGGGTGGCCACGATGCGGCGCACGATGCGCAGCGCGTCCTGGTCGTCCTCGGCCAGGTGGTCGGTGACGCCCGAGGTGCGCGAGTGCAGCTCGCCACCGCCGAGTTCCTCCGCCGTGACCACCTCACCGGTCGCGGCCTTCACCAGCGGCGGGCCGCCGAGGAAGATGGTGCCCTGGTTGCGCACGATCACGGCCTCGTCGCTCATCGCGGGCACGTAGGCGCCACCGGCGGTGCACGAGCCGAGCACCGCGGCGATCTGCGGGATGCCCTTGGCGCTCATGGTCGCCTGGTTGTAAAAGATGCGCCCGAAGTGCTCCCGGTCGGGGAACACCTCGTCCTGGCGCGGCAGGTAGGCGCCGCCGGAGTCGACCAGGTACACGCACGGCAATCGGTTCTGCAACGCGATCTCCTGCGCGCGCAGATGCTTCTTGACCGTCATGGGGTAGTAGGTGCCGCCCTTGACCGTCGCGTCGTTGGCCACGATCACGCACTCGCGCCCGGACACCCGCCCGATCCCGGTGATGATCCCCGCGCCGGGGGACTCGTCGCCGTACATCCCGGTCGCGGCCAGCGGGGAGAGCTCGAGGAACGGGCTCCCCGGGTCCAGCAACTGGTCCACGCGCTGCCTGGGCAGCAGCTTGCCCCGCGCGACGTGGCGATCGCGCGCCTTCGCCGGCCCGCCCAGCGCCGCGGCGGCCAGCCGGGCGCGCAGGTCGTCGACCAACGCCGCGTGCGCGGCGCGGTTGCCGACGGCCTCTTCGGTAACGGTCATCACGCCATCCTGTCGTCCAGTTAGTCGCCGATAACTAAAATTCAGGTTAGTGTTGATTAACCGAGATGTCCAGGTCGGCGGAAAGGAACGCGTGTGACCAGTGCCGAATCCGTCGCGCCCACGCGTCGCGAGCAATTGAAGGCGCAACGCAGGGCACAACTGCTGGAAGCCGGGGCCCGGTTGATCGCCGATCGCGGCTTCCTCGGCATGCGCTTGGACGATCTGGGCGCCGCCGTCGGCATCAGCGGTCCCGCGGTCTACCGGCACTTCCCGAACAAGGAGGCGCTGCTGGTCGAGCTGCTGGTGGGGGTGAGTCAGCGCCTGCTCGACGGCGGTACGGCGGTGGTGGCGGGCGCGAAGTCCGCCGAGCGGGCGCTCGCCGGGCTGGTCGACCATCATCTGGACTTCGCGCTCGGTGAACCGGAGTTGATCCGCATCCAGGACCGCGACCTGGACAACGTGCCGGCCGCCGCCCGTCGCGAGATCCGCCGCACCCAGCGTCGATACGTGGAGATCTGGGTGGGCGTGCTGCGCGAGCTGCATCCGGAACTACCCGAGGAGACGGCGCGGGTCCAAGCCCACGCCGCCTTCGGCCTGATCAACTCCACCCCGCACAGCGCGGGCAACGCGACCGCGGCCCGAGCCCGTCCGGTGCTGCGCAGGATGGCGCTGACCGCCCTCGGGTGAGCGCGCCCTCATCGCGCGCTCCACCCGCCGTCCATCGTGTAGGCCGCGCCGGTGACCATGCCCGCCTCCGGCGACGCGAGCCAGCTCACCAGCGCCGCGACCTCTTCCGGCTCCACCAGGCGCTTGATCGCGCTCTCGGTGAGCAGGATCTTCTCCACCACTTCCTGTTCGGGCACACCGTGCGCCTTGGCCTGGTCGGCGATCTGCTTGTCCACCAGCGGTGTACGCACGTAGCCCGGGTTGACGCAGTTGCTCGTCACGCCGTGCGGGCCGCCCTCGAGCGCGGTGACCTTGGACAGCCCCTCCAGTCCGTGCTTGGCCGTCACGTACGCGACCTTGTATTCGGAGGCGCGCAGGCCGTGCACCGAGGAGATGTTGACGATACGTCCCCAGCCCTGCCGGTACATGTGCGGCAAGGCCGCGCGCACCAGCAGGAACGGCGCCTCGACCATCAGCGCGAGCAGATCGCGGAACCGCTGCGGCGCGAACTCCTCGATCGGGCTGATGTGCTGCACCCCGGCGTTGTTCACCAGGATGTCGATGTCGAGTTCCAGCTCCTCTAGCGACGCGACGTCGAGCAGATCCACCGCCCACGACTTGCCGCCCAGTTCGCGGGCCACGGCCTTCGCGCCGACATCGTCGACGTCGGCCACCGTGACGGTGGCGCCGCGCGCCGCGAGCGCACGGGCGCACGCCGCGCCGATGCCGCTCGCGCCGCCGGTGACCAGGGCGCTGCGCTCCGCCAGATCGCTCATCGCACGGTCACTTCGGCCCGCGCGCCGACGCTCTCGGCGTCGGCGTGATCGATGCTTTCCAAGCTCAGCCCCTTCGTCTCTCGCCCGAAGAACACGGCGATCGCGCTCACCGCCGCCGCGCCCGCCAGGTACCAGGCGATCGGCACCGCGGAGTGGTAGGTGTTCAACAGCCGGACGGCGATGATCGGCGCCAGCGAGCCGGCCACGATCGAGGTCACCTGATAGCCGAGGGACACCCCGGAGTAGCGCATCCGGGTGGGGAACATCTCGGCCATGATCGCGGGCTGCCCGGCGTACATGAAGGCGTGGAAGATCAAGCCGATGATGATGGCGGACATGATGATCGCGTTGTGGCCGCTGTCCATCATCGGGAAGGCGAAGAAGCCCCAGGTGCCCGCGGTCAGCGCGCCGATCAGGTAGACCGGTCGCCTGCCGAACCGGTCGGACAGGTTGCCCACCAGCGGGATCGTCACGAAGTGCACCGCGTGCGCGGCGAGCAGCCACCACAGGATCACTGCGGTGTCGGCGTGCACCTCCACCTTCAAGTAGGTGATTGTGAACGTGACCACCAGGTAGTACATGACGTTCTCGCCGAAGCGCAGGCCCATCGCGGTGAGCACGCCGCGCGGGTAGCGGCGCAGCACTTCGACCACGCTCAGCGAGGTGGACTTGATCTGCTCGGCTTCCTGCTGCGCCGCGACGAAGATGGGCGCGTCGGTGATCTTCGTGCGGATGTAGTAACCGACCAGCACCACTACCGCCGACAGCCAGAACGCCACGCGCCAGCCCCAGCCGAGGAACGCCTCGTCCGACAGCGTGGAGGTGAGCACCAGCAGCACCACCGTCGCCAGCAGGTTGCCCGCGGGCACGCCCGCCTGCGGCCAGCTCGCCCAGAAACCGCGGCTGCGGCTCGGGCTGTGCTCGGCGACCAGCAGTACCGCGCCGCCCCATTCCCCGCCGACCGCGAAGCCCTGGATGAAGCGCAGCGCCACCAGCAGCGCGGGCGCCCAGTAGCCGATCTGCCCGAAGGTCGGCAGGCAGCCCATCAGGAACGTCGCGCTGCCCACCAGGATCAGGCTGAATTGCAGCAGCTTCTTACGGCCGTACTTGTCGCCGAAATGCCCGAACACCACGCCGCCGAGCGGGCGCGCCGCGAAACCGACCGCGTAGGTCACGAACGCGGCGAGGATGGCGTCCAGATCGCTGGTGTCCTTGGCGAAGAACACCTTGCTGAACACCAGCGTGGCGGCGGTGCCGTAGAGGAAGAACTCGTACCATTCCACGACCGTGCCCGCCATCGATGCGGCCACCACGCGGCGCAAACCGCTGGTCGTGCCGCCCCGATCCTCCGCCGGTGTCGCTCCGGCGCTGTGCTCCCTCATCGCGCTACTCCTTCGTGCCCGGGGCCACACTTCGGACTCCGATGTGACGGCCCCCACAATGCTTGGCTGCACCGAGTATTAGTGCAGACGAATTGCGCCGCAATGACCATTAATGCAGTTCGGTTCTGCAAAGATGCAGATACATGCGGCTGCGGCAGCATTCAGGCTGAAGTCGGCAGGCGTTCACGGCCCAGGACGGGCGCGAAGTCGGATGCGGCCCGGCGCGCGATCTGGCGCGGCGACGTCCGTGACCGGCTCGGCGGCGAAGAGCTCTACGTGGTGACCCGGATCAGGTTCGTATCACGGTTCTCGATCTCTTCGGTCGTGTTCGGCGGGGCGGACGGGCGTACTCGGTGCAGGGCCGCGTAGCCCGCGGTCGCGAGGACCAGCGCGACGAATATGCCGAGGTTGCTGCTGCCCAAGCCGCCGGCGCGGGCGGCTGGAGTGAACAGATATCCGAGCAGTGGGCCGATGTTCGGATCGGGGGAGGTGATCAGGCCGAACCCGACGATGGTCGCGACGGTCAGGCAGCCGATCCCGGCGCGGTTCACCCTGCCGTAGGCGCCGAGCGGGCTGAACAGGGCCGTCCGGTCGTAGCCGATGTGGCGGCGCTGCCACAGGTCGACGACGAAGATTCCGGACCAGGCGGCCATCACCACCGCCGTCGTGGTCAGGAATGCCTGGAACGGGGCGAAGAAGCCCGGAGCGGCGAAGACGACATAGCCACCCGCGCCCGCGATAAGGACCGCGTCGATCAGCACGGTGTAGTGCCTTGGCATCCGCACACCCAAGGTCTGCAACGCGAGGCCCGAGGAGTACAGGCCGATGATGGAGCCGGACACGAAACCCACCAACGCAAGGATCAGATACGGCACCAGGAACCAGGTGGGCAGATGGGCCGACAAGGCGCTGATCGGATCGGTCGCGGCCCTGGCCGCGACCTCCGGGTCGCCGGCGGCCAGCAGCGTCCCGAATCCCATCAACACGACGGCGGGCGCGGTGCCGCCGAAGGTGATCCATCCCACCAGCGCGCCTCTGCCGGTCTCGCGTGGCAGATAACGGGTGTAGTCGGCCGCGCAGTTCACCCAGCTCAGGCCGAGCAGACTGGCGGTCAACATGATCCCGCCCGTGAACGCGCCGAAACTGGCCTGGCCGTGCGCCGCGAACGAGATCTCGGGCAGCGTCAGCCCGCAGTAGACCACCGACAGCGCGGTGAATACGAGGGCGAACCACTTCTGGATCCGCAGGATCACATGGCAGCCGTAGATGCCGACCACCGTACTGGCCAGGACGACGAGGCAGAGAGTGACGACCATGAGCGGTCTGGTATCCATCTCCGGGTCGAGCCGATGGGCCACAGTGCGGGCCGCGAGGGTCGCCAGGACCGCCGAGAAGGTCTCCCACCCCACCAACGCCAGATAACTGATCAAGGTCGGGACCTTGTTGCCGTGAAATCCGAACGCCGCGCGCCCGGCCACCATGGTCGCCGCCCCGCCCCGCTGCCCGGCCAGTGACACCAGAGCGAGCAGCAGGAACGACAGCACCGCACCGGCCGCCGCCGCCAGCGCTGCCAGGTGCCAGTCGAGGCCCAGTGCCATGACATACGGACCGAACGACATCAGCAGCACGTTGCAACTGGTGCCCGCCCACGGCCAGAACTGGGCGCGCGGTTTACCTCGACGCTCCTCGTCGGTGACCCATTCGGCGCCTTTGCGCTCGACGGACCACTTCGAAGATTTCGCTGAAGCCGTTGAAGCCATTGCCATGCCGAGATCCATTCGCCGAGGGCCGCGACCGGCTGCGGGCACCGGGCCCCGGCCATTCGATATACTTGTATATCGTGCCGTTAAGTGATGGCTCATTGTATGGCGGTGGGGTGCTGGGTGGAACCATCGTTGACGGAGCAACTATTGAGGCGCAACGGATCTGGTGCTCAGGACTAGTACCCGGTTTCGATTCGGTAGCCGTTACTGAAGCGCAGATCGCACCGTTGGTCGCACTCTGGGTGATGTGCCGGGGGCATCTGACACCTGATCAACGAGCCGTTATCGGAAGGCGTATGGCCTGGTGATGCAGAACTAGTGGTGCTGACAACCTGCGCCTCGACCGGGTAGTCGCTCGATGGTGTCGCCGCCACGCTTCATGGCAGATGGGTTGCTGTGCGGGTGTCCGGCCCACGATCAGGCGTCGGTCCGGCCCAGACGGGTCGGACCACCGTTGTTGTTCCTTGTGCCGCCTGTGCCGGTGACGCGGTGTAGAAGAGGCGAGGTCACGGGCCGGTTTCGAACAGTTGCCGGAGCGGCGGGCGGTTCCGTTCTGCGAAGATGCAGAGATGAGCCCGGCTTCCGCGGGGTCTGCCCGGCGTCCCAGCGCCGATGACCTCCTCGTTCTGCTCGCGGTCGGTCGGTCCGGCCGCTTCGTCACCGCGGCCGAGGAACTCGGCATCAACCACACCACGATCTCCCGCCGCATCGCCGCGCTGGAACAGACCCTCGGCGGCCGGGTGCTCACCCGGGTGGCCGGTGGCTGGGAGCTGACCGATCTCGGCAGGGAGGCGCTCGCCGCGGCCGAGGCGGTGGAGTCGGCCGTGAAGTCGCTGGCCGCCGACGGGAGCGGGAACCGATCGCTGGAAGGGGTGGTCCGGATCTCGGCGACGGACGGCTTCAGCGCCTATATCGCCGCACCCGCGGCCGCCGAAGTGCAGCGGCTGCACCCGAAGATCACGGTGGAGATCGTGGCGACCACCCGGCGTGCGTCGCAACAGCGTTCGGGACTCGACCTCGAGATCGTCGTCGGGGAGCCGCAGGTACACCGCGCCACCGCCACCCACTTGGCCGACTATTGCCTGGGCCTCTACGCCTCGCGCGATTACTTGCGCGACCACGGCACGCCCGCGACGATCGACCACTTGGCCGAGCACCCGCTGGTGTACTTCATCGATTCCATGCTCCAAGTGGACGACCTCGACCTCGCCTCCAGCTTCGCCCCCGCGATGCGCGAATCCGTCACGTCCACCAATGTTTTCGTGCATGTGGAGGCCACGCGCGCGGCAGCGGGCCTCGGCCTGCTGCCCTGCTTCATGGCCGACCGCCACGCGGATCTCGTTCGCGTCCTGGCCGATTCGGTGACCGTCACCCTCGGCTATTGGCTGGTCGCCCGCGCCGAGACGCTCCGCCGCCCGGAAGTGGCCGCCGTCGTCGCCGCGATCCGCGCCATGGTCGCCGACCAGCGCGACATCCTTCTCGGACGCCTGGGCTGACTTTCGCCGAGCGAACATCGGCGGTCCGAGCTGCGGAGCACACAGGTTCACCTGCGCTCCTGGACGCTTTCGCCCGAGATCTGTTTGGCTGGTGGCTTCAACGGTCTCAGGGAGGTACACACCTATGGCGCTCATGCACTGGGGATTCATCTACACAGCGGCCGGCAGCGCGGCTGGCGGCGATGTCAGCGTCGTCGACACCGGAAAGTGCCGAACTGTCCTCGTGGGGGTGGAGAAGCCAGAGGAAGGCATCGAGGTCGCGCGCCGCCTGGTGGACGAGGGAGTGCAACTGATCGAGCTGTGCGGAGGGTTCGGGCCCGTTTGGGCCGGGCGCGTCATCGAGGCGATCGACGGTGTGGTGCCTGTGGGCACGGTCGGCTACGGGCCTGAAGCAGTCGACCAGGTGCACGCTATCTTCTCCTGACCGCATGCCGCAGGGCAGATCGCGTCTGTTGTTGTCCGGGTCAGGCCGTTCGGGCGAGCGTATCGAATCGGTGGCGGAAGTGTTCTGCGTCGTCTCCCCGTGTGCGGGTGGCGGCTCCGCGGACCGGGCGTAATTCGGCCAGGAGTCGCGGAGAGTTGACGGGGCCTTCCAGGAGAGTCAGGGCGGTGTGCGCTTCGGTGATCGCCGCGGCGGTGTCGCCGAGCCCGGCGAGAGCGGCGGCGAAATAGGCGCGGTAGGAGGTTTCGTCGCGTGGAAAACAACTCCCGTGGGTGACGCTCTCGCGGTACAGCTCGGCGGCCCGGCCGTGGTGCCCGAGCATCCGGAGTCCTCGCGCCTCGTGGGCGTGCAACTCGGCCTCGTTGACGTGCTCCAACCATGCCGGGTCGTCCGGGCTGTCGAGACCGCGATCGGCCTCGCGCCATACCCGCGCCATCGCGCGATCGAACTCCTGCTGGTCACCGACGGCCGCGTACGCGATTGCCTCCTCGGCGGCCTTCAGCGCGTTCATGCGAGCCGACGGTATGCCCCTGACGAGTTCTGTCGAACGCCGCGCGAGGCGCACGGGCTCGGCAAAAGAAGCGGGAGAGGACGCGGCGAGATTCGCGAGGTCTCCGAGGGCGGCGGCCAATAAGGCATTGTCGCCGCACTGTTCGGCAAGCAGAACGGATTCCGTGAGGTGCCGCCAGGCAGTGCCCGGTCGATTGCTGTCACGGGCCAGCCAGGCAACGGTATTCGACAGCCATCCGGTCGCACTCACCAATTCGGCTCCCAGGCGGTGGCCGTACGACTTGGAGTCCAGCAGCCGCCGTACCGAAGCGTATTGCCGTGCTGCGTAGTCGAAGACGCCGCCGCCTCCGCGCTGGTTGTCGTGCTCCCACAGCCGTTGCGTGAGCACACGAATGTAGGTGACATGCCCGGCGCCGACTCGAATCGGTTCAGCCGCCTTGGACGGCGGTATGGAGACTCCCGCCACTGCCGTTATTGTCGCTGCCAGGCCGAATTGTCTGCGGTCCACGTCATCGACTCCTTCGCCACCCCCGTAGTCGATGGTCCCCGTATCGGGTGTCGCGAGCAAGAGGGGCAGCAGCGCGGAGCGGGGGATCCCCAATGCGTCGGCGGCTCGGACCAGTTCGCGGATGTCGAAGATGGTCCCCACTTCTCCGCGTTCCACCCGGCCCGCGTGGGTGCGATCCCAGTGCAGGAGCGCACCGAAGTCGGCTTGGGACAAGCCCATTTCTTTTCGAACGAGGGCGAGGGCTTGACCGGGCCGCCCTTCGGCGAGCAACTTGCGGAATTGCGGCGTCGTCCACACGCCGTCCATCGCGTTGTCGATCACTTTCGGCCCCCTATCCCGAAATTTGCTGTCCTGCGCGAACTTTAAGCACAAATCCGCAGGCAGCGAGGGGCAACCGCAGATATCGCACACCCGGTGTCGTGCGCTTGACAGCGTCGCGATGTTCCGTGCGTTCCTCGAGGCTCGAGATGCGCGCGCCGTCGGGGTGATGTCGTGTCGGCACGGCACTCCGGACGCGGTGAGCCGCGAGCGGTGGCGAAAGCCCCCGGCGGCGGGCGCACCCATCGAACGAGAGGTGATCATGAAGCCGAAAGTGGTCGGATACCTGCGCCGCGACATTTCCGGGCGCCGCGCGCGGAGGCACGAACTGGAGATCCGCGTGCTGGCGAGGTCGTCGGGTTTTGATCTGGCACGAACGCTGGTCGCGGGCCCGACCGCGCCCGCGTCGCTCGAGGCGCTGCTCACCGTGATCGGCCGCCTCGGCGCGATCGCGGTGATCACCCCGTCTCGGGACCATTTGGAAGACCGCGCGGACGCGATCATGTCGGTGTGCGGGCTGATCACCCTCGATTCCAGGCACATTCCACCGCAGGGCACGGGGCAGCCCGCCGCGCCATGGCCCCTCGGCCCCCGCATGGGCGGTCGAACGGACGTCTGACGTGATCCATGCCCCGCGTGAGTCGGGCAAGCTTCCGTTTCTCGCGGTCGGGGTGGTACGTTCACTTCGTTGAATGATCGTTCAATCAATGGAGTGTCTGTGGGAAGTCGACGAGAACAGGCGGAGTGGCGGCGCGAGCGCTTGCTCGACGCGGCGTTGGAAGTGTTCGCCGACAAGGGGATCGACGGGGCTTCGGTCAAGGACATCGCGGCTGCGGCCGGGGTCGCGCCCGGCCTGCTGTATCACTATTTCGCCGGTAAAGAGGCGCTGGTGACAGCGTTGCTGCGGGAGCGCGGGTTCTCGCGGCAGTTGCGCGAATCGCTGGAGCAGGCGGCGGGCAGCCCGGCGACCGAGGTCTTGCCCCGGGTCATGCGCGAATTCGACGGCGTCCTGGCCGCCAATGCCAAGCTGATCAGGCTGTTCTTCGCCGCCGGGCATTCACACGAGAACGTGCGGGCGGTGCTGGCGGAGTTCGTCGGGGAAGGGCAGGCCGTGATGGCCGAGTATCTGCGCTCCCGTGTGGCAGCGGGGGAGTTGCGTGACCATGACGCGCACACGACCGCGACCGCTCTGTTCGCGACGCTCGCCGTCGGCCGCAGCACCGGCATCCCGGTCGATGTCGCCGAGCTGGTGGGTCTCGTGCTCCACGGACTTGTTCGAAGCGCGCCATCCGAAGAAGGAGAGATCGCCGGTGCATGAAATGAACGTGCAATGCTGCGTGGTAGGCGGCGGCCCCGCCGGGATGATGCTGGGCACGCTGCTGGCCCGGCAGGGTGTCGAAGTGGTCGTGCTGGAAAAACACGCCGACTTCCTGCGCGATTTTCGTGGCGACACCATCCATCCGTCCACTCAGGAACTCATTCACGAACTCGGCTGGCTGGACGAATTCCACCGTCTCCCGCACAGCACCATGGATCGCGTCACCGTCGCTGTCGGCGGCACGCCCGTGACTTTCGCGGATTTCCGGAAACTGCCGGTCCGCAGCCCGTACATCGCGTTCATGCCGCAATGGGAGTTCCTGAACTTTCTCGCGACCAAGGCCGCGACCTTCCCAGGCTTCCGGCTCCTGCAACGCACGGAAGCGACCGATCTGCTCATCGAGAACGAACGAGTCCTCGGTGTGCGGGCGACCACCGACACCGGAAGCTTCGAAATCCGCGCCGATCTCGTCGTGGCCGCTGACGGCCGCCACTCGCGTATGCGAGAAGCGGCCGGTTTGCAGGCAGCGGCGAGCTCGCCGCCGATGGACGTCCTGTGGTTTCGGCTGTCGCGGCGAGCGACGGACCGGGTCGAGTTCTTCCAAGGCGGTAAAGGGGCGATGGTCGCCATCGACCGCGGGGACTACTGGCAGGTGGCATACACCATTCCCACGAACGCCTACGAAGAATTGCGCGCGCTCGGCATCGGCGAGCTACGCGACAGAATCAGCGCGCTCGCCCCCGCATTGCGGGACCGCGTCCACGAACTCGCCGATTGGGACGACATCCATCAGCTGACGGTCCGTGTCGATCGGCTCGGCAAGTGGTGCCGACCGGGCCTGCTCTGCATAGGTGATGCCGCGCACGCCATGTCACCGGCGGGTGGCGTCGGCATAAATCTGGCCATCCAGGACGCCGTCGCAACCGCGAACATCCTCGGCCCGAAACTGCTCGCCCACACCCTGACCGACGCCGATCCGCCCCGCGTGCAGGCCCGCCGCCAACTGCCCGTCAAACTGACTCAACTGTTTCAGCTGGCCATTCTGCGCGACCTCTACCCCAAGAATCTGCACGACGACACAGCCACCCACGTCCCGCCGATCTTCCGGGTTTTCCGGCGGCTGCCCGTGTTGCGCCACGCGGTGGGCCGATTCATCGGACTCGGCGTTCGGCCGGAACACATCCGCACCTGAACGCCGCCGTAGACGAGCCCGGTCGAGATCGAGGTTTCCGTTCTTCGTGATCGGTCAACAATTGACAGCGGGGCGGTCGACGCCCGTGACACATCAGATCCATTGCCCGGCAGAAGAACTGGCCGAGCAATGCGCCCGTCTGCGCGCCGCCGGCTGCTTGCCCTGAGGCATGGCAGAAATCGGGCCGTCGCCGCGAGAACGTGCGGCGCCGGCGCGTCCGAGCGCAGTTCGAACCCTTCCGTTATGTCGATGGTGTCGTCCACAGAGTGCTGATCGGCAATGCGCACAGGCCGTCGCCGAAGGGCAGTTGCTGATCGCCGCAGTAGAGGACGAAACCGGCGTGGAATCGGTCGCCGAGGCGGTTCTGCAGGATGCGGAGAGCCCGGAAGTCGTCAGTGCGGACGGTTTCGGAGGCTTTGACTTCGATCGCGATGATGCGGCCCGCATTGTCTTCGAGGATGGCGTCGACCTCGTAGCCGTCGCGGTCGCGGTAATGGTGGAGCCGGGCCATGGTCTGGCTCCAGGTGAGTTGGCGGGTCAGTTCGCCGAGAACGAATGTTTCGAGGAGGCCACCGGTCGTGGCATCGTTCGTGACGCCGGAGAGCAAATGCGCGGCAAGCCCGCAGTCATTGAAGACAAGCTTGGGTGTGGCGATAGCCCGGGCTGTGGCGTTCGAGGACCAAGCCGGGATGAGCCGGATGAGGTAGATGACCTCGAGCAGGCTGATGTACTCGCGAATGGTAGTGACCGGGACGCCCAGATCTGCGGACACGCGTCGGTAGTTGAGTAGCCCGCCGCTTTGCCCGGCCAAAATCGCGATGAGACGGCGCATGTCGGCACTGCGCTGAATGTCGGCGACTTGATGGACGTCGCGACTCATGATGTCATCGAGATAGGACTTGAAGAACTGGCCGCGTCGGCGGGGCGCGGTTCGACGGATCGCTTCGGGGTAGCCGCCACGGGCGGCGAGATTTGCGTAGTCTCTGCGTCGCAGTTCTGATCGCACGGTCCGCAAGCGGCTGCCTTCGGCGAACGCCGCATCGACGAAACCGTCCGGCATCCCGTCGATCTCGCCCTGGGACAGCGGAAAGAGCTCGATCGTTTCGGAGCGTCCCGGCAAGGAGTCGGGCAGTGCACTCAGACCGAGCAGTCTCGCCGAACCGGTCAACAGGAACCGGCCGGGACGGGGGTCTCGGTCTACCGTATTCTTGATCGCCAGCCAGAGTTCGGGGACACGCTGAACTTCATCGATCAACATCGTGCCGGGCTCATCGAGGAAGGCCACCGGGTCGGTGGCGGCCGACGAGCGGGTCCGGGGATCGTCCAAATATCTCTTGACAGCAGGGCGGCCGACCAAGCATCGCTCAGCGAGTGTGCTCTTTCCGGTTTGGCGGGCGCCGTTGATGATGACGACACGGGTATCTGCGAGAGCCTCCTCGACCAGGTCGGCGGCTCGGCGGGGCAGGTAGTCGACAGCTTGGCGCATAGGGCGATCGTATCGCAAACCGACGATCTGCCGACAAAATGTCCGATCACCTGCCGACCACTTGCCCGTTGATTTGCCGATACTATTGCCGTCGATCTGCCGATATATGCGCCGATGATCTGCCGATAGTTCAGATGGGAGAAACGGGACCCCGCCCTCACCATCGCGGCCGACTTCGAGGTCAGAAAGCGGACCAGCCATTGGTGGTTCGGAGGTTGCGCAAGGGCGCCGTCGGGTCAACCGGCCTGCGGGTGTGGCCGCCGCTCGACCGTGTTCCTGGCTTGTGCCCATACTTCCTCGGCTTCGAACCCGGCGGCCTGCCCGAGTCGGTGGCGAGCCCGACCCGGCCGCGCCACTTTCCCCTTGCCGCCAGGGCGGCATCGACATCCCGGACGGCGACCTCCGTTACTGCATGGCCGGATCCCCGGCTTCCGGCATGCCTCGGCGACGGCTCGGATCGGTGTGTGTCACGTCACCGGCTCCGGACGGAAACGGGGTTTCCCGCGCTGTCGATCGGTCAACAAACCATGCGGCGGACCGCCGGTCGGGGGCGCGGACGCCGACGACGACTGAAACCATTGCCCGGCACCAGGACCGCGTCCGATCAGGGCGCAGAAGGAGGACAAGTGCGATCCATCCGAGCCGGTCTCATCGCCGTGACGCTCGTTGCCGCCACCGTGGCCGGAGCGAGTTCGGCGCATGCCGATGAGGCCCTGCCCGGCGCACCGAAGGACGAGATCATCTCGGTGGACATCAACCTGCTGGGCTGCTCCCTCGGCGCCGGACTCGGCCTCGACCTCCTGCTGGCTCTTACCGCGGGCAACGGTTCCAGCACGACCATCGGCTCCGGCCTGGCTACCCGCCTGCGCGCCGCGGGCTGCCTGCCCTGGCAACGCTGATCCATAGCAGAGTTCGACGGGGATGCCACCCTGATCCGCGCACCAGCGGCGGGTGGATTTCATCGAGCGGCGACGGACTCCGGCATGCGGTAGGGCTGCTTTGTCTCGAGTATGGCGTAGAGGACGTCGCAGCGTCGTCGGGCCAGCGCACCAGACAATGCCTCCGCACGCACTGAGCGAAAGTCTTGGATGCTCAGTGTTTTGGCCGAAGTGTCGAGAGTGCCAAGGGTGCAGGATTATGGGGACGTGAGTACTCCTGCACCCGGGCCTGTCTTCGACGTGATCGCCGTGCTGAACGGCGCGGTGGACCTGCGATCCTATCCGCGCCGGAACCTGGTCCTGAGCTCGCCTCCGCGAGTGGAGCTCCGCACCCTAGGGGACAACAGGCCCGCGATCTTCGAGCCGGTTGTCCACCTGCTCAATGGGATCGAACTGCTCGAATCCCAGGGTTGGGAGCTGGTCAGCGTGATCGAACGGAGCGTCGACAGCGAGAGAACCAAGGAGTGCTGCCTGATGGCGTTCATGCGCCGCCCCTGATGTAGACCGGTCGGCCGGACGTCTCTGAGCCACCAGGATCTTTCGGAGCAGTGGTCTGATCGCGGTGCGCGGCCGGGAGGTCATCCGGCCTGTGGGTGCGGGCGCAAGTCGATCGTGTGGCGCGCCCGTGCCCACACTTCCTGGGCGTCGAACCGGGCGGCCTGCCACGAGTCGGTGGCCAGGCCGACTCGCCCCCGCCACTTCCGCATGATGTCGGCGTGCACCGGCCAGCGCACGAACCGCCGCATGTCCTTTTCGGTCTCCCACACCGAGATCGAGCCGCCGCGTGCCTCCGACGGTCGGGCCCACAGCCACAGGCCCACCGCGCCGTGCATCACGGGCCAGTTCCGGCCCAGCCGCATCCCCGTCTTGTAGATCTCCTGAACGTCTTCTTCGGAGGCGGCCAGGAAGTCGGTGACGCTGACGAACACCGGACCTGCGCTGTCGTGGCGGGGACCGGCTTGCCAGGGCATGAGCACGGTGCCTTCGGAAAACGGCGGTTCACCTGCCGCACCGTGCGGGTCGGCGGATTCCTGTAGGGGATTAGTAAGCACAAGCAGATGGTAAGCTTATGTATATCAAATCCGCAACCGCGCGCTGTCCGCATAAATAGGTATATGCATGGTGAATCTATGTGGGATCGGTACGTATTCGATGAGGCTGGTTGCCGTGCGGCAAGCGCAGCTGAGGTGACAGCGCCTGTCACCTGGACCCGCCTTCGGCAACGGTGTCGGTAGGCCGACAGGGAGTCGGTCGCGCAGGCGGGATTCCGAACTGCACGGTCTGCGCCACAGTCGTCAGCCCCTACAGGCTGGAGCGGCCCGCAACTACGCCCAGGCAAAGGCATACCCGGCGGGAACGCCGCGTGCTACAAGGGCACGGTTCTCTCGGCGAATTAGGACGGTAACTGTCCTATCTCCGCGACACAATCGAATCATGAGCGAAACCGAATCAACTGCCGGACAGCCGGATCAGGCCGACATCACCGACTACAACGATCCGAACGCGCCGTGGAACCAGGCTTGGGACCAGCAGGACAGCATCGCCAACTGGAACGATGATGTGATCAAGGAGTTCCGGGAGAACTCGGGCAAGGTGGGCGGTGCATACGCGGGCGGGGACCTCATCCTGCTCACCACCACGGGAGCCAAGAGCGGCAAGCGGCACACGACTCCGCTGGGGCCCCTGTACCGGGACGACATCATGTTCGTGAGCTCGTTCATCGAGGACAAGTACCCGGCCTGGTGGTACAACATCAAGGCGAATCCGCAGATCACTATCGAGCTCCGGGACAAGACCTACCAGGCGACCGGCAAGGTGCTCGAAGGCGCGGACTACGACGAGTTCGCGGCCTGGGTGCTGGCCAACAACCCCCTGCTGGCGGACTTCCAGTCCAAGGTCGACCGGCCCATGCCGCTGGTCGTGCTGACCCTCGACGGCGGGAGCTGAGCGACCTCTCAGGGGCGCAGAACGTTCTGCGCGAACCTGCCTGCAATGTTGCCGGGCGGGATTGCCCTGCCCACGCGTTCCGCCCAGCGGCGGTCCAGTCGCCCGCAACGAGTACGTACTCCAGTGCGCCGCTGGACGCATCCCGGATGACGTGCCACCGGTGGTCGCCGCGATCTTGACCCGGCACGCACCCGCCGCCGCGAAGATGAACGCCTTCTTCTGGAGGCTGTTCGACGGCGACCTCCACGCGGAGTACCCCGTATATATGAGGGAGATTGAGCCGATGCGCCCTATCTTCGCCTCAACCGCGCCAGCTACAAAGGTGCCTGGAAGCCGCCGATCTTCTGCTCGAGTAGTTCGGCCAGCCGCAGCGGGGTGCGGTCCTCGAACATCGGACCGATGAGCTGCACTCCCACCGGCAGCCCCTCGGGGGACCGGTCCGCGGGTATGGCGGTGGCGGGCAGGCCGGGCATGGTGGCCACACCGGCCCAGACGAGCTGGTCGAAGTACGGGTACTCGATGCCGTCGATGTCGATGTGCCGGTTCTCCAGACCTCCGTTGTGGTCGTGCGGGAAGGCGGGAGTGGGCGTGATGGGGCACACCACGGCATCGAACTCGGCGAAGAGCTGCCGCCAGCCGTGGCGGTGGAGTTCGCGACGGTTGTTCGCCTCGACCCAGTCGCGGTGGCTGAGCACCATGCCGCGCAGCCGCGCCGCATCGAGACTATGGTCGTCCGCGCTCAGGGCGGCGGCGTGGGTCCGCAGCTGTTCGTACACGTCGACGGAAATACTTGCGGCGGCGTTCGACAGCATCAGCAGCATGTAGAGCGTCGCCGCTTCGGTCGGATCGGGCAGCAGCGGACTGCGCCGTTCGACGCGGGCGCCCTCGTCGACGAGCGCCTCGGCGACCCGGTTCACGCCCGCCCGCACCGCCGATCCGGTCGGAATTAGCGGATGGTCCTCGATGATCAGGACACGGAAGTCGGCCAGCCGCTCATGGCGCGCGGGCGGCAGTGCGACGTCGTAGGCGACGCCGTGGGTCAGCGGGTCCGGTCCGGTCATCACGTCGAGCAGCAGCGTGAGGTCGCGGGCGGTGCGCGCCATCGGGCCGACGACGGCGAGGTCGAGGTCGACCGGCAAGGCCGGCGCGGGCGGCGCGACCATGCCGCGGGTCGGCGCCAGCCCGAGTGTCGGCTTGTGCGCGTAGACACCGCAGAAATGCGCGGGGGTGCGCAGCGAACCGGCGAGGTCGGAGCCGATGGACAGCGCGCCGAATCCGGCCGCCAGGGCCGCCGCCGAACCGCCGGACGACCCACCCGACGTGCGGCCGTGATCCCACGGATTGTTGGTGGTGCCGTAGATCTCGTTGAAGCTCTGGATATCTCGCAGCACCACCGGCACATTGGTCTTACCGAGCACCACCGCGCCGGCCGCCTTCAGCCGCGACACCTGTACCGCGTCCTCGGCAGGCACGTAGTCCCGCTGCGCCGGCATGCCCCAGGTCGTGGGCAGCCCAGCGATGTTGTACGACTCCTTGACCGTCACCGGGATACCGAGCAACGGCCGATCCTCACCGCGGGCGCGCGCCTGGTCGGCGTCGCGTGCGGCGGCCCGCGCATTATCGAAGTCCGGCACACAGATCGCGTTGATCGCTTTGTCGTCGCGCTCGATACGGGCGATCGCCTCGTCGGTCAGTTCCACCGAGGTCACCGCACCGACACGCAACGCAGCCGCGAGCTCCTCGGCCGACCGGAAATTCCACTCCATGAATCCGACGCTATTGGCCTGCGGCAGAGGACATAAAATGCCGCTTCGCACAACGGGAAAGTCGAACGGACCACCTGCATTGGTGAAGTCACGCACTCGTTGTGCCATCGAGGACGGCCGACTCCAGGTCACAGCGTCGGCAGTGGGCCAACTCCATTAGCGCAGGGCATGAAATGCCGCTTCGCGCAACGGGACAGATATCTCAATCCTCATCATGTTCCTCTCCGGCCGCGGACTATCCGCCCGACCGCCGGCCATGGCGACGCGCGGCGGGATCGGTGTCGGCCTGGAAGTTCTCAGACACCCGCGCGTACTTCGCGAGGCTGTGCGATGTATGCCCGGACAACTTCATCAGTACCGGCGTGGACGCCCTTCTCCGCAGCGTGGGTCAACCGCGAGTGCCGCAGCTGGTGCAAGGTATAGGGGCAGTCGTTGCGAGGCGGTCCATGGAGTGCACGATCACGGTGTCGCCGTCGCGGACGAACCCGATCAGATTGCATAAGCAGGTATATGCCTAGGTGAATTTACGGATGCGGGGCCGGTACGTATTCGATGAGGCTGGTTGACGTGCAACAAGCACAACTGGTGACAGCGCCGTCACCTGAACCCGCCCTCGACAACGGCGTCGGTAGGCCGACAAAGAAGTCGGTCGCGCGGCGGGATTCCGCAACGCCACGAACCAGAAACTCCATCCTGATGTCCATCAATCCGTTCAGCCTGTTCGGCTTGGTCGCTGCACTCGACAGCCGCAATATATGGAGGAGCAGAGGTGCGGAAACCATCCGCGCGATGGCGCCTGCCGCAACGCTCGGATTCACGACCGTTCATCAGTAGGTTTCAGCTGGTGCCCAGTGGTCGGGTGGCCATGGACAAAGTGCGCTGACCGACGAGAACCGGCGCGGAGCGGGCGTTTGCGACGCCGTGTCACGGAGTTCGGAGAGGACTCCGTGACACGGCTGTTGCTGCGGGTCGACATTCCATCAGGCGGCGTCGAGGGCTGCGGTGATCTTGCGGGTCATCTCGGCCAGGGTGGGGCTGGTCTCGCCCTGGTGGGTCCGGGTGGCTGCGCCGACGGCGACGAGGACGGTGCTGCGGAAGTTGTCGGCCTCGGCCCGATCTCGCTTCGCGAGCAGGCTCATGGCGGCGGTCAGGGCGGGCAGCACCTGGTCGGCGAGTTCGGCGACGGACTTGCCGTTCAGGTGGATGTCCTTGGACTTCGCGGCGAGCACGTGCCCGACCAGGCCGGTCGCCGACGACAAGGCGATGGAACCGTTCGTGGCGACCTTGTGGGGCTTGCCGGTGGCGTCAGCGGCGGCCATCAGCGATACGGCACCGTAGGCGGCGGTCCGCAGGGTGCTCTTGTCCTGGTCGGTCAGGGTGGCGGACATAGTGTGCTCCTTCAAAGACGTTGTACTGCAATGTAATTGAACGGATCGATGGTGGAATGCGGTCGGGTTGGTGCCCGGGGTACCTGGATTGCTCGAGGTGGCGGGGTACGTCACGACGACGGCGAACGCTGCCGCCCGACCGGTTGTGAGCCCGTTGGTTATCGGCTCGGCGAACCCTGCCGGTCATGGGCGGCTGCCGTCTCGCGGACGGCCTCGGCGATGGCGCGGAAGTCCTTGCGCAGGAGGGCCCCGTGGTTGCTGTCGACCTTCGCGCTGATGTGGATGTTCGGGTTGCGGCCGGTCACCGCATCGAGGCTGGTGCGGATCCGTTCTTGCTCGTCACCGCGGCTCCCGAAGGACGTCCCCGAAGCAACCACATACCGCACCGGCACGGTGATGTCGTCGAGCACGGCGCCCAGCTCGCGCTCGCGGGAGAGCCTGCCGAGCTCGATGTTGCTGTCGGCCATCTGTTCGGCGGTCATCCGCGGGGTCAGGCCTGTCGGGCGCAGCAGCGGGGTGAACCAGCCCAGCCGCTTGAACAGCTTGCGGATCCGCTGCTCCATGGCCTCGTCGAGCCAGTCGTACGGGAATGCGCCGTCGACCAAGACCGCGCCGACGGCACGATCCGGATTCCGGCCGGCCCAGTGTGCCGCGACGACTGCCCCGTAGGACCAGCCCACCACCAGCGCCCGGTCCACACCCCTGGCCGCCAGGACGGCATCGACATCGCGGACGGCGACCTCGAAGGAATAGTCCGCCGAACGCCGGGATTTGCCGCGGGCCCGCTCGTCGTAGGTGATGTGCCGGAACCCGGGACCGAGTTCGGCGATGACCTTCCGCCAGTTCCTCTGAGTGGCGAACTGGCCATTGAGGTAGACCACGGGAATGCCGGGACCGCCGGTGTCGGTGACGGCCAAGGCCGTATCGTCGACCAGCACCATGCCGGTCCACTTCGAATCGGTCGAGGAAGTGTTGTCCTTTGTCATGGCAACCACTCTCGGCGTCTGACCTGACAACATCCTGACACCAAGCTGACACGGCCACTGACACGGTGTTCCACCTGGATATCCGGTGTTTTACGCGCCGTTCTACCGGAACCCCCGGTGTCTCGCTCGAGGTGCGCGGGCGGCTCGAGCACGCCTCCACCGAGACCGGCCAGATGTACCTGCTCGCCGACACAGATCCGCGCTGCCCGCCGTCCATGACTCCGCCTGTCGCCGTGACTCGGCCCGTCGTTGCCGTGACTCCGCCTGGTGCCGTGGCTCGGCCGTGACTCCGCCGGTCGCCGTGGCTCGGCCCGGTCGCGGCCGTGACGCCGCCCGTCGACGTGACTCCGCCCGCCGTCGCCGTGACTCTGGGCAATGGCGCAAGCAATCGCAAGCCTCCGGATTCGCTGCGCTTGCCGACTCGTAGGCGGCGGGGGTGGGGCGTCCCGCTGGTTCGCGTCCCGGCGATTCGTCGCGTGATCTGTGGCCGACCGCGACCTAGGGTGAATGGATGGCCTCTCTTTCCGATCCCGACGTGCGCGAGTTCCTCAGCCACGGCACCCGTACCGGCAAGGTGGCGTTCGTCGCCGCTGACGGCAGGCCGGTGGTGAGTCCGGTGTGGTTCGTCCTCGACGGGGACGAACTGGTCTTCAACACCGGCAAGTCGACCGCGAAGGGTAAGGCGTTCGCCCGTGACGGGCGCATCGCCGTGTGCGTGGACCTGGAGGAACCGCCCTACGCGTCGGTTCAGTTGCAGGGCTCGGTCACGCTCTCGGAAGACCCCGACGAACTGCTGCGCACGGCCACCGAGATCGGCGGGCGCTACACGGGCGCGGACCGCGCCGAGGAATTCGGCAAGCGCAACGGCGTCGCCGGGGAACTGGTGGTCCGGTTGCGGCCCACGAAGGTGATCGCCCACTTCGACGCCACCGCCTGACCGGCCGGATCGCCGCCGCGCATTCCGCCGGTAGTCGGCCTCGCCGAGGCGCATCCGCTAGTGGTAGTCGAGCTGATTCGCCGCCGGTGCCCGGTGCGCTGATCTGACCCAGGTCGGGGACCTCGCAGCACCCGGCGCTCGCGTCCACGACGTCGCGCACCTGTGTTGGCAGTATCTGGATCTCGGACCCGGTATCGACGACGTCGCCCAGGCAGCGAACCACCTACAACTGATCCGCAACACCTATGGCCTCAACGACCATCAGGCTGTCGTCGACACCATTCTCTGGTGGCAGCAGCGCTGCCGGCGCGGGATCGAGTCCCGCGCCGCCGCCGGCGAAGCCGCCATGACCGCACTACGCGACACCGGAACCGTCGAGGCAATCCGCGCCGCCCATCACTGGGTGCACAGCCACCGGAATCAGTTGACCTCGACAGCCGACCCACCCAGGTGCCGGAACTGAAGCAGCACCGCGCGACATCGCCGCGGCCACGCGATGGACCTCGCTCGAATAGTCCCGGTCTCAAAAGTGTTGCTCCACCGACAGGGCTCTGGCGCTCGGTCGCCGGGTAAGCGGTGGGCGGCGGTCAATACACTCGCGCGCATGACCGTGCACTTCATCGGGGCCGGGCCGGGCGCGGCCGATCTGTTGACGGTGCGCGCGGTCGAGTTGCTGCGCGCGTCGCCGGTATGCCTGTACGCGGGGACCTACCTGGATCCCGACGTGCTGGCGTACTGCGCGCCGGACGCCGAGCTGGTCGACACCCAGCACCTGGACCTCGACCGGATCACCGACCGCCTGGTGCACGCCACCTCGGAAGGCAAGGACGTGGCCCGCCTGTGCTCGGGAGACCCGTCGCTGTATTCCGCGCTGACCGAGCAGACCCGCAGGCTCGACGCGCACGGTGTGCCGTGGGACGTCACGCCGGGCGTGCCCGCCTATGCCGCCGCGGCGGCGGTGCTCGGCACTGAGTTGACGGTGCCGGAGCTGGTGCAGTCGGTCGTGCTGACCCGCACCCAGGCCCGCTCCACCGCGATGCCCGAGTCCGAAGCGCTGGCGAACTTCGCCGCCACCGGAGCCACCCTCGCGCTGCACCTGGCCATCACCCGCGTCCGCGCCTTGGCCGCCGAACTGGCCGCCGACTACGGCCCGGACTGCCCGGTCGCCGTCGTCTACCGCGCCAGTCAACCCGAGCAACTGGTCCTGCGCGGCACCCTGACCGACATCGCCGACCAGGTCGAAGCCGCCGGACTGCGGCAGGCGGCGGTGATCCTGGTGGGCCGCGCGCTCACGCCCGCGGTGTCGTGCGCGCAATCCCACCTCTACGACCCCTCGCGGGTGCGCGGGTCCGCCGGTGCGCAGCGCGGATGACAACGGTGCCGGTGGACGCGAGCGTCGGTCCACAACGCGGACGGTCCACCGAGGGCGGGTGCCGTAGGCGCGTGCCTCACCTCGTCACGAAAGTGCCCAAGTGGCGCAGGAGTGACGTGTGTGAGAACCGCAACATCGGCTGGCGAACTCACTGCAATGCCCCTGCCAGCGGTGATGTTTGCTCGCTATGTCCGATGGTTGGTCGGGTGCCGGAGGCGACGGTAGATTGATCCGGTGATTCGCAAAGAAGGTCCCGGCGGAGCCGGTCGGTGGGTGCTGGGCACGGTCGAGCCCATGTAACAAGGCCGGCATGTTGGACAGATAGTTCAAATGAACATTTTTTGCCTGATTTGATGTGAGAACTGAACCTGGGGACGCAGGCGCCACGCTCGGATAGGTGTGCGCCCCCTCCGGGTGTGGTCGGGGAGCGCTTGCGTGGTGTTCCGGAAGCGAGGTTACGGTTGGACCGGCTGGATTTCGGCGGAAACGGCGAAACTGGTGGCGAACGGGCACACGCTGGTTCTGGGGTAGAACCCGGCCTGTCCGGCGCCTTCCCGTTGTCTCCTGCTCAGCTGGGCATCTGGTACGCGCAGCATGTCGACCCGCAGGTGCCGGTCACCATCGCGCAGTACGTGGACCTGCACGGTGAGCTGGATGTCGACGTGCTCGAGCGCGCCAGCATCGACGCTTCGCACGAGCTGGGTTCGGGCTTCCTCCGGATCGTCGAGCGCGACGGCGAGCCGTTGCAGTTCATCGATCACTCCATCGCGGATTACGACAAGGTCGTTTACGTAGACCTGCGCGGCGAGGCCGACCCGGCCGCCGCGGCGATGGCATGGATGCGCGCCGAGTACAGTCGCCCGCTCGACCTGGTCGACGACCGGCTGATCATGATCGCGGCGCTGCAACTGGCCGACGACCACTGGTACTGGTACTCCCGCGCCCACCACATCGCGCTCGACGGCTACGGCGCGATGACCAACCTCAACCGCATCGCGGAGCTCTACACCGCCTACGTCGACGGGGCTGAACCCACGCCGTCCAAGGCGACCGATCTGCACACCCTCTACGAGCAGGAAATCGCCTATCGCGAGAGCTCCCGTTTCGTCTCCGACAAGGAGTACTGGGCGCAGCGGGTGGCGGGGCTGGAAGAGGGCACCAGCCTGACCGGCCGTTCCGCGCCGCCCGCCGCGATCAACGGCGTCGTGAGCGCGGCGCTGTCGGACGAGCAGAACGGCCGATTGGACGCGGCCGTCGCACGGCACGATTCCTCGCCCGCCGGTCTGCTGCTCGCGGGCTTCGCCGCGTATCTGGCGCAGTGGAACGGGGTCGAGGACGTCATCCTCAGCCTGCCGGTGACCGCGCGCACCACCGCAGCGATGCGCCGCTCGGGCGGCGTGTCGTCGAACATCGTGCCCCTGCGGCTGCATGTCGGCCACTCCACCACGGTGTCCGAGCTGCTCAAACAGGTCCAGGTCGAGGTCTCCGGCGCGCTGCGCCACCAGCGCTACCGGCACGAGGACATCCGCCGCGACGCGGCCGGCGACGGCGTGGTGACCACGGAGTTCTTCGGGCCGTGGGTCAACATCATGCTGTTCGGTGACGAGCTGGTGATGGGCCCGATGGTCGGGCAGCTCAGCGTGCTGTCCACCGGCAGCATCGAGGATCTGGGCGTCAACTTCTACCAGTCGGTCGCGGGGACCCGCTCGCACATCGACTTCGAGACCAACCCGAACCTTTACACCGAGGACGAGGCGCGCCGCCACCACGGACGCTTCCTCGAGTTCTTCGACCGCTTCCTCGCCGCCGACGTGGACGAGACGGTGTGGGACCTTCCGGTCACCACCGCCGGTGAGCGCGAGCGGACCCTGCTGGAGTGGAACGACTCCGAGCAGGACGTCCCGGAGACCACCCTCGCGGCGCTGCTGGACGCGCAGATGGCGCTGACCCCGGACAACATCGCGCTCGACTTCGAGGGCGCGACGCTCACCTACGCGGAGTTCGACGCGCGGGTCAACCGGCTGGCCCGCTTCCTGATCGCCGACGGTGTCGGCCCGGAATCGCTCGTCGCGCTGGGCATGCGCCGCTCGCTGGAGCTGGTGATCGGCATGCACGCGGTGCTGAAAGCCGGTGGCGCGTACGTGCCGATCGATCCGGATCATCCGGCCGAGCGCACCGCCTACATTCTCGACAGTGCCGCGCCGGTGTGCGTGCTGACGCTGTCGGCCGACGAGCTGGAGCTGCCGGAGTCGGTGCGCCGGGTGGAGATCGACACCCTGGACACCTCGGCGTACTCGGCCGCCCCGGTCACCGACGCCGAGCGGCTCGCGCCGCTGCGCCCGGACAACACCGCCTACGTCATCTACACCTCGGGTTCGACCGGCCGCCCCAAGGGCGTGGCGGTGACCCATCACGCGATCGTCAACCAGCAGCTGTGGATGCTCGACGAGTACCGGCTGACCGCGGAAGACGTGTACCTGCAGAAGACCGCGACCACGTTCGACGTGTCGCTGTGGGGCTACTTCTTGCCGCTGCTGGTGGGCGCGAAACTGGTCATCGCGTCGCCGGACGGGCACCGCGACCCGCTGTACGTGGCGGAGCTGATCTCCCGGCACGGGGTCACCGTGACCGACTTCGTCCCGTCCATGCTCACGGTGTTCGTCGCCCACGCCACGCAGGCCCAATGCGCCACGCTGCGCGCGGTTTTCGTGATCGGCGAGGCGCTGCCGCCGGAGACCGCCGCGGGCTTCCGCGCGATCACCGAGGCGGGGCTGCACAACCTGTACGGCCCCACCGAGGCCGCGGTCTCGGTGACCTACTGGGAGGCGACGGCCGCCGACACGGTGACCGTGCCGATCGGCATCCCGGAGTGGAACGTCCAGGTCTACGTGCTGGATTCGCGGCTGCGTCCGGCCGCGATCGGCGCGCCGGGCGAGCTGTACCTCGGCGGGCGTCAGCTCGCCCGCGGCTACCGCGGCCGTCCCGACCTGACCTCCGACCGCTTCGTGGCCAACCCGCTGTCGACCGACGGTGAGCGGATGTACCGCACCGGCGACCTGGTGCGCTGGAACGACGCGGGCACGCTGGAATACATCGGCCGCACCGACTTCCAGGTGAAGTTCCGCGGTCAGCGCATCGAGCTGGGGGAGATCGAAACCGATCTGCTCGCCCACTCCGCGGTCAGCCAGGCCGTGGTGCTGGTGATGGACACGGCTACCGGCCAGCAGCTGGTCGCCTACGTCGTCCCGGCTCCCGGCCACACCGTGGACCCGGTGGAGCTGACCAGGTTCGCCGCCGAGAAGCTGCCCAGCTACATGGTGCCCGCATCGATCATGGTGCTGGACGCCTTCCCGTTGAACACCAGCGGCAAGCTGGACCGCAAGGCCCTGCCGGAGCCGGTGTTCAGCGCCGACGCGGGCGATTTCCGCGCACCGCGCACCCAGGCCGAGCAGATCGTGGCGGGCATCTTCGCCGACGTGCTCAGCCAGGACCGCATCGGCATCGATGACAACTTCTTCGACCTGGGCGGTAACTCGCTGGTCGCCACGCAGGTGGTGGCGCGGATCGGCGCGGCCTTCGGCACCCAGATCGGGGTGCGCGCGCTGTTCGAGACCCCGACCGTCGCCGGGATCGCGGCGCGCGCGGAGAACGCCGCTCCGGTCGGCGAATCGCGTCCGCCGCTGGTGGCCCAGCGGCTGCCGGAGCGGGTGCCGCTGTCGCTGGCACAGCAGCGCATGTGGTTCATCAACCAGTTCGACCCGACCGTGCCGACCTACAACCTGCCGTTCGTGGTGCGGTTGCGCGGCCAGGTGGACCTGGAGGCGTTGCAGTCGGCGCTGCTGGACGTGGTCGAGCGGCAGCAGTCGCTGCGCACGATCTTCCCCGAGTCCGGCGACGGCGGTTACCAGCAGGTGCTTCCGGTCGACCAGGTCGAGCTCGGCATCGAGTTGCAGCCGATCGACAAGGCCGAATTGCACGCCGCGCTGGCCGAATTCGCCGCGCGCGGCTTCGACGTCTCGCGTGAGCTGCCGATCCGGGTGCGGGTGTTCGCGGTCACCGGCGGACGCGGCAACGGCACCGCCGACTACGCCGTGGCGTTCGTGGTGCACCACATCGCGGCCGACGGCTTCTCGTTCGGCCCGCTGGCGCGCGACGTGGCCGCGGCCTACCTGTCCCGCGCCGCGGGCGAGGCGCCGAGCTGGGCTCCGCTGCCGGTGCAGTACCAGGACTTCAGCGTCTGGCAGCGCGAACTGCTCGGCGCGGAGTCCGATCCCGCGTCCATGGCGGCGCGCGAGATCGCCTACTGGCGTAGGGCGCTGGCGGGCCTGCCGGATCAGTTGGACCTGCCCGCGGACCGTCCGCGTCCGCCGGTGCAGAGCTTCCACGGCAGCCGGGTGAGCTTCGACATCGACGTCGAGCTGCACCGGCGTCTGGTCGCGCTGGCCCGTGCGCAGGGCGTCAGCCTGTTCATGGTCATGCACGCCTCGCTGGCCGTGCTGCTGGCCCGCTTGTCGGGCACCAACGACATCGCGATCGGCACGCCGGTCGCGGGCCGTGGCGAGCAGGCGCTCGATGACCTGATCGGCATGTTCGTCAACACTCTCGTGCTGCGCTCGGAGGTGGACGGCAGCGAGCCGTTCGCCGAATTCCTCGGCCGCACCAGGGAAACCGACCTCGCCGCGTTCGCGTTCGCGGACGTGCCGTTCGAGCGCCTGGTGGAGGTGCTCAACCCGACCCGCTCGCAGGCGCGTCACCCGCTGTTCCAGGTGATGCTGTCGTTCCAGGAGATGTCGCACGCGACCCTGGAACTGCCCGGTCTCTCGGTCACCGCCGACGAGCTCGAGGTCGACATCGCCAAATTCGACCTGCAGTGGACGGTCACCGAGGAGCGCGGCGCGAACGGCGAGCCCGCGGGCATGGGCGCGGTCATCTCCTTCGCCACCGACCTGTTCGACGCCCCGACCGTCGCCGAGTTCGGCCGCCGCTACCTGCGGGTGCTGGAAGCCGCCGTCGCCGCACCGGCAACCGCCGTGCGCGACATCGAGATCCTCGACGACGCCGAGCGCGCCCGTGTGCTGACCGAGTGGAACCACACCACCCGCGAGGTCCCCGCCGCGACGGTGCTCGAGCTGTTCTCCGAGCAGGTGCGGGCCCGGCCCGACGACCCCGCCGTGGTGTTCGACGGCGGCGTTCGCGGCGCGGACGAGTTCGGCGCGCCGGTCGAGCTGACCTACGCCGAGTTCGCCGGGCGCGTGAATCGCCTGGCGCGCAAGCTCATCGACACGGGCGTCGGCCCGGAGACGCTGGTCGCCGTCGGCATCCGCCGGTCGGTGGACATGCTGGTGGCGATCTACGCCACGATGACGGCCGGCGGCGGCTACGTGCCGATCGATCCCGACCACCCGGCCGAGCGCACCGAATACGTGCTCGAAAGCTCCGCGCCGGTGTGCGTGCTGACCACCACCGCCGACAACGTCACCGCCACGGGCATCCCGGTGCTGACGCTGGACACCCTGGACCTGAGCGGGTTCGGCGACGAGCCCGTCACCGACGCCGAGCGCCGTGCCCCGCTGCGCGCCACCAACACCGCGTACGTGCTCTACACCTCCGGCTCCACCGGCCGCCCCAAGGGCGTCGCGGTCAGCCACGCGTCGGTGGTCAACCAGATCGCGTGGATCACCGCCGAATACCGGATCGGCCCGGCGGATGTGATCCTGCAGAAGACGCCGGTCACCTTCGACGTGTCGGTGTGGGAGCTGTTCGGCACGCTGGCCGTCGGCGCCCGCATGCTGATCGCCGCGCCGGACGGCCACCGCGATCCGATCTACCTGTCGGAGATCATCGGACGCCACCACGTCACCATGACCTCGTTCGTGCCGTCGATGCTCTCGGTGTTCGCCGGGTCCGCGTCCACGGCCGAATGCGCTTCGCTGCGTGCGGTTCTCGTCGCCGGTGAGGCGCTGCCGCCCGCGACCGTCACCGCGTTCCGGCAGTTCTCCACCGCCGCGGTGCACAACCTGTACGGCCCCACCGAGTTCACCGTGCACGCCACCGCCTGGCACCTCAACGAGGTCGCGCCCACGTCGGTGCCGATCGGCCGCCCCGTGTGGAACGCGCAGACCTACGTCTTGGACGAGGGCCTCGCGCCCGTTCCGGTCGGCGTGCCCGGCGAGCTGTACCTCGGCGGTGTGCAGACCGCCCGCGGCTACTACGGCCGTCCCGACCTGTCCGCCGAACGCTTCGTCGCCGACCCGTTCGGCGCGCCCGGCTCCCGCCTGTACCGCACCGGCGACCTGGTGCGCTGGGTGCAGCCGCGCGATCCCGAGGTGGGCAGCGCGGGTGTGCTGGAGTACATCGGCCGCACCGACTTCCAGGTGAAATTCCGCGGTCAGCGCATCGAACTCGGCGAGATCGAGACCGCCCTGCTCGACCACCCGGCCGTCACCCAGGCCGTCGTGCTGGTCATGGACACCGTCGCGGGCGATCAGCTGGTCGCCTACGTGGTCACCGCGGGTGGCCCGGTTGATCTGGACAGCATCAAGAACGCGCTGCACCGCACGCTGCCCGCGTACATGGTGCCCTCGGCGATCATGGTGCTCGAGGCGTTCCCGCTCAACGCTTCCGGCAAGCTGGACCGCAAGGCGCTGCCCGCCCCGGTGTTCGAGGTGCGCGAATTCCGTGCTCCGACGACGCCGATCGAGGAGATCGTCGCGCAGATCTTCGGTGAGGTGCTCGGCATCTCGCGCGTCGGCGTGGATGACGACTTCTTCGAACTGGGCGGCAACTCGCTGATCGCCACCCAGGTGGCCTCCCGCCTCGGCATCGCGCTGGACACCAGGGTGCCGGTGCGCATGCTGTTCGAGGCGTCCACGGTCGCGGCGCTGGCCGCGCGGGTGGAATCGCACGCCGGTGACGGCGCGCGCAAGGCGCTGGTCGCCCGGCACCGTCCGGAGCAGGTGCCGCTGTCGCTGGCGCAGCAGCGCATGTGGTTCCTCAACCGGTTCGACACCTCCTCGGCGGTCAACAACATCCCGGTCGCCATCCGGTTGTCCGGCGATCTGGACATCGCCGCGTTGCAGGTCGCGGTCATCGACGTGATCGATCGGCACGAGTCGCTGCGGACGGTCTTCCCGGAAACCAAGACCGGGCCCGTGCAGGTGGTGCTGGACGCCGCGCAGATCGTGCCGGACCTGACCCCGGTGCCGGTGACCGAGCACAACCTGATCGATCACTTGGTCGAGCTGGCCTCGATGGCGTTCGACGTGACCAACGAAGTGCCGCTGCACGCCCGGCTGTTCGAGATCAGCGAGACCGAGTACGTGCTCGGCATGGTGGTGCACCACATCTCCGCCGACGGCTGGTCGATGGGACCGCTGGCCCGCGACGTCATGGTGGCCTACGCCGCCCGCACGTCGTGGGAGGCGCCGGCCTGGTCGGCGCTGCCGGTGCAGTACGCCGACTACGCGCTGTGGCAGCGCGAGGTGCTCGGCGCCGAGGACGACCCGAGTTCGCTGATCTCCACCCAGATCCGGTACTGGACCCGCGAACTGGCCGACCTGCCGGACGAATTGGTGCTGCCCTCGGATCGGCCGCGCCCCGCCGTCGCCTCCTACCGCGGCGGCACCTACCCGTTCGTGATCTCCGGCGAGACCCAGCGTGCCCTGATCGAGCTGGGCCGCAGGCACAATGCCTCGCTGTTCATGGTGCTGCACAGCGCGCTGGCGGTGCTGCTGGCCCGGGCCAGCGGCACCAGCGACATCGCCATCGGCACCCCGGTCGCCGGCCGCGGTGAGGCCGCGCTGGACGACCTGATCGGCATGTTCGTCAACACGCTCGTGCTGCGCACCGAGGTGGACGGAGCGTCGAGCTTCGCCGATCTGCTGGCCCGCTCCCGCGAGACCGACCTGCATGCGTTCGCGCACGCGGACGTGCCGTTCGAGCGGCTGGTCGAGGTGCTCAACCCGGCGCGCTCGCAGGCGCGCCACCCGCTGTTCCAGGTGATGCTGACCTTCCAGAACACCCGGCAGGCCAGCCTCGAGCTGCCCGGTCTCTCGGTCAACGGCATCGATTACGACGCCCGGCTGGCCAAGTTCGACTTGCAGCTGACTCTCTCGGAGACCCAGGACGAACAGGGCGAATCGGCGGGCATGTCGGCCGAGTTCTCCTACGCCCTCGATCTTTTCGACGAACCGACCGTCGCGGCGTTCGCCCGCCGCCTCGACCGCATTCTCGCGGCCGTGACCGCCGACCCGAACGTGCCGATCGGCGACATCGACCTGCTCGCGCCCGAGGAACAGGCGCGGGTGCTGGTCGACTGGAACGACACCGGGCACCCGGTGGACCAGCTCGCGACGCTGGTCTCGCTGTTCGACGCGCAGGCGGCGGCCACGCCCGATGCCATCGCGCTGGACTTCGAGGACGAGCGGCTGACTTACCGCCAGTTGCAGGAGCGGGCCAACCGCATCGCCCGGCAGCTGATCGGCGCGGGCGTCGGCCCGGGATCGCTGGTGGCGCTGGCGCTGCGGCGTTCGACCGAACTGGTCGTCGCGATGTACGCGGTGGTGCAGACCGGCGCGGCCTACGTGCCGCTCGACCCGGACCAGCCCGCCGATCGCGTCAACTACATCATCGAGACCGCGCGGCCGCGGATGATCCTGTACCGCTCCGCGGACGGCTTCGGCCTCGACCCGCAGCCGCGGGTGACCGCGCTGTCGGTGGAGGGTATCGAAGGCGTGCCCGGTTTCGCCGCGACCAGCGGCGCGCCGATCACCGACGCCGAGCGCACGCAGCCGCTGCGGCCGGAGAACATCGCGTACGTCATCTTCACCTCCGGTTCGACCGGACGCCCGAAGGGTGTGGCGGTCTCGCACGCCGCGATCGTCAACCGGCTGTTGTGGATGCAGCACGAATACCCCATCGGCCGCGACGACGCGGTGCTGCAGAAGACGCCCGCCACGTTCGACGTGTCGGTGTGGGAGTTCTTCTGGCCGTTGCAGACCGGGGCCAGGCTGGTCGTCGCGCGCCCGGACGGGCACCGCGACCCGGTGTACCTGTCCCAGATCATCGCCGACAAGCAGATCACGACAGCGCATTTCGTGCCGTCCATGCTCTCGGTCTTCGTGTCCACGCTGGGCAACGAGAACGGTGACGGCCTGCCCGCGGCGCGGCTGCGGCAGGTCTTCGCCTCCGGTGAGGCGCTGCCCGCGCAGACGGCGCAGCGTTTGCGCGAGCTGACCGGCGCACGGTTGCACAACCTGTACGGCCCGACCGAAGCCGCCGTCGACGTGACGTATCACGAGGCGACGGAAGCCGACACGGTGTCGGTGCCGATCGGACGCCCGGTGTGGAACACCCGCGTCTTCGTGCTCGACAGCCGTCTGCACCCCGTCGCACCGGGTGTCGCGGGTGAGCTGTATCTGGCGGGCGATCAGCTGGCACTGGGCTACCTGGGCCGCCCCGACCTGACCTCCGACCGGTTCGTGGCCAACCCCTACGGCGCCCCGGGCACCCGGATGTACCGCACCGGCGACCTGGTGGCCTGGACGCCGGACGGCGAGCTGGACTACCTGGGCCGCACCGACTTCCAGGTGAAGCTGCGCGGTCTGCGCATCGAGCTCGGCGAGATCGAGTCCGCGCTGCTGGCGCAGCCCGGTGTCGCGCAGTCGGTCGTGGTGCTGCGCTCCGACGCGCACGCGGGCGATCAGCTGGTGGGCTACCTGGTGTGCGAGCCGTTCGCGACCGTCGACACCGACGACGTGAAGGCCGCCCTGGCCGCCGTGCTGCCGGGTTACATGATCCCGGCCGCACTGGTCGTGCTGGACGCGTTCCCGGTCAACGCGTCGGGCAAGCTGGACCGCAAGGCACTGCCCGCGCCGGTGTTCGAGGCGCGGGTGTTCCGCGCGCCCTCGACGCCGATCGAGGAGATCGTGGCGGAGCTGTTCGCCGATCTGCTCGGCGTGCCGCGCGTCGGCGTGGACGACGACTTCTTCGAACTCGGCGGCAACTCGCTGGTGGCCACCCAGGTGGTCGCGCGGCTGAGCGCGGCGCTGAACACCGACGTCGGTGTGCGCGTGCTGTTCGAAGCCCCGACCGTGGCCGCGCTGGCCGCCCGGATCGAGTCGCACGCGGGCAGCGGTGCGCGCCAAGCGCTCACGGCACAGGTGCGTCCCGAGCATCCGCCGTTGTCGCTCGCGCAGCAGCGCATGTGGTTCCTCAACCGTTTCGACGCCGACTCCGCCGCGAACAACATCCCGGCTGCGGTGCGGCTGGAAGGCGCGCTGGACCTGGACGCGCTGCGCGGCGCGATCGCCGACGTGGTCGGGCGGCACGAATCGCTGCGCACCGTCTACCCGTCCCGCGACGGTGTCGCCTACCAGCGCGTGCTCAACGCGGGCCGGGCCATTCCGGAGCTGGACGTGGTCGAGGTGGCCGAGGGGCAATTGCTCGGCGCGCTCTACGAGTTCGTCGAGCGCGGCTTCGACGTGACCACCGAACCGCCGGTGCGCCTGCGCGCCTACCGGCTCGGTCCGGACGACTACGTGCTGGTGGTGGTGGTGCACCACATCGCCGCCGACGGCTTCTCCATGCGTCCGCTGGTGCGCGACCTGATGACCGCGTACCTGGCGCGCACCTCGGCCGCCCAGCCGGGCTGGCCGCCGCTGGCGGTGCAGTACGTGGACTTCGCGCTGTGGCAGCGCGACACCCTCGGCTCCGAGGACGACCCGACCTCGCTGATCTCCGAGCAGCTCGACTACTGGCGCGGGGCGCTGGCCGGTCTGCCCGACGAACTGCGCCTGGCCGGTCGCCCGCGCCCCGCCGTCGCCTCCTACGGCGCGGGGACCTACCGGTTCCGTGTGCCGGGCGGGTTGATCGAGGACCTGAACCGGGTCGCGCACACGCACGGCAGCACGCTGTTCATGGTGGTGCACGGCGCCTTCGCCGCGCTGCTGGCGCGGTTGAGCGGCTCCGACGACATCGCCGTCGGCATTCCCGTCGCCGGCCGTGGCGAGCAGGCGCTCGACGATCTGGTCGGCATGTTCGTCAACACGCTGGTGCTGCGCGCCGAAGTGGACACCGCCGAGTCGTTCGCCGACCTGCTCGCCCGGGTCCGCGAGCGTGACCTGCAGGCGTTCGCGCACGCGGACGTGCCGTTCGAGCGGCTGGTCGAGGTGCTCAACCCGGCCCGCTCGCAGGCGCGCCACCCGCTGTTCCAGGTGATGCTGTCGTTCCAGAACCTCGGCCGCACCGCGCTGGAGCTGCCCGGCCTCACCGTCTCCGAGCTGGGCATCGACCAGCCGACGGCGAAGTTCGACCTCCAGCTCACGCTCAGTGAGGTGCCCGGCGCCGAAGCGGCGATGGACGCCGAACTGGTCTACGCCACCGACCTTTTCGACGGCGTTTTCGCCGGTACGTTCGCCGAGCGGTTCGTCCGGGTGCTGCGCGGTATCGCCGCCGATCCGTCGGTCACCGTCGGCGACATCGACCTGCTGGACGACGCCGAGCGGTCGTTGGTGATCGAGCGGTGGAACGCCACCGAATTCCCGGTCGACGCCGCGCTCACCTCGCCGGTCGGCGACGCCGCGGCGACCCTGGTCTCGCTGTTCGAGGCGCAGGTCGCGCGCACCCCGGACAGCCCGGCGGTGACCTTCGAGGGGACGAGTCTGTCCTACGCCGAGTTCGCCCGCCGGGTGCACCGGTTGGCGCGCTGGCTCAAGGTCAACGGCGTCGGGCCGGAATCGTATGTGGCCCTCGGCATGCGCCGCTCCATCGATCTGGTGGTGGGCATGTACGCGGTGAACGCCGCGGGTGGCGCGTACGTGCCGCTGGACCCGGACCACCCGGCCGAGCGCATCGACTACATCCTGGAGACCGCGCGCCCGGTGTGCGTGCTGACCTCCGGCTCCGACCTGGAGACCACCGTCTCCCGGCAGGTGCGCATCGATCAGCTCGACCTGTCGGAGTTCTCCGGCGAGCCGCTGACCGACGCCGACCGGCACAAGCCGCTGCGTCCGGCCAACACCGCGTACGTCATCTTCACCTCCGGTTCGACCGGCCGCCCGAAGGGCGTGGCGGTCTCGCACGCCGCGATCGTCAACCGCCTGGTGTGGATGCACGCCGAATACGGTTTGGCGGCCTACGACGTGGTGTTGCAGAAGACGCCCGCGACATTCGACGTGTCGGTGTGGGAGTTCTTCTGGCCGTTGCAGGTCGGGGCCCGCCTGGTGGTGGCGAAGCCGGACGGCCATCGCGATCCCGCGTACCTGGCGCGCCTGATCGTCGACGAGCAGGTCACCACGGTGCACTTCGTGCCGTCGATGCTGTCGGTGTTCGTGGCCGAGGAGCGCGCGGCCGAGTGCACCAGCCTGCGCAACGTCTTCGCCTCCGGTGAGGCGCTGCCCGCGGTGACCGCGCAGAAGTTGCGCGAGCTGACCGGCGCGCGCCTGCACAACCTGTACGGCCCGACCGAAGCCGCGGTCGACGTCACCTTCCACGAGGTGACCGAGGACGACACGGTGTCGGTGCCGATCGGTGCTCCGGTGTTCAACACCCAGGTGTACGTGCTGGACTCGCGCCTGCGGCCGGTTCCGGTCGGCGTGCCCGGCGAGCTGTACCTCGCGGGCGCGCAGCTGGCGCACGGTTACGTGGGCCGCCCCGACCTGACCACCGAGCGTTTCGTGGCCAACCCGTTCGGCGATGCCGAGCGCATGTACCGCACCGGCGACCTGGTGGCCTGGACCGAAGACGGCGAGCTGGAGTACCTGGGCCGCACCGACTTCCAGGTCAAGGTGCGCGGTCTGCGCATCGAGCTGGGCGAGATCGAGTCGGCGCTCACTGCGCTGGAATCGGTCGCACAGGCTGTGGTCGTGGTGCGCACCGACCAGCGGACCGGCGATCAGCTGGTCGCGTACCTGGTGACGGACCCGGACCGGGTGGTGGACGTCGAGTCGGTCAAGGCCGAGCTCGGCGCGCGGCTGCCCGGGTACATGGTGCCCGCGGCGTACGTGGTGCTCGACGAGTTCCCGCTGAACGCCTCCGGCAAGCTGGACCGCAAGGCGCTGCCGGAACCGGTCTTCGAGGCCAAGGTGTTCCGCGCGCCCGCTACGCCGGTGCAGGAGATCGTGGCCGAGACCTTCGCCGAGGTGCTCGGCGTGGAGCGGGTCGGCCTGGACGACGACTTCTTCGAACTGGGCGGCAACTCGCTGGTCGCCACCCAGGTGGCGGCTCGCCTCGGCGAGGCGCTGAACACGCAGGTTCCGGTGCGCGCGCTGTTCGAGGCATCCACCGTCGTCGCGCTGGCGGCGAAGGTGGAATCGGCCGCGGGACAGGGCGGCCGGACGCCGCTGGTCGCGCGGGAGCGCCCCGAGTTGGTGCCGCTCTCGCTCGCCCAGCAGCGGATGTGGTTCCTCAACCGGTTCGACAACCGGACCGCTGTCAACAACATCCCGGTGGCCCTGCGGCTGACCGGTGAACTGGACGTCGCCGCACTCGGCGCGGCCATCCGTGACGTGCTCGCGCGGCACGAGGCGCTGCGCACCGTCTACCCCGAGGTGGAGGGCACCGGCTACCAGCGCGTCCTGCCGGTCGGCGAGGTCGGCTTCGACCTGGTCGCCGAATCGGTCGGCGCGCACGAGCTGCCCGCGCGGGTCGTCGAGCTGGCGAGCGTCGGCTTCGACGTCACCACCGAGATCCCGTTCCGGGCGAGCCTGCTCGCGGTGTCGGCGATCGAGCACGTCGCGGTGCTGGTCGTGCACCACATCAGCGCGGACGGTTTCTCGCTGCGGCCGCTGCTGCGCGATGTCGTGCTCGCCTACACCGAGCGCGCCCGCGGCGAGGTGCCCTCCTGGGCCCCGCTCGAGGTGCAGTACGCCGACTACGCGCTGTGGCAGCGCGAGGTGCTCGGCGCCGAGGACGACGCTGACTCCGTCGCGGCGCGCCAGATCGCCTACTGGACCGACCAGCTGCGCGACCTGCCCGACCAGATCGAGCTGCCCAGCGATCGGCCCCGGCCGGAGATCGCCTCCAATGCCGGTGGCACGCACAACTTCTCGGTCGACGCGCAGGTGCACGAGGCGCTCGCCGAGCTGGCGCGCGCCCGCGGCGTGACGCTGTTCATGGTCGTGCACGCCGCGCTGGCCGTGTGGGCGGGCAGGCTGTCGGGCAGCACCGACGTCGCGATCGGCACGCCGATCGCGGGCCGCGGCGAACGCGCGCTCGACGACGTCGTCGGCATGTTCGTCAACACGCTGGTACTGCGCAGCGAGGTCGATCCCGGCGCCCACTTCGGTGCGCTGCTCGACCAGGTGCGTCGCACCGATCTGGCCGCCTTCGCCAACGCCGACGTGCCGTTCGAGCGGCTGGTGGACGTGCTCAGCCCGGCGCGCTCGCAGGCGCACCACCCGCTGTTCCAGGTCGCGCTGACCTTCGAGGCCGCCTCGGCGGCCGAGCTCGGCGCCGTCGCGCTGCCCGGCGGCCTCGAGCTCGCCGCCGTCGACTTCGACCCCGGCACCGCGAAATTCGACGTGCAGCTCACCGTGGGCGAGGCCGCCGACGGCGGGTTGACGCTGTCGTGGAACTACGCCACCGAACTTTTCGACCCGGAGACGGTGACGGCCTTCGCCGACCGTCTGGTGCGCATCCTGCGCGGCATCGCCGAGGACCCGGAGATCGCCATCGGCGATATCGACCTGCTCGGCGAGAGCGAGCGGCTGGACGTGTCGCAGCGCTGGGTGTCCTCCGGCGCCCAGAGCGTCGCGGGCGCGTTCGCCGATCCGAAAATCACGCTGGTCGGGCTGTTCGACGCGGCGGTGGCCGCGCACCCGAACCGGGTGGCCGCCCGCTTCGGCGTGGAGACGCTGACCTACGCCGAGCTGGACCGGCGCGCGAACGTGCTGGCGCGCAGGCTGATCAGCGACGGCGCCGGGCCCGAGACGCTGGTCGCGGTGATCCTGCCGCGCTCGCTGGACCTCGTGGTCGCCCTGCTGGCCGTGGTGAAGACGGGCGCGGGTTACGTGCCGGTCGACCCGACCTACCCGGCCGAGCGCATCGCCTACGTGCTCGCCGATTCCCGGCCCACCAGCGTGGTGCTCGACTCCACGGTGCAGGTCGAGGTTCCCGCCGGGCTGCCCGCCGTCGTGCTGGACGGATTCGCGGTGGAGACCGGCAATGTCGAGGACGCCGACGACGCCCCGATCACCGACGCCGACCGCAACGCGGCGCTCACGCCCGACAACGTCGCCTACGTGATCTACACCTCCGGCTCGACCGGCCGCCCGAAGGGCGTCGCCGTCGCGCACCGCAACGTGGTTCGGCTTTTCGCGAACACCAACCGCGACTTCGGTTTCGGGCCCGAGGACACCTGGACGCTGTTCCACAGCTACGCCTTCGACTTCTCGGTGTGGGAGCTGTGGGGCCCGCTGCTGTTCGGCGGCACCCTCGTGGTGGTCGACTACTACACCTCGCGCTCGCCGGAGCAGTTCCTGGAACTGCTGCGCGCCGAACGCGTCACGGTGCTCAACCAGACCCCGTCCGCGTTCTACCAGCTGGCCGAAGCGGACCGGAACGCCGCGCCCGACGCCGCGCCGCTGGCGCTGCGCTACGTGGTGTTCGGCGGCGAGGCGCTGGAGCTGCGCAGGCTGTCGGACTGGGTCGCGCGCCACGGCGACGGCACCGGTGCGACGTCTACGACCGCGCCGCTGCTGGTCAACATGTACGGCATCACCGAGACCACGGTGCACGTGTCCTACCGCGCGCTGGACGCCGCGACCATCGCCGCCGCTTCCGGCAGCGTGGTCGGCCGCGCCATCGCGGGTCTGCGGGTGTACGTGCTCGACAGCAGGCTGCGCCCGGTGCCGGTCGGCGTCGCGGGCGAAATGTACGTGGCGGGACCGCAATTGGCTCGCGGCTACCTGGGCCGTCCCGATCTGTCGGCCGCTCGTTTCGTCGCCGACCCGATGGGCGACGTGCCGGGCGGGCGACTGTATCGCTCCGGCGACCTCGCCCGCTGGAACCGCTTCGGCGAGCTGGAATACCTGGGCCGCGCCGACGACCAGGTCAAGGTGCGCGGCTTCCGCATCGAGCTCGGCGAGATCGAGTCCGCGATCCTCGCCCAGCACGGCATCGCCCAGGCCGCGGTCATCGTGCGCGAGGACCAGCCCGGCGATCAGCGGATCGTCGCCTACGTGGTGTCCGAGCCGGGCGTCGAGCCCGTGCTCGACGCGGTCCGCGACGGCGCGGCCGCGCAACTGCCCGCCTACATGGTGCCCTCGGCCGTGGTGCGGCTGGAGTGGATCCCGCTGACCGTCAACGGGAAGCTGGACCGCCGTGCGCTGCCCGCGCCGACCGCGCAGGCGCGCGCCTTCCGCGCGCCGGTCACCCCGGTGCAGGAAACCGTGGCGGCGGTGTTCGCCGACGTGCTCGGCCTGGAGCGGGTCGGCGTGGACGACGACTTCTTCGACCTCGGCGGCAACTCGCTGATCGCGACCAGGGTGGTCGCCCGCATCGGCGCCGCGCTCGGCACGACCGTCGCCGTGCGCACCCTGTTCGAGGCTTCCACGGTGGAAGCGCTCGCCGCGCGGGTGGAATCGCACGCCGACGGCGCGGCCAGGGCCCGCCTGGTCGCCCGCGAGCGTGCGGCCGACGAACTGGTGCCGCTGTCGTTCGCGCAGCAGCGCATGTGGTTCCTGAACAAGTACGACACCGCCTCGGCGGCCTACAACCTGCCGATCGCGATCAGGCTCACCGGCGCGCTGGATGTCGAGGCGCTGCGTCTGGCGGTCGCCGACGTGGTGCGCAGGCACGAGTCGCTGCGCACCCGCTACCCCGAACACGGCGGCACCCCGGTCCAGGTGATCGTGCCCGCCGAGGACATCGTCCTCGACCTGCATCCCGTGGCGGTCGACCCGGCGCGGCTGATCGAGACGGTGACCGAGTTCGTCACCGCCGGATTCGATGTGGCCGAACAGGTTCCGCTGCGCACCCGGCTGTACGCGGCCGGGCCGGACGAGCACGTGCTCGTCGTGGTGGTGCACCACATCGCGGCCGACGGCTTCTCGATGGCCCCGCTGACCCGCGACGTGATGGCCGCCTACACCGCGCGCAGCACCGGCAGCGCCCCAGGCTGGGCTCCGCTGGCAGTGCAGTACGCCGACTTCGCGGTCTGGCAGCGCGAGATCCTCGGGTCCGAGGAGGACCCGGACTCGCTGCTGGCGAAGCAGGTCGCGTACTGGCGGCGCGCGCTCGACGACGTCCCCGACGAGCTGACCCTGCCCACCGACCGCCCGCGTCCGGCCGTCGCCTCGCACCACGGCGCGACGCTGCATCGCGAGCTGCCCGGTGAACTGGTCGCCGCGCTGGAAGACCTCGCGCGGCAGCGCGGCGCGTCGCTGTTCATGGTGATGCACGGCGCGCTGTCGGTGCTGCTGTCGCGTCTGTCCGGCAGCGACGACGTCGCGGTCGGCACGCCGATCGCGGGCCGCGGCGAGGCCGCGCTCGACGACCTGGTCGGCATGTTCGTCAACACACTGGTGCTGCGGACCGGCATCGAGCCGGGTGAGTCGTTCGCCGATCTGCTGGACCGGGTGCGCCGCACCGACCTCGACGCCTACGGCAACGCCGACGTGCCGTTCGAGCGGCTGGTGGAACTGCTCGCGCCGGAGCGCTCGCAGGCCCGCAACCCGCTGTTCCAGGTGATGCTGGCGTTCCAGAACCTGGAGCGCACCACCCTCGAGCTGCCGGGCCTGTCGGTGTCCGCGCTGGACCTGGAAGAGAACGTCGCGCGCTTCGACCTGCAGTTCACCCTCGCCGAGCGCGGCGAAACCGGTTCCGGCGCCATGGCCTTGGCGCTCACCTACGCCACCGAGCTGTTCGACGAGGCGACCGCGGCGGCCATCGTGGACCGCTGGGAACGCGTGCTCGCGGCCGTCGCGGCGGATCCGTCGGTGACCGTCGGCGCGATCGACGTGCTCGACGCCGCCGAGCGGGCCGACCTGATAGCCCGCACCGGCGCGCCCGCCACGCCCGCGCGGACACTGCCGGACCTGATCGCCGAGGCCGCGGCCATCGACCCGGAGGCGCCCGCCGTGGTGTTCCAGGGGAGAAGTGTGTCCTACGGCGAGCTGGACGCGCGGTCGAACCGCCTGGCCCGCTTGCTGATCGAGCGTGGCATCGGCACCGAGGATCTGGTGGCGGTCGCCGTGCCGCGCTCGGACGAGTCGTACTTCGCCGAGTGGGCGGTGTCCAAGTCCGGCGGCGCGTTCGTGCCGATCGACCCGACCTACCCGGCCGACCGCATCGCGCACATGGTCACCGACTCGGGCTCCCCGATCGGTCTCACCGTGGCCTCGGTGCGCGCCGAGCTGCCCGAGTCGGTCGAGTGGCTGGTGCTCGACGAGCTGGATCTCGACGGATTCGACGACGCCGCGGTCACCGACGCCGATCGGGTGCGCCCGGTGCGGCCGGAGCACCCCGCGTACGTCATCTACACCTCCGGTTCTACCGGTGTGCCCAAGGGCGTCGTGGTCACCCACGCCGGTCTGGCCAACTTCCGGGACGAGCAGAACGTCCGCTACGACGTCGACTCCGACACGCGCGCACTGCATTTCGCCTCGCCCAGCTTCGACGCATCGATCCTGGAATTCCTGCTGGCGATCGGCCGCGGCGGCGCGCTGGTGGTCTGCCCGCCCGGCGTCTACGGCGGCGAGGAGCTGTCCGAGCTGATCCGCGCCGAGCGGGTCACGCATGCCTTCATCACCCCGTCGGTGCTCGCCTCGCTGGATTCGGCGGCGCTGGCGGGCATGCGGGTGATCGTGGCGGGCGGCGAGGCCGTGCCCGCCGATCTGGTCACCAAGTGGGGTGGCGCGCCGGACGGTTCGGGCCGCCGCTTCCACAACGGTTACGGCCCGACCGAGACCACGATCATGACCAACATCAGCGACGCGCTCGCGCCCGGCGACCGGGTCACCATCGGTGGCCCGACCCGCGGCATGCAGTCGCTGATCCTCGACGCCCAGCTCAGGCCCGTTCCGGTGGGTGTCGCAGGTGAGCTGTATCTGTCGGGCGTCCAGCTGGCGCGCGGCTACCATGCGCGCCCGGGACTGTCGGCGGAGCGTTTCGTCGCCAACCCGTACGTCCCCGGCGCACGGATGTACCGCACCGGTGACGTGGTCCGCTGGACCCGGGTCGGGCACTCCGCAGGCTCCGCGCCCGCTGGAGGAGTCGAATCGCTCGTTGTCGAATACGTGGGCCGCTCCGACTTCCAGGTGAAGGTGCGCGGCTTCCGCATCGAGCTCGGCGAGATCGACGCCGCGCTCGCCGCGCACGAGACCGTCGACTTCGCCGTCACCGTCGGCCACAAGAGCGCCGCGGGCGCCGTGTCGCTGGTGTCGTACGTCGTTGCCGCGCAGGGGCACTCGATCGATGTGGCGGCGCTGACCGCGCATGTCGAGGAGCGCCTGCCCGCGTACATGGTGCCCTCGTCGATCATGGTGATCGACCACGTGCCGCTCACCCCGGTGGGCAAGCTGGACCGCAAGGCGCTGCCGGAGCCGGTGTTCGCGACCGAGGTCGTGTTCCGCGCGGCGCGCACCCCGGTCGAGCAGACCATCGCCGAGGTGTTCGCCGAGGTGCTCGGTGTGGAGCGGGTCGGCGTGGACGATTCGTTCTTCGCCCTCGGCGGCGACAGCATCGTCTCCATCCAGCTGGTGTCGCGGGCCAAGGCGCGCGGCGTGGTGTTCACCCCCCGGCACGTCTTCGAGCAGCGCACCGTGGCCGGCCTGGCCGCGGTCGCCGAGACCACCGAGGCGGCCGAGGCGTCGGCCACCACCCTGGCCGAGCCGCCCGGCGGCGGCATCGGCGCCATGCCGTTGACGCCGGTGGTCCGGTTCATGGCCGAGCGGCGCGGCTCGTTCGGCCGGTTCAACCAGACGCTGGCGCTGGAACTGCCGGTCGGCATCGATCGGGCGGGCATCGCCGCGACGGTCGGCGCCGTCATCGATCGGCACGACATGCTGCGCGCGAGCCTGCGCCGCGACGGTGACGACTGGGTCGTCGAGACCGCCGCGCCGGGCACGGTCGAGGTGGACGCGCTGATCGACCGCACCGAGTTCGCCGCGGGCGTCACCGACGCCGAACTGGTCGAGATCGCCTCGGCCGCACTGGACGAGTCGCTGGACCGGCTCGATCCCGCGGCGGGCGTGGTGATCCGGTTCGTCTGGCTGGAACCCGATTCCGCCGAGCGCGCCGGACGCCTGATCGTCGTCGCCCACCACCTGGTGGTGGACGGCGTCTCCTGGCGCATCCTGGTGCCGGACTTCGTCACGGCGTGGGGCCAGCGCACCGCGGGGCAGACCCCCGAGCTGGTCGCCCCGGCCACGTCGATGCGGGCCTGGGCGCAGGCGCTGGAGCGCGAGGCGGCCGGCCCCGAGCGGGTGGCCGAACTGGACTACTGGCGTTCGGTGGTCGCCACGGCCGATCCGCTGCTGACCGAGCGTCCGATGGACCCGGCCCTCGACACCTCGGGCGTCATCGACAAGCTTCAGGTCGAGGTGTCCGCCGAGGTCACCAAGGCCCTGCTCACCAAGGTTCCGGCGCTGTTCCACGGCGGTGTGAACGACGGCCTGCTCACCGCGCTGGCGCTGGCCACCGCGAAGTGGCGGGCGCGCCGGGTGGCCGCCCGGGGCGAGGATTCGCTGCTGATCCGCCTGGAGGGTCACGGCCGCGAGGAAGATGTGGTGCCCGGTGCGGATCTGTCGCGCACCGTCGGCTGGTTCACCGCCATCTACCCGGTCCGCTTCGACCTGTCCGGCATCGATGTCGACGCGGCGTTCGCCGGCGGACCCGCGCTGGGCGCGGCCGTCAAGGCGGTCAAGGAGCAGTTGCTCTCCGTGCCGGACAAGGGCATCGGCTACGGCCTGCTGCGCTACCTGAACCCGGAGACCGCGGTCGAGCTGCCGCGTGAACTGCCCGGACAGGTGAGCTTCAACTACCTCGGTCGCGTCTCCGAGGGCGATGTACCGGAGTCGCTGCGCGGCTTCGGCTGGATCCCCGCGCCGGAACTCGGCGCGCTGGGCGGCGCCTACGACGCGGACATGCCCGCGATGGCGCCGCTGGACGTGAACGCGATCGTGGTCGGTGACAAGCTGACCGCCAACATCGGCTACCCGTCGACCCTGCTGTCGGCCGCCGAGGTGCGCGAATTCGGCGAGCTGTGGACCACGGCGCTGGAAGCGGTGGCCCGCCACGCCAATTCGACCGGCGCGGGTGGGCACACCCCGTCGGACTTCGCGCTGGTGCGCAGCACGCAACGGGATATCGATACCTGGGAGCGGCGCTTCCCGGCGCTGTCGGACGTCTGGCCGCTGTCGGCGCTGCAGTCGGGTCTGCTGTTCCACGCTCGCCTCGCCGCGAGTTCGGTGGACGTCTACACCGCGCAGGCGGTGCTGACGCTCACCGGCCGGGTGGACGCCGCCCGGCTGCGTTCGGCCGCACAGGCATTGGTGGACCGCTACGAGAACCTGCGCACCGCGTTCGTCAGCGACCACGACGGCAACCCGGTGCAGATCGTGCTGGACAGCGTCCGCGTCGCGTGGTCCGAGCACGACCGAACCGAATCCGGGTCGGCCGAGGACCTGATCGAGGCGGACCGCATGCGGCGGTTCGACCTGACCGCGCCGCCACTGATCCGCTTCACGCTGATCCAGGTCGCGCCCGACCGCTGGCAGTTCGTGGTGGCCAACCACCACATCCTGCTCGACGGCTGGTCGATGCCGCTGCTCATGCGGGATCTGCTGGTGCTCTACGCCGTCCACGCGGACGCTTCCGCGCTGCCCGCGGTGCGCTCCTACCGGCACTTCCTGGACTGGACCCGGCAGCAGGACCACGCGGCGTCGCTGGCCGCGTGGGCGCACGCGCTGCGCGGCGTCGGCGAGCCGACCCTGCTGGCGCGGCCGGACGCCGGTCGCGAGATCACCTCGCTGTCCGGCGAGTACTTCTTCGAGTTGGACGAGGCGACCACCGCGCGGCTGACCGCGCTGGCCGGCTCGCTCGGCGTCACCCCGAACACCGTGCTGCAGACGGCCTGGGGCATTCTCGTCGGCCGGATGACCAGCCGCGACGACGTGCTGTTCGGCACCACCGTCTCCGGCCGCCCCGCGCAGCTGTCCGGCGTGGAGGCGATGGTCGGTCTGTTCATCAACACCGTGCCGGTGCGGGTGCGCTTCGATCCGTCGGAGTCCGTGCGCGACCTGCTCGTCCGCACTCAGGGCGAGCAGGCCGATCTGCTCGACCACCACTATGTGGGCCTGGCCGACATCCAGGCGGTCGCGGGCATCGGCGGCCTGTTCGACACCCTCGTGGTGTTCGAGTCCTACCCGGTCGACGCGGCGGGCTTGCAGGCGCAGGCCGCGGACATCGACGGCATGGCCGTGGTCGGCCTGGACGCGGCCGACGCCACGCACTACCCGCTGACCCTGATCGCGCAGCTGGATTCGCGGTTGCGGGTGCGCGCGGGCTACCTGCGCGACCTGTTCGACGAGCAGACCGTGCGCCGCATCGCCGACCGCCTGATCCGGGTGCTCACCGCGATCACCGCCGAGCCCGGTGCGGTCGTCGGCGACATCGAGCTGCTCGACACCGCCGAGCGCGAGCTCGTGGTGCGCGGCTGGAACGAGACCTCGCACCCGGTGGACACCGGCGCGACCCTGGTCTCGATGTTCTACGACCAGGTGGAACGCACCCCGGACGCGACCGCTGTCACGTTCGAGGGGACAAGTCTGTCCTATGCCGAGTTCTCCTGGCGGGTGAACCAGCTGGCGCGCTGGCTGATCGCCCGCGGCGTGGGCGCGGAATCCTATGTGGCGCTGGGCATGCGTCGCTCGATCGATCTGGTGGTCGGCATGTACGCCGTCGCCGTGGCCGGTGGCTCGTACGTGCCGCTGGACCCGGATCACCCGGCCGAGCGCACCGAATACATCCTCGGCACGGCCGATCCGGTGTGTGTGCTCACCTCGGGCAGCGACCTCGACATCGACACCGCGCAGGTGCGAATCGATCTGCTCGACCTGAAGGGCCTGTCGGAGGCGCCGGTCACCGACGCCGATCGTCGTGCGCCGCTGCGTCCGTCGAACACCGCGTATGTGATCTTCACTTCCGGTTCGACCGGCCGCCCGAAGGGTGTGGCGGTGTCGCATGCGGCGATCGTCAACCGCCTCGTTTGGATGCAGACCGCCTACCAGCTGACCCCGGCTGATGTGGTGTTGCAGAAGACGCCTGCGACGTTCGATGTGTCGGTGTGGGAGTTCTTCTGGCCGTTGCAGATCGGTGCGCGCCTGGTCGTCGCGAAGCCGGACGGTCATCGTGACCCGGCCTACCTCGCCGAAATCATCAGCGCCGAGAAGGTGAGCGTCACGCACTTCGTGCCGTCGATGCTGGCGGTGTTCGTCGCTGATGCGGCTGCCGCGCGGTGTGATTCGCTGCGTTTGGTGTTCGCTTCGGGTGAGGCGTTGCCGCCCAAGCCCGCGCATCGTTTGCGCGAGTTGACCGGTGCGGCGCTGCACAACCTCTACGGTCCGACCGAAGCGGCGGTCGACGTCACCTTCCACGAGGTCGTGGACGCCGACACCGAGACCGTCCCGATCGGTGCTCCGGTGTTCAACACCCAGGTGTTCGTGTTGGACGCGCGGTTGCGTCCGGTGCCGGTGGGTGTCGCGGGTGAGCTGTACCTCGCGGGCACGCAGCTTGCGCGTGGTTACGTCGCGCGACCGGATCTGACCAGTGATCGTTTCGTCGCCAATCCCTACGGCGAGCCCGGCGCGCGGATGTATCGCACGGGTGACTTGGTGGCTTGGACCGAGCGCGGTGAGCTGGAGTACCTGGGCCGCACCGACTTCCAGGTGAAGTTGCGCGGTCTACGCATCGAACTCGGCGAGATCGAATCGGCGCTCACCGGTCTGGAAGAGGTGGCCCAAGCGGTCGTAGTGGTGCGCTCGGACGCGCACGCGGGCGATCAGCTCGTCGCGTACGTCATTCCCGCGCAAGACGCCGCGCTGGACATCGAGCTGGTCCGGGAAGACCTGGCGCGGCAACTGCCCGCGTACATGGTGCCGTCGGTCGTGATCGTCCTCGACGAGTTCCCGCTCAACGCCTCCGGCAAGCTGGACCGCAAGGCCCTGCCCGCGCCGGTGTTCGAGGCCGCGGTGTTCCGCGCCCCGACCACGCCGGTCGAGGAGATCGTCGCCGCCACCTTCGCCGACGTGCTCGGCCTGGAGCGGGTCGGCCTGGACGACGACTTCTTCGCCCTCGGCGGCAACTCGCTGTCCGCCACCCAGGTCGCCGCTCGGCTCTCCGCCGCGCTGGACACCGACCTCGGCGTGCGCGAGCTGTTCGAGGCGTCCACTGTGGTCGCCCTCGCGGCGCGCGCGGAGACCAAGGCGGGCGCGGGCGGCCGGGCGCCGCTGGCGCCGCAGCAGCGGCCGGAGCTGGTTCCGCTGTCGCTGGCACAGCAGCGCATGTGGTTCCTCAACCGCTTCGACCCCGACTCGGCGGTGGACAACATCCCGGCCGCGGTGCGGCTGTCCGGCCTGCTCGACCGGCAGGCGCTGCAGATCGCCGTCGCCGACGTGCTGGCCAGGCACGAGTCGCTGCGCACGTTCTACCCCGAGGTGGACGGCGCCGCGCACCAGCAGACCGTGGCCACCGCGAAGGTCATCCCGGATCTCACCCCGGTCGACGTCACCGAAGCCGAACTGCCCGAGCGGCTCGCGGAGCTGATCGGCACGGCGTTCGACGTCACCGCCGAGGTGCCGTTCCGCGCCCGGCTGTTCGAGATCAGCCCCACCGAGCACGTGCTCGCCCTGGTGGTGCACCACATCTCGGCCGACGGGTTCTCCATGGGCCCGCTCACCCGGGACGTGATGACCGCCTACGGCGCCCGCGTCGACGGCGGCGAGCCCGCTTGGCGTCCGCTGGAAGTGCAGTACGCGGACTTCGCGCTGTGGCAGCGCCAGGTACTCGGCGCCGAGGACGACCCGAATTCGGTGATCTCCGAGCAGATCTCGTTCTGGTCGGACACGCTGCGCGGGCTGCCCGAGCAACTGGACCTGCCCGCCGACCGGCCGCGTCCCGCGGTCGCCTCCGGCCGCGGCGCCACGCACGTCTTCGAGATCGACGCGCAGACCCACGCCCAGCTCACCGAACTCGCCCGCACCAGGGGCGCGACGCTGTTCATGGTCGCGCACACCGCGCTGGCCGTACTGCTGGCGCGACTGTCCGGCGAGGACGACATCGCGATCGGCACCCCGGTCGCGGGCCGTGGCGAGCGCGCGCTCGACGACCTGATCGGCATGTTCGTCAACACCCTGGTCCTGCGCACCCCGATCGAGAGCGGGGCGACGTTCACCGACCTGCTGCGTTCGGTGCGCGCCACCGACATCGCCGCGTTCGGGCACGCCGACCTGCCGTTCGAGCGGTTGGTGGAGATCCTGAACCCGGCGCGCTCGCAGGCGCGGCACCCGCTGTTTCAGGTGATGCTGTCGTTCCAGAACACCGGCCAGAACAGCCTCGAACTCCCCGGTCTCACGGTCAGCGGTGTCGACCTGCCGATCGACGTCGCCAAGTTCGACCTGCAACTGGTGCTGTCCGAACGCGACACCGCCGAGGCGGCCGCCGGTACCGGCGCTGCCCCCGCGGGTATCGCCGCCGAGCTGATCTACGCCACCGACCTGTTCGACCCGGCCACCATGGCGGAGTTCGGCCGCCGCTTCGGCCGGTTGCTGAAGGCCGTCGCGGCCCAGCCGGACCGGCCCATCGGCGATATCGCGCTGCTGGACGAGCAGGAGACCGCGCAGGCGCTGCGCGGCTGGAACGACACCGCCCGCGATCTCGGCCCGGCGACCACGCTGGTCGAGGAGTTCGCCGCGCAGGCCGCGGCCACGCCGGACGCGGTGGCCGTGGTCGACCCGGCCACCGGAACATCGCTCGCCCACCCGTCGCCCGACCACCACCCCTCATCGGGTCGCTCCGCGACGCTGACATATGCCGAATTCGCTGCCCGTGTGCGGCGGCTCGCGCGCCGCCTCATCGAGGCGGGCGTCGGCCCGGAGACGCTGGTCGCCCTCGGCATGCGCCGCTCGGTGGACCTGGTCGTGGCGGCCTACGCGGTGCACGCCGCGGGCGGCGGCTACGTGCCGCTGGACCTGGACCAGCCCGCCGACCGCGTGCACTACGTGCTCGATTCGGCCGACCCGGTCTGCGTGCTCACCACCGCGCGCGACGCGTTCGACGGCGCGGGCCGCGCGACGCTGAGCATCGACGAGCTGGACCTGTCCGGCTACCCGGACGCACCCGTCACCGATGCCGAGCGCATCGCGCCGCTGCGCCCGCAGCACCCGGCGTACGTGATCTTCACCTCCGGCTCCACCGGACGCCCCAAGGGCGTCGCCGTGTCGCACGCCGCGGTCGTCAACCAGATCCGCTGGATCACCAGCGAATACGGCATCGCGGCCGAGGATGTCGTGCTGTTCAAGACGCCCGCCACCTTCGACGTGTCGGTGTGGGAGCTGTTCGGACCGCTGAGCACCGGCGGCCGGATCGTGGTGGCGAGCCCGGACGGGCACCGCGACCCGCAGTACCTCGCCGAGGTGATCGCCGCCGAGCGGGTCACCATGACCTCGTTCGTGCCGTCCATGCTGAGCGTCTTCGCGGGCGGGATCGACCCGGCCGACGCGACCGCGCTCGCCTCGCTGCGGACGCTGTTCGTCGCCGGTGAGGCGTTCACAGCCGACGCGGTCGTCGCCATCCGCCGGGTGAGCGACGCCGCCCTGTACAACCTGTACGGCCCCACCGAGTTCACCGTGCACGCCACGCACGGCCCGGTGGCCGAGCAGGTGGACGGCGCCGTGCCGATCGGCCTGCCGGTGTGGAACGCGCAGGCGTACGTGCTGGACGCGCGGCTGCACCCGGTGCCGCCGAACGTCGCGGGCGAGCTGTACCTCGCGGGCGATCAGCTGGCGCGCGGCTACGTCGGCCGCGCCGACCTCACCGCCGACCGCTTCGTGGCCAACCCGTACGGGGAGCACGGCGCGCGGATGTACCGCACCGGTGACCTGGTCACCCGGGACGACACCGGAGCCATCGAATACCTGGGCCGCACCGACTTCCAGGTGAAGCTGCGCGGCCTGCGCATCGAGCTCGGCGAGATCGAGGCCGCGCTCACCGGCCACGAATCGGTCGCGCAGTCGGTCGCGTTGGTGCGCTCCGACGCGCGCACCGGCGACCAGCTGGTCGGCTACGTGGTGCCCGCGGGCGGCGCCACCGTGGACGTCGAGCAGCTGCGCGCGCATCTGTCCGCGCTGCTGCCGTCGTACATGGTGCCCGCCGCGATCGTGGTACTCGACGCCATGCCGCTGAACCCGAACGGCAAGCTGGACCGGCGCGCGCTGCCCGAACCCGTTTTCGAGGCACGGGCGTTCCGTGCGCCGTCGACACCGGTCGAGGAGATCGTCGCCGACGTCTTCGCCGAGGTGCTCGGCCTGGCGCAGGCCGAACGCGCCGTCGGCCTGGACGACGACTTCTTCGACCTGGGCGGCAACTCGCTGATCGCCACCCAGGTGGTCGCCCGCCTCGGCGCGGCGCTGGACACCAGGATCCCGGTCCGCGTGCTGTTCGAGGCGCCCACGGTGGCCGCGCTGGCCGCACGGGTCGAGGCGCACCAGGGCACCGGCCGTCGCCGCGAGCTCGTAGCGGGCCCGCGACCGTCGAAGATCCCGTTGTCGCTGGCCCAGCAGCGGATGTGGTTCCTGAACCGGTTCGACAACCAGACCGCCGTGAACAACATCCCGCTCGCAGTCCGGCTCACCGGAACCCTGGACACCGAGGCGCTGCGCCAGGCCGTCGCCGACGTGGTCGACCGGCACGAGGTGCTGCGCACCGTCTACCCGGAGACCGCCGACGGCCAGGGCGTGCAGGTCGTGCTGCCCGCCGGGCACAGCGCCATCGATCTCACCCCGATCGAGGTGTCCGAGGCCGAAATTTCCGAGCGGATCAGCGAATTGGTGCTGACCGGCTTCGACGTCACCGCCGACGTTCCGGTGCGGGCCGAGCTGTTCCGCATCGCGGGCTCGATGGACGGCTCGCAGCCCGACACCCACGTGCTGGTGTTCGTGGTGCACCACATCTCCGGCGACGGCTGGTCGGTGCGCCCGCTGGCGCGCGACGTGATGGTGGCCTACTCGGCGCGTTCGCGCGGCGAGGCGCCCGCGTGGGCTCCGCTGCCGGTGCAGTACGCCGACTACGCGCTGTGGCAGCGCGAAACGCTCGGCTCCGAAGGCGATCCCGGTTCGCTGATCGCCCAGCAGGTCGCGTTCTGGTCCGACACCCTGGCCGGGTTGCCGGATCAGCTCGACCTGCCCTCGGACCGCTCCCGCCCGGCGGTGGCGTCCAACCGTGGTGGCGTGTACGAGTTCTCTCTCGACGCGCAGCTGCTGCGCGAGCTGAACGCGCTGGCCCGTGCGAACGGCGCCAGCCTGTTCATGGTCGTGCACGCGGCGTTCGCGGCGCTGCTGGCGCGACTGTCCGGCAGTGACGACATCGCCATCGGCACCGCGGTCGCCGGCCGCGGTGAGGCGGTGCTCGATGACGCGATCGGCATGTTCGTCAACACCCTGGTGCTGCGCAGCGCGGTCGATCCCGCGGAACCGTTCACCGAGTTGGTGAAGCGCACCAAGGACACCGACCTGGCGGCGTTCGCGCACGCGGACCTGCCGTTCGAGCGGCTGGTGGAGATCCTGAACCCGGCGCGCTCGCAGGCGCGCCACCCGCTGTTCCAGGTGATGCTGTCGTTCCAGAACACCGGTGAGGCCGCGTTCGAGCTGCCCGGGCTCGAGGTGGCCGGTGTGCCGCTGGACGTGGTGACCGCCAAGTTCGACCTGCATCTCAACCTCGCCGACCGGTTCGACGCCGCCGGTGCGGTCGACGGCATGACCGCCGAATTCGCCTACGCCACCGACATGTTCGACGCCGACACCATCGCGGGTGTGGCGGCGCGCCTGGTCCGGATGCTGACCGCGGTCGTCGCGGATCCGTCCGTCACCATCGGCGACGTCGAGCTGCTCGACAGCGTCGAGAGCACCGAGGTCATCGAGCGGTGGAACGACACCGCGCACCCGGTCGACCCGGCCGCCACCCTGGTGTCGATGTTCGCCGCGCAGCTCGCGCGGACCCCGGACGCGCCCGCGGTGACGTTCGAGGGGACGAGTCTCTCCTACGCCGAGTTCGCCGCTCGCGTGAATCGCCTGGCCCGGCACCTGATCGCGCTGGGCGTCGGCCCGGATTCGATGGTGGCGCTGGGCATGCGCCGCTCGATCGACCTGGTGGTCGGCATGTACGCGGTGAGCGTCGCCGGTGGCGCGTACGTGCCGCTGGATCCGGATCATCCGGCCGACCGCACCCGCTACGTGCTCGACACCGCCCGGCCGGTGTGCGTGCTCACCACCTCGCGTGACGGCTTCGACGCGGGCGCGACCCAGGCGATCGAGATCGATGTGGTCTCGCTCGCCGACTACTCCGACGAGCCCGTCACCGACGCCGAACGCCGTGCGCCGCTGCGTCCGTCGAACACCGCGTACGTCATCTTCACCTCCGGTTCGACCGGCCGCCCGAAGGGCGTGGCGGTCTCGCACGCCGCGATCGTCAACCGCCTGGTGTGGATGCAGGACGAGTACGGCTTGGACGACACCGACGTGGTGTTGCAGAAGACCCCGGCCACGTTCGACGTGTCGGTGTGGGAGTTCTTCTGGCCCTTGCAGGTCGGCGCCCGCCTGGTGGTGGCGAAGCCGGACGGCCATCGCGACCCGGCCTACCTCGTGCAGGTCATCACCGACGAGCAGGTCACCACGGCGCACTTCGTGCCTTCGATGCTCTCGGTATTCGTAGCTGTGCTGGATGCGGCGGCCGCGGGGCCCTCCGTGGTCACGCAAGCTGCCGCCTCCGGGCCTGACGCGGCCGCCGAGGAACGCGCCGACGAATGCACCACCCTGCGCAACGTTTTCGCCTCCGGTGAGGCGCTGCCCGCCGCCACCGCGCAGCGGATGCAGGAACTCACCGGCGCGCGCCTGCACAACCTGTACGGCCCGACCGAAGCCGCGGTCGACGTCACCTTCCACGAGGTGACCGAGGACGACACGGTGTCGGTGCCGATCGGTGCTCCGGTGTTCAACACCCAGGTGTACGTGCTGGATTCGCGCCTGCACCCCGTGCCGGTGGGTGTCGCGGGTGAGCTGTACCTCGCGGGCGTGCAACTGGCCCGCGGCTACGTCGCGCGTCCCGATCTGACCTCCGACCGGTTCGTGGCGAACCCCTACGGGGAGCCCGGCGCGCGGATGTACCGCACCGGCGACCTCGTCACCTGGACCGACAAGGGCGAGCTGGAGTACCTGGGCCGCACCGACTTCCAGGTGAAGCTGCGCGGTCTGCGCATCGAGCTCGGCGAGATCGAGTCGGCGCTCACGGCGCTGGACTCGATCGCGCAGGCCGTGGTCGTGGTGCGCTCGGACGATCGGCTGGGCGACCAGCTGGTCGCCTACGTCATCGCGACGGCGGGCCGTTCGGTGGACATCGACGGCGTGCGCGCGGAACTCGGCGGCGAGCTGCCGGCGTACATGGTGCCCTCGGCGTTCGTCGTGCTGGACGCGTTCCCGCTGAACGCCTCCGGCAAGCTGGACCGCAAGGCGCTGCCCGCGCCGGTGTTCGAGGCCAAGGTGTTCCGCGCTCCGTCCACCCCGATCGAGGAGATCGTGGCGGGCACCTTCGGCGACGTGCTCGGTGTCGCGCGGGTCGGCCTGGACGACGACTTCTTCGAACTCGGCGGCAACTCGCTGCTGGCCACCCAGGTGACCGCGCGGCTGGGCGCCGCGCTGGACACCGGGCTCGCGGTGCGTGACCTGTTCGAGGCGTCCACCGTGGTGGCGCTGGCTGCCCGGGTGGAGCACAACGCCGGGTCCGGCCGGGACCGGCCGCGCCTGGAGGCGGGGGAGCGCCCGGCGCGCATCCCGCTCTCGCCCGCCCAGCAGCGGTACTGGTTCCTCAACCAGTTCGACACGGCCACCTCGGCGGTGGACAACATCCCGCTGGCCGTCCGGCTGTCCGGCACGCTCGACGTGGCCGCGCTGGAACAGGCCATCGGCGACGTGTTCGCCCGCCACGAGGTGCTGCGCACCACCTACCCGCGTTCGGCGGACGGGCCGCACCAGGTGATCCGTCCCGCGGACCGGTCCGCTGCGGCGCTCACCCCGATCGACGTCGCCGAGGAGGATCTGCTCGGCGCCGTCATCGGTTTCGCGCTGACCACCTTCGACGTCACCGTCGAGGTGCCGCTGGCGGTGGCGCTGTTCCGGATCGTCCCGGGTGGGGGTAGGGCGGGATCCGACACAGGCGGGAGTAGGGCGGGATCCGGCACAGCCGAGCATGTGCTCGCGTTCACCGTGCACCACGTCGCGGCCGACGGCTCGTCGATGGGCCCGCTGGCCCGCGACGTGATGGCCGCCTACGTGGCCCGCGTGCAGGGCGAGGTGCCGCAGTGGCAGCCGCTGCCGGTGCAGTACGCCGACTACGCGCTGTGGCAGCGCGCGGTGCTCGGGTCCGAGGACGATCCGGAATCGCTGGCCGCGCGGCAGGTGGCGTACTGGACCTCGGCGCTGGCCGATCTGCCCGATCAGCTGGAGCTGCCCGCCGACCGGCCGCGCCCGCCCGCGCAGTCGTTCCAGGGCAAGGCGATCCGCTTCGAGATCGACCCGCAGCGGCACGCCCGCCTGCACGAGCTGGCGCGCGCGCACAACGCGTCGCTGTTCATGGTGGTGCACGCGGCGCTCGCGGTGCTGCTGTCGCGGCTGTCGGGCACCGACGACATCGCGGTCGGCACCCCGATCGCCGGTCGCGGCGAACGCGAACTCGACGACCTGATCGGCATGTTCGTCAACACCCTGGTGTTCCGTACCCGGGTGCGGCCCGCCGAGCGTTTCGCCGACCTGCTCGGCGACGTGAAGGAGCGCGACCTGGAGGCGTTCGCCAACGCCGACGTGCCGTTCGAGCGCCTGGTCGAGGTGCTCAACCCGGTGCGCTCGACCGCGCGCAACCCGCTGTTCCAGGTGGGCCTGTCGTTCCAGAACCTGGCCGAGACCACCTTCGAGCTGCCCGGGCTCACCGTGAGCGCGGTCAACTTCGACTCGCAGCTGGCCAAGACCGACCTGCACGTCACGCTGTACGACCGGTACGCCGAGGACGGCACACCGGCCGAGATCATCACCGAATTCGGTTACGCCACCGACCTGTTCGACGAGGACACGGTGCAGGGCTTCGCCGACCGGTTCCTGCGCGTGCTCGACGCCGTGCTGGCCGACGCCTCGGTGCTGGTGGGCGAGATCGATCTGCTCGCGGCGCAGGAGAGCGAGCGCATCCTCACCGCCTGGAACGACACCGAGCACGCGGTGGATACGACCGCGACGCTGGCGTCGCTGCTGGATGCCACCGTGGCCGCGACGCCGGAGGCGGTGGCGCTGGTCGCCGACGAGCCGACCGGGCGCCGCGAGCTGACCTACGCCGAACTGGACGCGCGGGTCAACCGCGTGGCCCGCTACCTGATCGGTCGCGGCGTCGGCCCGGAGGACCGGGTCGCGCTGGCGATCCGCCGCTCCACCGACCTCGTGGTCGCCATGTACGCGGTCGCGAAGGCCGGTGCGGCGTACGTGCCGATCGATCCGGACCAGCCCGCCGAGCGGACCGACTACATCCTCGACACCGCCGCGCCGGTGTGCGTGCTGACCACCGCGCGCGACGGCTTCCGCACCGCGGCGGCCGAGACGGTGCAGATCGACGGGCTCGACCTCGCCGGGTACGCGGACACGCCGGTGACCGCGGCCGAGCGCACGGGTGCGCTGACCCCCGCGAACACCGCGTACGTCATCTTCACGTCCGGTTCGACGGGCCAGCCCAAGGGCGTCGCCGTCCCGCACGGCGCGATCGTCAACCAGTTGGAGTGGGAGACGGCCGTTTTCGAGCTCGGCGCCGAAGACGCGGTGCTGCTGAAGACGGCGGCGACGTTCGACCTCTCGGTGTGGGAGTTCTGGTCGGCCGCGGTTTCCGGTGGCCGCCTGGTGATCTCGGCGGCCGACGGGCACCGCGACCCGGCGTACCTGAACGAGCTGATGCGCGCCACCGGCGTCACCACGTTGCACGTGGTGCCGTCCATGCTGGACGCGTTGCTCACCGAATCCGGTGGCCGCCTGTCGGCCTCGCTGCGGCGGGTGCTGGCCATCGGCGAGGCGCTGCCGGCCGCGACCGCCCAGCGGTTGCGGCGCAACAACGCCGCCGAACTGCACAACCTCTACGGTCCGACCGAGGCGGCGGTGTCGATCACCAGCCACCTGGTCACCGATGCCGACGAGGCGGCGGTCTCGATCGGCGCCCCGGAGTGGAACAGCCGGGTCTACGTGCTCGACTCCCGCCTGCGGCCGGTGCCGGTGGGCGTCTCCGGCGAGCTGTACCTGGCCGGTGCCCAGCTGGCGCGCGGCTACTTCGGTCGCGCCGACCTGACCGCCGACCGGTTCGTCGCCGATCCGTTCGGCACGGCGGGCGAGCGGATGTACCGCACCGGCGACCTGGTGGCCTGGAGCGCCACCGGTGAGCTGGACTACCGCGGCCGCACCGACTTCCAGGTGAAGATCCGCGGCTTCCGCATCGAGCTCGGCGAGATCGAGGCCGCGCTGCTGCGGCAGGACACGGTGAGCGCGGCCGCCGTCGTCGCGCACAACGATCCGAGCATCGGCGACCGGTTGGTCGCCTACGTGGTGCCGCGGACCGGCACGCTGGACAAGCGCGCGTTGCAGTCCGCGCTGGCGGCCGAACTGCCGTCGTACATGGTGCCGTCGATGCTGATCGAGCTGGACGCGTTGCCGCTCAACGCGAACGGCAAGCTGGACCGTAAGGCGCTGCCGCAGCCCACCTTCGAGAAGGCGGTGTTCCGCGCGCCGGTCACCCCGATCGAGCAGATCGTGGCGAACACCTTCGCCGAGGTGCTGCGCATCTCCGATCGCGAAGGCGGCGAGTCCAGGCGTCTCGGCTTGGACGACGACTTCTTCGCCTGGGGCGGTAACTCACTGCTGGCCACGCAGGTCGCCGCCCGCTTGGGCGAGGCGCTGGACACCCGGGTGCCGGTGCGCCTGCTGTTCGAGGCGTCCACCGTCGCCGCGCTCGCGGTGCGGGTGGAGCAGCACGCCGACATGGGCGGCCGCCGCGCGCTGACCGCCGGACAGCGGCCGGAGCACATCCCGCTGTCGCTGGCACAGCAGCGCATGTGGTTCCTCAACCGGTTCGACACCCAGTCGGCGGCCTACAACGTGCCGATCGCGGTGCGGCTGTCGGGCGCGCTGGACGTGGCCGCGCTGCGTGCCGCCATCGCCGACCTGGTGAGCAGGCACGAGATCCTGCGCACCGTCTACCCGCAGACCGAGTCCGGCCCGGTGCAGGTCATCCTGCCGCCCGCGCAGGCGATGCCGCGCCTGGAGGTGCGGGTGGTCGCGCCCGCGCAGATCGAATCCGCCGTGGTGGCGCTGACCTCGACGATCTTCGACGTCACCACCGAGGTGCCGATGAAGGTCGCGCTGTTCCAGATCGCCGGAGAGGGCGCGCCGACCGGGCCGGACGGGTCGGTGGACTACGTGCTGGCCATGGTGGTGCACCACATCTCCGGTGACGGCTCCTCGGTCGGGCCGCTGACCAGGGACCTGATGATCGCCTACGCCGCGCGCGCGGCGGGCGAGGCGCCGAACTGGGCGCCGCTGCGGGTCCAGTACGCGGACTACAGCATCTGGCAGCGCGAACTGCTCGGCGACGAGGACGATCCGGAATCGCTGGCCGCCAAGCAGGTCGCCTACTGGAAGCAGGCCCTGGCCGAGCTGCCCGACCAGCTGGACCTGCCCTCGGACCGGCCGCGCCCTGCGGTGCAGTCGTTCGCGGGCGGCAAGGTGGAGCTGCGGGTGGACGCGCAGACCCATCAGGCGCTGATCGAGCTGGCGCGTGCGGAGGGCGCGACGCTGTTCATGGTCGTGCACACCGCGCTCGCGGTGCTGCTGGCTCGCTTGTCGGGCAACGACGACATCGCGATCGGCACGCCGATGGCGGGTCGTGGCGAAGCCGCGCTGGACGATTTGATCGGCATGTTCGTCAACACCCTGGTGTTCCGCACCCGGGTCGAGGCGGGCGAGGCGTTCACCGACCTGCTGGCCCGTCAGCGCGAGACCGACATCCAGGCGTTCGCCAACGCCGACGTGCCGTTCGAGCGCCTGGTCGAGGTGCTCAACCCGGTGCGCTCGACCGCACGCCACCCGCTGTTCCAGGTGGGTCTGTCCTTCCAGAACCTGGCGCAGTCCGCGCTGGAGCTGCCCGGCTTGAGCGTGTCCGGCCTGGACATCGACACCGAGCTGTCCCAGTTCGACCTGCACCTGATCGCGACCGACCGCTACGACGACGCGGGCGCGCCCGAGGGCATCACCGGATTCTTCACCTACGCGACCGACATGTTCGATCGCGCGACGGTGCAGGGCTTCGTGGACCGGTTCGCGCGCCTGCTCGGCGAGATCGTCGCCGCGCCGCGCACCCCGGTCGGCGACCTCGAACTGCTCGACGCCGCCGAACGGACCCGGTTGCTCAGCGCACGCAATGCGACCGACCAGCCGGTGGACACCTCCGCCACACTGGTGTCGCTGCTGGATGCCACGGTGGCGGCCGGGCCGAAGGAAGTCGCGCTCGTCACCGAAGACGGCGAGTCGATCACCTACGGCGCGCTCGATGTCCGGGTGAATCGCCTCGCGCGGCATTTGATCTCGTTGGGTGTGGGTCCGGAGTCGCGGGTCGCGCTCGCGCTTCGCCGGTCGGTCGATTTGATCGTGGCGATGTATGCGGTGGCGAAGTCCGGTGGTGCGTATGTGCCGGTGGATCCGGATCAGGCTGCCGAGCGCACGAGCTACATCTTGGAGACGGCGGCACCGGTTTGTGTGCTGTCGAATGCGGACGCCGATTTCGATACCGATGTCGCGCCGGTGGTGCGGATCGATGAACTCGATCTGTCGGGTGTGGACGCCAAGCCGGTGACCGATGCCGATCGTGTCGCCCCGTTGCGTCCGGAGAACACCGCGTACGTGATCTTCACCTCCGGTTCCACCGGCCGCCCGAAGGGTGTGGCGGTGCCGCACGGTGCGATCGCGAACCAGTTGCAGTGGAAGAACATCGAGTTCGGTCTCGATGCCGCCGACGCGATCCTGCTGAAGACGGCCGCGACGTTCGACTTGTCGGTGTGGGAGTTCTGGTCGGCCGCGGTGTGCGGCGGGCGTTTGGTGATCGCTTCAGCCGATGGTCACCGCGACCCGGCGTACCTGAACGAGTTGATGGCCCGCGAGTGGGTCACCACGTTGCATGTGGTGCCGTCGATGTTGGACGCGCTGCTGACGGCTGGTATGCCGAATTCCCTGTGGCGGGTGTTGGCGATCGGTGAGGCCCTGCCGGGTTCGGTGGCGCAGCGGTTCTTGCGGGAGAACCCGCGCACCGAGTTGTTCAACCTTTACGGTCCGACCGAGGCGGCGGTGTCCATCACCAGCCACCGCGTCACCCTCTCCGACGAGACATCCGTGTCGATCGGTGCGCCCGAATGGAACAGCCAGGTCTACGTCCTCGACGGCCGCTTGCGGCCGGTTCCGGACGGCGTTTCCGGTGAGTTGTACCTGGCCGGTGCGCAGTTGGCGCGCGGGTACTTCGGTCGTGCGGATCTGACCGCGGACCGATTCGTGGCCAGCCCGTTCCAGCCCGGTGCTCGGATGTATCGCACAGGTGACTTGGTCGCCTGGAACACCAACGGCGAACTCGAATATCGGGGTCGTACGGACTTCCAGGTGAAGATCCGTGGTTTCCGTATCGAGTTGGGTGAGATCGAAGCCGCACTGCTCGCGCTGCCGGAGGTCGCGCAGACAGCGGTGATCGCGAAGTCGGATCCGAAGACCGGTGACCGGCTGGTGGCCTACCTGGTGCCGAGCGATGCCGATGCCGGTGTCGATGTGGCGCAGGTGAAGTCCGAACTGACTGCCGGTTTGCCGTCGTACATGGTGCCCTCGGCGTTCGTGGTGCTGGATGCTTTGCCGTTGAACGTCAACGGCAAACTCGATCGCAAGGCGTTGCCCGAGCCGGAGTTCGAGGTTCAAGCGTTTCGTGCGCCGTCGACCCCGATCGAGGAGATCGTGGCGACCGTGTACGCCGAGGTGCTCGGTGTCGAGCGTGTCGGCGCGGATGATGATTTCTTCGCCCTCGGTGGTAATTCGTTGTTGGCGACGCAGGTCGCGGCGCGTATCGGCGCGGCGTTGGACGCGCGCGTTCCGGTGCGTGTGCTGTTCGAAGCCTCCACCGTCGCCGGACTCGCCGCCAAGGTCGAGCAGCACGCGGGTGCCGGTGGCCGTCGCGAGCTGGTCGCGGGCCCGCGTCCGGAGCGGATTCCGCTGTCGCTGGCACAGCAGCGCATGTGGTTCCTCAACCAGTTCGACACCGCCTCGGCGGTCAACAACATCCCGGTGGCCGTGCGGCTCACCGGCGAACTGGATGTCGAGGCGCTGCAATCGGCGGTCGGCGACGTCATCGGCAGGCACGAGACGCTGCGCACCGTCTACCCCGAACAGGACGGCACGGCGTATCAGGTGATCGTGCCCGTCGAGCGGGCCGTGCCGGACCTGACGCCCGAAGCGGTCGCGGCCGAGGACATCCGCCACCGGATCATCGAGGTGGTCTCGGCCGGATTCGACGTGACCACCGAGGTTCCGTTGCGGGCCAAGCTGTTCCGGGTGACCGACGCGGGCGGCGACACAACGTACGTGCTCGTGTTCGTCGCGCACCACATCAGCGCGGACGGCTGGTCGATGGGCCCGCTGACCCGCGACGTGATGCTGGCCTACGCGGCCCGCTCGGCCGGCGTGGAACCGGGCTGGGCGCCGCTGCCGGTGCAGTACGCCGACTTCAGCCTCTGGCAGCGGGACGTGCTCGGGTCCGAGACCGACCCGGAGAGCCTGATCTCGCAGCAGGCCGAATACTGGCGCGCCGCGCTGGCCGGGCTGCCCGACGAGCTCAACCTGCCCGCCGACCGGCCGCGTCCGACGACGCAGTCGTTCGCCGGTGGGCGCGTGGTGTTCCCGATCGACGGCGAGCTGCACCGCATGCTCACCGAGATCGCCAGGGAGCAGAACGCGACGCTGTTCATGGTCGTGCACGCCGCGCTCGCGCTGTTCCTCGCGCGCATGTCCGGCACCGACGACATCGCCATCGGCACGCCCATCGCGGGCCGCGGCGAAGCCGAACTCGACGACGTGATCGGCATGTTCGTCAACACCCTGGTGCTGCGCTCGCACGTGGACGGCGACCTGACCTTCGGCCAGTTCCTGGCCCGCACCAAGGACGCCGACCTGCAGGCGTTCGCGCACGCGGACCTGCCGTTCGAGCGACTGGTGGAACTGCTCAACCCGGAGCGCTCCACCGCGCGCCATCCGCTGTTCCAGGTGGCGCTGTCGTTCGAGAACCTGCCCGAGAGCAGCTTCGAACTGCCCGGATTGCACGTGGGCGCGGTCGATTTCGATGTCGACACCGCCAAGTTCGACCTGTCGCTGACCATCCGCGAGGCGGGGGAGAACCCCGACGAGGCGGGCATGTACGCGGAGTTCTCCTTCGCGCGCGACCTGTTCGACGACGAGACGGTGCAGATCTTCGCCGAGCGCTTCACCAGGCTGCTCACCGCGATCACCGCCGACCGGGATACCCCGATCGGTGACCTGCCGCTGCTGGACGCGGCCGAGTACCACCTGCTCACGCATGTGGCAGGCGAGGACGTCATGGCCACCGGCCTGCTGCCGGACCTGCTGCAGTACGGTGCGCGGCTGGACCCGGAGCAGATCGCGGTGCGTTACCAGGGCCGCTCGATCACCTACCGCGAATTGGACGAGTACTCCTCGCGCCTGGCGCGGGTGCTCATCGCGCGCGGCGTGGGACCGGAGCGCATCGTGGCGCTGTCGTTCCCGCGTTCCTACGAGATGGTCGCCGCGTTCTGGGCGGTGGCGAAGGCCGGTGGCGCGCATGTGCCGATCGACCCGACCTACCCCGAAGACCGCATGCGGCACATGGTCAACGACTCCGGCGCGGTCATCGGTATCACCGCGAGCGAGTACGTGGACCGGCTGCCGCGCGATGTCGAGTGGCTGCGGATCGACGACCCGGCACTGGGCGAGCTGATCGAGAGCCGGTCCGCCGAGCAGGTCACCGACGCCGACCGGATCTCCTCGCTGGCCATGCGCCACCCGGCGTACGTCATCTACACCTCGGGCTCGACCGGTATGCCCAAGGGCGTCACGGTGACCCACGCGGGCATGGGCGGCCTGGTCGGTGTCGCGACCGACCTGTACCAGCTGGAATCGCACCACCGGTTCCTGCACATCTGCTCGCCCAGCTTCGACCCGTCGGTGCTGGAGTGGCTGTGTGCCGCCTACACCGGCGCCACGCTGGTGGTCGTGCCGTCGACCATCATCGGCGGCCCGGATCTGGCGGAGCTGCTGCGCACCGAGCGGGTGAGCCACACGATCATCACCCCCGCGGTGCTGGGCACGGTCGATCCGGAAGGCATGGAGGCGCTCGAGGTGGCCTCCGTCGGCGGTGACGTCACCACGGCGGAACTGCTGGCCAAGTGGTGGCCGGGCCGCAAGTACTTCAACGCCTACGGCCCGACCGAGACGACGATCATCTCCTCCTACGCCCAGCTGACGCCGGGCAGGCACATCACCATCGGCCGCCCGGTGCGCGGTATGTCCGCGCTGGTGCTCGACCACCGGCTCAACCCGGTGCCGCCGGGCGTCGCGGGCGAGCTGTACCTGGCCGGTGGCGCGCTGGCGCGCGGCTACCACAACCGCCCGGACCTCACCGCGGAACGGTTCGTCGCCAACCCGTGGAGCAACGAGGGCGCGCGGATGTACCGCACCGGTGACGTGGTGCGCTGGTTCGCCGAACCCGGCGAGCGGGCGGGCAACGCCGCGCTGCCGTCGGTGCGCTGGGAGCTGGACTACGTGGGCCGCTCGGACTTCCAGGTGAAGATCCGTGGCTTCCGCATCGAGCTCGGCGAGATCGACACCGTGCTGGCGAGCCACGAGGACGTCGAGTACGCGATCACCATCGGCCGCAAGACCGAGGCGGGCGCGACGATTCTCGTGTCCTACGTGCTGGCCGCGCCCGGCCGCGAGATCGACACCGCACGGCTGACCGAGTACGCCTCGCGCAGCCTGCCGCCGCACATGGTGCCCACGGCGATCGTGGTGATCGACGAGATCCCGCTGACCCCGGTCGGCAAACTGGATCGCAAGGCGCTGCCCGAACCCGAACTGGCCCCGCGCGAATTCCGCGCGCCGGTCGGCGAGGTCGAGGCCGTCATCGCCGAGGTGTTCGCCGAGGTGCTCGGCGTCGACCAGATCGGGTTGGACGACTCGTTCTTCGCGCTCGGCGGCGACAGCATCCTGTCGATCCAGCTGGTCTCGCGGGCCAAGGCGCGCGGCGTGCTGTTCACTCCGCGTGACGTGTTCGAGCGGCGCAGCGTGGCCTCGCTGGCCGAGATCGCGGCGCTCGGTACGGGCACGGAGCAGGCGAAGCTGGAGGAGCTGCCCGGCGGCGGTGTCGGCGAGATCCCGCTGACCCCGATCATGCGGCAGATCCTCGCGAGCGGCTCGTCCTACCAGCGGTTCTCGCAGACCATGGCGCTGCGGCTGCCCGATGGCATCGACCGGGAGACCCTGGTCGCCACCATCGCGGCGGTGTTCGACCACCACGACGTGCTCCGTTCGCGGCTGCGCCGCACCGGCGCCGACTGGACGTTCGAGGCGCTGCCGCACGGCGCGGTGGACGTCGACGCTCTGGTGCACCGGGTCGACTTGGCCGCCGACGCCGACGAGGCGGAGCTGGCCCGGGTCGCCACCGAGGCGCTCGACGGCGCGCTGGGCAGGCTGGATCCGGCGAACGCCGCGATGGCGCAGTTCGTCTGGTTCGCTTTCGAAGGCCCGCGGCGGGACGTGCTGTTGATCGTCGCCCACCACTTCGTGGTCGACGGCGTGTCCTGGCGCATCCTGATCCCGGATCTGGCGGTCGCCTGGTCGCAGCTGGTCGCCGGTCAGCCGGTGGCGCTGCCGGCCAACGGCACGTCGATGCGGCGCTGGGCGCACAGCCTGGTCGAGGCGGCGAGCGCGCCGGACCGCGTCGCGGAACTGCCGTTCTGGCAGCAGGTTTCGGCCACGCCGGACCCGCTGCTCGGCGAGCGCGCGTTCGACCCGGCGGTCGACACGTTCGCGACTGTCGAACGGGTCGAGGTCACCGTGCCCGCCGAGGTCACCGACGCGGTGCTCACCGCGATCCCCGGCCTGTACCGGGGCGGTGTGAACGACGGCCTGCTCTCGGCGCTGGCCATGGCGGTCGCGCGCTGGCGCGGGGATGGCTCGCAGGCCGCACTGGTCAAGCTGGAAGGCCACGGTCGTGAAGAGGACGTGGTGCCCGGAGCGGACCTGTCGCGCACCGTCGGCTGGTTCACCTCGGCCTATCCCGTCCGGCTCGATCTGGCCGATGCCGACCTCACCGACGCGTTCGCCGGTGGCGCCGCGCTGGGCGAGATCGTGAAGTCGATCAAGGAGCAGTTGCTCGCGGTGCCCGACAAGGGGCTCGGTTACGGCCTGCTGCGGCAGTTGAATCCGGAGACGGCGCCGGGCCTCGGCTCGTCCGGACAGATCAGCTTCAACTACCTGGGCCGGATGTCGGCCGGGGAGATCCCCGAGCAGCTGGCCGAGATCGGCTGGGTGCCGGTGGCCGACCTGGGGCAGCTGGATGTCGACATGGACCTCGACATGCCCGCCAACGCGACGATCGACATCAATGCGATCGTCACCGACTCCGACGAGGGGCCGCGGCTGGGCGCGTCGTTCGCCTTCCCGACCGGTCTGCTGACCCAGGAGCGGGTGCAGGAGTTCGCCGACCTCTGGGTCGAGGCGCTCACCGCGCTGGCCACGCACGCGCGGCAGCCGGACGCGGGCGGCTTCACGCCGTCGGACATGTCGCTGGTGCGGGTGCGGCAGCACGACATCGAGCAGTGGGAACGGACCTACCCGGCGCTGGCCGAGGTGTGGCCGCTCTCGCCGCTGCAGTCCGGTCTGCTGTTCCACGCGATGATGACCCAGTCCACCGTGGACGTGTACACCATGCAGGCCGTGGTGGACCTGGGCGGCGCGCTGGACGCGGCTCGGCTGCGGGCGGCGGCTCAGGGCATCGTCGACCGGTACCCGAACCTGCGCACCGCGTTCGTCACCGACGCCGAGGGGCAGGCCGTGCAGGTGGTGCTGGATCGAGTCGCGGCGCCGTGGCGGGAAGTGGATCTCACCGATCTGCCCGCCGAGCAGCGGACCGCGGAGCTGCGCAGGCAGGTCGCGGCCGACCAGGCGACGCACTTCGACATGGCCACCCCGCCGCTGATCCGGTTCACCCTGTTCCGCAGCGACTCCGCGCAATGGCACCTGGCCATCACCACCCACCACATCCTGCTGGACGGCTGGTCGATGCCGCTGCTCATGCGGGACCTGCTGGTGCTGTACGCGGTGCGCGGCGACCAGACCGCGCTGCCGCGGGTGGCCTCCTACCGCAATTTCCTCGGCTGGCTGGCCGGGCGCGACCGGGACGCCTCGCTGCGCGCCTGGTCGGCGGCGCTGGAGGGCGTCAACGAACCCACCCAGCTCGCACCGCAACCGCGGGGCTCGGAGAGCTACGAGATCGGCAAGGTGGTCACCGAACTCGACGCCGACCGCACGCGCCGGATCACCAAGCACGCCGCCGAACTCGGCGTCACGGTGAACACGCTGGTGCAAGCGGCCTGGGGCATCCTGCTCGGACGTCTCACCGGCCGGGGCGACGTGGTGTTCGGCGCGACGGTGTCCGGCCGTCCGGCCGAGCTGCCCGGCGTCGAGTCGATGGTGGGTCTGTTCATCAACACGCTGCCGGTGCGGCTGCGCATCGATGACCGCCAGTCCATCGGCGAGCTGCTGGCGCGTCTACAGGGCGATCAGGCCGGCCTGCTCGAGCACCACTACGTGGGGCTCACCGACATCCAGCGGGTGGCGGGCACCGGGTCGCTGTTCGACACGCTGCTGGTGTTCGAGTCGTACCCGATGGACAAGGAAGCGATCTCGGCCGCGAGCTCGATCGACGGCATGTCGGTGACCGGTGTGGGCGTCAACGACGCCACGCACTACCCGATGACGCTGCTGGTGATCGCGGAGTCCACGATCGAGCTGACCCTGAAGTACCTGGGCAGCCGGTTCACTGCCGAAGAGGTCGAGACCCTGGCCGAGCGGTTGGTGCGGGTGCTGGAGGCGCTGATCGGCGATCCGGATGCCCTGGTCGGCGACATCGACATCCTGGACGAGGGCGAACGGGCCCGCCTGCTGGTCGAATCCGGGGTCGCGGCAGCGGCTTCGGCGCCGGAGCCGGTGGGCCGGGTCGGTGCGCGCACGGTGGCCAAGGTGCTCGCCGAGGTCGTCGAGGAGGACCCGGAGGCCCCCGCGCTGCTGGCCGGCGAAGACGAAGTCGCCTTCCACACGCTGGACCGGCGTTCCTCCCAGCTGGCCCGGGTGCTCATCGATCGCGGTGCCGGACCGGGCGACGTCGTCGCGGTGACGCTGCCGCGTTCGGTGGACGCGGTGGTCGCGGCCTGGGCGGTGCAGAAGGCCGGTGCGGCATGCCTGTTCGCGGGCGACCTCACGGCAGACGAGCCGGCAGGCGCCGGGTTCGGAATCTCCTCCGAACCGGTGGCCGACAGCGACATCCACTGGGTGGCGCTCTCCGACGCGCAGGTGAAGCAGGACATCGCCGCGGCCCCGTCGCACCCGGTGTCCTACGCCGACCGGGTCCGCCCGTTGGGCGAGGAACACCCCGCGTTCGTCGTCACCACGGCGGACGGGGTGGTCGCGATCACCCAGTCCGAGGCGCTGGACGAGGCCGAACGGGTACGCGAGGAGTACGAGATCGACTACGAGTCCACCACGTACACCGCCGCCGTATCCGGCCGCCCCGCCATCCTCGAGTTCCTGACCTCCGCCACCGCGGGTGCCCTGTCCGTCGTCCCGACCGGCGACCTCGACACCGACCTCACCGAGGGCGAGGTCACCCACTGGTTCGCGGGGTCGGGCGAAGCGACCGACGCGGCGGGCGACGAGATTCGGATCGTGATCGCGGAGTAGCGCGAGTCCAGCTCCATGGCCTCGGGAGGAGCACCCGGATCAAGCGTTGCCAGTCGGAGCAGACGAGCCCCCTCTGAACGGGAGGGGCTCGTCTGCTCGGATTCGAACTGCAATGATGTCCGCTATGAGCGCTCCCGACGAGCAACAGGTACTGCGTGTGACGGCCGAGCAGTTCGCCGAAGGGGCGACTGCCGAGCTCGGTGACATCGAGATCGTCGACGGGCGTGTGGTGCGACTGATGGCCCAGAGCCCCGTGCACAGCCGTGTGGTGCGGCGGCTGGCCGGGATGCTGGAGTCGGCCCGGCGCGACGGCGGGCCGTGTATGGTCGTGGACTCCGACGTTGCCGCACGATTCGCTGACGCGGAATCCACAGCCGCCGATCGGCGGTTGAACATCCGCTATCCCGACATCTGGATCCGGGACTGTGAACCTTACGACGTGAACACGGTGCGTGAGCACATACTGCTGGTGGTCGAGGTCACTTCCGAATCAACCATCGACGCCGATATAAGCGACAAGCGAATTCAATACGCAGCCGCCGGTATCCCCCGGTATCTGATCGTCCGGCTCGATCAGAAGGAAGAGCGCATCGAAGAAATCGAGGAATACCGTCTCGACTGGTCCGGTCGCCGCTACCTTGCCCACACGGTTCACCGACGTGTTCTGCTCCTCGACGACCCGGTCGAGGCGACCATTCCATTCAACGTACTCGAACAACCCTGACCAACCCGCCGCAAAGCGCGAAGTAGCCGCGAGTGGCACATGGCTGCGGCAAAGTGCCAGAAGGCCTCTCCACCATGTGCCACTCGCGGGACGGTTCAGAGTGGGACGGCGTGGTCCTCGGCGAAGACCTTGCGGCAGACGGGGGCGCAGAAGGCGTAGTGGGTGCCGTTGTGGGTGAGGGTGAAGCGGGCGGTCGACAGGTCTACGGTCATGCCGCAGACGGGGTCGATGGCGTGGCCTTCGGGAGCGTCGGTGTGGGGGGCGGAGGCTCGGTAGTCCTCGGTCATCAGTTTGGTGATCTCGGTGGCGGTGAGGGTGTGACCGAAGGCGCCGAGGTTGTTCTCGCGCAGGCCGATGATCTGGACCACGCAGTGCGGGTCTCGGGTCAGGCGGTCCGGGTCGGGCTCGGTGCCCGCGATGGCTTCGGTGATCAGGGGGATGACGTGGCCGCCGAATTCGGTGTTGTTGGCCCATGATCCGGGGACGGTGAGCCGAGCCAAGTAGCGCGGCGCGGCGTCCAGGGCCGGTCCGCCGGTCGCCCACACCTCGGCGTCGCGCACCAGGACGTGGGTCAGTTCGCGGGCTTTGGACATTACCGAGTCCGGAGCGCTGGGCTCGGTGGTCAGGACGCGCAGGATACGTTCGGCCAGGGCGCGTTTGCGGTCGGTGGTCAGAGCGGGGTCGGAGACGAACAGTTCGACGGTCATCATGGGCGGGCCTCTTTCGCGGGAAGCAGGGTGGTCAGCACGACGAGGAGGAATGCCACCAGCGCGCATGCGGTGCGCGCGAAGTGGAATGCCTCCCAGCGGCTGAGGATTTCGGCGTAGTCGGCCGGTGGGCCGCTGACCGCCCACACCTTGATCTTCTGGTTGATCGGGACGTTGCCCAGGCGGGTGATGAGGAACGCCGCGACAGCGAGAATGCCCGCGCCACCTGCGAGCAGGCGTGGCCGGCCGGTGGAACGGATGGCGAGCACCGCCGTGCTGAGGATGGTCAGGCCCATCAGCGATTGCATGACCAGGCCGTTCACGCTCATCAGTGCTGTGTGGAAGGTGAAGCGCACGTCCAGCGGGACTTTACGGAACGCGTAGAGGACGTTGACCGCTCCATAGCCGAACGCACCGGCGAGCAGCCCACCGAAAACCAACGCGAATGCCCGTGCCGGGAAGAATCTTTCGGCAAGCCTCACGCGCGACGCTCCGCCGGGACGAGCGCGAGCAGTTCGTCGACCGACCACTGGTCGTAGACATGCGTGCCGTGCTTCGCGGCGAGCACGCGTCCGTCGGGGGAGATCAGGAAGTCGGCGGGCAGCCCGAGACTGCCGCCCTCGGGCTTGATGGGCGGAGCGGCTTGCCTGCGGCGCAGGGTGGCGTACGCGGCGTGGGCTACGCCGCGCAGGATGGCGGGCCAGCCGCGCGGGTCGAGCAGCGCGCGGGGCGAGGTCTCGACGCCGTATTCGCGATACAGCTTGCGGTCCGGGTCGGCGATCACCTCCAGCGGTAGTTCGGCGGTGTACTTGCGCAATTCCTCCGCGCTGGAGTGGAAGACGACCACTTCGCGGATGCCCGCGGCGGCGATCTCGTCGTGCCGGGCGACGATCGAACGCAGGTGCAGGTTGCACACCGGGCATCCGGCGAAGCGCCGGAACTGAAGGTGGATCAGGTGGTCCGGGTCCGGTATCCGGACTCGCGCACCGGAGATGGCGAGCAGGGTGCGACCGGAGACTGCGGTCGTCAGCGACATGGTGGGCTCCTTCATCGTAGGTGTACTTCGTACGCCTACGACCAGTATGCGCGTGGCTTGTACGCTGTCAATCCGTGCCCCGTCCCCGTTCGCTGACCACCGCCGATCTCGCCGCGGCGGCCCTCGCCGTACTGGACCGCGACGGCTTGTCCGCGCTCACGATGCGTGCGGTGGCGAAGGAACTCGGCATGGCCACCATGGCCCTGTACCGCTACGTGCGCGACCGCGATGCGCTCGAGGTGCTGGTGGCAGACCATGTGTTCGCTTCGATCGACACGTCGCTCCCCGCCGGAGGCGACTGGAAAACGCGGGTCACGGCGCTGCTCGAGCACATCCGTGACGGGTTCTCGGCCCATCCGGCCGCCGTGCCGCTCGTGCTGCGGCATCGGCAGTCGTCGGTGGAGTCGCTGCGCGTGATGGAAGCGATGCTCGCCGTGCTCACCGAGGGCGGATTCACCGGACGCGCCCGCGTCATCGCCCAGCGCACGCTGATCGCCTTCCTGGTCGGCTACCTCCAGAACAAGCACTACGCGCCGTTGCCGGGGCGGGGGACGATCGCGATGGCCGAACTCCCCGCCGCGGACTACCCGCATCTGGCGCAGACCGCGGGGCAGGCCAAGGGCATGTCGGCCGAGGACGAATTCCGAGGTGGTGTCGAGATCGTGCTGCGCGGTCTCGAGCCCTAGGAGTCGACCGGGTTGCGCAATGCCGCCGCCTCGTGTGCGTTTTTCAGTCGAAAAGCGCCGCGACGTCGACGCTTTCGGCCATGGCGCGGGCGCCGGCGTCGTTGAGGTGCATGCCGTCGCCGCTGTCGAATTCGGGGCGGATGAAGTCCGGCCGCTCCGGATCCTCGACCGCACGCGCCACGTCGAACACCGAGTCGAAGGCGTCGCAGCCGCGCAGCCATTCGTTCACGCGCCGACGAGTCGCCAGTGTCTCGGCGACGTGCAGATCTTCGTAGACGGCGCCGCCGTAGGGGCCGATCGTGGCGGCGTGGATGGTGAGTCCCGCCGCGTGCGCTCGCCGCGCGAGGGTGGTGAAACCCGCGATCAGTTCGTCCGCGGTCGCGGGCGGCTGGCCGGCCATGCCGCCCAGGATGAGGTCGTTGATGCCGAAGTTGATCAGGACGCCGGTCACGCCGGGCACGCCGAGCACGTCGCGGTCGAAGCGCGCCAGGCCCGGTTCTCCGACCATGTCGGTCAGCAGCCGATTCCCCGCGATGCCCTGGTTGACCACCCAGCCGCGGTCCAGGCGCGCGTTGAGCACGTCCACCGACCTGCGGTTGGCGCCGAGCGTGGTGCCGACGCCTTCGAACCAGGAATCGCCGAACGCCACGGCCACCGGCGTTTCCGCGGGCGCGAGCACGTCGACGCCGACGACGAAGAACCGCGCGGGCACCTCCTCGACGGCGGTGAGCGCGGCCTGGGCCGTGACGTCGCCGTCGGCGATGTAGGCGGTTTCGCCGGGCTGGTGTGCGAACGTCGCCGGCCCGGTGGGGCCGGGCAGATAGAGGCTCAGCGCCAGATCCGCGCCCGCCGAGACGGCCAATTCGACCGGGTCGCTGAGAACTTCGCCGCCCGCCGGGACGACGACCTGCTCGCCGCCGTCGAACCGCAGCGCGGCGTCGGTCTCGGCGACGATCTCGTTGCCGGTCTTGCGCAGGGCGATCCGCGCCGCGCCGACCGCCAGTGGCGTCTTCCCGTAGCGGTTGGTCAGCCCCACCCGCAGTTGCGCGCCGCCGCCCGCCAGGTGCAGCACTTGGCGCACCGTCTGGTCGGTGAACGCGCGCGAGTCCGCGAATTTGATCTGCTCATCCGGACGGATCACCCCGGTGCGGAAGCCGGCGATCCAGGCGGTCTGAGACATGGGAACCTCCATTAGTTGACGCGAGGAATAATGCGTATGCATATTTCTACGGCTAGTTGTTCCGCGTGTCAACTATTGGGCAGCTTTCGGGTAGGTTGCCCGCATGGACGTGACCGAGCTGTTCGACGACCCGCGTCTGACCACGATGGGCCTGCTGTTCGAGGCGTACGGCGGCGTGGTCGCGAAGCTGGAGCCGGTATGGCAGGCCCACGGTCTGTCCGGCTTGGATCTGAACGCCCTGATGCGGCTGAGTCGTTCGTCCGGGCGCCGGTTGCGCATGTCGGAGCTGGCGGTGCAGACCGCGCTGTCCACCAGCGGCGTTACCCGGCTGGTCGATCGGCTGGCCCGTGCCGGACTGGTGGAACGCGAGCTGGACACGGCGGATCGGCGCAGCGCCTACGCGGTGTTGACCGAGGTTGGCGCGGCGCGGCTCGCGCAGGTGCTGCCGGACTATCTCGCCGCCGTCGACCGCTGGTTCGTCGGGTTGCTGACTCCGGCGCAGCTCGCCGCGTTGTCCGAGGCGCTGCGAATCGTCCGGGACACGGCCAACCCCGAGGCCACCTTCCGGATGGACTGAGCGTCAGTCCGCGTTCGCGGCGAGCGCCCGCTCCAGCCCGTCCAGGATCAGCTCGAGGCCGAAAGCGAAATCGGCGATGCCCGAGTGCTTTCCGTCGATCACCAGCCGGGCGAGCGCGTGCATGTGTGGATACTCGTCGGCCGGGATGAGCGGCAGGAACTGCTGTGCGGCGGAAGCGTATTCGGACGGCTCGAGCGGAAAGCTCAACTCCTGCAACGTGAAGCCGTAGAGATGGCTGTCCAGCGCGTTCCACGCGCGGTCCGCCTGGGGCAGGGAGAAGCCCGCCGCGCGCAGGCAGCCCACGGTGGCGTCGATGTAGCGCAGCATGGCGGGGCCCACGTTGATCCTGGTGCCGATCAGCCCGGTCGCCCACGGATGACGCAGCAGGACCTCGTGGGCGCACACCGACCGGGCGCGCAGGGCGGCCCGCCAATCCCCGCCGACGGCGGGCGGCGTCATCTCGGCGACCACCAGATCGGCGATGCCGTCGAGCAGGTCGTCCTTGTTCCGCACGTGGTTGTACAGCGACATCGCCTCGACGCCGAGCGCCTGCGCGAGGCGCCGCATGGACAGCGCGGGCAAGCCCTGCTCGTCGGCGAGCCGGACGGCGGCGTGCAGCACCGCGTCCCTGGTGAGCGGCGCACGGTTCTCGGGCACGGTTTCCCCTCTTGACGCACTTACAGCGTAAGCGTACCGTCGGCGGTGTCGCACTTACACTGTAAGTACCCGGTGAAGACGAGGAATGTCATGTCCGACGGCCAGCAGTCCACCCTCGAGCGCGCGACGATGAGCGCGATCGTCGCGCCGCGATACGGTTCCAGCGAAGTCCTCCGAACGGAGACGGTGCCGCGCCCCGTCGCAGGCGCCGGTGCGGTACTGGTTCGCATGCGGGCGGCGGCGGTGTGCCGCGGCGACGTGCACCTGCTCACCGGTAAGCCCTACGCGATCCGGCTCGGTTTCGGGCTGCGGCGGCCGAAGGACCCGATCATCGGGCACGATCTGGCCGGTGAAGTGGTCGAGGTCGGTGCGGGAATTGTCGAATTCGACTGCGGAGACATGGTCTTCGGCGCTGTCGACGCGGGGGCTTTCGCCGAGTACGTGTGTGTCCCGGTCGAGCGGCTCGCGCGCGTCCCCGATGGCCTGACCGTGGCGGAGGCCGCGGCCCTGCCGGATTCCGGAATGACCGCGCTGCAGGGCTTGCGCGATGTCGGCGGTCTGCGCGCCGGGCAGAAAGTGCTCGTCAACGGCGCGTCGGGCGGCGTGGGAACGAGTGCGGTGCAGATCGCCAAGGCGCTCGGTGCGGAGGTGACGGCCGTGTGCAGCACACGTCACGTCGAGACGCTGCGCTCGCTGGGCGCGGACCGGGTGATCGACTACACCACAGCGGATTTCACGCGCGGCGCCGATCGGTATGACGTCCTGCTGGATCTGGTGGGCAACCGGTCGCTGACCGCCTGCCGCCGGGTGCTCGCGCCGAAGGGCGTCTTCGTCTCCTCGGCGGGTGCGCCCGGCGGGAACTGGCTCGGACCGGTGCTGTGGGTGGGCAAGGTGGTGCTGACCGGCCTGGTGGTCAGCCAGACGATGCGCCCCCTGCTGATGCGCCCGCGCCGGGCGGACCTCGAGTTCCTCGCCGGGCTGGCCGCGGAAGGCAAGCTGCGCCCGATGATCGAGCGGCGCTGTCCGCTCACCGCGGCCGCCGCGGCGGTGGGCCATGTCGCCGAGGGACACGCCAAGGGCAAGACGGTGATCGTCGTCTGAACCGGTCGGCCGGTCATCCGGCCCGGAGGGCGCCCGCGCGCTCCGCGAGGTAATAGGCCCAGGTCAGCTTGCCCACCTCGGCGCCGTCGGTCGCCAGGGTCTCGCCCGCGCGGTAGACCCGGCCCGCCTTGCCCGGCACCCGCCGTCAGTCGACCGCCGCGCCGAGGCGCGCGGCGAGTTCACGGATGTGGGTGACGAGTTCCGGCGGTTCGTGCACCCGGAACGGGAAGCCGAAGGTGGCGAGATAGATCGCCAGTTCGTCCAGCGAGTCGGAGCCGGTTCGCAGTACGCAGTTCTCGTCGTCCGACGCCTCGATCACCCCGACGGTCGGTGCGATGCGCTCGGCGGCCACCTCGGCGGGGACACCCAGGGTGACGCGGGCTTCGTAGCGGTACGGCGCGGTGGTCACGCCGCGGGAGAGGTACCCGGACAGGTCGGCGTCGGGCGCCTCGCGCGGGGTGAAGCGGGGGCCGGTCGGGATGCGCGGGTGCAGGCGGTCGACGCGGTAGGTGCGCCAGTCCGCGCGATCGACGTCCCAGCCGATCAGGTACCACCGCCTGCCCGTGTGCGCCAGGCGATGTGGCTCGGTGGTGCGCAGCGACGTGGTGCCGTCGTGCGCGCGATAGTCGAACCGCAGGCGATGGCAGTCGCGGATGGCGGCCGCGACGGCGGTGAGCACGTCCGGTTCGACCGTCGGGCCGCCCGCGGGCACCGTGACCGTGGCCGCTTGGAGCATGCCGAGGCGGTGGCGCAGCCGCGAAGGCAGTACCTGCTCGAGTTTGGTGAGAGCGCGCAGCGAACTGTCCTCGATGCCCGCGATGGTGCCGCCCGCCGCGGTGCGCAAGCCGAGCGCCACCGCCACCGCCTCGTCGTCGTCCAACAGCAACGGCGGCAGATTCGCTCCCGCGCCGAGCCGGTACCCCGCGACGCCGGGCGTCGCGTCCACCGGATAGCCCAGCGTGCGCAGCTTGTCGATGTCCCGGCGGACGGTGCGCACGTCCACCTCTAGTCGCTCGGCGAGTTCGGCTCCGGTCCAGTCGCGGGGCGTCTGCAGCAGCGACAACAGGCGCAACAGGCGCGCCGAGGTTTCCAGCATGGGAAAAGTCTGCCCCGAACCTAGGGCGGAAGTTGTCCTAGATGCGTCATACCGTCTGTTTCATGAGCAACGAGATCAGCCCCTTCCGCATCGACATCCCGCAGCGGCAGCTCGACGACCTGCGCTCCCGGCTCGACGCCGCCCGCTGGCCCGCCCCGCTCCCCGGCGACGGCTGGGACACCGGCGTACCGACCGCTTGGCTGCGCGAGCTGGTCGGCTACTGGCGCACCGGATACGACTGGCGCGCGGCCGAAGCGCAGCTGAACGGTCACCCGCAGTACACGACGGTGATCGACGCGCAGACCATCCACTTCCTGCACGTCCGCTCGCCCGAGGCGGACGCCCTGCCACTGCTGCTGACGCACGGCTGGCCGGGCTCGGTGGCCGAATTCCTCGACGTCATCGGGCCTTTGACCGACCCGGGGAAGCACGGCGGCGACCCTGCCGACGCCTTCCACCTGGTCATTCCCTCGCTGCCGGGATTCGGGTTCTCCGGGCCGGTCGCCGAGGCGGGCTGGACCATCGAGCGGATCGCCGCAGCTTGGGCCGAACTCATGGACCGGCTGGGCTACCAGCGCTACGGCGTGCAGGGCGGCGACATCGGAGCGGCCGTGAGCCCGCAGGTCGGCCGGACGGCGCCCGGCCGGGTCGTCGGCGTGCACACCAACGGCGGACCTGGTCCGTTTCCGCCGCTGCCGCTCGGGGAGGAAGAACTGGCGAGCCTGACCGAGCTGGAACGCGATCGCATCCGGCGGATCGAGGCGTTCATGCACGAGGAGTTCGGCTACATCGCCATTCAGTCCACCCGCCCGCAGGCCCTGGCCTACGGACTGGTCGACTCGCCGGTGGGGCAACTGGCCTGGATCATGGACAAGTTCCGGGAGTGGACTCATCCGCGCGGTGTCGAGCCGGACAAGATCCTCGACCGGGATCGGCTGCTGACCAACGCGATGCTCTACTGGCTCACCGGAACCGCGGGCTCTGCGGCCTATGTCGGCTATGCCCAGAACGCCGCGTGGGGCGAGCCGAAGCAGAACTCCGGCGTGCCCACGGCCGCCCTGGTCTTCGCGCACGACATCGGCGTCCGCCGCTACGCGGAGACCGAGAACACCATCACCCGCTGGAACGATGTCGACCGCGGTGGCCATTTCGCCGCCATGGAGGAACCCGAGCTGCTCACCGCCGACATTCGCGAGTTCTTCCGCGACCTGCGCTGAACCATCGGCCCGCAGCGCGCTGGATATGCTCAGCCGAGGCCGAGCAGACGGCGGGTGGATCTCGACTACGCCACCGGCCGGGCGGCCGACGCGCGCGGATCCGCCGCGCTCAGTGTGCAGGCGTTTGCTCGCGGCCGCCTTGCCGAGCCGTGAGTTCGCCCGCCGATCGCCAGGAATTGCGTTCGGCGGTGAAGGCTTGCGCCTGCTTCGCCCGGAAGGCCGCGATGGACTCGGCGTTCTCGGTGAGAAACGTCCGATAGTCCGTCAGGCGGAATTCGCCGTCGTCGGTGCGCACCTCGACGTTGCCCGCGGCGAAGTCGGCGCGCATATCGAGGAGTTCCTCCGCCTCGACGGGATACCAGCGAATCCGGTCGAAATAACGAAGTAGCCAGGGGGTTTCGGCTCCCGAGACGCCACGGTCGGCGCCCGGGGGAACCGTGGGCGCCGCACCGGCGCCGTGATTCCATACCTGCGTGGTGCGCCCGACGAATTGGTAGCCGCCCGGCCCCTCCATGCCGTAGACGCACAGGTAGGCGCCGCCGATGCCGACCGCGTTCTCCGGCGTCCAGGTGCGGGCGGGGTTGTACTTCGTGGTGACCAGCCGGTGCCGGGGATCGGTGGGGGTGGCGACCGGCGCGCCGAGGTACACGTCGCCGAGGCCGATTACCAGGTATTCGGCGCCGAACACGGTGTCGTAGACGTCGGATACGGCCGCCAAGCCGTTCACGCGGCGGATGAATTCGATGTTCCACGGGCACCAGGGTGCGTCGGCCCGCACGCCGCGCATGTAGCGGGTGATCGCCTCGCGGGTGGACGGGTCGTCCCAGCACAGCGGCAGATGAACGACCCGGCTGGGCACGACGAGCCGATCGGAGGCGGGCAGCTGCGCTTCGGCCTCGGCGAGCAGATCGAGCAGTGCGGGCACCGGCAGCACGTGCGGATCGACCCGGATCTGCAACGAGCGGATGCCGGGGGTCAGTTCGGTCACGCCACGCGTTCCGGCGGCGAGCAGATGTTGGTGCAGGGCGTGCACCCGGGCGCGCAGGCCGAGATCCAGTGTCATAGCTCCGTATTCGACGAGCACGCCGTCGTCGCCGGCGCGGCGGTAGGTCACCGCGGTCTCGTCGTCGACCTCGGCGCGGCGCAGCACGCCGTCGTCACCGTCGCCGCCCGCCGACAGCACGGTGGGCCATGCGGCGCGGCGCGCGGCCCCGAGTTCGCGGATCGAGGCGGCGCGGTCACTGCGGACCAGCACGAAGCGCACCCGGTCGCCGGGCGACAACTGCCCCAGCTTCCAGCGGTCGGCCGCCACGACGGTGACCGGGCAGACGAAACCGCCGAGGCTCGGCCCGTCGGGCCCCAGCAGGATGGGGGTGTCGCCCGTGAAGTCCAGCGCGCCGACCGAATACGGGGTGTCGTGGATATTGGACGGGTGCAGGCCCGCCTCGCCGCCGTCGGCGCGGGCCCATTCCGGCTTCGGCCCGATCAGCCGGACGCCGGTGCGGTCGGAGTTGAAGTGCACCTCGTAGTCGGTGCCGACCACGGTGTCGAAGTCGGCGCGGGTGAAGAACTCCGGCGCGCCGTGCGGGCCCTCGGTGACCGCGAGTTCCCAGTGCCGGGTGAGCACCGGTTGCTCGTCCATCGGCACGGCTGTCGCGACCCTGCCCCGGTGTGCGCCCAGCGAAAGCGCGTCACCGCCGCGCACCGCGCCTCCGGTGCCGCCGCCGAAGCGGCCGAGGGTGAAGGTGGCCGCGCTGCCGAGGTATTCGGGCACGTCGATGCCGCCCGCGATCAGCACGTAGCAGCGCATGCCCGGTCCGCGCACCGCGCCGATGTCGAGCACGCCGCCCGCGGGCACCGGGACCGTGCGCCACTGGGGCACCCGGACGCCGTCCACCATGACGTCCGCCGGGGCGCCGGTGACGCAGACCCAGGTCGGCGCGGTGAACCGGAGCGCGGGGCCGCCGAGGGTGCATTCCAGCCCGGCGGCGCCGTCGGCGTTGCCGAGCGCGCGATTCCCCAGCCGGAACGACAGATCGTCCATCGGCCCCGACGGCGGGACGCCGACGTGCCAATACCCGACCCGGCCCGGCCAGTCCTGCACGGTGGTGAGCATGCCGGGGCGGATCACCTCCACCCGGCCGGGAAGGGCGGTTTCGGTCTGCGCCGTCCCGGCCACTGGTAGTTCGGCGATCGTCATCGCGACACCACCATGCGTACCGGAGTCGGGTCGAAGCCGTTGCAGGGATTGTTGATCTGCGGGCAGTTGGAGACCAGCACCAGCGTGTCGATCTCGGCGCGCAGCGTGACCCGCTTGCCCGGTGCGGACAATCCGTCCACGATGCCCAGCGTGCCGTCCGCCTCGACCGGAACGTTCATGAACCAGTTGATGTTCGATACCAGGTCGCGTTTGCCCAGGCCCCAGCGCAGGGCTTCGGTCAAGAAGTTCTCCACGCAGGCGTGCTGGTGGCGGGTGTGGTGGCCGTAGCGCAGCGTGTTGGACTCCTGGGAGCAGGCGCCCGCGATGGTGTCGTGATTGCCCACCTCGTCGGCCACGACGGTCATCAGGGTGGCGCCCGCGTCGGTGCGCAGTTCGCTGCCGGTGGTGAGGAAGATATTGCGCTGGGCGGCGACCGTGGCCTGCGCGCTGTAGCGGTCGGAGTGGTCGGCCGCCGAGTACAGCAGGCAGTCCACCGCCTGGTTGCCGTGCAGATCGATGATCTCCAGGTGCTCGCCCGCACGGACCACGGCCGACCACGGCGCGCGGGCGGGGACGGTCTCGTCGAGCACGATGGTGCGGGCCGAAGTCATGCGGTTGCCTCCATGGTCAGCGCGGCCGTCCAGGCTTGTTCGGTGTTCTGCACGGCCCGTTGGTATTCCGGGTCCCGGTCGGCGGGTACGGCGAGGTCTTCCGGTGCGGCCCACGCGACGAGATCGAGGTCGGTCGCGGGCCGGTCGTCCAGCGGATGGGCGGCGTTGGCAATCAGCACGGTGACCGGCAGGTGCACGAGCAGATCGACCGACGAGCCGGGAGCGGCGCTGCCGGTGGCGGTGAGCGCTCCGTCCCGCTGCACCCGCACGCCGCGGAAAAACGAGACCGTCGGCCCGATGTCCGCGGGGCGCAGCCCCTGCTTGGCGCCCGCCAGCAGCAGCAGGTCGCGCGCCTGGGCGGTCGGTCCGCAGAGCGTGTCGTGGTGGCCGGAGGTGTCGGCGAGCACGGTCGCCAGGACGCGACCCTGGTCCGACAGCAGCGGGTGACCGCTGCCCAGGTACGCCTGCCACGGCACTTTGATCGTGTCGGCGACGTTCAGGCGCTCCCACGGCGCCTCCGTGCGCGTCAGCAGCAGGTGCGCGCAGGCCGCGCCGTCCGGATCGCGCAGGCGGATCCGGGTGCCGCGGCCGAGCGCGAGGTTCGCGTATCCGCCTGCCGGAATCCGCTGGGCGAAGGTGATCTTCGAGGCCGGGACCTCGGCGGGCGGCGCGGGCTCCGAGATGGTCGCGGCCGCGGCCTGCGCTCGTGCGTGCGCTCGCGCGCCGGAGGTGTCCGCAGTGCTTGTCACGGTGATTCCTTTCGTGCTGGTGTCCTGGGCATGCGGCCGGGTGCGGCGGCGCCGGGTAGTGCGCCGCCGCACCGGGTCGATCAGGCCGGTTGCGGTGCGGGCTCGCCGCTCGCGACGTTTCGTGACCAACCGACAACGAAGCGATGCACCACCACGCCGACGGCCAGCACCAGCAGCACGAAAAGCAGTGCGGCCCAGCGCATCCACCACCCGCCGCCGTCCGGCGCGTAGACCTCCGCCCGCGGCCAGGCCAGGTTCATCACCATCGTTATCCCCCAGACCACGGCGAGCGCGTTGACCGGAATGCCGAACCGGCCCAGGCTGAACAGCCGCGCGTCGGTGCCCGCGTCCGGCAGACCGGTGAATCTGCGGACCAGCAGCGGCACCGTCACCAGCAGGTAGGCCAGATACAGCGTGACGATGCAGACGCTGGCCAGCGTCGCGAAGATCGCGGCGTTGCCGAGATTGAGCACCAGCAGGCCGATGCCAAGCGCACCGATCACGACGGCGGGCAGCACGGGCGTGCCGTAGCGCGGGTGCACGGCGGCGAGCCTGCCCGCGAACGGCAGCTTCCCGTCCCGCGCCATGGAGAACATCAACCGCGAGCCCGCGGTCTGGATCGCCAGGGTGCACACCGTGATCGCGACCGCGACGCAGCCGAGCAGCACCTTGCCCGCCGGGCTGTCCAGCTTCGCGGTGAGCACGTAGGCCAGTCCGTCGGAGGCCAGCGCACCGTCGGACAGGCTCGGCGCGGCCATCAGCGCGCCCAGCAGCATGAGCCCACCGCCCAGCGCCGAGACCGCCAACGCGGTGAGGATGGTGCGCGGCGCCACGCGGCGCGGGTTCTTGGTCTCCTCGGAAAGCTCGCCCGCGGAATCGAATCCGACCATGACGTAAGCCGCCATCAGCCCGGACACCAGGAACGCGGCCCAGTAGGGACCCGGCGCGGCCTGCTCGGTGTGCAGCACCACACCGGGCCCGCGCTCGGTGCCGGTGAAGAACAGCGCGATGATCGCGAGGACGCCGACGATCTCGACGGTGACGCCGATCGAATTGATCCGCGCCATCAGATCGATGCCGATCACGTTGATCAGCGTGGTGACCGCGAGCAGGATGCTGCCGAGCAGCACGGCGTTGGTCGCGCCGGACGGCGAGCTGAGCGCGGTGTCCGTGCCGACGAGCTGGAACCCGCTCCAGATCGAGGGCAGCACCACCTGGAGGGCGATCGCCGCCGCGGCGGCCGTGACGATCTGCGCGATGATCATCATCCAGCCGGCGAACCAGCCGACGAGTTCGCCGCCGAGCCGTCGCGACCACTGGTAGATGCAGCCCGAGATCGGGTAGCGGGCGGCGAGTTCGGCGAAGTTCAGCGCGACGAGGAACTGCCCGGCGAAGACGATCGGCCAGGTCCAGAAGAAGGCGGCTCCGCCGAACGAGTAGCCGAAGCCGAAGAACTGGAAGATCGTGGTGAGGATGGAGACGAACGAGAAGCCGGCCGCGAATGAGGCGTAGCGTCCGAGCTTGCGGTGCAGGACGGGCTGGTAGCCGAACCGGGCGAGGTCGGCGCCGTCGCCGCTGAGGTCGGAGGGCGGGGGTGGGGCGAGCGTGGTTGCCATGGGCGGTCCTTCGGCGTGCGACCAATAACTATCAGACGACAGTTTTGCGTCTACGATCGCGCTTCCGGTGACCTGGATGTATCACTTCCGCTACCTCCGGTAACTTCTGTGTTGCCGTTATTTCTATCAAGTGACAGGAAATGCACGCAGGCCGTTCACACACGGCGCGGACGGCCACCGCACCGCAGCGCCCGCCCGCCCACCTGCCAGAATGGGGCAGTGGCGAACCTCGGTCCCGGACGGCCGCGCGTCGAACAGCGACGCCGACGCGGATCGACGCCGCGCGCCGAGATCCTGGACGCCGCAGGCGAACTGTTCACCACCAACGGTTACGCCAACACCTCCACCCGTGCGATCGCCGACGCCGTCGGGATACGGCAGGCTTCGCTGTACCACCATTTCGCGGCCAAGGACGACATCCTGGACGCGTTGCTCGCCGAAACCGTCGCCGCCCCGATCGAACTGGCCGAGCGACTGCGCGCGGCGTCCGACCCGGCGCCGGTCCGGTTGTACGCGCTGGTCGTGTTCGACGTGCGGCAACTGTGCGCCTCGCGCTGGAACCTGGGTGCGCTGTATCTGCTGCCGGAGCTGCGCACCGAGCGGTTCGCCGCCTTCCGCCTGCGCCGCGACGAATTGCGCGGGCAATACGAGACTCTGGCCGCGCAGGTGCTCGCCGAGGGTGGCGCGGCGAGCGTGCCCGGCACGGAGCTGCTGCCGTTCCGCTTGGTGGAGACCGTGATCAGCATCCGCTCCGACGAGGGCGCCGCGCCCAGGTACGCGGAGCGGACCATCCCGGGGGCGGTGCTGCGGGCCCTCGGCTGGACCGGCGATCTCGACGCGATTCGGGCCGAGGCGGTCGTGCTGCTGGACCGGCTGGCCGCGCCCGTGGTCTGAGCGTCAGGACTTGCCGGTGCCCCGCACCCAGTCCAGCCCCCAGGCGTACGCCTTGTCCACCTCGGTCACGCCCCAGCGCGGACGGTTCGGCGGCGGCGGGACGAAGCGTCCTTCCCGGCGCACCACCAGACCCGCGCCGGTGTTCTCGATGAGCACCAGCACCACATCCCTGGAGCCGTCCGTGCAACCGTCCACGGTCAGCTCGATCGGCGGCGCGCCCGCCGGGTACAGCGCGGCGGTCGCCCGGACGCCGCGGAAGTCGGCCGCGCCGTCGTAAAGGGTGGCGAAGACCAGGATTCGGCGGAACTCGGCGGCGTGGCCGAGGTCGATCTCCAGGTTCTCCCCGGCGGCGCCGGTCCCGGAGCGGTCGTCCGCGTCCAGCCGGATGAACGGCGGCCGCTCCAGTGCACCGAAGTCGCCGACCGGACGGATATCGCCCTTGCGGCCGTCGGCCAGTTCCCAGAAGCAGCACAGGTCCAGATCCAGCGCGGAGCCTTCGCTCGCCGGAGAAGTCCAACTCAGGTTGACCCGCATGATGCCGGAGGTCGCGCCCAGCGCGGTCAGCGACACCGAGGGGAAGTCCTCCGTCAGCGAGAGCTTGCCGGAAGGCTGTCCCGCTGACGCCGCCCACCCGGGAGCGTTGCGTCCCTGCGGCACCGACTGTCCCGCCGCCGGCATGTACTGGCCAGGCAGGTGGTAGCCCGGGGGCGAGGTGTGGTGTCCGGGGACCGGGTACTGGCCGGGTGGCACGTAATCGCTGGGCGCGCTTTGACCGTAGGGCGCATACGAGCCCGGCGGTAGCGGCTGCCCCGGTACCGCAAAGCCGCTCGGCGGTCCTGGAACTCGGCCGGGAGACGCGGATGGGCTGGACGGCGGTGCGTACCCGCCTGGCGGGCCGTACTGACCAGGCGGTGGTACGGCTTGTGCCTGCCATGTCGTCGCGCCGGACGAGTCGGGCTGATGCGGCATAGCGGGCTGGCTCGGCGGGGCGGGCGGTGGTGTGTGATCGCCCGCCGGGGCGATCTGGCTGGGGCCTCGGCCGGTCGTCGGGCCGGACCGGTCGGGTTCGGCCATCGGTTGCGGCGCGGTGGACCGATCGGAACCGGGACCGGGCGCAGAATCCGATCGCGGTAACGGGCCCTGGTGCGGTTCGGTGGAGCCGGTCCCGAGAGCGGGCGCCACCAGCCGACTCGGCTCCGGCGGTACCGCCCCGGTCGGCGGTGGTGGCGGCGTGAATTCTTGCGGCGGCGCGGGCGGTGGTGGCGGTGGCGCGTATTCGTGAGGAGGGGCGGGCGCGTCGTCCACGGCGATGCCGTAGTCGGTGGCCAGGGCGGCCAGACCCGAGGTGTACCCCTGGCCCACCGCGCGGAACTTCCAACCGCCGTCGCGCCGGTACAGTTCGCCGAGCACCACCGCGGTCTCGCTGGTCGCGCCGATGCCGTCGAAGCGGGCGAGCTGCGCTCCGGTGCCCGCGTCCACGACGCGCACGAACAGTCCGTCCAGCAGCCCGACCGCGCCGCCCTCGGTGGACGCGGCGATCACGATGCCGTCGATCTGCGACTCGACCTGCGCCAAGTCCGCGGACAGCATGTCCAGCACGATCGATCCCGGCCGCTTGCCTTCGTGCCGGACCGCGCCGGAGGGGTGGGCGGGCTGGTTGTAGAAGACGAAATCGCGGTCGGAGCGCACCTTTCCGGACACCACGAGCAGTGCGGAGGCGTCGGTGTCCGGCGCACTCGCCCCGGCGCGCCAGCCCACTTCGATCCGGACGGCGGAACTCGGCACCGGCACGTTGGCGCCCTTCGGCATGGACACGTCTGTCAACGTAACCGAAACCGGTGTACGGCGTCTCGCATCCGCGCGCTCTGCCGAACGCCGTCGCGGTCTCAGTGCGTCGGCGGCGCGATCTGCCAGTGTTCCTGCAGCGCCCCCGCGATCTGCGGGAGCACGGTCACCGGAATCCGCTTGTGCCGCAGAATCGCCCGGATCTCCGTCACCTGGTCGCGTTTGCGCAGGTCGTAAGCGCCCGCCACCGGGCGGACCACCGGCGGGATGGACAGCAGGACCAATTCGCCGTGCGGTTCGTCGCCACCGGACAGATCCAGCGCCAGCGACCAGCGGGCGCGCTCGTCGAGCGTGAACCGTCCGGCCACCACCCGTTCCCACGGGATGCTGGAGACCGTCCACGGCGTGCGCCGGTAGATGGCGTGGTCGGTGAGCACGATGGCGTCTCTGGTGAACAGTGCGGCCAGCACCGCGATTCCGACGACGGCCCCGGCCAGCAGGCCGGTGAACACCCGGTTCACCCCGAACGCGACGACGAACGAGCCACAGATCGTGACGGTCGCCAAGACGCCGAACACGCTGTAGAGCGTGGCGCGCTGGGTCGGGACCACACCTGCCCGCACCGTTGTCATCTCACCTACCTGCCTCGGGCGCATTTCCGGCTCAGGCTACCGCGTCGCGCACCGGCGCACACCTGGCGGTTTTCCCAGATGTGGCCGATGCGTCGGCGGTGCTCAGACGTTCAGCGGGACCGCGGCCTCGGCGGTGTACACCAGGAACGTCAGGCTCTGCTGGAAGTACAGCTGGACCGACGTGCTGTCGTGCGACAGGTAGCCGATGGACAGGTCCTGGCCGATACGCAGATCGAAATCGCCGCCGCGGGTGGTGAGCACGATCGCGCCGTCGATGGCGGGCGCCCAGATGATCTCGCCTTCCGGGATCAGGCGCTCGATGTGCGTGCGGATCATGTGGCCGTGGTCAGAGGTCTCGCTCACCGCCGTGAACAGTTCGGCGCTGAGCAGCACCGAGTACGGCCCGTCGACACCGGCCAGCCGCAGCGCGCTGAGCGCCTGCGCGATCGCCTCGGGTACCAGCCGGGTGTCGCCGGGCAGCGTGATCGGCTCGTTGGACGAACTGGCGCGGATGCCGGTGATGTGCGCGGCCGGGTACCCCTCGAAGATCGCGCGGTCCTCGGCGAACGCGATCTTCTTGGCGGCGTCCTTCACCGGGTCCAGGTCGGCGTCCTGGGCGCCGCGCTCCACATTGTCGAGTTCCTCGCGGGAGAGCGTGAACGGCACACGCAGTTCGACCAGCGGCGCGACCACCCTTTGGCGGGCGAACACCCCGGCGTCGGGCGAGTCGATCGCCGTGGTGTGCCCCGTGCCCACGGCGGAGTAATCGATGCCGTGCGGGCCGGACAGGTCGACGACGCGCCGGCCTGCGATGTGCCGCTTGAAGGTGCGCGTCGCCTCCTCCTCGATGGCCGCCCACGCCTCGGCGGTGATCGGCGCCAGTTCGCGATGGAGGTTGTTCATAACCGGGTGCTCCTTTTCAACGAGCCGATAGCGAGGGCACCGTCGCCCGCGGGCGCGGCTGTTGCGGGCAGATCCGCGGGACCGGCGCCGTCGGTGTCCACGGACACCGCGGGTTCCGCCGTTTCCGACGGCGCAGGCGGCAGATCGTCGAGGAAATCGACGGTGGGTGCGAAGAACGAGGTGCCGGTGAGGGCGACGGAGAAATCCAGGATGCGGTCGTAGGCGGCCTCGTCGGTGCCGAGGAACATGCGGGTGAGCATGCGTTCGGTGACGCTCGGCGTGGCCGCGTAGGCGATGTAGTAGGTGCCGAACACGCCGTCGCGCACGCTGCCGAAGGGCATGTTGCCGCGCAGGATCTGGTGTTCCGTGCCGTCCGGATCGATCAGCGTGTTGACCTCGACGTGCGAGTCGGCGGGCTTGATCTCGTCGGGAAGTTCGAAATCGTCCAGCTTGGTGCGGCCGATCACCCGCTCCTGCTCCTCGACCGACAGCGCCCGCCAGTCGGTCAGCGGATGGGTGTACTTCTGCACGATGACGTAACTGCCACCGGTGAACTGCGGGTCTTCCTCGCCCACCAGCGCGGCCGCGGCGGCCGCGCGGCCCTCCGGGTTCTCGGTGCCGTCCACGAAGCCGAGCAGGTCGCGCTGCTCGAAGTAGCGGAAGCCGACGGTCTCGTCCACGATCGTTGCCGCGCCCGCGAGCCGGTCGGCGATGGCCATGGCCAGTTCGAAACAGGCGTCCTGCACCTCGGACTTGAGGTGGAACAGTAGGTCGCCCGGTGTCGCGGGCGCGGTGTGGCGTGCGCCCACGTAACCCGGGAACGGATGCAGCTCAGCGGGTTTCGGCCCGGCGAAGAGGCGGTCCCATGCGTCGGAGCCGATCGACGTGACGCAGGTCAGGTTCGCTCCCGGCAGGCGAAAGCCCACCGAACGGCGCAGGCCGGTGATGTCGGCGAGCAGGTCGCGGACCGCTGCCTCGCCACCCTCGTCGATCGTAGCGACCAAGAAGATCGCCGACGGCGTGAGCGGTTCGAGGATCGGCTGCGGCTCACCCATGATCGACACCATAACGCCCGGCCGGTCCGGCCGCGGCGCGGACCCGCGCCGTGGCGACTACATCGCCACGGTCAGCAGGAACGCGACGTCGTCGATCGCCTTGACGCTGTGGCGTGCCTTGGGCACCACGATCAGGTCGCCCGCGGAGCCCTTCCACTCGTTGGCGCCGCTGATCAGGATCAGGGTGCCGCTGAGCACCAGCAAGGTCGCCTCGCCCGCGTTGTCGTGCTCGGCCAGGCTCTGCCCCGCCGTCAGGCCGACCACCGTCTGCCGCAGCGTGTGCGCATGGCCGCCATAGATTGTCTGTGAACTGCGTCCGCTCGTGGCGACGGCTGCCAGCTTCAGCTGCTGGCGCGCTACCGCAGTCAGCGATTTCTTTTCCATGGGCCGCCTTTCGCAGATCACCACAGCCGATGCCGGGCTGGTGGCAACGGCTCGAGGCGCGCGACCGGAGACAGGTCCGATCGCCGCATAACGAGGAGTATGCCCGACTCGGCCGCCGCGCGGGCCGGGTTTCACCTGCCCCGCCGCTGGGGGCGGCGTTCACAGGGTGCACGCGGCGTGGCGTAGATCGGTGCACGAGTCAGGCGGTGTGCTCGCGGACATAGTGCCGGATGCGGAACCGCAGACCGGTGGCCGAGGTCCGCCAGGGCTCCGGGTCGTCCGGTCGCCACTGCGGCCCGATCGGCGGCGCGAAGGCGTCGCCCTCGACCGCGGCGTCGATCTCGGTGACGCGCAGGTCGGTCGCGAATTCCAGCGCGGCGCGGTAGATCTCGCCGCCACCGGCGACCCAGACGGTGTGCGGGGCACACCGGGCCAGCGCCTCGGACACCGACGCCGCACGCTCGGCGCCTTCGGCCGACCAGTCGGGCTGCCTGGTCACCACGATATTGCGCCGCCCGGCCAGCGGCCGGAACCGCGGCGGCAGCGAATCCCAGGTCTTGCGGCCCATCACCACGCTGTGACCCCAGGTGACGTCCTTGAACTGCGCCATGTCCTCGGGCAACCGCCACGGGATGGTGTTGCGCAACCCGATCACCCCGTCCAGGGTCTGCGCCCAGATCAATCCGATCGTGCGGCTCTCGCTCACACCGCCACCGGAGCTTTGATGGCCGGGTGATGCCGGTAGTCGACCACTTCCACGTCTTCGTAGCGGTAGTCGAACAGCGTCGGCGCGGGACGCAGCCGCAACGTGGGGAACGGGTAGGGGTCGCGGCTCAGCTGCTCGGCGACCTGGTCGAGATGGTTGTCGTAGACGTGGCAGTCGCCCCCGGTCCAGATGAAGTCGCCCGGCGTCAGCTCGGCCTGCTGGGCGACCATGTGGGTCAGCAGCGCGTAGCTGGCGATATTGAACGGCACGCCCAGGAACAGGTCGGCGCTGCGCTGGTAGAGCTGGCAGGACAGCTTGCCGTCGGCGACGTAGAACTGGAAGAACGCGTGGCAGGGCGCCAGCGCCATCTTGTCCAGGTCGGCCACGTTCCACGCGGAGACGATGATGCGCCGGGAGTCGGGGTCGGTGCGCAGGGTCTGCAGCACCTGGGAGATCTGGTCGATGTGGGTACCGTCCGGCGTCGGCCAGGACCGCCACTGCACGCCGTAGACCGGCCCGAGTTCGCCGTTCGCGTCGGCCCATTCGTCCCAGATGGACACGCCGTGGTCGCGCAGCCAGCCGATGTTGGAGTCGCCGCGCAGGAACCACAGCAACTCGTAGACGATCGACTTCAGGTGGACTTTCTTCGTGGTGATCAGCGGAAACCCAGCCGAGAGGTCGTAGCGCAACTGGTGACCGAAGATGCTGCGGGTTCCCGTCCCGGTGCGATCGGCTTTCTCCGTGCCGGAAGCCAGTACCAGCCGCAGCAGGTCTTCGTACTGGGTGTCTGGGGCGAGAGCCGGATCGAGCGCGTCATGAGCCACGCCTCGCCACTCTAGTCTTCGCCCTCGGCGGGCTCGGCGAGCCGGATCGGCCGCGTCCCCGCGCCGCCCGGCCCCTGTGGTCCACCGCCCACCTGGCAAGCTCGAGCCCATGCGCAAGCTCTACGTGATCGGCATCGGCGCCGGTGATCCCGACCAGGTCACCGTGCAGGCGATCAAGGCGATGCGCCAGGTCGAGACGTTCTTCGTGATCGGCAAGGGCGAGGCCAAGCGGGAACTGGTCGACGTGCGGACCGCGATCCTCGACGCGCACATGGACCGGCCGTACCGGATCGTGCCGATCGCCGACCCGCCGCGCGACCGGACGCCCGCCGACTACCTGGACGTGGTCGACGACTGGCACGATCGCCGGTCGGCGCTGCTGGAGTCGGCGTTCGCCGCGGCCGAGGGCGTCGGCGGCATCCTGGTCTGGGGCGATCCCGCGCTGTACGACAGCACGCTGCGCATGGTCGAACGGGTGCTCGCCCGGGGCGTGGCGCACTTCGAGCACGAGGTCGTTCCCGGAATCACCAGCGCCCAGGCGCTGGCCGCGCGGCATCGGATCGTGCTGCACGGAATCGGTGAACCGGTGTGCATCACCACCGGCCGCCGCCTGCGCGAGGAGGGGCTCGGCGCGGAGAACGCGCTGGTGATGCTGGACGGCGAGTGCTCTTTCACGGCGATCGCGGACGAGGACGTGCACATCTGGTGGGGCGCCTACCTCGGTATGCCGGACGAGACGCTGATCGAGGGGCCGCTGCCCGCGGTGCGGGAGCTGATCGTCCGCCGCCGCGCCGAGCTGCGCGAGCGCAAGGGCTGGATCATGGACATCTACCTGCTGCGCCGCGGCGGGTGAGCCGCCCGGCGGCACGCGAGAACCGGGAGGTTGTCGGCCGGGCTGGGTAGTCTGGTCCCCGTGCCAGAGCTACCGGAAGTGGAGGCGTTGGCGCAGTTCCTGCGGGAGCATGCGGTCGGCGCCGTGGTAGGCCGCGTCGACGTGGCCGCGCTGAGCGCCGTCAAGACCTTCGAGCCTCCCGTGACCGCGCTGTCCGGCCGAGACGTCACCGGTGGGGGACGCTGGGGCAAATTCCTCGGAATGGAATGCGATGGGCTGTGGCTCGTCACGCATCTGTCGCGCGGCGGATGGCTGCGCTGGATCGATGAGCCGAGCCCGACGCCGCCCAAGCCGGGCGGCAAGAGCCCGCTGGCATTGCGGGTGCATTTCTTCACGCCGGAAGGGGCGACGCCCGCGTTCGACCTGACCGAGGCGGGCACCAAGAAGCGGTTGGCGGTGTACGTGGTGGAGGATCCGAAGGCGGTGCCCGGTATCGCCCGGCTCGGTCCCGACGCGCTGGAAGTGACGGAGGCGCAGTTCGCCGACCTCCTGGACGGCACTTCGCAGCGGATCAAAACCGCGCTGGTCGACCAGACGCTGCTGGCAGGCGTCGGCAACGCGTATTCCGACGAGATCCTGCACACCGCGCGGATCTCGCCGTTCGCGAACACGAAGACCCTGCCCGCCGACAAGGTGGCCGAGCTCTACACCGCCATGCGTGCCGTGCTCACCGACGCGGTAGGCCGCTCGGTCGGCCAGGACGCCGCCCGCCTGAAGGGCGAGAAGCGCTCGGGCATGCGGGTGCACGCCCGGACCGGGCTGGCCTGTCCGGTCTGCGGCGACACGGTCCGCGAGGTCGCCTACGCCGAGCGGTCGTTCCAGTACTGCGCCACCTGTCAGACCGGCGGCAAGATCCTCGCCGACCGGCGGATGTCGCGGTTGCTGAAGTAGCCGCCCGTCTCAGGTCACCGTGGGAACCCGCACGCCTTGCCAGGCGAGTCGTTTGGCCCGGTCCGGATCGTGTTCCACCCGAGTCGGGTAGTCGATGATCAGCGTGGACCTGCGGGCCTCCGTATAGGCGGGCCAGGACGGCAGCGGAGCGCCGGTGCGCGCGAAAGCCAGCCAATTGTTCTGGAACTGGTCGGTGACCGCGCGTAGTCCGCGCCGTCCGCCCGCGGCGGTGACGGCACGGCCGATCGGGGTGTCGCCGACGCCGAAGACCGCGATGAGATCGGTGGCGTGCGTGGCGCCGAGCCCGGCCAGATGCAGGGCGCGTGGGGCGTAGTCGTATCGATAGGCGTAGGTGGGCGCGTGCCTGCTGTGGCCCTCCATGACGGTCAGCGAAGGACGCCAGAAGGTGTAGTCGCCGCCCGCCTGCACCGCGGCCTTCGGCTGGGGATAACCGGGATAGGCCGCGGCGATCCGGGATTCGGCCTCGGTGGAGTGGCCGAGCGCGGAGCGCAGCCGCCGCGGCGTGGTGGGCAGTTCGTCGGCGAACCTGGCGAAGAGCGTGCCTTCGTCCCGGTTCGTGCCGATGATCAGCGGAACCCGGTGGGCGGAGCCGTCGCTGATCGCGTCGACGGGGGAGCGCGGCAGGAACTCGCCGTCCACGACCGGACAGGCGGGGAAGACGCCCGGCTGTTCCCGCAGCAACTGGGCGATGGTGCGGTCGACGGCGCGGCGGATGTCGTTGGGAGCCGCGGTGCGCAGCGCGGTGTGCGCGGTGTCCGGCGTGGCGCCCAGCGCGGCGACACAGCGGCGCGCGAAGCCGCGTGCCTCCTCAGCGGTCATCGCCCAGTCGGCGGGCGGGCTCTGCGAGATCGCCCGGTGGAACAGGCCCTCGGCCGCCGGGGTGGCCAGCAGACCGAGCACTGCGTGCGCGCCCGCCGACTCGCCGAAGATCGTCACGTTGCCAGGGTCACCGCCGAAGGCCGCGATGTTGGTCTGCACCCACTTCAGGGCGGCGAGCTGATCACGCAATCCGAGGTTCGCGTCGAACGGATGCTCGGCGGTACCGAACTCACTGAAGTCGACATAGCCGAACGCGCCCAACCGGTAGTTCAGCGACACCACCACAACGTCACCGCGCACCGCCAGCCGCGCGCCGGAATACAGCCCGAGCGCCGAGGTCCCGATCAGGTAGCCGCCGCCGTGGATGAAGACCAGCACCGGTCGCGGGCCCGCCGCCGCGGTCGCGGGCGCGGTGACATTCAGTGTCAGAGCGTCCTCGCTGGTCGGCTGGTAGGCGCGCGGCCCGATCCGCGCCCCGGAGCGATGCTGCATCGCCGCGGAGGTGAATTCCGTCGCCGCCCGAACGCCGGACCACGGTTCGACCGGCTGGGGAGCGCGAAATCGCAGGTCCCCGATCGGAGGAGCCGCGTAGGGAATGGACCGCCAGCGCAGTACGCGGCGGCCCCGACGGCCGCGGACGACTCCGTCGGCGGTCGCGATATCCGTTGTTGCCACCATCTACAAATGGTAGCTACGAGCGGCGCGCCTCCAACAGTCGCAGCCAGAACTCGCTGACCGCCGGGAAGGCTGGCACCGCGTGCCAGAGCGTGGACAGCGGCACCCCGCCGACCACCGCGATCGTCGCCGCGTGCAATTGCTCGCCCACCTCGGGACCGACGAAGGTCGCGCCCAGCAGCGTGTCGGTCGCGCTGTCGATCACCAGCTTCGCGCGGCCGGCGTAGTCGTCGCGGGACAGCGCCGACCCGGCCACGGCGATGTCGAGTTCGACGGTCTCGACCGGATGGCCCGCGTCCCTGGCCGCGGCCTCCGTCAGCCCGACCGAGGCGACCTCGGGCGCGGTGAACACCACCTGCGGCACTTTCCCGTGGTCGGAACTCGCGACGAACCGCGGGTCGTCCAGCGGCCTGCCCTCGGCGCGCGCCGCGATCACGTCGCCGCACACCCGGCCCTGGTACTTGCCCATGTGCGTGAGCGCGGCGCGGTGGTTGAGGTCGCCGACCACATACAGCCACTCGCCCTCGACGTCGCGCGCGGTGAGGTGGTCGTCCACCGCGACGTACCCGTCGGGCAGCCCGACCGCGTCCAGGCCGAGTCCCTGCGTGGCGGGCGCGCGTCCGGCCGCCACCACGATCTCGTCCACCTCGAGAGCCGACTCGCCTTCGGGACCGCGCAGCCGGATCATGGCCGCGCCGCCGTGGATCCAGCCTTCCCCGGTGTCCTTCGTGGCCGGGCGCTCGACGGCGGCGGGCGCGGTACCGAAGCGCACTTGCACGCCGGCGTCGGTCAGCGCCGCTGCCACCCGATCGCGCGCGAACGGTTCGGCCGCGGCCAGCAGCGCCGAGCCGCGCACCAGCAGGGTGACCTCGGCCCCGAGCGAGGCCAGCCAGGTCGCCGCCTCGGCGGCCACCACGCCGCCGCCGACCACGGCGACCCGGCGCGGTACCTCGTGCAGATTGGTGACATCGCGCGAAGTCCACGGCAGTGCCGAACGCAGGCCCGGCACGTCGGGGACGTTCGCGGTGGTGCCGGTGGCCAGCACGACGGCATGCCCGGCGCGCAGCTGCCGCCCGTCGACCTCCACCGTGCGCGCACCGGTCAGGCGGCCGGTGCCGCGCACGACGTCGATGCCATTGCCACCGGCCCAGTCGACCTGCGCGGAATCGTCGTGGTCGTGCACGAAGGCGTCGCGCCGCCGCAGCACCGCCTCGACGTCGAGACCGTTGGCCGAAACACCCGGCATCGCCAGCGCGGTCGACAGGACATGGCCCGGTCGCAACAGCGCTTTGCTCGGAACGCAGGCCCAGTAGGAGCATTCGCCGCCCACGAGTTCACGCTCCACGATGGCGGCCGTGCGGTCGCTGCCCGCGATGGCGTAGGCGGCGGCGTTCTCACCCGCGGGCCCGCCACCGATCACGATGACGTCGTAGTCGGTCGCTGTGCTCGACATCGCCGCGCCTACTGCAGGTAGCCTTCGACTTGCGAGACCGAATTGGGCTGCACCCCGTCCGGGGATTGGCCCAGGTCGATCCGCGCCCGGCGATGGCGGAGCAGGTCCCAGGCCTGATCCAGCATCACTTCGAGTTCGGCCAGGCGCTGGCGTTCGGTCTTCGGGTCCAATTCGCCGTGGGTGGCCTGCGAGCGCAGCTGGTGCTCCTGGTCGACCAGTTCCTTGATGCGCGCCAAGATGTCCTGTTCGCTCATGCGGACCATGCTACGGCCGGGCGAGGCACTCGGCGGCCAACGGTACGGCGGCGGCGAGCTCCGGCCACGACAGCGCCGTGTAGCCGAGCGCGACACCGAAGTGCGTGCGGCGCGATCCGAGGTGATACCTGGCCAAACCGTCGAGCGCGACACCACGCGCCTGCCCCGCGGCGACCACGCGCCGCTCGGCCTCGGCCGATTCCACCGGCACCACGACATGCGAACCCGCGTCGTCGCCGAGCACGCCGAGTCCACGGCGGCGCAATTCGGTCACCACCAGCATCCGGCGCGGCGGCAGCGCGCGACGCAGTCGGCGCAGGTGCCTGGCCAGGTCGCCGTGTGCGGCCAAGGCGAGCAGCACCCGCTGGCCCGCCGGGCTCGGGCCGGTGCCGGTGCGCTCGCGATGGGCCAGCACCGCCTCGGCGACGGCCGGAGCGGCCAGCAGCCAGCCGACACCGAGGGCAGGGGAGAGGATCTTGCTCGTCGTGCCCAAGTGGACGACGACATCGGGAGCCATGGTGGCGAGCAACGGCAGCGGCGCGGTGTCGTAGCGCAATTCTCCGTCGTAGTCGTCTTCGATGACGAAGATCCCGGATCGTCGCGCGTGCTCGACCAGCTCGACCCGCCGCGCCGCCGGCATGCGCGCCCCGAGCGGGAACTGATGCGCCGGCGTGCAATACACCGCTTCGATCCGGGGCGGCAGCAGATCGACGCGCAGGCCGTTCTCGTCCACCGGCACAGGAAGGACCTCGACGCCTGCCGCCGCGAAGGCGCCCGCGGCGCGCTGGTAGCCCGGGTCCTCCATGGCCACGGCAGCGCCCGGGCGCAGCAGCGCCGCGGCCAATTCACCGACGGCGGAGCTGGTTCCCGCGGTGGCGAGCAGCACGGTATCGCTGCCCGCCCCGATCCCGCGGTGGCGCAGCAGGTGCTCGGTGACCGCCGTGCGGAATTCCGGCTCACCCGCGCGGTCCTTGCGCACGAGCGGCGCATGATCCGCGGCAGCGCGCCAGGCGCGGCGCCACGCGGCCGGGTCGATGGCGTCGACGCACGGAGCTCCGGGGGCGAGGTCGAACAGGTGCGGCGCGGGGGCGGTGTCGTGGCCGGCGGCGGTGCGCGCGGGCGCCGCGGCCGGTGCGGTCGTCAGATAGGTGCCGGAGCCGCGTCTGCCGGTGATCCAGCCTTCCGCGTGCAGTTGGTCGTAGGCGGCGGCGACCACGGTGCGGCTCACGCCGAGCCGCTCGGCCAGCGCGCGGGTGGACGGCAGGCGGTCCCCGCCGCGCAGCGGTCCGGTGGTCGCGGCACGGCGCATATGGTCGGCGATCTGCACCGACAGCGGTTGCGCAAGCTCACGATCGAGGTCGAGGGGAAGGTCCTCCAGCACGGCTCCTCCTCGAAGTGGACCGCTGGAATTCACTTGAATTGGCACTTTGATAATGCCATTCGCGGCCCGATGCTGGGTCCATGACCGAGACAGTCAGCCCACGGACTCCACTCTCGCCGACGCCGCGCAGCACGCCGACCAGGGTGACCGACCGCGCCAGGACCGACCGCGCCGACTTGGACGCGGTGCTCGACGCCGGGCTGATCTGCCACCTCGGTGTGCTGCTCGGCGGCACGCCGGTCGTGCTGCCCACCGCCTACGGTCGCGACGGTGACACGCTCTACCTGCACGGTTCCACCGGTGCGGGGAACATGCGCGCGGCACTCGCCGCCGACATCTCGGTAGCGGTGACGCTCGTGGACGGCGTGGTCTACGCGCGTTCGGCCATGCACTTCTCGATGAACTACCGCTCGGCGGTCGTGCTCGGCCGCGCTCGCGAGGTGACCGACCACGAAGAACGCGTGCACGGACTACGCGTGATCGTCGAGCACGCCGCACCCGGCTCGTGGTCGCGAGTGCGGCCCCCGAGCAAGAAGGAACTCGCCGCGACCAAAGTTCTCGCCCTGGATCTCACCGAGGCATCGGTGAAGATCCGCGAAGGCGGCCCCATGGACGACGCGGCCGACATCGAGGCAGGCGGCGTCTGGGCGGGCGTCCTTCCTCTGCGCCGGGTATGGGACGCCGCCATCGATTCCCCGGACCTCGATCCCGGTATCCCCGTCCCGGCCGACGTCCTCCAGCGTGCCGACTCCTGAGCAGCTCTTACGTTCAGAACACGAAATGGGGACCGTAGCCGGTAGTTTGCGCAATGCCGTTGCGTGCCTCGGCGCGAACGGTGATGAACGGCATCGCGGAGGCGGGGGAAAGGCATCCGTTGACATTCAGCGGCGTATTGCTGTGCGCGAAGGTGAAGGGGAACGTCGACTCCTCGTCCAGGTCCGCCTCGGCGATCACCGCGGCGGTCACACTGCCCGGCGCCAGATTCACGGTGATCTCACCGCCGACTTCGCCGTCGACACCGAAGCTGGTGTCCGCGCCGAGGGCAATGACGGGAGCGACGATTACCGGCAGCTCTTCGAGCATCCCGTGCTCGTTGAGTCCTCCGAAATCGATCCCACCGAACTCGATGACGATCCCGGGCGTGAATTCGACACCTGCGCCGACAGCCCCGGCGATGGACACCGAGATGCCGTCGGAAATGTCCACCGCACAGCCGATCAGATATCCGGCGACGATCTCTCCGCCACGCATTGCCGCGGCGCCGTCGGAAACGACCGAAAAGTCTCCGGACACCTTGACCGCGTGCGCGAACGGAATTCCCAATGCGATGTCGCCGCCGGGTACGACGTTGTTGTAGTCCACCGACGCGATCAGATGTAGCCCGCGGGTGCCGACCTCCCCTGGCTCGGCCCCCGCCACGGTATGCGAAACGGCGAAAGATCCAGTAGCGGCCACGACTACCGCGATGATCGCGGCGAGAGTACGCGAATGCTTGCGGTTCATCATGCTCCAGTCGAGTATCGATCGAATCGGAACTTCGTACGCAAACGGACTCGCACGGCAAATGGGTCGTCGCGGACTCCATTCGGCATGCGCGGCAGTGCGACTCTATCCGGCGGTGCGGCTCGCTGCGGTGAGGCGCCGACACGGCGAGTCGGCCGGCGCGACCGCTGGGCGGTCGTCGTCGGCATCGCGCCGACCACCGGGATCGGCGAACGAACCATTCGATTTAATACCAGATAGCCAATAATTCGCCAGAAGTTCGCCGTTGCTTTGCGCGTCGCTCACGATGTAGCGAGATGCCCCTCGTGCGAACTCACCACGCGAAGACGTGCAAGCCCGCGGAGCCGACCGCGCGCATTGCCAGCTCGCGCAACGCATCGGCCGTCGCGATCCGCGCCGGGTCGAGGCCGACCAGGCTCAGTACATAGTCGTCACCGATGCGGCACAGGTAGCCCGAGAGGCGGGTGCGGGGCAGACGTGCGGCGCCGAGGCCGGGGTGGATGGCACGGGCGGCGACACCGGTGCAGCGGTGCGGGCCGAGCGTGCGCAACGACGCCGGGAGCGTTCCGATATTGGAGCACAGGATGTCCCGCTCGCCAGCGCCCTTGGACAGTGCGTAGGCCAAGCGGTCCGGGATCACCTGCAGGAGCTGTTCGGGCATGCCGCTCGGCGCGGACATGCGCTGGTCGTAGGCGCGGCGAGCCAGCGTGCGAATCGTCGCGGGTGTGTCGGCGCGGGTGATCGCGATGCGGGTCATGGCGAGGTCGTTGTCGACGCGGGGTTCGTCGCGGGTGTCGACGGGCAGGCTCGCCTCGATCGTCTCGCGAGGAAACCCGCTGTCCCACAGTATGTTCGCGACGAGGTGGATGAACAGGCTGTTGGCGGTGCCGCCGTCTCGCGCGGCGATGCGGTCCCACTCCGCGGCCGGGCATTGCAGGATCGCGCTGTGCGTAGTCTTGCGGGCCTCGCGCGGCTCCTCGTCCCGGATCGGTGCGGCGGGCTGCCGCGGTATCCCGTGCCGGAGCGCCGCCGCGGTCCCGCGCAGGACGATCGACCACTGTCGCCTGGCATCGGACCAATCCGATTCTCGCGCGGAAAGATTCGGTGCGGGCACCCGAGCTCCGCCCAGAGCGTCGTCCACCGCGAGCACCAGCGCCCGCCCGTCGGCCAGCGCGTGCGAGCAGGTGAGGGAGACGACCGATCCGCCGTCGTCCAGCGCCGCGGTCGAAAGTCGCCACCCAGGACCGTGTTCCGGATCGAGCCCGGCGCCTTGCGCGTCGGCCCAGTCGAGCAGTTCCGCGACCGGGAGCACGCCATCGGCGTGGCCGATCGGATAGGCGCGGACGTTCGGTCGCCAGGCCCGGCGAGCGCCCGGCACCCGCGCTGCAACCACTCTGCGCCCCAGCGGTCCCGAACGCAGGGCTTCGTGCACCCGCGTCAGCAGCGCGGGGTCCACCCGGTCCGTCGTTCGCCACAGCCCCTGCAGTGCGATCGGGGTGCCCAGCCCGCGATGGGTGCGCAGAAAGATCTCGTCGACGACGCTCAGGCGGCCCATCGGGCTCAGGCGCGAGCGCCGTGCCGGCCCGCACCCGCCGCGAAGCGCTGCGCGCCGTCGAGCGCGCCGTCGGCCAGCGCCGTCAACCCGTGCCGGAATTCGTTGCGCAGCGCGGACTCCTCGGTCATCCCCTCCTGCTCCAGCATCGACATCCGGTCCGAGCGCAGGCAGGTCTGCGGCAGCGCGGCCAGTTCCGCGGCGAGCGCCTCCGCCGCGCCGCGGGCTTCGCCGGTGGGCACCACGCGGTTCACCAAACCCATGTGCAGCGCCTCGTCGGCGCCGACCTCGCGTCCGGTGAGCACCAGATCCATGGCGCGGCCCGCACCCACGATCCGTGGCAACCGGATGGTGCCGCCATCGATCAGCGGAACGCCCCAGCGGCGGCAGAAGACGCCGAAGGTGCTGTCGCGCTCGGCGACCCGCAAGTCGCACCACAGCGCGAGCTCGAGCCCGCCCGCTACCGCGAAACCGGAGACCGCGGCGATCACCGGCTTGGACAATCGCATCCTGGTCGGGCCCATCGGGCCGTCGCCGTCCTCGGTGGCCTGGTTGGAGCGCTCGGTACCGAGCGCCTTCAGGTCGGCGCCCGCGCAGAACGTGCCGCCGTCGCCCCACAGCACCGCGACCGCCGCGTCGGGGTCTGCGTCGAACTCGCGGAAGGCGGTGGCCAGCGCGGCGGCGGTCGGCCCGTCCACCGCGTTGCGCGCCTCGGGGCGGTGCAGGATCACGGTGGTCACGGGCCCGTTGCGTTCGATCAGTACGGTCACGGGCTCGACCATACGCCGTAAAAGCACCCTTGTGGGAAGAAATGAATTCGTGCTTCACTTCTTGGGTGGCCTACCGCAGAACCCCCGCTGTGCAAGCCCGCCTGGACGCCCAGGCGGGGCTGATCGTGCAGGCCGCGACCAAGGTGCTGTCCGATGGCGGGTATGCCGCGCTGTCCATGGCGGCGGTCGCGGCCGAGGCGGGCGTGGCCACCGGCACCGTCTACAAGAATTTCGACGGCAAGGCCGCTCTGGTGCGGGCGGTGTTCCGGAAAGTCGTCGCAGGCGAGGTCGCCGCGGTGGCCGCGGCCGGTGCGCGCGGAACGGCGATCGAACGGGTGACCGCCGCGGTGGAGACCTTCGCCGGTCGTGCGCTGAAGAACCCGAATCTGGCCTACGTGCTGCTCGCCGAGCCGGTCGACGCGGCCGTGGACAGCGAACGTCTGCGCTTCCGGCGCGCGTTCGCCGAGACCTTCGAATCGGCGGTGGCCGAAGGTGTCGCGCGGGCCGAACTGCCACCGCAGGACCCGAGGATCAGCGCGGCCGCGCTGGTCGGCGCGATCGGCGAGGTGCTCGTCGGCCCGCTCGCCGACGCGCCACATGGCGAATCCGTCGTCCCCGAACTCATCGCTTTCGCGATCCGCGCGCTGGGCGTGCGCGACGACCCGGGCGCCGGGCGCGCTCGGCTGGAATCAGGAGTGTCCGATGCAGACGCATGAAGTCCTCAACCAGGTACCCGACATCGTCCCCTTCGATGCCGCGCGCAATCCGGCGCTGCTCGAAGGCCTGCGCCGGGAAGGCGCGGGCTGGGCCGAATCCGAGGTGCGAGAGCTGGGCGCGCTCGCCGGTGGCGCGCAGGCGCAGGAGTGGGGCAGGCTGGCCAACGAATACCCGCCGGTCCTGCGCACCCATGATCGCTACGGTCACCGCATCGACGAGGTCGAGTTCCACCCGCACTGGCACGATCTGATGCGCGTGGCGGTCGAGCACGGCCTGCACGGCGCCCCGTGGCTGGACGACCGCCCGGGCGCGCACGTGGCGCGCGCGGCGAAGTTCTACACCTGGGGCATCGCTGACGCGGGCCACATGTGCCCGATCTCGATGACCTACGCGGTGGTCCCCGCGTTGCGGCACAACCCGGAACTGGCGTCGAGGTTCGAGCCCCTGCTCGGCTCCCGCGTCTACGACTTCGGGCTGCGGGAACCGTCCACCAAGGCCGGACTCATCGCGGGTATGTCGATGACCGAGAAGCAGGGCGGCTCGGACGTGCGCGCCAACACCACCACCGCGACGCCGCAGCCGGACGGCACCTACCGGATCGTCGGGCACAAATGGTTCACCTCCGCGCCGATGTCGGACATGTTCCTCACCCTGGCGCAGGCGCCCGGCGGCCTGTCCTGCTTCCTGCTGCCCCGGGTGCTGCCGGACGGCGCCCGCAACCCCATCCGTATCCAGCGGCTCAAGGACAAGCTGGGCAACAAGTCCAACGCCTCCTCGGAGATCGAGTACGAGAACGCCGTCGGCTGGCTGGTCGGCGCGGAGGGCGCGGGCGTCAAGACCATCATCGAGATGGTGAACATGACCCGGCTGGACTGCGTGATCGGCTCGGCCACCGGTATGCGGGCGGGCACCGTGTACGCGGTGCATCACGCCAGGTACCGGAAGGCCTTCGGCGCCGAGCTGATCGACCAGCCCGCCATGCGCAACGTGCTGGCCGACCTGGTGATCGAATCCGACGCCGCGACCACCGTGATGATGCGGTTGGCCGGGGCGACCGACCGGGCCGGACAGGATCCGGCCGAGGCGGCGCTGCGGCGCATCGCGCTGGCCGTCACCAAGTACTGGGTGTGCAAGCGGGCCCCCGCGCACGCGGCCGAGGCGCTGGAATGCCTGGGCGGCAACGGATACGCCGAGGAATCCGGCATGCCGCGGCTGTACCGGGAAGCGCCGCTGATGTCCATCTGGGAGGGGTCGGGCAACGTCGCGGCGCTGGACGCGTTGCGCGCCATGGGACGCCAGCCGGAGACGGTCGAGGCGTACTTCGACGAGGTGTCGCTGGCCAAGGGCGCGAACCCGCGCCTGGACGACGCGATCGCCCTGGTCGGCAAGGAGCTGTCGAATCTCGACGACATCGAATACCGCGCCCGGCGCGTGGTAGAGCTGATGGCGCTCGTCCTCCAGGGCGCGCAACTGGTTCGCCACGGTCACCCGGCGGTCGCCGACGCGTTCTGCGCCACCCGGCTCGGCGACGACTGGGGCATCGCGTTCGGCACGCTGCCCACGGGAGTGGACACCGGCGCGATCATCGAGCGCGCGTTCGTCTGAGCCGCTCACGCAGGGCGGGTCAACACGCGCTCGACCAACGCCGTGTCGCAGTACTCGACCACCTCGCGCAGCTTCCCGTCGGCGACCCGGAAGAGGAAGCAGTAGATCTGCTCGTAGGTTTCGCCGCGCGTGGTCACGGCCTGGGCGCGGGCCCGCACGACGACGCGGTCGTCCTCGGCGAGGATCAGCTCCGCGGCGCTGCGGTACTCGGTGAACTGCGCCATGAGCGGACGAAGGAGGCCCTCGAGCACCGCGGACTTCGGTTCCCAGGTGCCGCTCCAGGACCAGTCGCCGGGGAACACCCAGCGGAAGTCGTCGGCCATGGCGTCGGTCAGCGCGCGGGTATTGCCGAGGGACATCTGCTCGAAGATGTCGGCGAGCAGCTTCTTGTTCTCCATCGCGGTCACGACTCGACGCTAAAGTCGCCCGATACATGCGACAAGCGACTGTCTGGCATATCTGGTATGAGCATTATGCATGAATGAGTTCACCGTCGCGGGCCTGCGCGTGGTTCGGGAGGCGGCTGCCTGTGGATCGTTCTCGACCGCGGCGGAGAATCTCGGCTACACCCAATCCGCGGTGTCCCGCCAGATCGCGTTGATGGAGCGGGCCGCCGGTCGCGCACTGTTCGAGCGCCACGCCCGCGGTGTGCGGCCGACCGAAGCCGGACGCATCGTGCTGCGGCACGCGGAGGCGATCCTCGGCGAGCTGGAGCACGCCCGGCACAACATCCGCCATCTGGCGGCGCGCCCGGCAGGCCGCCTGCGCATCGGCGCGTTCTCCACCGCGACGGCCGCCTTGGTGCCCCGCGCGATCGCCGCCGCGGCCTTCCGCGATCGGCAGCTGCGGATCTCGTTGCGGGAGGGGCTCAGTCCTCGGCTGCTAGCCGCCGTCGCGCGAGAGCGCCTCGACCTCGCCGTGGTGACCGCGCCGGAAACCCCGCCCAGCGGCGTGGCGATCGAACCGCTGCTGGACGATCCGCTGCTCGTCGCGGTCGCGTCCACGCATCCGCTCGCGGGAGCCACCAGCGCGCCGCCCGATCTGCTCCGCGCCGAACGCTGGATCGTGGGCAGCCAGGAGCCGGCCGCCACCCTCCTCGGTGCGTGGCGCGATCCCGGCTGGGAGCCGGATATCGCCTTCGTCGCCCGCGACTGGTTCGCCAAACTCGGCCTGGTCGCGGCAGGATTGGGCATCACCGTGGTTCCCGGCATCGCCGTTCCCCTCCTGCCGCCGACCATCGCGCTGCTCCGGATCGATCACCCGGCCGCGGTGCGGCGGACCGTCCTCGCCCATGGTGGCGACCGCGGCACCGCCGGACCTCGCGGTATGTTCGCCGAGGCGCTGCGCGACCAGGCGGCGGAGTTGTCCGCCCAAGTGCGCCGGCGTCTTCGCGGTGGCGGGTGAGCGCCGCCGATATCGGTCATTCGCCTGCCAGGTCCGCGGCACGCGGGGCCACTGCGCCGGGCCGATCAGCTCGTTCAACCGTGTTGCGCGGCGCAAGACCGCCGTGCGGCGCGATCGTCCGCACGAGTTCGCGGGTGGGCCATGAGACGGCACGCGGCGGTAGTGTGGCGGCGGTGGCAGGGGAGTTCGTGCAGCGACCGGTGAGCTGGTTGGTCCGGCGGGTGCTCGACCGGGCCGCGCGGGGGCGGTATCTGCTCGGTATCGCGGGGCCGCCGGGCGCGGGCAAATCCACTTTGTCGGTCGCATTGCGCGATGCGATCAATGCCGAGGCGGGCGGCACGGTCGCCGAGATCGCACCCATGGACGGATATCACCTGGGCAACGACGTCCTGCGCGCGATGGAAAGCCTTGCGCGCAAAGGTGAGCCGGACACCTTCGACGTCGACGGCTACGTCGCGGGGCTGCGGCGCCTGCGCACCACGCCGGTGGGTGCCCCGGTGCCATGGCCGACGTTCGACCGGTCCATCGATGCGCCGGTGCCCGGCGGCGTGGTGCTCGATCGGCAGTCCATCATCCTGACCGAGGGCAACTACCTGCTCCTCGACGACTTCGAGGGGCGGCGGTGGTCAGCGGTCCGCGCCCTGCTCGACGAATGCTGGTACTTGGACGCGCCGCGCGACGTGCTCGAGAATCGCCTGCTGGACAGGCACATCCGCGGCGGTCGCACTCCCACGGCAGCCCGCGACAAGGTGCACGACAGCGACTTACGCAACGCGGATCTCGTCGCGACCACAAGGGAGCGCGCCGACCTCGTGCTGCGCCGGCACGCGGAAGGCTACGCGGTCCTCGACCGCTGAGGCACGACGCGTCGTGCACGGCTGCCGTCCTCGTCCACCGAGCCGAACCGACACGGCGCGTGCACGTCTCGGACACCGACGGCGCAGGCCGCCGGTCAGAGGGTGGCAGGCGCCGCGCCGCGCTCGGCCTGCAGCAGCTGCCTGCGTTTGCCGTCCTTGAACCCCCAGGTGAACGACCCCGGCTTGCGTGCCTCGTCCGCCAGTTCCTTGACGACGTTCTTGCAGGCGATTTCCTTGATCTTCGCGGCCAGGCGACCACCGATGTAGAACCTGTTCGCGGTGTCGTCCCTCGAGGCGACCTGGAGGGTGGCGGCGCGACGGCCCAGGGCGATGCATTGGCCGAAGTAACCCACGTCGATGGCCGCGGGCTGCGTACCCGCGATCCGGGCCAGCACCGTGTCCGCGGCGTGGGCGCCCAGCGGACGGGCGGTCTGGCAGCTCATTCGCAACGGCAGGTCCGACGGCGCCGCCGAATCGCCCGCCGCGACGATGCGCACGTCGTCCACGCTCGTCAACGTCTCGTCGGTGAGCAGGCGGCCGACCGCGTCGGTGCTCAGTCCACTGCGGGCGGCCAGGTCCGGCACGCCGAAACCGGCGGTCCAGATGGTCACCGTGCTCCGCAGCGTGTGGCCGCCACTGAGCCGCACCGAATCCGGCGTCACGGACGTGACCTTCGAGTGGGGGCCTTCGAGCACGGTCACCCCGAGTTCGGCCAGCCGCTTGGCCACCGACCGCCGACCCCGAGGATGCAGGTACGGGCCGAGCGCCCCGCCGCAGGCCACGGTCACCCGGCGACCCTGCTCCGCCAGCTCGGCGGCGATCTCGATGCCGGTCGCACCGGCTCCAACGACGGTCACCGCGGCCGTCACGGGCGCGGCGTCCAAGACCGGCCGCAGCCGCCGCGCCTCCTCCAGAGTGGCGACCGGATAGGCGAACTCGCCCGCTCCCGGCACGCCCGGATCGGCGCTGCCACTGCCCACCGCGTACACCAGATAGTCGTAGCTCGCCGTGCCGCCGGTCGCCAAGGCCACGCTGCGCTCGGCCGCGTCGATCCGGGTCACGGTGTCGACCACGAGCCGGACGCGCTCGCCCAGGATCTCGCGGTAGTCGACGACCGCCTGGTGCGAACCCCCGACCAGTTGGTGCAGGCGGATCCGCTCGACGAAGGTCGGGCGCGGGTTGATCAGAGTCACTGTCACGTCGTCACGCTGCGTCAGGCGATTGGCGGCCAAGACGCCGGCGTATCCGCCGCCGACCACGACCACATCGATGTTTCCAGTCATGGCGTCTCCTTCGTTCGAGGGCTTCGGACACAAGACACCGCGCAACCGATCCTTGTGACACCTGGTGAGGCGGATCACGTCACCGCGCCGCCGAGACCTGACGGCCCGCGGCAAGCCAACCGCGCATCGCGTCCGGCGCGTGCAGCGGCTCATGCGCTCTACCTGGGCAGATGATGGAGTGATGACGGATAATCGCGCAGTCGGCAGGTCATCGCGCGTGGTGCACAATGTGCCGGCCGTGGTGTGCGCTCTGCTGTTCTATTACTTTCTGCCGCTGGAGAGCGTGCCGCTCGGTCGCCCCGCCGCGGTGCTCGGGCTGGTCGCCTTCGTCGTCGGAGTCGCCGGCCTGATCTGGCTGGCTCGGTGGCGCGTCCGCCGCTACTTCCGCGATCCGCGGGCGAGCAGCGGACGGATCAACGACGTGCTGCTCGTGGTCTGCGTCGTGGTGACGTTCTTCGCCCTCTACTACTACGTGCTCGAACAGCGCGCGCCCGGCCAGTTCGACGGACTGCACACGCGAACCGACGCGCTCTACTACACGATCGTCACTCTCGGGACCGTCGGCTACGGGGACGTGCATGCGGTCGGGCCCGCGGCGAAAGTGGCCACCATGGTCCAGGTCGTCTTCGATCTCGGCGTCATCGGCACCTTGATCGCGATAGGCACCTCGCTCATCGTCCGTCGGCTCGACGAGGCGCAGCGCAAAAGCCCGCCCGGCGGGGCCGACTAGCGTCGCGGGATGGATCAGCGGTGCCCGCGGTACCAGCGGATGAGCGAGTCGGTGGACGAATCGTCCTGTGGCTGGGGCTCTTGCGCGTCGGTGAGCAGCGGGGCCAAGGCGAGGGCCTGCTGCTTGCCGAGTTCGACACCCCACTGGTCGAAGCTGTCGATGCCCCAGATGGTGCCTTCCACGAAGACCTGGTGCTCGTAGAGCGCGATGAGCTGACCGACCACCGACGGGGTGAGCCGGGGCGCGAGGATGGTGGTGGAGGGGCGGTTGCCCGGCATCACCTTGTGCGGCACTAGTGCGGGATCGGTGCCCTCGGCGGCGATCTCCTCGGCGGTCTTGCCGAAGGCGAGCACCTTGGTTTGCGCGAACAGGTTGCTCATCAGGATGTCGTGCATGCTGCCGGTGCCGTCGATGGTCGCCAGATCCGCTGTGGGTTGGGCGAATCCGATGAAGTCGGCGGGGATGAGCCGGGTGCCCTGGTGCAGCAGTTGGTAAAAGGCGTGCTGGCCGTTGGTGCCCGGTTCGCCCCAGAAGATCTCGCCGGTGGAGGTAGTGACGGGGGTGCCGTCGGCGCGCACCGATTTGCCGTTGGACTCCATGGTCAACTGCTGTAGATAGGCCGGGAAACGGGCCAGATCGTTCGAATACGGCAGCACCGCGCGGGAGGCGGCGCCGAAGAAGTTCGAATACCAGACGCCGAGCAGGCCGAGCAGCACCGGGGCGTTCGCCTCCAGCGGCGCCTCGGCGAAGTGCCGATCCACCGCGTGCATCCCGGCGAGGAACTCGGCGAAGCGTTCCTTGCCGATGGTCGCCATCACCGACAGGCCGATCGCCGAGGCCACCGAGTATCGGCCACCGACCCAATCCCAGAAACCGAACATGTTCTCGATATCGATACCGAATTCCGCGACCCGCTCGGCATTGGTGGATACCGCGACGAAGTGCTTGGCCACGGCGCCTTCGCCGAGCGCGGCGACCAGCCAGCGCCGGGCCGCGGTCGCGTTGGTGAGCGTCTCCAGGGTGGAGAACGTCTTCGAGGCGACGATGAACAGCGTGGTGGCCGGATTCAGGCCGTCCAGCTTCGCGATCAGATCGGTCGGGTCGACGTTCGAGACGAACCGGGCGCCGATCCCGGCGTCGGCGTAGTGCCGCAGCGCCTGGTGCACCATGACCGGCCCGAGGTCCGAGCCGCCGATGCCGATGTTGACCACTGTCGTGATGCGCTCGCCGGTCGCCCCGCGCCACGCGCCGGAGCGCAGCGCGTCGGTGAACTCGCCCATCCGCCGCAGCACCTCGTGCACCTCGGCGCCCGCGTCGGCGCCGTCGATGACCATGGTCTCGCCCGCTGGCAGCCGCAGCGCGACATGGCCGACCGCGCGGTTCTCGGAGGTGTTGATGTGCTCGCCCCCGAACATCGCGGCACGCCGCTCGGGCACACCGGCCTCGCGCGCCAATTCCACCAGCAGGTGCAAGGTTTCCCGGTTGACGCGGTGCTTGCTGTAGTCGATGTGCAGATCGCCCACCTCGACGGTCAGCTCGCTGCCCCGCGCCGGATCGTCCGCGAAGAACTCCCTGAGGTGTCGGTCGGCGACGGTGCCGTGATGATCGTGCAGTTTCCGCCATGCCGCCGTCGCGGTGATGTCGCTGCTCACGTTCGCCGAGGGTACAAGCAGGCACGGTCGCGCGCACGGGTGCGTTCGCGGAGAGTCGGGTCCGCCGGTGCCGCCGCCGAGGCGAGAATCCGCTGCGCCACATCGGACTTACCGTGGCCACAGGTGCCCGCGGCCGGGGCGACGCGCCGGGCCGGGCCCCTGCACCGACCCGATGGGGGCGGCCGATATGAGTTCCAGGATGTGCTCCCGGTGTGAGGCATAGTCTGGCGTCATGGGCTCCGAACGTGAACTTCTCGAATCCGTACCGAAGCAGCTGTGGATCGCAGGGCGCCCCGTGGACGCCACCGGTGGGGGCACCTTCCCGGTGCACAATCCCGCGACCGGGGAGGTGCTGACGCACGTCGCGGACGCGACCCCGGAGGACGCGGTGCGCGCACTCGACGCGGCCGTCGCCGCACAGGACGAATGGGCGGCCACGGCCGCGCGCGAGCGGGGGGAGATCCTGCGCGAGGTGTTCGAGCAGATCACCGCCCGCGCGGAGGAGTTCGCCCTGCTGATGACCCTGGAAATGGGCAAGGCGCTGCCGGAGAGCCGCAACGAGGTGCGTTACGGCGCCGAGTTCTTCCGCTGGTTCAGCGAGGAGGCCGCCCGGGTGCACGGGCGCTACCTGCACGCGCCTTCCGGTACCGGGCGGATCATGGTGCACAAGCAACCGGTCGGCCCCTGCCTGGCGATCACGCCGTGGAATTTCCCGCTCGCCATGGGCACGCGCAAGATCGGCCCCGCGCTGGCGGCGGGCTGCACGATGATCGTCAAACCCGCCTCGGCGACGCCGCTGACCATGCTTCTGCTGGCCCAGCTGTGCAGCGCGGCCGGCTTGCCCGACGGCGTGCTCTCGGTGGTCACCTCCAGCCGCTCCGGCGCGGTGACCCAGCCGCTGCTCGACGATCCCCGGCTGCGCAAACTCACCTTCACCGGCTCCACCGAGGTGGGCAAGAAGCTGGTGGAGAAGTCCGCGAACCGGCTGCTGCGCACCTCGATGGAACTCGGCGGGAACGCGCCGTTCGTGGTGTTCGAGGACGCCGACGTGGATGCCGCCGTGCAGGGCGCAATGCTGGCGAAACTGCGCAACGGCGGCGAGGCGTGCACCGCGGCCAACCGCTTCCACGTGCACGAGAGCGTGCTCGAGGAGTTCTCCACCAAGCTGGTGGAGGCGATGTCGAGCAGCGTGCGGCTCGGACCCGGCGCCGACCCGGACACCACGCTGGGCCCACTGATCAACGAGGAGCAACTGCACACGGTGAGCGAACTGGTGGACGACGCCGTCGCGGCCGGTGCGCGGGTGCTGATCGGCGGCAAGGCGCCCGCCGGGCCCGGCTGGTTCTACCCGGCGACCGTCCTGCGGGACGTCCCGCCGCAAGCCAGGATTCTGCGCGAGGAGGTCTTCGGCCCGGTCGCGCCGATCGTGGGCTTCCGGACCGAGGCCGAAGGGCTCGCCGCCGCCAACGACACCGAATTCGGCTTGGTCAGCTACGTGTACACCCGCGACCTCGATCGCGCCATGCGGATCGCCGAGGGCCTGGAATCCGGCATGGTGGGCGTCAATCGCGGCGTCATCTCCGACCCCGCGGCGCCCTTCGGTGGCGTCAAGCAGTCCGGTTTCGGCCGGGAGGGTGGCACCGAGGGGATCGAGGAGTACTTGTCCACCAAGTACATCGCACTCACCTGACGCTTCCGCGGGGGTGGGATGCGGCCGACCGGCACTCGAAGCATCCGACCGCGGACATGAAACGACCGCCCCGGGGTTGAGCACACCCGGGGCGGCCTTGTGGAAGCGACGGTCTCGCGAGCGCGCCGCGTGATTGTCAGGTCAGTGGCCGAGGCGACCGCGCCCGAGGCGCAGCAGCAGCATGGCGAGGGTGTGGCCTTCCTGGCCCAGCTCGCTGAACCGCTCCAGCACCTTCATTTCGCGACTGTGCACCAGGCGCGGCCCGCCCGACGCCATGCGCGTCCGGCCGATGATCCGGGAGATCTCCGTCCGCCGCTTGATCGCGGCCAGGATCTCGGCGTCGAGACTGTCGATCTCCTTGCGGAGCTTGTCGATCTCGGCCTCGGTCTGCGGCAACGCGGATTCGGACCCGGTCGTCGTGGCAGGGGTGCTCATCATTCATCTCCTCGTGTCAGAACAGGGATCGGCGCGTGCACGCGGCTCGTTACCGATCAGTTCTTTCACCGTGAAACAGACCTGGTGGGCCTTGTATTGTCCCCCCAGAAAGGTGTGCTCAGGTACAGGCTCCGCGATCCCGGTGTCCGGCCGGCAGCCGAATCGGATGTCTTGCGGAAGCGCTGAGCATGTCGCCAGTGTGCCACGGGCTGGGGGGTATGCAAAACGGATACGTTTGGGAATCGCGGGAGAGACGCAGGTCGTTTCGCCCCGGCTTCCCACCAGCGGGAGTTCACGCGCCGTTCAGGCATCCGGCGCCGAACCGATACCGATGTCCCCCGGGGCTTCATCCGTGTCGGTGGCCGCCGGTAGCGTGGATGGACGATGGACATCACGGTGGCTCCCAAGACGCAGGCCGGTCGGATCGCGCACCCGGACCCGACACCGAAACCGCCGTTCCCCGGCGGTGACGCGGCGGAGGGGTCGCGGCCTGCCGCCGCGCCCGAGGCGCCGCCCACGGACGCCGAGCGCGAGCGGCAGCGCGTCGAGCGCGAGCAGCGGCGCGCCGAGGAAGCCGAGCGCCTGCTCGACGGCCTGAACCCGCAGCAGCGGGCGGCGGTGGTGCACACCGGATCCCCCCTGCTCATCGTGGCGGGCGCGGGCTCTGGAAAAACCGCCGTGCTCACCCGCCGCATCGCCTATCTGCTGGCCGCTCGTGGCGTCACCCCGGGCCAAGTGCTCGCCATCACGTTCACCAACAAGGCCGCCGCGGAGATGCGGGAGCGGGTGACAGGGCTGGTCGGACCGCGTGCGAACACCATGTGGGTGTCGACGTTCCACTCCAGTTGCGTCCGCATCCTGCGTACCCAGGCGGCGCTGCTGCCCGGCCTGAACTCGAACTTCTCCATCTACGACGCGGACGATTCGCGGCGCCTGCTCACCATGATCAGCCGCGACCTGGACATCGACACCAAGAAGTACTCGGCGCGCCTGCTCGCCACCGCGATCTCGAACCTGAAGAACGAGCTCATCGATCCGGCCCGCGCCACCGCGGACGCGGAATCGGACGACACCGAGCTGCCCGGCCTGGTGGCCAGGGTCTACACCGAGTATCAGCGCAGGCTGCGCTCGGCGAACGCGCTGGACTTCGACGACCTGATCGGCGAGACGGTGGCGCTGCTGCAGAACCATCCGCAGGTCGCCGAGTACTACCGCCGCCGGTTCCGGCACGTGCTGGTGGACGAGTACCAGGACACCAACCACGCGCAGTACGTCCTGGTCCGCGAGCTGGTCGGCCACCACGTGGACGAGGGGGCCGAGGATCGGGTTCCGCCGAGCGAACTGTGCGTGGTGGGTGACGCCGACCAGTCCATCTACGCCTTCCGCGGCGCGACGATCCGCAATATCGAGGAGTTCGAGCGCGACTTCCCCGACGCCGAAACCATTCTGCTGGAGCAGAACTATCGCTCCACCCAGCACATCCTCTCCGCCGCCAACGCGGTGATCTCGCGCAACGAGAACCGGCGCGACAAGAAGCTGTGGACCGATTCCGGCGAGGGCGACCTGATCACCGGCTATGTCGCCGACAACGAGCACGACGAGGCGTCGTTCGTGGCGCGCGAGATCGACCGGCTGGTCGACCAGGGCGAGGCCAACTACGCCGACGTCGCGGTGTTCTACCGCACCAACAACAACTCCCGCGCGCTGGAAGAGATCTTCATCCGGATGGGCCTGCCCTACAAGGTGGTCGGCGGCGTCCGCTTCTACGAGCGCAAAGAGGTGCGCGACATCGTCGCCTACCTGCGGGTGCTGGAGAACCCGGAGGACGCGGTGAGCATGCGTCGCATCCTGAACACGCCCCGCCGCGGCATCGGCGACCGCGCCGAAGCCTGCGTGGCGGTCCATGCCGAACAGCGCGGGATCGGTTTCGCCGCCGCGCTGCGCGACGCCGCCGAAGGCAAAGTGGCGCTGCTGAACACGCGTGCCCAGCGCGCCATCGCGAGCTTCCTCGACCTGCTCGACGACGTCCGCGCCGCCGGTGAACGCGCGGAATCCGACTTCCCCGACGTGGGCAACGTCGTCGAAGCGGTGCTCGAGCGCACCGGTTATCGCGCCGAGCTGGAGGCGTCCGACGACCCGCAGGACGGCGCCCGGCTGGACAACCTCAACGAATTGGTCAGCGTGGCGCGCGAGTTCAGCTCCGAGGCGCACAACAACGCCGAGGCGGCCCGGCAGGAGGGGCTGCTGCCCGAGGTGGGTGAAGGCGAGCCGGACCCCGGTTCGCTCGCGGCGTTCCTGGAGCGGGTCTCGCTGGTGGCCGACACCGACCAGATTCCGGACGAGGGCTCCGGCGTGGTCACGATGATGACGCTGCACACCGCCAAGGGACTGGAGTTCCCGGTGGTGTTCGTCACCGGCTGGGAGGACGGGCAGTTCCCGCACATGCGGGCGCTCGGCGATCCGACCGAATTGGCCGAGGAACGCCGCCTCGCCTACGTCGGCATCACCAGGGCCCGGCAGCGGCTGTACCTGACGCGTGCCGTGGTGCGTTCGGGCTGGGGTCAGCCGGTGTCGAACCCGGAATCACGGTTTCTGCAAGAGATCCCCGGTCACCTCCTCGATTGGCGGCGGCTCGAGCCGGCCGGATCGCCCGGGACGAGAGGTCTCCGGCGGCGTGGCGACGACGACGGCCTGGAGCGGGACTGGACGCGCGGTGACGGGTGGTCGCAGCAGCGGCCCGGCTTGCGTGATCGTGGACCGCGCAGGCCCGCTCCCGGCGGCGCGACCCGCAACAACACGAACTTGGTGCTCGCCGTGGGCGATCGGGTCAGCGACGACAAGTACGGTCTCGGCCGGGTGATCGCCGCCGAGGGCTTCGGCCCACTGGCCACGGTGACCATCGACTTCGGCACCGCGGGCAAGATCCGGTTGATCCCGCAGTACAGCCGGACGTTGGTCAAGCTCTGAGCGGCGTGGGTATTCCGGCCCTGCCCGGGAGCGCGCCACGCCGGTAGGGTCCGCGAAGTGGATACGATCGCGCAGCACGTTCTGTGGTTTCTGCCCATGTTGTGGCTCGGTATGGTGCTGGCCATCTCGTTCCTGGAAGCGCCACTGAAGTTCCGGGCTCCCGGGGTGACGCTGCCATTGGGTCTCGGCATCGGCCGCCTGGTGTTCCGGGCGCTGAACGTCACCGAGGCCGTGCTCGCGGCGCTGCTGGTGGTCGCCGCACTGATCGTCGGGCCGGGCCGGGCGACGTGGCTGTGGCTTGGCGTGGCCGTGGCGCTGCTGGCAGTTCAGATCCTGGTGGTTCGCCCGCCGCTGTCCCGCCGCGCCGATCGTGTGCTGGCGGGCGAGGAACTACCGCGCTCGCACGCTCACTTCTGGTACATCGGCCTGGAGGTCGTCAAGGTCGTCGCGCTGTTCGGTCTCGCGATCGCGGCGACGCCTTAGGCGCTGGTCGCTTTCATCGACCAGGCCGCGGCGGGGCGGGCGCCTCGATTCGGGCCACGTGCCGGAGCTGGGCAAGGAAGGTCGCCTTGTCGTCGCTCGCGACGAGGTAGTGCGACACCGCCAGCCGCACGATCGTGGCCGCGACCAGTTCTGCGTCGTCGCCGTCGACCATCGGCGCGATGAGCCCGCGCATGATCGGTATCACCCGGGTAATCTGCGACAGCACGTGATCGGGCTCCACGGCGACCAGGTGGCTCAGCGAGTACGAATCCTGGAAGTCGACGATGAAGCGCAGGATGGCGTCCAGCCGGTCGTGGCCGGTCAGTCCTTCGGTCGCGGCGCGCAGCCCCTCCTCGATGTTTCGCTGCTCGTAGTTGCCGAACGCGGCGAGGAGTTCCTCCTTCGATGAGAACAGCCGATACAGCGTCGGCCGCGACACCTTGGCCGCGGCGGCGACATCCGACAGGCTCAGCTTGCTGTGCCCTCTGCGGCCGAGCACCTCGAAGGTCGCCCGCAGTATCCGCGTCCGGGTCGTCGTGTCCGAGCTCGTGCCGCCGTCCGAATCCAACTTACATCCTTTACAAGAATCGTAAAAACTGTAACATCAGCGGTGCCGGAGAATCCGGTTCTCCACATCGTCCGCTCTCGAGCCGAATCCTAGGCACCCACCGTCGGACTCGGTGCGATGCGGGCCTTCCCGGAACAGTAGAGATACAGATGACAGACACACTTGTCCCGGACGACACGATCGAATTCGACCCTTACTCCGAAAAATTCCTCGCCGATCCGGACGAGACCTTCCGTCGGCTGCGCGACCACGCCCCCGTCTACCACAACCCGGCCTACGGCTTCTGGGCACTGTCGCGCTACGAAGACGTCGCACCGGCGATGAAGGACTTCCAGACGTATTCGTCGGCGCGGGGGATCACGCTCGAGATGGTTCTCGATCCCGATCCGCCGGACCAGACGACGCCGATGATCATCATGATGGACCCGCCCGAGCACACCCGGATGCGCAAGCTGGTGAGCAAGGTGTTCACCCCGCGCGCCATCGCCGGACTCGAGTCGATGATCCGCGACACCGTCCACCGCTTCGCCGAGCAACTCGATCCCCACGATTTCGATGTCGTCGCTGACTTTTCGGAGTTGTTCCCGATCGAGGTCATCACCACGATGCTCGGCGTACCGCCCGAACATCGCCAGCAGCTGCGTCTCTGGCTGGCGGCGCCGATGGAACGTAAACCCGGGTACAACGGCCTCACACCGGAGGGTCGACTGGCTGTGGAGGCCACTGCGAATTTCTACTACCAGCTCATCCTGGAACGCCGCGCCGACCCTCGAGACGACATGATCAGCAGTCTCACCCAAGTGGAGGTGGAGCGCGAGGACGGCGCTCCCACGCGGCTCACCGACCGCGAAATCCTCGGCTTCGCTTCCCTTCTGGCCGGCGCCGGAGCCGAGACCGTGGCGAAACTCCTGGGCAACGCCGCGGTGATCTTCGCCGACCAGCCCGAGCAATGGCAGGACCTGCGCGCCAATCGGTCCAAAATCCCCGGCGCTTTCGAGGAATTACTGCGCTACCAGGGACCGGTGCAATACGACCTCCGCTACACCCTGCGCGAAGTGCATCTGCACGGGCAGACCATTCCGGCACACAGCCCCGTGCTCATGCTGCTCGCCTCGGCGAACCGCGACGAGCGGGCATTCCGCGACGCGGACCGCTTCGACATCGACCGACCGCACTCCGGTCACAACCTCGGCTTCGGCTACGGCATACACAGCTGCCTGGGCGCGGCCCTCGCACGCCTGGAAGGCCGGATCGCCCTGGACGCGATGCTCGACTTCATGCCCGAATACTCCCTGGATCGAGCAGGATTGCGAAGAGCGGCGCAGACCAGCGTCGCGGGCTGGACCAACGTGCCGGTCCGCGTGCGGCACTGATCGGGTCGTTCCGTCCGCCGCTCTTACCGCTGCCGGACTTCAGCCACCGCGCCCGCGCTGGCCGGCCAGTCGCAGTACTGGCCGGTCCGGTTCCAATTCAGGCCGTCCGGACACCTGTGAACGGTCGGGACGTTGTTCGAGCACTGAACGTACTTCGTCACGTCCCCGGGGTAAGGGAAGAGTCCGTCGGGCTGGGGACAGCTGAAGGCCGCGACATCGAGTTCGGGACCTTCAGCGAGGGCGGAGGACGCGCCGGCGAGCGTGAGGCCCGAACCGAGCAGCGCGACGGCGGGTAAAGCCAGAAGGCAGGTGAATCGCACTGTTGTCTCCTTCGGGTAAGGGTCAGGGCCGCTCGCATCATGGCATGGGCTGGCAGGACGCACGCGTGAACGCGCCGATCTCGTCACAACCGCGCGCGCCGAGCCACTCGCCACTTCGCAATGAGAAACGTTGACCACCAACGACTTCGCCGCAACTGGCGATCACTACCGGAACCCTGCTCCTGCGAGCGGTCTGCCGCTAGACGTCGAGGCAGATCGACAGTTTGGATACAGTCCAGCGCCACCGCCGTGACCGGTCCGCTGGATCCCTCAGCTGGGGAGGGTGGTTCCGGCGTAACTTCCCCAGGGGACCTCGATGATCTCGTCGGGGTTGTCGTTGTAGGTCGAATTGATCGAATCGGTGACCGCATCCTCCACTTCTCGCAGTATCGGCTCTGCGATATCGGTCGCGGAGGTCACCTCCAGGAGGAAGTATGCGCGGTCAGCGGCATCCTGTCCTGGGTGCTGGGCAGCCCAATCCAGGTGCATCTCGGAGTCCGTCTCTGCCTTCTGTCCGAGCTGGATCCTGGCGTCGGCGAATCCAGGAAACTCGGCGACCTTCATTGCCAGCACCGAACGGATAGCGTCTGCCTCCATAGTGGTGCAGTACAGCTGGATCACCAGGTAGCTGCTCACTTCATCGTGCCTTTCTCAGATTGCCTTCTTCGGCTTCTTTTGAACCGGTGACCAGACCAGGCTGCCCGGTCGTGGCAGCTGCTACCTGAATCGGGTAGGTCGGTGTGCCGCAGTCACTACCGCCGCGCCTGTGACCCCCGCGATAAACGACCCAGTCAGCATGAAGCCGATCACCGATGCCCTCCGCGTGTTCCCATGTCATCCCCTGAGTTCGGCCTCCACCACGACTGAGCTGGGACACATTCAGTGCGGCTCCCGCGAGGTGTCCGGCTTCATGCGCCCCGCATCGATGAGCGTCTGCCGGGCCGCCGCCTTGCGCGGGCATTGATCGGCGCGGCATGCCCTGTGCTGCTGCATGACTCGGTGCGCTTCGGAGACGTTCAACGGATTGTCGGGAGCTTCGTGCGGCCAGCCGATGGGCCACAGTCCGGGGTCGGGCTGCTCGGTGCGGGGGCGCTCGCGTTCGCGGGCGGCGCGCCACTCGGCGGCTACGCGGTCGATGATCGCTTGCGCTGACATGTCGTCCTGCTCGGCGTGGCGCCACCAATCGAACCCCATCGCGTATCACCCCTGCTGTTCTCGCTGGTCATTTGGGCGCACGCCACCCGGCGAGGTGATGTCACCGCGGGCCGCTCACGGCTGGCGGTGCGTCCCTTCCGGACGGAAGAGACGCGCTCGCCGGGTGGGTGCCGGGACAAGCGTTGCGCGGAAAACTTCCTTCCGGACTGGGGAAACGGCTACAGCGCGTCTACGGACCCGCCTACGATCCACGCATGGGGACGGATGGGGGATTGCCGCCTGATATCGGGGAGCGTTTGCGGGCCGCCAGGCAGGCGGCGGGGTTGTCGCTGGCGGAGTTGGCGGCGCGGATACCGTTTTCGCGCAGCTACCTGGGCCATGTCGAGACGGGGACACGCGTCGCTTCGGCCGATGTGGTCGCGGCCTATATGCGCGCGTGCGGCGAAATGACATGCGATCCTGTCACACTGGTCAGTGTGTTGGGCAGAGCGGATGTCGACCGGCGGTCGTTCCTACGCACGTCCGTCTACAGCGCGGCGCTTTCGGCGACAGCGCTGGCATCGCAGTCGGACATAGCCCGGTTGGTCCGAGTCGACGACACGGCGCGCGTCGGTATGCCAGAAGTTCGTGCTGTCCAAGGAATTACGGACGCTTTCCTGCGCCTGGACGAAGTCAAGGGCGGCGGAATCGGCCGAACCGCTGTAGCCGAGTTCCTGAGTACCGATGTCGCGTCCCTGCTACGGTCGCGGTTCGCCGACTCGACGGTCCGGTCCGCAGCGTTCAGCGCTGCCGCCGAGCTGGCCTATCTCGCGGGTTTCAAAGCGCACGACGCAGGGGAAGACGGTATCGCGCAGCGGTATTTCCTTTCGGCATTGCGGCTCGCGGAGGAATGTCATGTGCCGGGACAGGATGGTTTCTGTTTCCGCATCCTCGGGTTGCATGCCACCGATGTCCGACAGCCACAGCACGCCGCCGAGCTTGCCGAACGGGGAGTGGCAGCGGCGCGCGACAAAGTGTCTCCGGACACCATGTCCTTATTCCTGGTCGGTCTGGCGCGCTGCTATGCCGAAACGGGGCAGCATCGAGCCGCGCGGAATACCCTCCGCAAGGCGGAACCATGGATAGACACGGAAATCACCACCGAGTTACCTCGCTGGGCGGCGCTGTGGTGCCCGAACAAAGCGAGCGTAGCGAGGCAGACGTCGAAAGCGTTCGCCGCCCTGGGTGACCACGCTGAAGCCGAGCGGTACCTGTACCTGTCCCATTCGATGTGGAACCCCGAGACCCACACCAGGATTCATGCACTTTCCGCTGCGGAAACAGGGCTGATCCGGTGGCGTCTCGGACGGCATGAAGACGCGGCGAAGCTATGGCGGTCCGCGCTGCCCATTCTCTCCGCCGTGTCCTCGGAACGCGCATCAAAAGTCTTGCGGAAGGTGCGGAAGGCTGCGCCGGAGTTGTTCGCCGGCACGGTAACGTGACAGCCCCCTCCCCACGAGAGCGAGCGCGAGCCACCATTCCTGGTGCCGGTTGAGGTGACGCACGGCGTGTGTCGTAGGTAGGGCGTGTCAGGTTGTGGCAGAGCGTCGAAGTAAGTCGACTAGCGGGTATCCAGCACCATTGCAATGGGCACACGGATTTCCCCACCGGGGGTGAAATGCAGGACAACCATGTCTTCGTTCCAGTCGATCCGTGGCTCGATACTCCAGCCGAGTGGGATCGCGATGACGTGACCGCGCGGCACCCCGGTGTCGACCAAAGGTCCGAGCCATACCTCGTATGCGTCGATGTCCATCGGGCTGTGTATCCGCTTTATGGCGGCGGCATACGTGTCATTCAGCGCCGGATACGTGCGGACCGTGTCTGTTCGATGCATGAACAGCCCAACTGCCGCCACGATTGTCACGAGCACGCCCGGAATGAAACCGAGTACCAGCCCCAACGCCAACGGCCGACCGAATGCCGGTCTTCGGGATAGGCGCCGCATCGGTTCCACGGGCCGCATCGGTTCCAGAGGCGGCATCGGTTCTGTCATTGCCCCATGATGCCCCGAGGATCAGGCACTTTCGCACCCCGAATCCTTCGAGACCGGTCAGTGGGGTAGCAGGTCCGCCAACGCCTTTTCGAGGGTGGGATAGCGGAAGGTGAAGCCCGCCTTCTGCAAGACCTCCGAGGTGGCGTGGCGGCCGGTGAGGCCGAGGGCGGGGTCGGAGCGGAGGAGGACAGCACCGAGCGACAGCAGGAGCTTCGGTGTCGGGGGTGCCGGTGGCCGGTGCAGGCGCTTGCGCAGGACGCGCATCAGCTCGCGGTTGCGAACCGGGGCATCGGTGGCGGCCACCAGGACTCCGTCCGGCAGCTCGACCGCCGGATCGAGTCCGAGCGCGGCGCGCACGATCGCCAGCCAGTCCTCGATGTGGATCCAGCTGAACCACTGCTCGCCGGAACCGACACGACCGCCGAGCCCCGCTTTGGTGAGCTGGCCGAGCCGCTGCAGAGCGGGCGCGTGCGGGTCGAGCACGATGGAGGTCCGCAGAACGGTCCAGTGCGCGGCGCGGGCCGGGTTGAACGTGCGCTCCCACGGTTCGGCCACGCCGGTCATCTGCGGTAGCCCTACCGGCAGGGGAGTGCTTTCGGTGCAACGGGTTTCGCCCGCGTCGGACCAGATCGCGGTGGTGCTCGCCTGCACCCAGTAGTCGATCGGCTCGTCGAGTGTCGCTGCTGCCGCAACCAGGGCTCGGGTGGAATCCACTCGGCTATCACGCAATTCGGCGACGTTCTGCGAGGTGGGACGGCAGTCGACCAGCTTACCCGCGAGATTGACGATCGCGGTTCGGCCGGGATTACGCAGTGCCGCAACCCATTCGCCTACCGTCTTGCCGTCCCACTCCACTTGATCGAACGGTAGCTCGGGGTCACGGTGGCGGGTGAGGATGATCGCGCGATGGCCGCGACAGGTCAGGTCGGCGGCGACGTGTCTGCCGAGTCCGCCACTGCCGCCCGGGATGACCACAGTGAGCGCGTCGGGACCAGGCGTCAGACCGGCCACTCGAGCCAGACGGGCAAAGCACACGCGCACCTCGGACTCCAGGAACGCGGCGAGCGGGCGGGCCACGCCCGATGAAGCGCCGAGAAACGTCAGCTGCTGAGTGAGTTCGGTGCCGCCGTCGCGCGGGGTCAGCGTCCAGGACAGTCGCATTCGGCCGAGCGGTTCGGGCTGCTCGATCCGGAACTCTTGCCCGGTCCGCGCGGCGGCGACGATGAACGGCAGGGCGGCGCGCGGGTGCAGAACGCGGTGGGTGCGCCCTTTCGGCACGTACGTTCCCCTGCTGCCGACCGTGACCGTTCCGCTCAGCCGTACAGCGGTGATATCCGGGTTCCATTCCGGCCACCGCTCCGGGTCGGCGAGCACTTGCCAGATGCGTTCGGCAGGCAATGCGATGAACTGCGTGTACGTCGTTGTACGTCGAGTCATGAGCCGACGCTAATCCGTCGTCAGTCGTCGTGGAAACGTGCGCATCGTCATGTACCGCTGCTGGGACGGCTGAGTGAGAATGCGCTGCCGGAGGCTGGACGGACGAATCGCCGTGCGCATCAGCTGCGCTGCGAGGCGGGAAATGGGCTCGATGTCGAACCGGGGTGGGTCGCCCGTGTGATCACCGTGCGGAGGCGGCTGGGCGCGGCACCTACCTGAAACGTGTGCGCACGTTTCCCGCGCCGGCCAGCGGTTCTCCACACGTTGTGGTTGCCGAGGTACGAACGCAAGGCGGTCGGCCATCGCGCGGACGCCGGAGTAGGGCTACTGCGCTGGAAAGGCTTCTGCTACGGCTGCGCGGGTGGAAGCGGCCGGACTGGTGACGCGGCCGCGCCGTTCAGTCGCGCTGTGGGCCGAGGCTGATGCCGCGGGTAGCCAGCCAGGGGAGCGGGTCTACCTTGTCGACGCCGTTCAGCCAGACCTCGAAGTGGCAGTGCGGACCGGTGGAGAACCCGCGGTTGCCGATCGTGGCGATCTGGTCTCCGGCGAGCACGCGCTGGCCCTGCGACACCGTGGCGGTATCGATGTGGCCGTAGATGGTGACGGTGCCGTCGTCGTGCAGCAGGCGGACCCACATGCCGAAGCCCGACGCGGGACCGGCCTCGATCACGGTGCCGTCGGCGACGGCGTAGATAGGAGTGCCGATCGGGCCCGCGATGTCGATGCCGAGATGCTGTACGCCCCAGCGGGCGCCGAACCCTGAGGTGAAGGTGCCCGCGGCGAAGAACTTGTGGAAGAGCGGGCGAAGCTTCGCGGCCTCCTGGGTGGCGAGGTCCTCGGCGTACTTCTGGCCCTTCTGCAGCATGTCGTTGAACTGATCGAGGTTCGCCGGGGCCGAAACATTCAGCACCTGAGGCGATTCGGGCGAAGCCGTGGGGTCGGCCACGTTCATCGACTGCGCGGCGATCTCGTGGATCTGGCCCGCGGCTTCGTAGTCGACGGTCTGCGACGGCTGCTCGGGCGAGGCGAACGCGGCTTGCCCGGCGGCGACCACCGCACCCGCGGCGACGGCCGCGACGGCGGCGCGGCCCTTGAGGGCGGCGGGCGGGGCGGGCACGCGGTGCGCGCCGCCACGCTTGTTCGTGGCGCGGCGGGCCGGGATCACGGTCGGTAGGGCGGGAGCGCTGGGCTCGGGATCGACGGCCTCGGGCTCGGTGGTGTCGGTCGCCCAGGATTCCTCGGGGGCCCAGCAACCGGTGTCGGAAACCCACGATTTCTCGTCGGGCGTCCAGGAACCCTCTTCGGCCCACGCGTCGCCGGAGTTTTCGGCCCACGCGTCGCCGGCATTCCAGGCGCCGCCATCGGACCAGGTGCCCTGCTGAGCCCAATCCTGTTGCGCCCACGCGTTGTTCGTGTCCCAGGCGTTGTCGTAGGCCGCGGGGGCGGCGTAGGACTCGTTCTGGTAGGCGGGCTGGGCGTAGCTCGGGTCGACGGGCGCATCGGCCGCGTAGTCGTACCCACCGCTCGCGGGGTGGAAGTGGTAGTCCGCCTGCGGCGGCGCCTCGTATCCGGCGTGGTGCTGGTCGAACGAGGGATCGGCGTGGCTGCCCACCGGATCGAAGGGCTCGTCGTCGGGGCGGTAACGATGTCCGGAGCGGACCCGATCATCGGAAGCGAAGGTGGAGCTGTGATTCATCGGCGGTGCCACATCGTGAAGCGGATGGAACTCGAATGCCGCCTGACCAGCGGCGTCGATCGGTCGAATGCGGAGCGGCTCTCCTGCTGCGGAGTGCTGTGCTGCGTCAAAGCTTGCCGTCCTCCTAGTCGTGACCGTGTTGTGACATCGACCGCAATGACGGTAACGAAACGATGTCGTGCCCACAAGCGCTGCGACGGGTCCGTAACAAACATGTGAGATTGATCACGCTTAGCCTCCGGAATATCTCACTGCTGTATGGGCACTCCGGAGAGGTCGTTCAACGACGAGTTGTAGTAGTCCGCGGTGCGTTCCCGGCTTCGCCCGCTCTACCTGGCGCGGTGTCAGCAACCTACTCGCCAGTAGCGTTGGCCAGCGGTTTTGCCGCTCCCGGCAGCGCCGGGTGACCTGCGCCACTTAGGATGAACGTGGCCGATTGGCCCTCCATGTGACTGGTTAGAGTCCGACCCGACCCGCTTCCGACGTCGGGCCGCCAACAAAGACGTTGTCATCACAACGCAGACGAGACGGTGAGTACATGGATCTCTTCGAATATCAGGCGAAGGAGCTCTTCGTTAAGCACGGAGTGCCTTCGTCGGAGGGCCGCGTCACGGACACGGCCGAGGACGCCCGCGCCATCGCGGCGGAAATCGGCAAGCCGGTGATGATCAAGGCCCAGGTGAAGGCCGGTGGCCGCGGTAAGGCCGGTGGCGTGAAGTACGCCGCCACCCCGGACGACGCGCTCACGCACGCGCAGAACATCATCGGCCTGGACATCAAGGGCCACATCACCAAGAAGATCCTTGTCGCCGAGGCCAAGGACATCGCGGAGGAGTACTACATCTCCTTCCTGCTGGATCGGGCCAACCGGACCTACCTGGCGATGTGCTCGGTCGAGGGCGGCATGGAGATCGAAGAGGTCGCCGCCACCAAGCCGGAGCGGCTGGCGAAGGTTCCGGTCGACGCGGTCAAGGGCGTCGACCTGGCGTTCGCGCGCTCGATCGCCGAGCAGGGCCATCTGCCCGCCGACGTGCTGGACGCTGCGGCCGTGACCATCCAGAAGCTGTGGGAGGTGTTCGTCGCCGAGGACGCCACCCTGGTGGAGGTCAACCCGCTGGTGCGCACCCCGCAGGACGAGATCCTCGCGCTCGACGGCAAGGTCACCCTCGATGAGAACGCCGGATTCCGCCATCCGGAGCACGAGGCGTTCGCGGACAAGGACGCGACCGACCCGCTCGAGCTGAAGGCCAAGGAGAACGACCTCAACTACGTCAAGCTCGACGGTGAGGTCGGCATCATCGGCAACGGCGCGGGTCTGGTCATGTCGACCCTGGACGTGGTCGCCTACGCGGGCGAGGGCCACGGCGGCGTGAAGCCCGCCAACTTCCTCGACATCGGCGGTGGCGCCTCGGCCGAGGTGATGGCCGCCGGTCTCGACGTCATCCTGAACGACGAGCAGGTCAAGAGCGTGTTCGTCAACGTGTTCGGTGGTATCACCGCCTGTGACGCGGTCGCCAACGGCATCGTGAAGGCGCTGGAGATCCTGGGTGACAACGCGAACAAGCCGCTGGTCGTCCGCCTCGACGGCAACCGGGTGGACGAGGGCCGCAAGATCCTCGTCGATGCCGCGCACCCGTTGGTGACGCTGGCGCAGACAATGGACGAAGGCGCCGACAAGGCCGCCGAACTGGCAGCCGCCCGATAACGACGGCCGAGTAAGGACGAAACGAAATGTCTATCTTCCTGAACAAGGACTCCAAGGTCATCGTCCAGGGCATCACCGGCGGCGAGGGCACCAAGCACACCGCGCTGATGCTGAAGGCGGGCACCCAGATCGTCGGCGGTGTGAACGCGCGCAAGGCGGGCACCACCGTCGCGCACACCGACAAGGACGGCAACGCGGTCGAGCTGCCGGTGTTCGGCACCGTCGCCGAAGCCATCAAGGAGACCGGCGCCGACGTGTCCATCGCGTTCGTGCCGCCGAAGTTCGCCAAGGACGCCATCATCGAGGCCATCGACGCGGAGATCCCGCTGCTCGTGGTCATCACCGAGGGCATCCCGGTGCAGGACACCGCGTACGCGTGGGCCTACAACGTGGAGAAGGGCGCCAAGACCCGGATCATCGGCCCGAACTGCCCCGGCATCATCACCCCCGGCGAGTCGCTGGTCGGCATCACCCCGGCCAACATCACCGGCAAGGGCCCGATCGGCCTGGTCTCCAAGTCCGGCACGCTGACCTACCAGATGATGTACGAGCTGCGTGACTTCGGCTTCTCGACCTCCATCGGCATCGGCGGCGACCCGGTCATCGGCACCACCCACATCGACGCCATCGAGGCGTTCGAGAAGGACCCGGAGACCAAGCTGATCGTGATGATCGGCGAGATCGGCGGCGACGCCGAGGAGCGGGCCGCGGCCTACATCAAGGCCAACGTCACCAAGCCGGTCGTCGGCTACGTGGCGGGTTTCACCGCCCCCGAGGGCAAGACGATGGGCCACGCGGGCGCCATCGTGTCCGGTTCGTCGGGCACCGCCCAGGCGAAGAAGGACGCGCTGGAGGCCGCGGGCGTGAAGGTCGGCAAGACCCCGTCCGAGACCGCCGCGCTGGCTCGCGAGATCTTGGAGAAGGCCAGCATCAGCGCCTGATCTCCCACCGCGCACGAAGGCCGCCTCCGAATTCGGGAGGCGGCCTTCGTCATGTGTGGCGGTGGGCTCCGGCTCGGGCAGTAGCGGAGCGTCCGGACCAGCCACGTGCGGAATCGAAGGTATGGCGGGGGTTCGTCGTCCCCTTATCTGTCCACACGAGGCAGCCGGACGGATGGTTCATCGACTTGTCACCGGGAATTCCCCGCTATTGAGAACCCGCGTGGTGTGAAAAGCGCCATCGCGGGCAACAGTGTCTAGAAGCGGTAGGTGGTCTCGCCAACGGCTCGGCGCCGGACACGCCCCGCGACCTGCCGAGATATGGGCGGACTCGCTCGTCCCGGCCGTCGCGGCGGGGTGATTTGGGCGTGGGAGTGCAGTAGCGTCAGAAGTAATCCAGCCGTGAAGACCATGTACGACTCGATTTAGGAGACGACGACATGTCCTACCCGACCGGGGGCTCCGGGTACAACACACCCACGCCCTCAGCGCCATCCAGTCAGAGCCCGGCGACGGGTGGTGCCAATGCAGGTTCGAGCGCTACCGGTTCCGATGCCAAAGGTCTGCCGTTCTTCCTGGTGGTCGGCGTAGCGGCACTCGGCGTGATCAACTTCCTGCTCGGCTTCCTGCCGTTCCTCGGCACCAAGCCGATCGATTTCGGCGGCCGGACCGTCGGCACACCGGAGTCGGCCAACCTCTTCGAGGTGGCCTCCGGCTCGCCGCTGCTGGGCCTGCTGCTGCTCGGCGGCCTGCTGGCCGGGCTGTCGCTGCTGCCGAAGCAGAACTGGATCGGCGTGGCCGCCGCGGCTTCGACCGCGGGTTTCCTCGCGCTGCTGTTCCAGTCGTTCAACTTCGGTGAGGGCAGCGAGCTGAAGGCGGGTGCGTACATCCTGCTGGCGCTGGCCTTCGTGCAGGCCGCGGTGGCGATCGCCGCGACGCTGTTCGAGGCAGGCATCCTCAAGGCGCCCGCGCCGCGCCCGGCCACCGCGCCGAGCGGCTTCGGCCAGGGCGGCTACGGCCAGCAGCAGCAGCCGTCGTACGGACAGCAGTCCTACGGCCAGGGTCAGCCGGGTCAGCCCGGCTACGGCGCGAGCCCGTACGGGCAGTCCGGCTACGGCGCTCAGTCCGCTCCGCCGCAGTTCCCCTCCCAGGCGCAGCAGCAGCAGCAGTCGCCTTACGGGCAGAGCCAGCAGCCGGGCTACGGCCAGAGCCAGCAGGGCCAGTCGTACGGGCAGCAGCAGTCGCCCTACGGGCAGAGCCAGCCGACGACCGCCTACGGCGCGTCCCCGCAGCCGGCTTCGCCGTACGGCGCGCAGCCGCGCCCGGACGAGAGCGTCACCCAGCACTTCGGCGGGCAGCAGCAGGCGGGCCAGCAGGCGCCCTACGGTTCGCCGGGCTACGGCCAGCAGCAACAGGCCCAGCCGAGCCAGCAGAACAAGCCGTTCGGCGGCGAACAGAGTGGTGATCCCTCGTCGGACGCCACCCAGGCATTCCGTCCCTCGGACGACAACAACAAGTAAGAACTCAGCGGCATCCTCCCCGGCGCGGCGGCCGCCTGCGGCGCGCCTGACCCTCTTGCGCCGGGGAGAGTGCCACGCTGAATTGCCATGAGCTCCTCCAGAAACTCTTCGACCCGCCGAATCGGCGGGTCGCGCGCGTCGCGGCCGCACCCCGAAGCGGACGAAGCCGGGTTTCTGTCCCTCACCCCGGAGCGGTCCAGGGTTCTCATCGCGGTCGCGGGCCGTCCTTCGGCCTTCGGGCTGACCACCCTCGTCGTCCTCGTGTTCGGCGCGCTGCTCGCCTCGGGCAGCGATCTCGCGGGCACGTCCGGGGCGATCGCCGCCTCCTGGCTCGGCGTGCACCAGGTTCCGCTGGTGATCGGCAAGACGTCGCTCGGGCTGCTTCCGCTGCTGCCGACCGCGCTGCTGGTCTGGCTGGCCGCGCGGGAAAGCGCTCGCGCCGTGGAACCGCGGTGCACCAGGGCGGATCTCGGGTGGATCGCGGGCGCCGCGGTGGGTGGTCCGCTGCTGGTCACCTCCGTCTGCCTCGCGGTCACCGAAGACGCCTCCGGTGTGCTCCCGCTGCAACCGCCGAACACCCTGGCCGCGTTCGCGTGGGTCGCGGGCCTGTATCTGCTCGCCGCCGCGATCGGTATCGCCGTCCGTCTCCGGCGACAGCTGTTCGTGCTGCTGCGCCTGCCCGATTGGGCGGTCTCCGGCCTCTACGGCGCGGGCCGGACCGTGGCCCGGCTGCTGGGTTGTGCGACAGCGGTGGTGGTGATCTCGTTCCTGGCGCACATTTCCCGGCTCGGCGACATGTACCAGTCGGCGGGAAACGCCGGTGGCGTCCTCGGCTTGACGGTGCTCTCGCTGGCGTATCTGCCGAATCTGGCGATCCAGACCGTCGGTGTGCTGGTCGGTTCCAGCGCGCAGATCGGCGCCGCCTCCTTCGGGGTGTTCTCCGTGGTCGGCGGTCCGATTCCGGCCTTTCCGTTGCTCGCCGCGGTGCCCACCGGACCCGCGGCCGGATGGTGGCCGGTGTTGCTGCTGGTCCCCGCGGCGGTCGGCGTGCTCGGGGGGCTGGACCTCGCCCGCACCTCCACCGACGGGATCACCGCGCCGTGGGCCACACTCACCTCCGCCGCGCTCTCCGCGCTCGCGTTGACGGTGGCAGGCGTGGTCGCGGGCGGCGAGCTCGGCACGATCGGCCGGGTCGGCCTCGACCTGCCGGTCTTCCCCCTGATCACGTTCGCCTGGCTGGCCATTCCCGGCTACGCGGGGCTGGCCTTCGCGCGCTGGTTCCTCGTGCCCGTCGGCATCCCGCCGGTCGATTACACCGATCCGTACGACGATTACCACGACGAGGACGACGCCTACTACGAGGCGGACGACGACTACTACGAAGACGACGACTACTACGACTACCGCGACGACCCCTACGACGATTACGACCGGCGCGAGCTGGAGGCTCCGCTGGACGCCGAACTCGTGGACGAACAGCCCGCGATCGAGACCGGCGGCGGATACCACCACCACGCCACCCCGGACATCGTCGACGCCGAGGTGGTCGAGGCGGACCTGCCGGACAGTGACCGGATGGACGGTCGTTAGGCTCTAACCCGGCGGTGCCGCATCCGTCCGCCATCCGATCGATCGCAGGAGTAGAGCGCTGACGTCCCCGCATGCCTCGTGGAAGCCCGCAGCGACGCCGGCCACCGTCGTCGTGCTGGCGTCGGGCACCGGTTCGCTGCTGCGCGCCCTGCTGGACGCCGCGTCGGAACCCGGCTACCCGGCGAAGGTCGTCGCCGTCGGCGTCGACCGGCTCTGCGCCGCCACGACCCACGCCGACGCCGCGGGCGTACCGCACTTCCGGGTGGCGCTGAAGGACTTTCCCGACCGCGCCGCGTGGGATGTCGAGCTCACCGAGACGGTCGGCGCGCACGAGCCGGATCTCGTAGTGTCGGCGGGCTTCATGAAGCTGCTCGGCCCCGCCTTCCTGGACCGGTTCGGCGGCCGGATCATCAACACCCACCCCGCCCTGCTGCCCGCCTTCCCCGGCGCGCACGGTGTGCGTGACGCGCTCGCCTACGGGGCGCGGGTCACCGGCTGCACCGTGCACCTGGTCGACGAGGGCGTGGACACCGGGCCGATCCTCGCGCAGGAGGCGGTGACGGTGCTGCCGGGTGACGACGAGGCCACCCTGCACGAGCGCATCAAGGTTGTCGAGCGACGGTTGCTGGCGGAGGTCGTCGCCGCCGTCGCGACGCGAGGCATTGTCTCCGACGGACGAAAGGCAGTTATCCCAGATGAGCGAGTTCTCCGGTGAGTGAACGCAAGCCGATCAGCAGGGCGCTGGTGAGCGTCTACGACAAGACGGGTCTCGTGGAGCTCGCGACCGGTCTGCACGCCGCGGGCATCGAGCTGGTCTCGACCGGGTCCACCGCGGGCAGGATCGCCGACGCGGGCATCCCGGTGACCAAGGTCGAAGACCTGACCGGTTTCCCGGAGACCCTCGACGGCCGGGTCAAGACGCTGCATCCCCGGGTGCACGCGGGCATCCTGGCCGACTCGCGCAAGCAGGAGCACGTCGACCAGCTGGTCGAGCTCGGCGTCGAGGCGTTCCAGCTGGTGGTGGTGAACCTCTACCCCTTCACCCAGACCGTGGCAGGCGGCGCCACCCCCGACGAGTGCGTGGAGCAGATCGATATCGGCGGGCCGTCGATGGTGCGCGCCGCGGCGAAGAACCATCCCTCGGTGGCCGTGGTCGTCGACAGCGGCGACTACGACGACGTGCTGGCCGCGGTGAAGTCCGGTGGCTTCACCTTGGCCGAGCGCACCGCCTTGGCCGCCAAGGCGTTCCAGCACACCGCGAGTTATGACGTGGCGGTCGCCAGCTGGATGACCAACGTGCTGACCGGCGACGGTGCGGCCGAGGACACGGCGATCCGGTTCCCCGAATGGCTCGGCGGCACCTGGGAGCGGTCGGCGGTGCTGCGCTACGGCGAGAATCCGCATCAGTCCGCCGCCCTGTACACCACCGGCGACGGCAGCCTCGGGCTGGCGCAGGCGCGGCAGCTGCACGGCAAGGAGATGTCGTACAACAACTACGTCGACGCCGACGCGGCCTGGCGTGCCGCCTTCGACCACGAGGCCCCGGCTGTCGCGATCATCAAGCACGCCAACCCGTGCGGCATCGCCCTCGGCGCCGACATCGCCGCCGCGCACCGCAAGGCGCACGCTTGCGACCCGGTCAGCGCGTTCGGCGGGGTGATCGCCGCGAACCGCGAGGTCACCGTGGAGATGGCCGAGCAGGTCGCCGAGATCTTCACCGAGGTGATCGTCGCGCCGTCCTACGCCGACGGCGCGGTGGAAGTGTTGCAGCGCAAGAAGAACGTTCGCATCCTCGTCGCCGAGCCGCCCCGGCGCGCGGGCGCCGAGCTGCGGCCGATCAGCGGCGGCGCCCTGCTGCAGCAGCGTGACGTGCTGGATGCCCCGGGCGACGACCCGGCCAACTGGACCCTCGCCGCGGGCGAGCCCGCCGACGCGGAGACGCTCGCCGATCTGGCGTTCGCCTGGCGCGCGTGCCGGGCCGTGAAGTCCAACGCGATCCTGCTCGCGCACGACGGCGCTTCGGTCGGTGTCGGCATGGGGCAGGTCAACCGGGTGGACGCGGTGGGTCTCGCGGTGCAGCGGGCGGGTGACCGCGCCAAGGGCTCGGTGGCGGCCTCGGACGCCTACTTCCCGTTCCCGGACGGGCCGCAGACCCTGATCCACGCCGGTGTCCGCGCCATCGTCCAGCCGGGCGGTTCGGTGCGCGACCAGGAGACCATCGACCTCGCGCGCGAGGCGGGCGTCACGCTCTATCTCACCGGGGCCCGCCACTTCGCCCACTGAGGCCGGTAGCCGGAAACGCCGCGTCGGATCGATGATCCGACGCGGCGTTTGTGTTATCGCGACGATGAGCGGAAACCGTATTGCCCAGTGCGGCAGCAGATTCGGTGCATGCGCCCGGCTTCGGTCCATGGACTACATTGCGGCGCAGTACGGTTCGTTTTCGTTTTCCCAGCTCAGATGATGGCTTGGCGCAAGCTGACAGCTACCCGGGCGCCGGTGTGGACGGCTGTGCCGTGCGCAGCACCGGACCGTGCTGCGTGGCGCTCTAGACCGCGCTGAGCACCGTGCGGTTGCCGAGCGGTTCCTTCAGCGGCACCTCCATGGTCCCGAAGACCGCGATCATCGTGCACATCCGGCCGACCGCCTCGGCGCGGCTGCCCGAGCGCAGTTCGACGGTGACCGTCGACGCGGATTCGGTGACCGTGGCGTCCACGCCGTAGCACTCCGGTGACCCGGTTTCGAAATTGACGGCTATCTTGTTGTCCGCCAACCGAGTCCACGATTGGAACGGGATCGGGTGCGCCCCGACGATGGCCGGGTCGGCGGTGAACGGCTTGCCCTCGTTTCCGCGCGGGTCCTCGATCGGCGTGCGGGGCGCGGCCGTCGATGTGGTGCTCGAGTTCGGCGCCGCCCCCTTGTCGTCCGAGTCGCCGCAGCCCGTTGCGGCGAGACAGGCGAGCACTACGGCGACAGCTGTGGCGGCGCGTCCGGCCTGGATCCGATCCATACCCGACACCCTAGTCCCGGCGCGACTGCACACAGCGCACGCCGGGCGCATCGTGCACTAGGACGAACCCCACAGTGAACGTTCCGCGAACCGTGCACGTATTCGCTCCGAAAACCGTTCGGGGGCAGTAAGTTCGGCGGGGGTGCGCGCCAGGGGGTGTGGCGCTCATCCATGTCGGATGCTCTACCAGCTTTTCCGGAAAGGAATCAACGTGGTCGACACGCTGCGCGTAGGCGAAGAACTCGGACGGGGCCAGTCCCTCCAAGGTGGTGCTTACACCCTCACCCTGCAGGAGGACGGCAATCTGGTGCTGTCCGAGCCGGGCGGAAATGTGGTGTGGGCCACGCAAACTCATGATCAGGGCGTGGAGCGCGCCGTGCTGCAGGACGACGGCAACTTCGTGCTCTACAAGGGCGACGGCGCCGCGTGGGCGACCGAGACCAACGGCCAGGCGGCCGACCGGCTGGTCGTGCAGGCCGATCGCAACGTCGTGCTGTACGGCGCCGACGGCAGCGCGCTGTGGGCTTCCGGTACTCATACCGACACCCCGCTGCCTGCCCCGGAGCCAGAAGCGGTCCAAGAGCAGGAGCAGGTCGCGGCTCCGGCCGAGGAGGTGCCGCCTCCGCCGCCCGCCCCGGAGCCGCGCACCTACACCGTCGAGCCGGGCGACACCCTGTGGGCGATCGCCGAGCGCTTCTACGGTGACGGCAACCGTTACCAGGAGATCGCGGACGCCAGTGGCATCCCGAACCCGGACGCGATCAACCCGGGCCAGGTGCTGACCATCCCGTGAGCCGGTCGGCTCGGTAGCGACGACGACAAAGACCCCCGGTGCTCGAGCCTCGGGGGTCTTCTTCGTTTCGCTCGTGTCGCGAAGTGCGCCTAGCGGCTGGTGAACGGCAGCAGCGCCATCTCACGGGCGTTCTTCACCGCGACAGCGACCTGGCGCTGCTGCTGCGGGGTGAGCCCGGTGACCCGGCGGCTGCGGATCTTGCCGCGATCGGAGATGAACGTACGCAGCAGGTTCACGTCTTTGTAGTCGACCGTCTCGATGCCGGCGGCGATGAGCGGGTTCTTCTTCGGACGGCGGGCCTGCTCGGCACGGACCTTCTTCGACGGTGCTCGCTTGACTGCCATATGACGAGTTCCTTCTCACGAGAACAGTGGTTGTCTACCAGCTCGATTTGCGCACACCGGGCAGCTCGCCACGGTGGGCCATCTCGCGCACACGCACACGGGAGAGCCCGAACTTCCGGAGGTGACCGCGCGGTCGTCCGTCGGCGGCGTCCCGATTGCGCAATCGTACCGGACTGGCGTCGCGCGGCTGGCGTCGCAGTTCGGCCTCCGCGGCCGCGCGCTCGCCCTCCGGCGTGCCCGGCTTCCTGATGAGCTCCTTGAGCTCGGCGCGGCGAGCCGCGTAGCGAGCCACGATCGCCCTGCGCTGCTCGTCGCGCGCGATCTTCGATTTCTTGGCCATCTCAGCGCTCCTCGCGGAAGTCGACGTGCTTGCGCACCACCGGATCGTACTTGCGCAGGACCAGGCGGTCGGGGTCGTTGCGGCGGTTCTTGCGGGTGACGTAGGTGTAGCCGGTGCCCGCGGTGGACTTCAGCTTGACGATCGGGCGGATGTCGGTCGATTTCGACGCCATGGGTCGCTCCTCAGATCTTGTCGCCGCGGGCCCGGATCCGGGCCACCACGGCCTCGATGCCGTCCCGGTCGATGGTCTTGATGCCTTTGGCGGAGACGGTCAGCGTGACGCGCCGGCCTTCGCTTGGCAGGTAGTAGGTCTTGCGCTGGACGTTGGGGTTCCAGCGACGGCTGGTCCGCTTGTGCGAGTGCGACACGGACTTGCCGAAGCCGGGCTTGCGCCCGGTGACCTGGCAGTGGGCCGACATGCGGACTCCCTCCAGTAGATGACAATCGTTTTCGACAATGGCTGCCGCACAATGTACCGTTGCCGTAAAGCAAATGAAAATCGTTACTGAAAGGGGTGCCCCGGTGGCTGCGGCAGATTCCACCCAGGTCCCACCCGAGTCCGACCGGAGAACGCCCGTGGTTGCGCTCGCCGGTTTCGCCGGACTCGCCGCGGCGGGCGTGGATCGCGCGGCCGCGGTGCTCGGCATGGCGCCGGGTACCGTCGTGGTCCGCCACGACCTGACCCAGCTGCGGGAAGGCATCGTGCACCGCACGGTGCGCACCGCTACGCAGGAAACCTCGGCCGTGCTGGAGCTCGCGCACGGTTGCGTCTCCTGCACGCTGCGGATGGATCTGCTTCCGCTGCTGTGCACCCTCGCCCAGCGCGAGTCGGTCGATCGCATCGTGCTCGCGCTGGACCCGGCGTTCGAGGCCGAAGCGGTCTGCCAGGCCATCGAGAACGTCGTGGTCGCGGGCGTGCACGGCCGGGTGGACGGCCCCGCGGGCCGCGACGTGCGCGTGGACGCGGTTTTGACCTGCCTGGACGCCGACGCCTGGCTCGCCGACGCGACCGGGGACGACACGCTCGCCGAGCGCGGCCTCGCCACCGCCGACGACGACCGCACAGTGGCGCAAGTCGCGGTAGGCCAGGTCGATTTCGCCGATGCCGTCATCGCCCTCGGCGCCGACGACGCCTCCGGAGCGCTGCTCGGCGACGCGCGGGCCAAGCTGGCCGCGGTATTGGCCAGGCTCGTCCCCGGCGCGCCGGTCGCCTGGGTGGACGAGCTCCCCCGGCTCACCCCTGCCCTGGTCGAGACGCTGCTCACCCGCATCCCCGCCGATTCGCGGCGCGGCCGGGTCTTCGACGCCCACGCGCCGCTGCTGCGCGGCCGACCACCCCTGACCGGTGACTGCGGCGTCGAACTCGTGGAGTTCGCCGCGGCGCGGCCGTTCCATCCCGCTCGCTTGCACGAGGCGCTGGACGTGCTGCTCGACGGCGTGGTGACCGCGCGCGGGCGCATCTGGCTGGCCACCCAACCCGACGAGGTGGTGTGGCTCGAATCCGCCGGTGGTGGTCTGCGGGTGGGCGGAGCGGGGCGCTGGCTGGCCGCGATGCCGGAAGCCGAACTGGCCGAGGCGGATCCGGAGCGCCGCGCGATGGCGGCCCTGCGCTGGGACGAACGCTTCGGCGACCGGGACATCTCGCTGTCGATCCTGGTGCACGAAGCCGATCCGGCGGAGATCCGCGAAGCGCTGCACTGGGCGCTGGTGGAGGACGACGAACTGCGCCTGGTCGAGCGTGCGCCGGAGCGAGTGGCCCAGTGGGAGGACCCGTTCGGCGACTGGCACGCCGACCCGTGCGCGAGTGACGAGGCGACCGGCCAGCCCGTGGAAGACGCGAAAAGCCCGAGAGGAGAGGCGAAATGAAGAAGGGTATCCATCCGGAATATCACCCGGTGGTCTTCGAGGACGCGAGCACCGGCAAGCGGTTCCTCACCCGGTCCACGGCCACCGGCGCACGCAGCGTCGAGTGGACCGACGGCAACACCTATCCGCTGCTGACGGTGGACGTCACCGCCGACTCGCACCCGTTCTGGACCGGCGCGCACCGCGTGCTGGATGCCCAGGGGCGCGTGGAGAAGTTCGAACGCAAATACGGCAAGCGCGCACGGAAGGGGTCCTGAGATGGCGGTACCGAAGCGGAAGATGTCGCGGTCGAACACCCGAAGCCGCCGCTCGAACTGGAAGGCCGTTCCCGTGGACCTGGTGCCGGTGACCGTCGGGGGCGTCGTGCATCAGGTGCCGCGCAGGTTGGTCGCGGCCGTGCGCCGCGGACTGATCGACGTCGAGCGGCTCTGAGCCGGGCATCCGAAACTCGCGGAACGGAAGCGGGGCCGCCGGTGTGATCCGGATCGGCCCCGCTTCGCTGCGTTGCGCGTCGTTGGACCTGCGTATTCGGCGACCCCGGCAGCGATAGGGAAGCGGCCGGATCGCCGATCGTCTTGATGCGCTTCGATGCGACCCGCGACGCCGATAGACCTGCCTCGTACCGGCCCACGGTAGCTCGCTGGATACTGGTGAGCGGCAGAACGCGCCGGTTCTCGGTCAATCGTCCGGAAACGCGCACTCGGGGGTGTCGGACGAAAAATATTCGCGCGAACAACGCCCGAGTTAGCTATTTTATAGCTATCGATGTGCTCTGCATCACGTCGCACTATTGCGCCGGAAGCGATTGCGGCTGGGTAGCCAGATGGTGAATTGCGCACTGACGGTTGGTTTTTGAACTACGGAAAAGTCCCCAGAAAGGATGCGCTCTCGGCCGGAGGGAGGTACCCTCGTGCTCGAGGGCGGGTTCTCCTGGTTTCCAGGAGAGCCCGCTCATCGCCACTCTGCGGGGCGTTACGCCGATTGCCGCTCTCCTGATTTCCCTCTCGCCCTGCCGGACTGCGCGCGTCCGGTGGTCGCGCCGGTGTGCGGCTCAGTTTTTCGAGGTCAACTCGGGCGGCCGGTCGTCGTCGATCGCAGCGCGCCGCTGGCCACCGTCGTGCCCCGGCAGCCCGGGAAGATCCGGCAACAACGCCTCCAGACGCGCCAGCTGCTCGCCGACCAGTGCCGCGGGCCCCTCGATCAGCGACAGGGGCCACGGCCAGTGCCGTCCGTTCCAGCGCTGCACCTGCTCGGTCAGCTCGGCCGTCGTCGCCTCCAGTTCGCTGATCTCGGTCCGCAATTCGCCCACTTGCGTTCGCAACTCGGCGGATTCGCGCTCCAATGCGGAGATGCGCGCCAGCGCCGCGGCCAATCCGTCCACCAGCGTACGATTCCGGCCGTCCGCATCGGCCCCCAGTTGCGGCCAGCCCGACAACCCCGGTCCGCGCAGCTGAATCTGGATGTCGCGCAGCACTGCCTCTTGTTCCGGCGTCACGTCCGGATCCTCCCGTCCCACGAAGTCCCACTGGCCGAAATCGGTCGTCTCGGCCTCGTTCACGTCATAGCGCACGCCGCCGACCGTCACTTGGCGCCGGGTCTGATGGATGGCGCGTCTGGTCTCCACGTTCGTGCCCGACCAGGCGTCGGTCTGCCACGCCCACGTCGCGTATCCGGCGTCCAGCGCGCGGCTGACCGCCCAGTACCCGCCGTAGATACCGACGTTCGCGCGCCCCAGCACCGTCGCCGCCCCGTCCAGGTAGGCGTTGATTGGTAGCTGGTCCTGCGGTGAAGCATCGAAATCCGCGGAGAAGTAGATCGGCCGGTCCACCCGTCCGCCGCAGCGCAACACCTGGGCGAGGCCCGCGCGTGCGTCCACGATGCCCGCGCCGTAGCCGTCCAGCATCCGCGCGGCCGTGGTCTCCCAATTCGACACGATCGAGACCCCGTGCGTCCGCAAATCGTTCGCCTCGGCCGGGGTGAGCAGCTTGCCGGGCAGACTCGGGCCACCGTCGGACAGGTACCGCACCACGAAATCGAACCCCGCCGCCCGAACCGCCGCGCCCCCCGGGCGTCCAGCGGCGTAGTCCAGACCGAAACGCATGGCCTCCACTGTAAGTCGGCCGGGCGGGTGAATTCGGGCCATCGCCGAATCCGGGCGGCGCGGGGGGATCGCTCAGCGGAAAACGGTCGAGGAGGCTCGACACGCACCGCGAAACCGAACGGCCGGCGGTGCGATTCGGGTGCCGACCGTCGTTTTCCCGACGGTGCCTCGGATCAGCGGGCGGGCTCCAGCTTCGGCCGGCGGGCCTTCGGCGGCCCGGCCAGCTCCCGGCGGTCCGGAGCGATCAGCACGGCGGAGATCGGCACCGTCAGTGCCAGCAACCCGATGACGAACATCGGGAACACGAAGTCGAACAACTCCACGCCATCGGGCACCTTCGCCGACCGGTTCACGTCGAAGTGCAACGCGGCGAGCGCGGTGTAGTAGGTGGCGGCCACGCCGACGCCGAACAGCAGCACCGTCGCGGCGCGGGCCAGCGGGAAGCGCATCGTCTGGAACAGCCACAGCGTCGCGGTCGCGGTGATCACCCCGATCACGGCGGAGATCACGGCCAGCCACATCGTCACGCCGACCGACCCCTGGATCTGCAGCGAGCCGACGCCGAGGTAGTTCGTGACGCCGATGCCGAGGCCGAGTACCACCCCGCCGGGCAACAGCAGCGTCAGCCGCGGTGTGCGCCCGATGATCAGCAGCGCGGCGAAGACCGAGACGATCGCCACCACCAGGGCCGAGATCAGTCTGCCCGTGTCGTAACGCATCGCGCTGCCCGGCACTTTCAGGCCCAGCATGGCCACCGACGTGGCCAGCCACGCCCCGACGCCGCCGAGCGATATCGCCGCCGAAACCAGCCACACCAACCGGAACTGGACCGAGCGCGCGCCGTGCAGGATGCAGGCGAGACCGACTACCGCGCCCAGCACCGAAATGCCCAGCGACAGCCCGACCAGCCAATAGCCGAGGGCGAACTGGTCGACGGACGTTCCCGCGCCACCGCCCGCGGCCAGCACCGCGACCTCACGCATGCCGCGCTGTTCCTTCCAGTTCGCTCGCCTTCAGCTGGGCGATCGCGTACTCGGTGACCGCGGCGAGCGCTTGGCGCACCTCGATCGCGTTGCGCGCGTCGATGTCCACGATCGGCACGCCCTCGCGCACCGAAAGCGCCTCGCGCAGCTCGGCGATGGGGAAGCGCGGCGCGTCCGGGAAGCGGTTGACCGCGATCAGGAACGGCAGCTTGCGCGCCTCGAAGAAGTCGACCGCGGCGAAGCTGTCCTCCAGCCGCCGGGTGTCGATCAGCACCACGGCGCCGATCGCACCGCGGATCAGGTCGTCCCACATGAACCAGAACCGCCGCTGACCCGGCGTGCCGAACAGATAGAGCACCAGGTTGCCCGGCAGGATGATCCGGCCGAAGTCCATGGCGACGGTGGTGGTCTCCTTCTCCGGCGTCTCGGCGAGATCGTCGATGCCGTCGGAGTAACGGGTCACCATCGCCTCGGTGCGCAGCGGAACGATCTCCGACACCGCGCCGACGAATGTCGTCTTGCCCGCGCCGAAGCCGCCCGCGACGACGATCTTCGTCGAGGCGACCCGGTTCTCGAAGCCGTCCGGTCCGGGGGCGTTTCCGGGTCCGGGAATTCCACTTGGCCCGGGATGTCCACTGGGCCCCAGATTCCTATAGGGCGCGGAGTCCACGCAATGTCCTCTCCATCAGGGAACGGCGCTCGTCATAGCTCGCCTCTTCGGTCAGGGTCGAATGCACGCGCATGGTGCCGTCGACGACGAGGTCGCCGATCACCACTCGGACCATGCCGAGCGGCCGGTCCAGATGTGCCGCGATCTCGGCGACCGACAGCCGGTGCGTGCCGAGTCGCAGTATCTCGGTGCGGATGTCGCCGGTCGGCCAGTCGAGATGTGCAGTGTACGACAAGGTTTCGATGACCGCCTCCAATGGCAGGTCGATCGCGGGTTCGGTGCGCCCCGAGGTCAGGGCGTATGGCCGGACGCGCGTTGTCGGTCGTGGTCCGGGGCCGTATGGGTTGGACATCTCACACTCAAACAGCGGTGCGCGCGGTCGCGGTGACCACCGAACCCACCCGATCGACCAGCAGGGCCATCTCGTAGCCGATACGTCCGATGTCGTGCGTCTTGTTGGCCAGCACCGCCAGGTGCGAGCCGTTGCCGACGCTCATCACCAGCAGATAGCCGCGCTGCATCTCCACGATCGATTGCATGACCTTGCCGCCGTCGAACAGCGAGGCCGCGCCCATGGAGAGGCTGGCGAGTCCGGCGGTGACGGCGGCGAGCTGTTCGGCGCGATCGCTGGGCAGGTGCGGACTGGTGGCCTGCAACAAGCCGTCCGCCGATACCAGCACCGCATGGGAAACGCCGGGCACATCACGGGTGAAGCGGGCGACCAGCCAGTTCAGATTCTCGTCCGTGGTGCTGTTGTTCGCGTTGGTCATGCAAGCCCTCCGTCGTTGTACTGCGCATTGGCCCGCCCGCTGCGGACCCCACTGAGATGCCTGGTCAGGTTGTTGCGAATTTCTTCCGGATCACGCGCGCCCGCGTCCTCGGCCTGCGCCAGACCGCCGGGCACCAACTGAGCGCCCGGCCTGCGAATCGGCAGTCCGCCGACGGTACGCGCGGTCGTGGTCGGATGACTGGCGTCCTCCGCGGCCAACCAGCCCGCGTCACCAGGCGAGGACCACGTGCTCTCCGGCGATTGCGAGGTGGAGGGTTCGACCAGCCATTCCGAGACCATGCGCTGATAGATCGGGGTCGGAGAGGCGCCCGCGACCGGCTGCAGCCGGGAGGAGGTCACCGTCGCGGGTTCCGGTGCTGCCTCCTGCGGCGGGTCGGCGGGTACGGCCGGCTTCCGGATCGGAAGACCGGACCGGGCGGTGGTCTGCGGCGCGGGCGGCTGGCTCGGCACGGCCGGAGCGGGGCCGGTCGTCGGTTCGTCGTCCTTGAATTCGGCCCACAGATCGGTGCGCGGCTGCTCCCGCTCGACTGGCTGCTCACCGGTGGCGGGCGTCACCGGGGCGAACGGGCCGGTCGGGGTGTGGTCGTCCGAGCGCGGCGTGAGGACCGGCCACGGCTGGGTGGGCGGCTGCTCCGCCGGGCTGACCGCCCGGCCGACCGGCGTGGAGACCGTGGGCTGGTCGGGAGCGTCGGCGACGCGGATGGCCGGACGGCGCTGGGGCAGTCCGGAACTGGTCACGCCGAACCGTGCGGTGTCGCGCTGGGGCAGGCTCGGCACCGGGACCAGGTTGCGCGGCTGCGCACCGGTGGGCGGCGCGACCGGCGAGGGCAGCTGATGCTCGGCGGTGAGGTCGAGCGGCTTGCCCGCGGGGTCGGTGACGTCCATCGGCGGCGCCACCAGCGCCCCGGGCAGGTGCACGCTGGCGGTGATGCCCGGCTGCTGCGCCATCGTCGACGTGCGGCGCAGGTTGACCGTGATGGTGTGGCGCTTGGCCAGGCGACCGACGACGAACAGGCCCATGCGGCGCGCGGTCTCGACGGTGACCTCACCACCGGAGGCGAGCCGGTCGTTGGTCGTCTGCAGGTCTTCCAGGGACATGCCCAGGCCGCGGTCGGTGATCTCGATCAGGTATCCGCCGTCCACCGCGCGCGACACCATCACGGTGACCGGCGTGGTCGGCGGTGAGTAACGCAGCGCGTTGTCGATCAGCTCGGCGAGCAGGTGCTCGATGTCGACGGCGGGCTCGCCCGCGACGATGCCGTCGGGCACCGCGCCGATCTCCACCCGCTGGTAGTCCTCGACCTGGGAGACCGCGCTCCAGAGCATGTCCGACAGCGGCACCGGGTGCAGCTGACCGCGCCGCAGCGCGGTACCGGCGAGCACCAGCAGGTTGTCGCCGTTGCGGCGCATGCGGGTGGCCAGGTGGTCGAGGCGGAACAGGCTCTGCAGCCGGTCGGTGTCGTCCTCGTCGTGCTCGAGATCCTCGATCAGCGCCAACTGCTGCTCGACCAGCGATTGGCTGCGGCGCGACAGGGTCTCGAACATGTTCCCGATCTGCAGGCGCAGGCGGGCCTGATCGGCGGCCAGGTTGAGCGCCTGTTCGTGGATCTCGTCCACGGCGCGGGCGAGCTGGCCGATCTCGTCGGTGGTGTGCACCGCGACCGGGGTGATCTCCGGCGTGGTGCCGCCCGCACGCACCACGGCGAGCTCGTCGGGCAGCTTGATGTGCGCGACCTCGAGCGCGTCCCGGCGCAGCCTGCGGACCGGGACGACCAGGGTGCGCGCGACCGAGAGGGCCAAGGCCAGGCCCGCGAGCAGCATGCCGATGACGATCGTCGTCTCGCGCAGCGCGCCGGTCTGCGCCTCGGTGGTGCGGTCGGCCAGCGCGCCGTCGATGGTGTCGATCAGCTGCGCGGTGGTCTTCTCGTAGGTGTCCGAGCTGACCAGGAGCGAGTCGAGCACGGCGGGGTTGCTCGCCGGATCCGCGACGTTCTGACTAAAGGTGCCCAGACGCGTCTGCACCGCGTCCAGCAGCGGGCGCATGTTGCCCGCGTAGTCCGGCAGGATCTGTGCGTACTGGTAGATCATCGTGATCTCGGCGCCTGCGGCGACCAGCACGCGGGGCCGCACGCTCGGGTTGCGGCCCGCGTCCGGCGAGCCGATCAGCATGCGCTGCTGGGTGACCACGCGCCGCGCGGTCTGCACCGACGCCAGCTGCAGGAAGTACCGCTGGATGACCAGATCGTCCACCGATGGCGACAGCGCGAGCGCGTTGCCGATCCGCACCATGATCTCGTCGGACTGCTCACCGACCATGGCGGGCGAGCCGTTGCGCAGGCTGTTGCGCATCGTGGTCCCGGTGGCGATGGCCGAGGCGAGTTCGGAGGTGACCCGGCTGCTGACCTTCGTGGTCTGCAACGCGGCTTCCAGCTCGGCCAGCGCCTGGTCGAACTTCGTCAGCGCCGCGTCGGTCTGCGGGTCGGCGGTGTTGCCCCAGGTGGCGGTCGCGGTGACGCCGAGTTGCTCGGTGGCCGAACCGAACTTGACGATCGGCCGGATGATGATCGCCTGTTCGGTCGCCGCGTCCAACTGCGCCATGGTGCGCAGTTCGTTGTTGATTCGGAGCACGGCGAAGACGGTCGCCAACAGCACCGGAAGCACCAGCACCACGCCAACCTTGCGGGTGACCGACCAGTTCGACAGGCTGAATTGCCAGGACCGCGGTGCAGCTTCCATCCGCTTCCGTCGCCTCCGCTTCACCAGTGACCTCGGGCGCGCGTGGCTGTTCGGTATTGATTCAACCCGCAAAGAACCAACTAGAGGTCTTCTTTTTACCGCACGGAACATACCGTGCAGAGGGGTCATCGGCAATCCGGGGGAGTCCGTCCGCAAATTGCCGAATATGGCTATAGAGAACAAGATTCGCGGTGGAATGCGTAAGGGACGCGTCAACTTCCCGGAAAGGCCACGGAAGGCGCTGGTCACCCGGGGTTGACAGGCGCGACGCGCCGAGGGTTGTCGGCCCTGCTGGCCCCGGCGTGTCGGGAGCGCCCTCTCAGTTACCTCTCAGTCGGTGCGGTCAAACTGGTGACATGCGCATTCTGGTGGTCGACGACGATCGGGCGGTCCGGGAATCGCTGCGCCGGTCGCTCACCTTCAACGGCTACTCCGTCGATCTCGCGGTGGATGGTGTGGACGCACTGGAGAAGGCTACCGTCCAGCGACCGGACGCCCTCGTGCTGGACGTGATGATGCCCCGGCTGGACGGGCTCGAGGTCTGCCGCCGTCTCCGCAGCACCGGCGATGATTTGCCGATTCTGGTTCTCACCGCGCGAGATTCGGTATCCGAGCGGGTCGCGGGGCTCGATGCCGGTGCCGACGACTATTTGCCGAAGCCTTTCGCGCTGGAGGAGCTGCTGGCCAGACTGCGCGCGCTGTTGCGGCGCACGACCGCCGATCCGGGCGAGGCATCGGAGGCAATGAAGTTCGCTGATTTGTCGCTGGATCCGGTGACTCGCGAGGTCTCCCGCGGCGGCAGGCAGATCAGTCTCACCCGCACCGAGTTCTCACTGCTGGAAATGCTGATGGCGAATCCGCGCCGGGTGCTCACCCGCAGCCGCATTCTCGAGGAGGTCTGGGGCTACGATTTCCCAACCTCGGGAAACGCGCTCGAGGTCTACATCGGTTATCTGCGCCGCAAGACCGAGGCCGAGGGTGAGCCGCGGCTGATCCACACCGTGCGCGGCGTCGGTTATGTGCTGCGTGAAACGCCACCGTAGGTCGCGGGTCATGGCACGGACAGTTCCCAAGCATCCCGTGGTCGCCGCGCTCGGCCAGCGACCGCTCGAGTCCGCGGACATGCGGCCGCCCATGCCGCTGACGCGGTCGGTCTCGTTGCGGTGGCGGGTGACGCTGTTGGCCGCCTCCGTGGTGGCGATCGCGGTGGCGGTCACCTCGATCGCGGCCTACGCGCTGGTGGCGCGCGCGTTGTACGCCGACGTGGACGCCCAGCTGCGCAGCAGGTCCACGGCCGTGATCGCCAGCAATCCCTACGGGTTCAACAACCTGAACCTGATGGTCGCCGCGGCCTTCTACGACGACACCGGCATCGCGCTGATCTATCCCGACCTGCGGCGCTGGCTGCCGCCGCAGTCCACCGATCCGCCGGTCGGCGCCCAAGAGGTGGCCGTGGCGCGCGGCGAGCGGAGTTCGTCGCTGCGCACGGTCGGCAATCAGCGCGTGCTGGCCGTCAACACCGACTCGGGTGCGACGCTGGTCATCTCCCAGCGACTGGACCGCACCAGGGAAGTGCTCGACCGGCTCGCCTGGCTGCTGTTCGTCGTCGGCGGCTGTGGGGTCGTACTGGCCGCCGCGGCGGGCACGGCGGTCGGGCGGACCGGTCTGCGGCCCATCGCGCGGCTGACGGCGGCCACGGAGCGGATCGCCCGCACCGACGACCTGACGCCGATCCCGGTCACGGGCGACGACGAACTGGCAAGGCTCACAGAGAGTTTCAACACCATGCTGCGCGCGCTGACCGAGTCGCGCGACCGGCAGCGCAGGCTCGTCGCGGACGCCGGGCACGAACTGCGGACACCGCTGACGTCCCTGCGGACCAACATGGAGTTGCTCATCGCTTCGAGTCGTCCCGGGGCTCCCCGCCTCCCGGACGAGGACATGGCCGGGCTGCGCGCCGACGTGATGGCCCAGATCGAAGAGTTGTCGACGCTGGTGGGCGATCTGGTCGATCTGGCACGGGAGGACGCGCCGGAAACCGTCTACGAGCGCGTGGATCTCGGGGAGGTCGTGGAACGCGCGCTCGAGCGTGCCCGGCGCAGGCGCACCGGCATCGAGTTCGTCGCCGACCTGCGCCCGTGGTTCGTCTACGGGCACGAGGCAGGCCTGGAGCGCGCGGTGCTGAACGTGCTCGACAACGCGGCGAAGTGGAGCCCCGCGGCTGCTCAGGTCCGGATCCTGATGCGGGAGAGCGGCCCCGGCTTGCTCGAACTGTCCATCGACGACGCGGGTCCCGGCATTCCCGCGGCCGAGCGCGAGCTGGTGTTCGAGCGTTTCTATCGGGTCATGTCGTCGCGGTCCATGCCCGGCTCCGGTCTCGGGCTGGCGATCGTGAAGCAAGTGGTGACGAAACACGGCGGCACCATCGCCATCGATACCTCGCAACGCGGCGGCACCGTCGTCCGCATCGTGTTGCCCGGCGAGCCGGGCGCGCCCGCGCCCGATTGACGCAATACCGGGCGGCCGAAGTCAGTTTTCCGCATAATCTTCGGTCCGGTGCGGAATATTCATCGTCGGCGGGGTTATTTCGCACATTGCTCCGATCGGTTTGCCGCAGGATTTGAGACATCGAGTTGCCGGTGGTTCTATCGCGTACCGGCGCCTGGGGACAGATCTCGGAAAACTGAAAGCACGGTCTCAGTCGGCTCTCAGCCGCCATGGCCAACCTGGTCGAGACGTGAGCAGAAACGAGGAGTCCATGACCGAGGATTCGAAGGATCGCCGGGAGCCGGGTCCGGTGGACGGCGGACCCGATCGCCGGCCGACCGAGCAGATCCGCGGCGCGGCGCCCGACGCGCGAGCGGCGGGTGCGCCCGGCCAGCCGCCGCACGGGCCCGGCGCACCGCCCGCGTACGGCTACGGCCCGCAGCACCCGGTCCCGCATTATCCGCCGCAGCACGATCCGGCTCCGCCGTTTCCGGGACACCCGGCGTCGTTCGGTCCGGCGGAGGCCACGCGACCGCACGGCCCGGTCTACGGCGCTGCGCCCGCCGGGGCCCGGCGTCCGTTCCGCACCGGTCTCGCCGTCGGCGCCGTCGCGCTCGCGCTGGTCAGCGGCGGTGTCGGCGGTGCGGTCGGCGCCCTGGTCACCCGCGGCGACGACGGGCGCGCCCCGGTGACGAACGCGCTGGACGCGCCGAAGCCGAACGTCAGCAACGCCGTCAACGCTCCGGCCGGCTCCACCCAGGCGGTCGCCCAGAAGGTGCTGCCCAGCGTGGTGATGATCAAGGTGGCCAGCAGCAAGGCCGAGGGCGAGGGCTCCGGTGTGGTCCTGTCCTCCGACGGGCTGATCCTGACCAACAACCACGTGGCCGCGGGCGGTGGGCCGAGCGCCAAGATGGAGGTCGTCTTCTCCGACGGCAGCAGTGCGCCCGCGACGCTGGTCGGCGCCGATCCGGTCTCCGACCTGGCCGTCATCAAGGTGTCCGGGAAAACCGGCCTGACTCCGATCGAGCTGGGCACCTCGGCGAATCTGCAGGTCGGCCAGCCGGTCGTGGCGATCGGGTCGCCGCTCGGCCTGGCCGGCACGGTCACCACGGGCATCGTGTCGTCGCTGAACCGTCCCGTCGTGACCTCCGGGGACGGAAGCGAGCCCGGTCCCGCGGTCAGTCCGGTGATCGACGCGATCCAGACGGACGCCGCGATCAACCCGGGTAACTCCGGCGGCGCGCTGGTGGACGGCAACGGCAAGCTCGTCGGCATCAACACCGCCATCGCGACGCTCGGGCCCACCGAGACGGCAGGCGGGCAGACCGGCTCGATCGGACTCGGGTTCGCGATCCCGGTGGATCAAGCCCGCCGGGTGGCCGACGAACTGATCAAGACCGGCAAGGCCACCTACGCCCAGATCGGGATCACGGTGTCGCGTCAGCAGGACCCGGCGCAGCAGGTTTCCGGCGCGAAGGTCCGCGACGTGACGGCGGACGGGCCCGCGGCCCGCGCGGGCATTCCGCCGGGGGCGGTGGTGACGAAGCTCGACGACCGCCCGATCGATTCGGGGAACGCGCTCGTCGCCGCGGTCCGCTCACACCAACCAGGAGACAAGGTGAAAGTCACCTACACCGATGACCAAGGCAACAACGCCAAGACCGTCGAGGTGACCCTCTCCGGCGCGCCCGCGGAGGGTGGCCGATGATCCGCGCGGTTCCGGCAGACCGGGCCCGGCTGATCGAGGTCGACGCCGACGTTCTCGGCGCGGCCGCCGAGTTGCTCGACGCAGGCGCTACGGTGAGCAGCATGGAAATCGATGCTCCTGTGGCGGGGCGTGCTCTGGTGGTGGTCGTCGACGATCGAACGGCGCATGGAGGTATTGACTCGCTCGGCCCGCTGGTCACCGAGCTGCTCACCGAGGCGGGTTTCCTCGTGGACGCGTCGGTGTCGGTGCAGGCCGATGAGGTGGAGATCCGCAATGCGCTCAACACCGCGGTGATCGGCGGCGTCGATCTGGTGATCTCCGTCGGCGGCACGGGCATGTCCCCGCGTGACGTGACGCCGGAGGCCACCTCGCAGGTGCTCGACCGCGAGTTGCCCGGAATCAGCGAGGCCCTTCGTTCCTCCGGCCGGGTGGCCGGCTCACTGGACGCGGGTCTTTCTCGCGGTGTCGCCGGTGTCTCCGGCAGCACCCTGGTGGTCAACCTGCCCGGCACCCGGTCCGCCATCCGGGACGGCATGGCGACCCTCGGCCCGCTCGCCAGCCGGGTGATCGGCGAGCTGTCCGGATTGGTCGAATAATCACCGCCCCTACTCCCGCCGAGAACCCTCGCCCGGCCGCGCGCCGGGCGAGGGATGCCGCGCGCCTGGCGAAAGTCTTCGGTGACACGCTGCCCGAGACCACCGGCGACGAGCGCGACGACCGTGACGACAACCGGGCCGGCGACGAGTGGCTGCGCTCCCAGGTGCCCCCGCATCACGGCTGAGACCGTTATCTACGTAGTAGCTACGTACTAGGACGGGCCCGAGTTCGTTATCTTCTGGTGATCGTTTCCGGTTGAAAGTAACCCGCCCAGGCATCGTTACTGCCCTGTCCCGTACCTGGTCACTGGCGCTCCTGTGCCCTCGAATCCGTCGCTCCGCCCGGCTCGGCTGTAGCGAGCCTGCATTTATGCACGTCAAGCGATATTCAAATGTGCGCAACTGTGATGCAGGTCACCTTGAACTTTACGAAACCCCGCGTTGCGGGCTTCGATATGGAACGTTTAATCTCCCATCGAGCCAATTGACGAATGGACCCCGCGGGCCCGGTATCGGCACCACGAAGCCGTTCGGCGGAATACGGCTCGATTCCGTCGTCAGCCAGTACGTTGCGCCGAAATAACAGCCGGTTACACGTCGGCAACAAAGGAGCGACACACTGAGCTGGGCCTGAGAGGACCACTGTCCAGCCTCGATGGTCGAGGTTGACTGTTTGAACCTGATGAGGGGAAGTATGAGCGAGAACCGCACCAATGGTCTGCGCCGCGGTGCCCGCGTCGCGGGCATCGGCGCTGCCGCGGCTGTTGCCATGGGCCTGCTTTCGACCGGCGCTGCCAACGCCGACACCTTCGTGCCGTTGCCGGACGGCCAGAAGGTGGGACCCGGCGTGACGATCACCCGGAACGGAGAGCGGGCAGTGATCTCGCCGTCGCTGGCCGCCAACGGCGCCGGGCGCGTGGTCTGGGTGTCGGGCAACGCGGTCGCCGACGTCACCGTCACCCCGGAGGGGGAGATCGGACCGAACAACGGCCCGACCGGAAACCCCGGAACCAACAACTCCTCGACGCACGGCGCGTCGCAGCTGAGCACCGGCTACATCGTCGGCTGCCAGATCAGCATCGCCGACGACGCGATCTCCGCCGGTGTGTCCGGCAGCGTGAACCTCAGCGGCGCGAGCGCCGGTGGTTCGATCGGTATCAACCTCGGTCCCGGTGAGGTGAAGTTCGTTCAGATCGATTACAAGGACATCCTCAAGCCCGGTGTGTACTCCGTCGAGTACCAGGATGCGGAGATCCAGATTCAGGGCTGCGCGGGTTACGCGCAGGCGCGTTCGTACACGGTCGTCGAGATCATCGGCGATCACTACTCGAAGACCACCCTCTACGGGATGCCGTTCAGCATCGGCTGACGTCTGTCGAATCCAACGAACCATCCTCCCGCTGAAGCGGACTCAACCCTCGAGGGATATCAACCATGATCAACCGTAAGAACCTGGCTCGGATGGCCGGCGTCGGCGCCGCTGCCACCATTGCCATGGGATTGTTCTCCACCGGTGCGGCCAACGCCGACACCTTCGTTCCGCTGCCGGGCGGCGAGCTGACCAAGACGCTGTCTGATGGCACTGTCGTGACCATTCGTCTGGTCGGTGAGTCGGCCAATATCAACCCGTCCATGGGCTCGACGCCGTTGCACCGCAATGCGTGGGTGTCCGGTAGTGCGCAGGTCGAACTCTCCGGCGCGGCCGGGGGCAAGATCTTCCCCGGTTACACCGTGGGCTGCCAGGTGAACATCGCCGGTGGCGGTGCCACCGGTGGCGTCGACGGCAACGTGGACTGGAGCGACGGACAGAATGTCACCGGCGGCGTGGGCGCCAACTCGGGCGGCAACCTGTCGCTCGGCCCCGGCCAGGCGAAGTCGTTCTATGTGCTCGATCTGGAGCAGGCCGATGACTTCGGTAACGAGTCACACAAGACGCGTAATGCGTTCAAGGGCACCAGCGGTTCGGTGACGTGGGCCGATGAGACCATCGGTTTGAACGGCTGCGGGGGCTATGCGCAGGCGCGTGCATTCGTGAGTGTCGAGGTCGAGACCGACAATGTCATCACCTGGGTGACGTTGTGGGGACAGCCTTTCAGTCTCGGCTGAGTGAACGGCGGGTGAAAAACCCGTAGCACTTGATGAAATGGACCCCTCGCTTCGCGGCGGGTCCATTTCGTCATGAATTCGATTGCGCGGCAAGAAGCCGGGCGATCTTAGTCCGATCGCTTCTGCTCCGAGACTATTTGCCCGAATTTCCGGAAAAGTCTGGTTGATACCGAATAACATTGTTTCGTCCGAGATCGCTCGATGAGGCGATGGTCGGCGTCGCTTGATGGACAGCACATTCCATCGAGGGCCGTCGGCTTTGGAGGGACATGTCCGCCTCGACACCCTGAGGTGGGCGGATGCAACCTGATGAGGAAAAAGATGAGCAAGTACCGCACCAACGGTCTGTCTCGAGGCGTCCGCGTCGCGGGCGCCGCCGCCGTGGCGGCCGTAGCAACCGGTCTGTTGTCGACCGGTGCCGCTAATGCCGATGTCTTCGTGCCGTTGCCGGACGGTCACAAGGTCGGCCCTGGCGTGAACATCGCCCGTACGGGCGAGCGCGCCCTGATCTCCCCATCCCTTGCCGCGAACGGTGCCGGCCGTGTCGTGTGGGTATCGGGGAACGCCATCGCCGATGTAGCCGTCACCCCGGAGGGCGAGATCGGGCCGAACAACGGTCCGACCGGGAACCCGGGCACGAATAATTCGTCCACCCACGGTGCTTCGCAGTTGAGCACCGGTTACATCGTCGGCTGCCAGGTCAGCATCGCCGACGACGCGATTTCCGCCGGTATGTCCGGCAGCGTGAACCTCAGCGGCGCGAGCGCCGGTGGTTCGATCGGTATCAACCTCGGTCCCGGTGAGGTCAAGTTCGTTCAGATCGATTACAAGGACATCCTGAAGCCGGGTGTGTACTCGGTGGAGTATCAGGATGCGGAGATCCAGATCCAGGGCTGCGCGGGTTACGCGCAGGCGCGTTCGTACACGGTCGTCGAGATCATCGGTGATCACTACTCGAAGACCACCTTGTACGGGATGCCGTTCAGCATCGGCTGACGCGGATCGGATCTGTCAAACCTTCTTTCGCTGAAGCGAATTCGATTCTCTTAGGGGATTACCATCATGTTCGATCGTAAGAAAATGGCGCGCGCGGCCGGGCTGTGCGCGTCCGCGGCAATCGCTGTGGGCCTGCTCTCGACGGGTGCGGCCAACGCCGACACCTTTGTTCCGCTGCCGGGCGGTGAGCTGACCAAGACATTGTCGGATGGCACCGTCGTGACCATCCGCTTGGTCGGTGAGTCGGCCAATATCAGCCCGTCCATGGGTTCGACGCCGTTGCACCGCAATGCGTGGGTGTCCGGTAGTGCGCAGGTCGAGTTGTCGGGTGCGGCCGGGGGCAAGATCTTCCCGGGTTACACCGTGGGCTGCCAGGTGAACATCGCCGGTGGCGGTGCCACCGGTGGTGTGGACGGCGAGGTGGACTGGAGCGACGGACAGAACCTCACCGGCGGGGTAGGGGCTAACAGCGGCGGCAACCTGTCGTTGGGTCCGGGCCAGGCGAAGTCGTTCTATGTACTCGATCTGGAGCAGGCCGATGACTTCGGTAACGAGTCACACAAGACGCGTAATGCGTTCAAGGGCACCAGCGGTTCGGTGACGTGGGCCGATGAGACCATCGGTCTCAGCGGCTGCGGGGGCTATGCGCAGGCGCGTGCATTCGTGAGTGTCGAGGTCGAGACCGACAACGTCATCACCTGGGTGACGCTGTGGGGAGCGCCGTTCAGCCTCGGCTGATCTCGGATAACCACTCGTGCAACGCGAACGGGCCTGTCGCCGTCACGACAGGCCCGTTTCGCGCATATCCGGCCGACCGCTGTCGGCGGGTCAGTGGAAGACGACGGTGAGCGCGGTGCGCAGTGACGCCCGGGCCACGGCGGTGGCGTGCTCGGCGTCCATCGCGACCAGAACCACGCGTTCGGCGGCTGCGCGTCCGTCGCCCACACCGGAGACCAGGATGACGACGGCATCGGTGGCAAGCGTGCGGGCCGGGCGGGTACCAGGTCCGCTCGCGTCTTCCGCGCCGATGACATCGACGCGATCGCCCGCGCGCAGAATGTCGGCGACCGCCGTGTCGGCCAGGCGGACGGGCACGATCCTGGCGTCCCGGGCACCGGTCGCCGCCGCGGCCGAGCGCGGACCGACGACGCGCAGGTCGGTGAGGATCTCGCCCTGACGCACCGCGCCGGTGAGCGTCGCGCCGACGAGGGCGGCGGGATCGGTGACCGCGCCCGCGGGCAGTGTGCCCGCCTCGCGCGGCATGGAGCGCAGATCAGCCGCCTCCAGAAGCCGTCCGGGTGCCAGATCCCGGCCCGCGACGACGACCGGCGTGCGTTCTGTGTCCGGGTCGCCACGGAGGAAGAGGAACGCCGCGAGCGCGGCGAGAGCGGCAGCGAGCAGACGCCGGGCCAGTACGATGTCGGCCCAGGGCGGTAGCTGCCACTCGGAAGGATTCCAGCCGCCGCGGCCGAGGTCGGCGAGTGCGCGAGTCATGGCCGGATCCTATGGCCGGACATGCACTCGCCCGGCCCGGATCACGGGGGGCTGTGGATAGGTGACTGGCTGTGGAAAACCGTCAGATCAGCTGGCCACGGCCGTGCTGGTGGACGCAGTGGACCCGCTCGACGACCCGGAGTCCGACGACGAACTCGAGTTGCTGCTCTCGGACTTGGCGGGCTCGCTGGCGGTGGAGGAGCCACCGCGGCTGTCGGTGCGGTAGAAACCGCTGCCCTTGAAGACGATGCCGACCGAGTTGAACAGCTTGCGCAGCTTCCCGGAGCACTCCGAGCACACGCTCAGCGCTTCGTCGGAGAAGGACTGAACGATGTCGAAGCGGTTGTCACACTGGGTGCACGCATACGAGTAAGTAGGCACAGGATCCTCCGCGGTGTTCGTCGATCTGGCACTCTACAGCCGACAGTGCCAACACCGCCAATCGGTGTTTCATTCCTCAGGGTAATCGTCGCCGAGTCGCCGCAGGCCACCGCGCGGCGTGAGCGCCCAGCCCATGCGCAGATCGTGCGGTTCCTCGGGCAGACGGTCGAGCAGCTCGTCGTCCCGGACGATCGCGACCAGCCGGGCGTCCGGCCGCGCCGCGGGCAGCGTGCGGTCGTAATAGCCCGCACCGCGGCCGAGCCGCACACCACGGCGATCCACCGCGAGCGCGGGGACCAGGATGAGCTCGGCCCTGGCCACGGTATCCGGCGGAAGTACGGCCCCGACGGGCTCCAGCAGGCCGTAGCGGGCCCGGCGCAGCGCATCCGTGCCGGTGTACTCCGCCCAGCTCAGCGGCCCGGGCGGACCGGTGACGGGCAGTAGCACCCGCGCACCCTCGGTGAGCAGCGCGTCCAGCATCGCCGTGGATCCCGGTTCGCCGGCGACCGGCACATACGCGCAGACCCACCCGCGCGCGTCCAACGTGCCGACCGCACCGGCCAGCGCGAACGCTTCCTTTTCCCGCTCCGTGGCGCTCATCACACCCCGCCGGGCGACCAGTTCGATGCGCCATGCATGTTTATCGCGCTCGCCGGGCATCTCCACAGTGATCACCATAGGCTCACCGCGGGACCGGGCCGGCGCGACGCCGACCCGGCGGCGTGATGGATGGATAGGGTATGCGTATGACAGCAAAGGCCGGAAAGCCCGGTGACGCCTCGGTGGTGTCGTGCTTCCGCACGGCCGTGGTGCCCGCGGCCGGGCTCGGGACACGGTTCCTGCCCGCGACCAAGACGGTGCCCAAAGAACTTCTTCCTGTGGTGGACACCCCCGGCATCGAGCTGGTGGCCGCCGAGGCGGCCGAATCAGGCGCCGAACGGCTGGTGATCGTCACGTCCCCGGGCAAGGACGGCGTGGTCGCGCACTTCGTCGAAGACCTGGTCCTGGAGAGCACGCTGGCCGAGCGCGGCAAGTACCAGTTGCTCGAGAAGGTACGTAAGGCGCCGGGGCTGCTCGACGTCACCTCGGTCGTGCAGGAGGAGCCGCTCGGGCTCGGTCACGCCGTCGCCCAGGCCGAACGGGCGCTCGACGACGACGAGGACGCCATCGCGGTCCTGCTGCCCGACGACCTCGTGCTGCCCCGTGGCGTGCTCGACGTGATGAGCCGGGTGCGCCGCAAGCGCGGCGGAACGGTGCTGTGCGCCATCGACGTCCCCAAGGACGAAGTCAGCGCGTACGGCGTGTTCGACGTGGCGCCGGTGCCGGACGCGGTGAACCCGAACGTGCTGCGCGTCAAGGGGATGGTGGAGAAGCCCGCGCTCGCCGACGCGCCGTCTACGTTCGCCGCCGCGGGCCGGTACCTGCTCGACCGCGCGATCTTCGACGCGCTGCGCCGCATCGAGCCCGGCGCGGGCGGCGAATTGCAGCTCACCGACGCCGTCGCCCTGCTGATCGCCGAGGGACATCCGGTTCATGTCGTGGTGCACCGTGGGTCGCGCCACGATTTGGGCAACCCGGGCGGTTATCTTCGTGCTGCGGTCGATTTCGCACTGGAACGAGAGGAATACGGCCCCGCCCTGCGGGAGTGGCTGCAGCACCGCCTCGGTCCGGACTGGGATCCGCAGCTGACGACCGACGACTGACGGACCCGGCCGGGGTTTCGCCGAGACTGGACCGTCGGGTACGAATGATGGTTCACCGCGGTGCGCGCGAATGCGCTTGCGCCGCGGCGGGATCACGCGTGCCCGCGCAGCGCAGGCGAGGTCGGATGGAGTGCGGAGAAAATCAGGAAGGGCTGGATGCGCTCGGTTGAGGATCAGCAGATCAAGGTGACCGCCGCGGCCGTCGCGCCCCGGCCGGTCCGGGTCGCGATTTCCGAGGCCCAGGGCCTGCTGTGCGCCGAGGATGTCGTCACCGAGCGGCCGTTGCCCGGCTTCGACCAGGCCGCCATCGACGGCTACGCCGTGCGCAGCGTCGACGTCGCCTCGGCCGGGGCCGACATCCGCGACGAGGCGGGCGATCTCGTCGACCTGACCCTCCCCGTGGTCGGCGAGGTGGTCGCCGGTTCGCGGCAGCCGATCCGCCTGCAACCGCGCCAGACCGTCCGGGTGGACACCGGCGCCCCGATGCCCACCCTCGCCGACGCGGTGCTCCCGTTGGACTTCACCGATGGCGGGCGCGCCAGGATCAAGGTGTACGAGCCGGTGCGCTCCGGCGACTATGTCCGGCGGATCGGTGACGACGTCCAGCCCGGCGACGTCGCGGTGCGCGCGGGCACCATCATCGGCGCCGCGCAAGTCGGTCTGCTCGCCGCGGTCGGCCAGGACAAGGTGCTGGTGCACCCGCGCCCGCGACTATCGGTGCTCTCGGTCGGTGGAGAGCTGATCGATATCGACCGCACACCCGGTCCCGGCCAGGTCTACGACGTGAACTCTTACGCGCTGGCCGCGGCCGCGCGGGACGCGGGCGCGGACGTGAACCGCGTCGGCATCGTGAGTTCGGATCCGCGCCGGTTGCGTGACGTGGTCGAGGGGCAGTTGGTGCGCTCCGAGGTGGTCGTCATCGCGGGCGCGGTGGGCGGGTGGGCCTCCGAGCAGGTCCGGGAGGCGCTCGAAGGGCTCGGCGAACTGGAGATCACCCGCGTGGCCATGCATCCCGGCTCGGTGCAGGGCTTCGGCCGGCTCGGCCGCGACGAGGTGCCGACCTTCCTGCTGCCGTCCAACCCGGTCGGGGCACTGGTGGTTTTCGAAGTGATGGTGCGGCCTCTGATCCGGATCGCTTTGGGGCGCAGGCATCCCATGCGCCGGATCATCAGCGCGCGCACCATCACGCCGATCAGTTCCATGGCCGGGCGCAAGGGCTACCTGCGCGCGCAGCTCATGCGGGACGAGGCGACCGGCGAATACCTCGTGCAGCCGCTCGGCGGCGGGAACTCGTCCTCGCACCTGCTCGCCACGCTCGCCGAAGCGAACAGCCTGATCGTGATCGATCCGGACGACACCGAGATCCGCACCGGTGACGAAGTCCAGGTCGCCTTCCTCGCACAGCGCGGATGAGTCGTGGACGCGATGAACGTTTTCCGGGTCACGCAGCATCCGGGGTGGCCCGCGCGACTGGGCCCGGTCCGGGTGGCCGCGGGACAGGTGACCTTGCGTCCGGTGCGGTTGCGTGACGCGGCCGCTTGGAGCCGGATCCGGTTGCGGGACAGGGCGCATCTCGAGCCGTGGGAGCCGACCGGCCGCGGGGCGTGGGAAGCGCGCAATCACGCCTCCAACTGGCCCTCGCTGTGGTCGAGCTTGAAAGCCGAGGCCCGCCGCGGCGCGATGATCCCGCTCGTGATCGAAGTGGACGGGGCTTTCAGCGGGCAGCTGACCATCGGCAATATCGTGCGCGGCGCACTGCGCTCGGCTTGGATCGGCTACTGGGTGGCCAAAGATCTCAGCGGGCAGGGCGTCGCGACCGCAGCGTTGGCGCTCGGCGTCGACCACTGCTTCGGGCCGGTGGGTCTGCACCGGATCGAGGCCACCGTGCGACCGGAGAATCTGGCCAGTCAAGCGGTGCTGCGGAATGTCGGATTCCGGGAGGAGGGGCTGCTGCGGCGCTACCTCGACGTGGACGGCGCCTGGCGGGACCACCTGCTGGTCGGCATGACCGTCGAGGAACTCGCCGGAACGGTCCTGGACCGGATGGTGCGAGAGGGGCGCGTCACCCTCCAGTAGAACCGGCCACCGGAACGCGGTGGCGTTGGTGGAAATGTGACAGGTGTGGCGGATGAGCACGGCGCGCCTGCCGGAACTTGGTGCTACCCGGAATTAGCCTACGGACGTCGATGGTGCGTCTTGCGTCATCGGCAGGGAGCCTGCGAGGGGACCGGCGTCCACGCCGCTGCGCGGACGGGAGCCGGCCGAGCGCGGGGCGTATGACGCACCCGCTCGCGGGCCGAGCCGGACAAATCCTGGCGGGACGGAGGTGCTGACGCGATGCCGAATTCGATCCTGTGGATCGGTCTCGTCGTGCTCTGGGTCTTTGTTCTGTTTCCGATTCTCGCCGACCGCCACCCCAGAATCCGCCGCACCACCGACGCCGCGCTGGCCACCAGAGTCCTGCACCGCGGCGGAGGCAAACGACGTCTCAGGAAAGGCCCGGCCGCCGGGCACGAAACCGATCCGAACTGGCGGCCCCGCCGCGTACCGAGAGAGCATTCCCACAGCGATGATGCGGAGGACCGGATGACGACACCGGCCGACGAGCCCGTCACCGAGACCGACGAGGAGAACCCGCCCGCGGCCGACGACACCGCGGCATCCGACATCGCTGACGCCGAAACGGACGACGCCGAGGTCGACGACCTCGCGCCCGCCGCACCGGACGACGACGAGTCGGAACACGACGACGAAGCCGCCGAAGTCGCTGCGAAGATCGACGCGGAGACCGATGATGACGGCGTGGGCGCACACCACCCGGAGCCGGTCGCGGCCAGAATCCCGCCTGCGCGCTCGAACGTGCCCGCCCGCGTGGACTACGACGCGTACGACGACTACGACGATTACGACGACGCCGACCCGATGGAACCGGATTTCGTCCCCACTCGCCGTGGCCGCGGCGGCTACGACCCCGAGGCCGACGCCATCGCCCGCGCCGCCCGCTACACCTTCCGGCAGCGCGCCGTGCTCGGCCTGCTGCTGGCCGCCATCCTGTCCGGCGCCCTCGCGTTGGTACTCACCTCGCTGCTGTGGTGGGCATGCGGACTCGCCGTCACCGTGCTGGTGACCTACCTGGCCTACCTGCGCAAGCAGGTGCGGATGGAGGAGGAGATCCGCCGCAGGCGCGCCGCCCGCCTCGGCAGCGGCCAGCAGGGGGAAGCCGATTCCCGCACGCGACGCGGCCGCGCCCCGCAAGGCGCGATGGACCGCGACACCGCCCGCGCCCTCCGCCGCCGCTCCACGCTGCTCGAGCCCGACGACGAAGACCCCATGTTCGCCCACCTCGACCCCTTCGACCCCGCCACCGCCCGCGCCCTGCGCACCCGCACCAGCGGCGACGTCCGCCGCGCCGCCGGCGCGTGATCTCCCGTCCGCGCAGGTCAGAGCACCGATTCGGAGTCTGGCACCACGGCCTGATACAGTGTCACAGCGCGGTTCCCCGGAGCCGCACGGGGCTATAGCGCAGTTGGTAGCGCGTCTCGTTCGCATCGAGAAGGTCAGGGGTTCGATTCCCCTTAGCTCCACCATATGGTCCGTATTAAAGCCCTGCCCTAAAGAAAAACCGCAGGTCAGGTCTTCAACCAACCTCAGCGACTCGCCACCTCTTCGGGTGGCGAGTTCTATTTTTGGCACGTGCCGCTTCAGCACACTCCGTGCCAGCATCGAGGCTTTGCTTGGGTCTTCTCCTCGCTGCATGGCTGCAACTCCGGCTTGGACGGCGCGCAGCTCGGCCAACGCCGGTTGTAGCTCGTGCCCGATGATCTCCTCGTTGAACACGTAGATTCGCTTGAAGATCGCCTGGTTCAGGCTGCGCCGGACCTTGTCGCTGGCCCCCATGTACGTACTGTGCGGATCGCGCAGCAGCTCCAAGCATGCAGTGATGTACTCCACACCAGCATTCAGATTCTCGGCCACCTGGCCCAGCTCGGCCGCCAGCTTCTCCCGCGTGCGTTGGATCTCGGTCAGGCGCGTCTTGATCGGTGCTTTCGGCATCGCGCCGTCCTCGGCCAGTTCAACCAGGTTCGCCTCCTTGGTGTCCAGCTCCTTGAGCTGGTCTTGGAGTTGTTTCCGATACAGGCGTGTCGCGGCCTGGCTCTCAGCGACGGTCTTCTCCATGGCTGAGCGCATCAATTCGATGAACTCCGGCGTGAAAGCAATGGTCTTGTAGTGTTCGACCACCAGCACCGAGCGCATGCCGACCGTGCAGCTCGGTCGTCTTCCACCAGTAGCCAACTCGGAACGACAACACAGCCGTGAAGAGCGTCGACGCTGCCCACACAATCAGGACGAGGGGCGACATCGCTCAGTCACCGTCTTCGATCAACAGCAGGTACGCCGCCTCCAAATGCACGATGCATTCGTCCGGATGGTGATGGCGGTGGATATACAGCAGTTTCCTGGCCCGTTCCACGGTGAGATCGAGCAACTGCACCTGGCACATGAATTCGGCCAGCATGCCGTCCGCTTGAACAAACGTCTTGCGGTTCAGAGGTTCTGGCGTAGCCATCAAGCATCAATCCCAGAGTGCCGCGCAGGGCAGCGGCGGCAGATCTGCTCGCACGTTGCCATCGACGGTCACCGTGAGACCCGGACAGCACTGCGCCAGTTCATCGGCCACGTTCCGGGCCTGTGTGGCGCTGGCCTGATAGTCCAGCCGCAGCGCACCGGACTCAATGTGAATGTGCCGCAGGTCTTCCGTCATCTCCCGGTTCCTCCCGTTGGCGACCGGGCCACTACAGGGCGGCCCCAGGGTCGAGCCTGGTCCGGGTGGCCGAACGGTTCTATACCGGCGGTTGCCCCGCGGGTATGCGTCCGGCGCATATTCGGCAAGCTGGCCGCGCATTAGGCTCGGGGCGCTTCAGGAGCTTCAGCCGCCGGGGCGCGGCATCAACAACAACAGCTAAACGAAAGGAAGCATGTGTGAGTAGTACAGCAACCGAGACCATCCCGGATGCAAAGCCGCTGCGGCACAAGGTAACTGCCGACGTTCACTTGGTCCTGCGCCGCGGTGACACCGTGCTCTACGGGCAGCGCTCCAACACCGGGTTCGAGGACGGCGCATGGCACCTGCCCGCCGGCCACCTGGAGGCAGGCGAATCCGTCGTCACCGCTCTGATCCGCGAAGCCGCCGAGGAGATCGGCGTGACGATCAAGCCGGAGGACGTGCAGTTCAGCCACTTCATGCACAACTCGTCGTCCGGTGGCCGCATGGCGATCTTCTTCACTGTGACGAACTGGCAGGGCGAGCCGACGAACTGTGAGCCCGACAAGTGCAGCGCGCTCGACTGGTTCGCGCTCGACACTCCGCCCGATCGCATGATCGACTACTGCCGGGCCGCGATGAAGCACATCGCCGAGGGCACGCCGTTCTCGGTCTACGGCTGGTAGAGCTATGACGCTCCAGTCCGGCCCGGTGGTGTGCGTCAGCTACTTGGCGCTGGCGGAGCTGTGGAACCTGCCCCGATTTCCGGCAGCGAACCACGGGGCGGAAATCCGAAGCATTGAGTGGTCGGTAGCGGCCGACGGACCGATGACAGCGGCGGCGCTCGCATCCCTGGGAGCGCCCTCGTTGCTCCTCTCTAATGACATCGGCGACGACGAGCAAGGCCAGTACGTTCGCCGATGGCTGGAGGAGCGCCGCGTCGAACGTGCCTTTGCGATCCGTTCAGAGGTCGTCACGCCACGGGTCGTCGTGGCAGCCGACGACGATCACACCCGGACCTGGTTTGCACACCTGCCCGCCGTGGTTGGCAGTCTGGAGCGCGCCGACTTGTCGCCGATCGCCAGTGCATCGTTTCTCTACCTGGACTGCTATCAGCTCATAGAGCGGGCAGCGCTCCGGGTGATCGAGGCCGGCCGCGCAGTCGAGGTGCCGATGCTGCTCAATCTGGGCGGCTCCGAACTTTCACAGGCGATGGCGTCCGCCATCCGTGGGTGCGCAGGGCTGGTGATCCAAACCAACGTCGATGATGCCGCCCACGCCGCGGCGCCGGAGGTAGCGCGATCCTTGCTGGTCCAGACCGGCGCGGCCTGGGTGGTCGTGACGGCTGGAGCATTCGGCGCGATTGCGGTCAGCAGATCGGAAACGGTGTCCGCGCCCAGCTTCCCAGTGGAAGTTCGGCACACCCATTGTGCAGGGGCCGCTTTCTCGGCGGGGCTGCTCTACGGCCTGCGGTCGGGATGGTCGATGCATCGTGGCATGCTGCTTGGATCGGCCAGCGGGGCATTCCGGTGCGCACGACACCAGAGTGCCCCGCTGCCGAGCTTGGACGAGTTACGGGCGGTCATCGCCTCACGCCCGCAGTCCGTCGCCAGCTAGAACAACTGCCACTCGTCCAGGCGGCCGATAAGCTCTTGCAACCTGGCGGGCGTCATCCGCTTGCGGAGCGCATCTTCCGCCGATTCCTGCGTCGCGCCGTACTGCCACCACGCCTCGCCCGTCTTGCGGTCCATCACCAGGAACTTGTCCTTGATCGCCGGGCCGCGGATTACCAGCGACACCGTGTACGGCTCGGCCACGACGGCGTGAACCATCGTGTGGTGCAGGGCGTAGGTCGTGCCCACCGGTTCCTCCCGCGCCTGCAGCACCGGCAGTTTCATGGGGCTCGATGTGCTCGTCTACCTCGGCATTCCCGAAGAGGTAGTGCCGATACTGTCCGCGCAAGATGCGGCTGGCGTAGGACCAGCGGTGGTTGTGTGGCCGGTCGAAGTAGCCGGGCAAGAAGAAGTGCAGCCGGATACGCACGCCGTGATCGTCATCGGTGTGCAGCACGATCTTGTCGAGGATGTCGTAGTGCTCGCACAGGGCAAGCAGTTCCGGTCGATCGGGCAGCTGCTCCAGTCGCATGCGCACGATCCGGGGTTCGGCCGCGAGTTCATTCAGGGCTTCACGGCAATTGAGTTCGACGTCGTCGATGTCGTTCCAGTCGATCCAGCACAGATTTTCGGCGATCCGGTCCATGTCGTCCATTGAGGCTTCCTCACTCTTCGGGTTTGGCGCTGGACTTCCAAAGGCGGCAGACCGGCACGATGTCGTCGTCTGCCTCGCAGGAGGCTTTGCCCATCACAAGTTCTTCGGCCGGGCAGCCGCCCATGCAAGCGCTGGCTTTGCAGCCGCCGCAGGTGCTTTCGGCCAGTGCGCTGGTGAACAGATCGAATTCGTTCGAGTTGTGGTTGAGCTGGATGTGCCCGTCGACCATCTGGGCGAAGTACAGGTCGGTGTCGAACAGATACGAGCAGACGTAGCAGCGGCCATCCGGGAAGATCGAGATCCGGTCCAACGTTCGGCCGATGCACCCTTGGTAGCCCTCGGCCGCGTAGCGCTCCATCTGGTCGCGCCGGGCGTAGGTCGGTTGGTACCAGACCCGTGTTCTGTATTCCGGCGCAACCTGATTGAGCCGATCGCAGAACGTCACCCATTCCGGCGGCGTCATCGCCATCTCGGCGTTGCCGTGACCGGTGCCGATGGTCGAGAAGACGTGGAACTTCACTAGGCTGACGCCCAGCACGTCCGCGATGTCGAGCAGCTGCAACACATCTCGTTCATTGGCCTTGTTCACCGTGCAGATGATCCGGGTGTCGAAGCCGCGCTCGGCCAGTTCGCGCGTGGTCTCCATCGCGTCGTCGAAAGTGCCGGCGCCGCGCACGGCGTCGTGCGTCTCTCGGCTGCCACCGTCCAAGCTGACCTGCACGTAGGCGAAGTCGTCTGGCGCCAGTTGCCGGAACCTCTTGAGCGCGGATTTCTGAGCATTCGTCGTGGTGATGACGTGCTCATAGCCGAGCTGGCGGCTGAGTCGCACAGCTTCGCAGTAGTACGGATGCAGCGTCGGTTCGCCGCCGAGGAGGGTGAGCTTGCTGCCGCCCAACTTGCGCCAGGTGGTCAGCGTCTCGGCGATCTTCGGCAGTGGCATCTTGAGCGCCCGCTCCAGCCGCTCGCCCATGTAGCAGTGCTCACAGCGCAGTTGGCAGGCTTCGGTGATGTAGAGGTAGACGTTGCGGAATCGGCCGTAGGCCACGCGGTCGATGCGCTCTGGCGCGGGGAGGTCGATCCGGCGCGGCATGCGGGCGTGGCCGTAGCCATCACCTCGGAGGCCGGGCGTCGGCAAGGGGACAGTCGTCATAGTGATCTGCTCCGTGAGATAAGAAGCGGGGCAAGCAGTTCCGCTGCTCCGTCGATCGTGTTGGTGGTGTCGAGCTGGGTGACGGTGATCCCGGAGTCGGTAAAGCCTGCTCGGATTCCGGCTGCCGTGTGGTGGTAGCGCTGCATCCGGGCTTTGAGCAGCCGGGGTGAATCACCACGGCGGGGATGCAGGAGGCCGCCGCAGTGGGCGCACTGCCACGGGTCGTCGTTGCTCGGAATCGCCGGCAACCGCGGATCGGAGATCGGGTCACGCTCGCAGCGGTGGCAGACCTTACGGTTTCTGGCCCGCTGCTTGAGCGTCCTTACGTCCGTGACCACTTCGATGGCTTCGATATGTGGCGTCGGGGTCAACATCCACAGCGTGATCAGGAGCTGGTCGACCTGGTTGGCCGAGCCCGGAAAGTTGTCGAGCAGGACGGTATGGACGTCGGGGTCGTCGTGGGCAGCGTTGAAGTAGGAGCGCAGCGCCTCGGCCACAGTGAACTCGTCGATCCAGCCGAGTTGTTCGCTGCTGGTCGCTGTCGCGGCCAGCACCTCCTTGGAGACGTGCTCGCGCAGCCGGAACACCCGGCGCCCTGACGCCGATCCGAGACGCAGTGTCAGGGTCGTTTTGCCAGCGGCTGGTGGCCCGAAAATCGGAACGACGAGGGACAATGCCACGGCCTACCCCCTTTCCCTAGTGGACCTTTGGGTGACTGGGTAAGGGTCAGCCGACTGCGCGAAAACGGCCACGACGCGGGGGCATACGCGCTATGTATGAAACGTATAGCGGCCGATGCGAAGCCCTGATACGGTCACGCGACCAGGGCAAACGGCGCACCAACGCCCAAGAGACCCCAGGGGAACAAACCATGAAACGGGCATCCCAGGAGCAGCGCTACTGCGCCCGATGCGGTTCCAGATTGAATCGCTACAACCCCGAACCTCTCTGCGCTCCCTGCGAATCTGCATCTCGCGGTGAGCGGCAACAGCCGCCGAGCGTTTCCGGTGATTTCTGGCAGACCGACCAGATCCGTGATGCCCTCGCGACCTGGCACATGGGCCGAGTGATCTTCGCTTATCGGACGCATCCGTACCACGGCCGACCACTGCCGCAGGAGCTTGTCGCCAATTGGCTCGAACTAACCCAGGCGCAGCTCAGCCGCATCGAGAAAGGAGCGGCGCCCGAACAGCTCTCGAAGTTGGTGCGGTGGGCACAGATCCTCGGCATCCCGGACGAGCTGCTGTGGTTCAAAGTGCCACCGTCCGTCGACGGTGTGACGGCAGCGCAGCCAGCCGTCCCGCGCGGGGCAGGCGAGAACGCCCTACTGCTGGCCCGCTGGTTGGCGTCGGATGGAGCCGATACACCTCCGGTCGGTAGTGCCGACGAGCTTCAGCGGGTCGGCGCGGCGCTGGACAACGCGCATCGCTACTTCGACGGGCCTGTGGTGGACTTTTTCCGCCAGCAGCTCGTCCGATGCAAGGCGGACGATGGCACTCTCGGCCCTGCGGCGGCGCTCCCGCTCGTCCTTGGCGTACTCGGGGCCATTCGCCGGCATAGTCGCGATGCCAAGCCCGAGATTCGGCGTCAGCTACTGGAGGTCGGGGCCGATGGTGCCGAATTTGCAGGCTGGCTCTACCGCGACCTGCACGATCCGCTAACCGCGACGTTCCTGTACGACCGGGCAATGGAGTGGGCGCAGGCAGCGGGCAGCTTGCCGCTCCAGGGCTACGTCCTGCTCAAGAAGTCCCAAATGGCCTACGACACGCAGGATGCGGGCACCGTGTTGTCCTTGGCGCAGGCCGCCAGCACCGGACCGTGGCAGCTCCCGCCTCGTGCTCAGGCTGAGGTAGTACAGCAGGAAGCGCTGGGCCTTGCTATGACCGGCGAACCGCTGGCCGCGGTCGAACAGAATCTCGTCCACGCTCAGCAGTTGTTATCCGCTGCCGAGGATGCCGGTGGCGATGCGCTCGGGGCCTACTTCAAACAGAGCACGCTGCTCGTGCGTTCGGCCTGTTGCTATACCGAAGCGGGCAAGCCGCACCAGGCCGTGCAGCTGTTCGGTGATGTGCTGGCGGGCGGCACCCTCTCCAAGCGCGACAGCGGCCTGTTCGGGGCTCGGCAAGCCAAGGCGCTGGCGCTCGGCGGTGAACCCGATGAAGCGGCGACCGTTGCCGCCACGGCGGTCACAGTAGCCAGGGAAACCAGATCCGAGCGCACCATGAACGTGGTGGTCGAAGTCGTTCGGGCACTCGACCCGTGGCGCAACCGGCCGAGTGTCCGGATGCTCAACGATGTCCTAATGCCGTAGCCACTGCGCCACGATGCCGATGACCTCGGCTTGATACTCCTGGCTCTTGGGGTTGAGATACTGCGGATCATCGTGGACGGCGAAGCCGTGCTGCGAACCGTCGATCTCCACCAGTTCGACAGGTGCGGTGAACTGAGAGACCGCAGCGCGCGAGCCGTCGATCGGCACCAGCGTGTCGGCGTTGCCGTGGACGATGAGGGTCGGCGTCTTGATCTCGCCAAGTACCTTATTCGGCTTCAACCAAAACACTTCGTTCAAGAGCGGGCGGCCGTGCTTGAGCGTCGGGGTGAACTGAATGGCGCCGGTCTCGTTCAGCTCACGTGCGGCTTCGTCGTTGATGACGTCGTCCGCCCAGTACGGCCGGGTGTCGATAGTCCGCTTTTTGTAGTCGAACTGCGGATTGAGCAGGACCAGCCGCGCCAGTTCGTCCGGACGCTTGGCGGCGTAGTAGCCGCAGATGCCACCGCCGAAGCTCGCACCCAAGAGGCTCAGCTCGTCCGCGCCGGTAGCCTCTCGGAGGTGCGCCAGACCGACGCGGATGTCGTTCAGGATGGTGGAAAGTGTCAGCTCCTCTTGTCGGCCCTCGCTCTCGCCATGACCACGAAGATCAAAGCGGAGCGAGGCGATGCCGACATCGGCCAGGCCCGCCGCCAGGCGAGTGAAGAAGCCGCCCTCCTCGCGGGTGACGCCCCCGCCATGTATTAGCAGGACGGCACGCGCCGCTGGCTGCTCAGGAGTGGCGAGGGTGGCTGCAAGGTGGAGGCCGTCGAGTGTGCGGATTTGGTTGGTGGCGCTGGCTGAGGGCACCGAATCAGTGAAGCAGAGGTGCGCGCCCGCGACCAGGCGGCGCTTACGATGTAGGACGAGAGCGCAGATCCGCACCACGGCGCGGATTCGCTCTGTTTCGCCCGACCGGCCCGGGTGTTGGGCTTGGGAGGCCATCCGGGCGCGTGTCGGCCCGTCAGCCTCGTTCCGGGCGCAGGTGGCGGGCAATGTGGTGCGTTCTGCCAGCGATGTCCGCTCCTCCTCGGACAGCCGGCGCATCCGCTTCGGTGAGGCGTTAGTCAAACCCCGAGGTGGCACTCCGTCCTGAACACGATGCTTCGCGTCGGCCACCAACTGCACAAGTGCCTGACCAGGGGTTTCATTGTTGACTGCGACCTCAGGAAGCCCACTCACAAAATCCCCAGGTCAAAAGCTTGGGGATTTTTGCTCCTTACGTCCCCTACTGGAACGTTGTTTTTCCGTCCCTGTGACCGGGGACTCGGGCTCGATCCCAGCGGTCAGCTGGTGGGGCGCCGAGCGGTGTTGTCCTCAGCGAAAGAAACTTCGGTTGCGCTGCTCGTTCAGTTCGATCAACTCTTCCTCGGTGAGCTCGTCCTCTTTCACCGGCACGGGGCGGCGGAGTGGTTGGGGCTCGGCGGGATACGGGCGTTCTACGGCGGTATGCAATGTTTCCCGCACAGCCTCGATGCGGGGATCCTCGGTGAATTCGGCCAAGCGATCGCGCACGTTGGCGCGAGCTTCCTCGAGGGCTTCTCGAGCCAAATCGGTGATCAGCTTGCCGAGTTCGGCTCCGTACGGCGTCACGCTGTCGTCGATTCGAACCGCCGCCAAGGTTCCGTCCGCGCCGACTTCGACGGTGACTCCATATCGGCCTGCGCTGGCGCGATCGGTCAGCAGCGCTCGCCGCACCGCATCCATCCGGTTGGTTATCGGATCGATGTCCCCATTGATCGGATACACCTTCGGACCCCCTCCCACATCTCCAATAGAGTCGCCATAGAATAGCCGTTTCCAGGGGAGGGATTCATGACCGAGCTCTATGTCGATCAAGCCGCTGTCGAAGGCATGATCGGCGCGCTGAACCAGTCTCGCGATGCGCTGGCGGGGGTACCGACCAGCAGCTTCATCGCCGCGATCGAGCAGGCGCTGCCCGGCTCCGGTCTCGGGCACGCCTTCATGAAGGCGGGCTGGCGCGCGGGTGCGAGCCTGCGGGGTGTCAATGCTCAGCTGACCGAAATCGCGGATAAGGCGGGCATCAGCATCACCGAGTACAACAACCGTGACCGGATCAACGCGGGCGCACTCGAATCCGTCGAGGACCCGCCCAGATGAGTTCGCTGCCACCGACCAAGTCGCAGATTCGCAGCTGGAACGTCGCACCTCTGGCGGAGCAGGGTTCGGAGTGGGGCCGCGGAGTCAAAGCGATCTCCGACGAACACGGCGCGGTTTCCCGGCAACTCGCCGATTCGCCCGGCTTCTGGCGCGGCCCCGCGAGCGACGCCATGCGCGACAAGGGAACAGAAGCGCTGTCCTCGATGTCCAAAGTGGCTACCGCATTCGAAAAAGGCGAACAAGCGAGTTCCCTGATCGGGAACATCCTCGGCTTCGCGAAAACCACTGCGGTGAACGCTATTGCGACCGCTGAGGAGCAGAAGTTCGTCGTCGCGGAAAGCGGTGCCGTCGGCTATGACGACACGACATTGGCTTGGCTGCTGAGCCAGTCCGACACTTCGTGGGCCATGGCGGACTTCGTCTTGCGCGCGATCGCCAAGCAGCACCAAACGGACATTGTCGCCGCGCTCCAGGCTGCCGCCGACGCTGCGGAGAATGCCCGCAAGGCCATCGAGAACGCCTTTGCCGACGTTCCGATCCCGCCCGGAGCCGAACTCGAGCGGATCGTGACGGACTATCAGGTGGAGGCCGACCCAGGCGGCATGGTGGAGTGGCCGGACGGAACGCTGGCGACTCTCATGGGCTTGAAGCCCGGGTTCGAACCGCAGAATGTGACGGTGGCCGAAGCCGCCATGCTCGAACAACTCAGCCTCGGCGACAAGATCAGGTTCTACAACCTCAAGACGGAGGCTGAAGACACCGCCAATTCGCTGTTCCCCAACGACAACACCCAGGACAACCACACCGACGCCTTCCGGCACGCGTACTGGAACGCCCTGATGACGCAGGAATTCGGCGAGGACTGGACCAATGAGTACACCTCCAAGCACGAAGGTCGTCCCGACAACGCTGCGGTTCGTGAGGCGATGGACCTCTACAACAACGAAATCGGCCGCAAGATCGCGCTGGCGAATCCCGATGCTGGCCAAGAAGAGCTGCAAGATCTCGTCAAGGACGCTGTCGAGCGCGGCGACACCGTTCTGATCAATCAGAATCAGCGCCTCAGCTTCACCAACCAGGCCGGGGAGGGGCAAGCTGTCGATTCGGCCGAATTCGACAAGAACCCGCAGTTCCTGCCCGGCACACCGTTGCCGAACGATCGACCTTCGCCCAAGTAGCGCCGACTACCTCACTCGAACATCGGAGACTCATGCGAACCAGTACGGAAACCATTACCAGTTGGGCACTGAGCGTTCTCGGGCTGGCGGCGGTTGTCGCGGTTGCCGCTGGATGCCGGCTCCCCTTCGTGGGTGAGAGTGTGACCGTCGAGGACGAGAATCCTGCGCTGGCGGCGGCTTTCGATCGTGTGCGGGATACGCGGGGCACCGCGCGGCTGGGGGATGTCGTCACCGATTCGAAGATCGGAATCGGGGCGTGGGACCGGATGTACAGCTTCTATTCGCCGGTGTCGGAGGACAAGGTGAATGCCACGCTCGGGACCGAGGATCTCGAGTGGAGAGGGCTGCCCCAGGATTCGGATTCCGCGATCCAAGTTTTCGTGCTCAATGGCAAGGTCGTTTACGCCTTCGACGACAAGCTGCCGCGCCATAGTGTGCGCGCCAAGAAATATGCGACGCCCGATTCCGTCGTGCGGGCGCGGGAGACGCGGCAGGACGGACCGTTGTCCAGCGGTCCGGTCTGGGTCCTGGATATCGAGGAGTTCTCCTGACCGCTGTCGACTCGTGGCCCGGGGATCGAAGAGCGGCGGGTGCGGCTATGCACGACAGAATCGATCGCGCTCAGGCGATCGCTGTGCGCAAAGCGAACCAGCCCGTGGTCGGGTCGGCGAAGCCGTGGTAGGTGAGGCGGACGCGTTGGTCTACTTCGAAGAGGCGGTAGACGGCGAGCATGGCGCGGGAGGTGGCTTCCTGTTGGAAGTCGTCGATGCGGCGGTAGCCGATGGGATGTTCGGGGAGTAGGGCCAGGCGGACCAGTTCGGCGGGGTCGCTGAGGTCCAGACCCATCGGGGCGGCGGCGGTGATGTGCTGGTCGTGCAGGATGGCGTGGATCTGGTGTGGGTCGGGGCGGTCGGTGTGGAACACCTGGAGTTCGGTGCGGACCCCTCGATCGGGGGGAGCCGGCTCGCTCTGGACCAAGTCGATCAGCTCGGCGTCGGGTGTCGGGGCGCCGGTCTCGTCGGAGAGCGGGGCCTGTTCGAGCAGGTGCAGCATGTTGCCGCCGGGGATCAGTGGCTCCGGGGCCAGGAACAGGGTGACCGTGGGGCAGACGCAACCCTCGCCGAGTAGACAGACGCGCATATGGAACGGATCGGGCATGCGGCCCTCCTCCATGAAACCGGGCCGGATGTACCGGCCCATGCCGGATCGGGACTTCGAGTTATGCCGATCGTGGAATTGCCGGAGCCCTTCGACGGTCGACCGTGCCGCAGTTCCCCAGTCTAGGAGCCGGGCACCGCCCACGCATCGCCATCACCCGCCTACTTTCGCGAATCTGCCACAGCAGGCTCGCGCTGCCCGTCTTCCCCTACGCCGAGCCCTGCCGGTCGCTTCGTTCGGTCCGCATACCGCGATGCGCTGACCATGGGGTGCGCACGGATTTGCTCAGCCGTGCTGGTGGCAGAGGGAGAGGGCTTTGGTCCGCATGGCTCCGAGGCTGATCTTGTCGTTTCCCGCGCCGGTGGCGCGCAGGGGCTCGATGTCGGCCACGCCGGCGTCGGACGCGTTGCCGTTCAAGGCGTAGGCGGTGCCGTCCGGGGCGATGAACACGGCTTGATCGCCGGGACGGCATTCCAGGGTGCCGTGATCGACGGTCAGCGGCCACAGGTAGCCCAGGTTCTCGCTGCGGATCGCCTGGCTGTTGGAGGTGGGTGGTGGTAGAGGCGACGGTGTCGGGTGTGGGGGGTTCTTCGGTCCCGAGCCGCCGCCGCATGCGCTGGACGCCAAAGCGCCGGCGATGAGACATGTGAGCAGTGCTCGGCGGGCTCTTCCCGGCCGAGTACCGAGATCCGTGTGTCCTGCCGACACGGTCATCCGCGTCTCCCCCCTCTGCGGTCGCGCTGTCCCCGTGCGCTCGGCAGGAAGCCTACCGACCGAAGCCACTGTAGCGCCAGGGGTTTGGTGCCGACGTGACCCCACCCCGCCCGGCAAGAGGACTTTGACGACATCGGCCGCGTGCAGTGGCTCAGCGGATCCGGATCTCCACGGTGGAAGCCGACATGTGGGGGAAGTCGGTGGTCACGTCGACCTGCACCCGTCCCGGACCGGTGGGCAGGGCGGCGAAGACAGGCGACCGTGTTTCCGCACTCGCGCGACCGCGCGAGTGCTTAGCATCGGAGCGTGGAGCGAGGATCGTTGCTGAAGGCGCGGGCGGGCGGGAAACTGCACGGCGGAAACCACGGGATCGCCCCGGAAGACGTGGTCGCCGCGCAGCGGGCCCGCATGCTGGTGGCGATGATCGAGGCCGCCGCGGACAAGGGGTACGCGGCGGCGACGGTGGCGGATGTGCTGAAGCGCGCGGAGGTCTCGCGGATGACCTTCTATCAGCATTTCGCGAACAAAGAGGCGTGTTTCCTCGCCGCCTACGACATGGCCGTGGAGATCGTGATGACCCGCATCGCGGGCGCGCTCGCGGGCGACGGCACTCCGCTCGAACGGATGGATCGCGCACTCGACGCGTACTTCGCTACCTTGGCGCAGGAGCCGCAGGTCGCGAGGGTTTTCCTGGTGGAGGTGTACGCGGCGGGAAGGCCGGTGCTGGAGCGGCGGCTTGCGGCCCAGGCCACTTTGGTGGACGGGTTCGCCGCGGCGCTCGGGGCGACCCGGCCGCATCAGCAGCTGGTGGGCGAGGCGGTGATCGGCGCGGTCGTCTCGTTGGCGACCAATCGCGTCGTCGCGGACGATTTCGCCGCGCTGCCCGGGCTGCGCGAGCCGCTGATGTCCGCGCTGATCAAGAATCTGGTGTGAGGCCGGACAGCCGTCCGGCGACCGCGGGCAGCCGATCGATCATGGCCACGGTGTAGTCGGCGAGCAGCGAGATCAGCCCGTCCCGGTCGATGTCGAGTCCGCCGTCCAGCCAGACCAGTACCAGTTCGGCCGCGCCGCCGGTGATCAGCTGGGAGGTCGCGGCGATCGCGGTGTCCTGTCCTTCGGGCAGCTCGAACACGAGACGGGTCTGCTCGATGATGACGTCGGCGACCTGGCGCATGCCCGCGAACCGGCTGCGCATCAGCGCCTCGTCCCCGTAGGTCTGGGCGAACGCGACCTTCGCCCGCCGCGGGTCGTCGGTGAGTTCCACGATGAGGGCCGCGACCCCGGCGCGGATCCGGTCGCCGGGCGTGCCCGCGGTCTCGGCGATCGCGGCCTTCGCCCGATCGAGCGCCGCCTGCTGGATCTCGACCAGCACGCCGGAGGCGAGCGCGTCGAGGTCGGGGAACGCTTCGTAGAAGAATCGCGGGCCGACCTTGGCCTGTTCGCACACGCCGCGCACGGTCAACGCCGACAACCCCTGGGTGCCGATGATGTCCAGAGCCGCGTCGAGCAGCCGCCTGCGCCGATCCTCGCGGCGCTCGGCCGTGGAGGCTCCGCGGTAGGTGCCGCTGACGGTACGGGTCACCACGCCAGCTTGACACAGCCGCTATTGGGAAACAAACGTTTACGGAAACGATTGTTTCCTATATCGTCGAACCATCGCAGTGTCGCGAAGGGAAGACGGTCATGAGTCTGCTTGTGCCCCAATCGATCAACGAGGTCTCCGGCGCGGTCCGCCAGGCGCGGGTCACCTGGGCGTGGCACGCGCAGCGGGCGGCTGCGCGGCTGGTCGCGTCCTACCCGGCGCCGGTGCGTCCGCTGGCCGATCCGCCACCGGGCAGCGGGCTGAAACCCGTGCCCGGCGACTTCGGGCTCCCCGGGATCGGATACACGCTGCACGCGCTGGCCGATCCGATCCAGTTCGCGCGCAACAGATTCGATCGCTTGGGTCCGGTGCAGTGGATGGGCATGCTCGGTCGGCGGATGGTCACCTTCGGCAGTCCGGAGGGGTACGAGGCGGTGATGCTGGACCGGGACAAGGTGTTGTCGGCGCAGCGCGGCTGGGAGTGGCTGATCGGCCCCTTCTTCCGCGGTGGACTGCTGCTGCGCGATTTCGACGAGCACCTTTTCCACCGGCGCATCATGCAGCAGGCCTTCACTCGGCCGCGATTGATCGGCTACTTGGGCCTATCCACGCCGCGAATCACGCGTGGCATCGCGCGGTGGGAGCCCGGCGACGACTTCCGCGTCTACCGCGCGATCAAGAAACTGCTGCTCCAGCAGGCCACCGAAGTCTTCGCGGGCGCCGAGCTCAGCGCGGACGCGGCACGGCTGGAGCGCGCCTTCGAGGACGCGGTGCGCGGAGGGGCCGCGCTGATCCGGGCGAACGTGCCGGGCGGAGTGTGGGCCCGCGGCGTGCGCGGGCGCCGGGTGCTCGAGGAGCACTTCCGCCGGGAGTTGCCCGCCAAGCGCGCGGGCGAGGGCGACGACCTGTTCAGCGTGCTGTGCCGGGCGAGCACCGCCGACGGCGAGACCTTCACCGACGCCGAGGTGGTCGAGCACATGATCTTCGTGATGATGGCCGCCCACGACACCAGCACCATTGCCGCGTCCATGCTCGTCTACGAGCTCGGCAGGCATCCGGAGTGGCAGGAGCGGCTGCGCGCGGAATCCGTCGCGCTGGGCAAGCCCGCGCTGGACTACGACGATCTCGATCGCCTGCCCTCGCTCGACCTCGCGTTCAAGGAGGCGCTGCGGGTCTATTCGCCGGTGGCCCAGCAGGTCCGCGAAACCATCGCCGACACCGACATCCTCGGTTACTACCTGCCGAAGGGGACGCTGATCCTGTGCGGCACGTACGGCCTCATGCGCAACGAGGCGTACTGGCACGATGCCGACACCTTCGACCCGGAACGTTTCGCCGATCACCGCCGCGAGGACCGATCGCACCGCTTCGCGTGGGCGCCCTTCGGCGGCGGCGCGCACAAGTGCATCGGCCTCTACTTCGGCGGCATGACGGTGAAAGCAGTTGTGCACCAGATGCTGTTGCGGTACCGCTGGAGCGTGCCGGAGGGCTACCAGGTGCCGCTGGTCGCCGGAACCGGCCCGGTGCCCGCCGATGGCCTGCCCATCCGGCTGGAACGGATCTGACCGATGCGGATCATCGCCGACCGCACCCTGTGCGCCGGGCACGGCATGTGCGAAGCACTCGCGCCCGACTTGTTCCGCGTCGGTGACGACGGGATCGTCGCGCAGGCCGACACCGCCGCAGCGCCTGATCGGGAACTGCTCGAGCTCGTGGTCGACAGCTGCCCGGTCGGGGCGCTGCGCCTGGCCTGAGGCCGCCGGGGCCCGTTTTGCGTCCCCCCGCGCTGGGTACCGCGAACTGCGATGCTCTGCCCATCGACGCGAGAGGACCGGTGAAACCCATGGCCACCTGCGACACGTGCGGAAACGAGTACGACAAGACGTTCACCATCACCCGGGACGGCGAGTCCGCCACCTTCGACAGCTTCGAATGCGCGATCAACGCCATGGCCCCGACGTGCACGCACTGTTCCTGCCGCATCCTCGGCCACGGGGTCGAGGCGCGCGGCGACTACTTCTGCTGTGCGCACTGCGCCCACGAAGCCGGTCATCCGGCTCTGGTCGACCACGTCTGAGCCGCCGGATCGAAGCGGCGGTGCGCGACCGATCACCCGCGCGGTGCGTGACCGCGCCGCACCTCGAGCCCGGCGGCCGCCGCCGCGTCGGCGAGTACCGCCTCGAGCATGGCCGGAGTGAGCCGGCCGGTGAAGGTGTTCTGCTGGCTCACGTGATAGCACCCGAACAGGTGCAGCGGGCGTCGGCCCGCGTCGGTCGCGGCCAGTTCCACGTGCGCGCCGTGGCCGAACTTCGGTCGCGGACGCGGTACGACCCAGCCCGCGCGGGCCAGTACGGGGAGCAGGGCCTGCCAGCCGAACGCGCCGAGTACCACCACCGAGCGCACGGTGGGGGCCAGCAGGCGCAGTTCGGTGTCCAGCCAGTGACCGCAACGGTCTCGTTCCTCGGGCGTCGGCTTGTTGTCCGGCGGCGCGCAGTGCACCGGGGCGGTGATCCGGACACCGTGCAGGCGCAGGCCGTCGTCGCGGCTGACCGCGGTCGGCTGATTGGCCAGCCCCACCGCGTGCAGCGCCGCGTAGAGCACGTCGCCGCTGCGGTCGCCGGTGAACATGCGGCCGGTGCGATTGCCGCCGTGCGCGGCGGGCGCGAGGCCGACGAGCAGCATCCGCGCGTCCGCCGGACCGAAGCCGGGGACGGGCCTGCCCCAATAGGTCTGGTCGCGGAAGGCGGCGCGCTTCTGTTTCGCGACGAGTTCGCGCCACGCCACCAGGCGCGGGCAGGCGAAGCAGTCCGCGACCGCCGCGTCGAGTTCGGCGATGGTTCGGCACATGTCAGTACCGGCCGCCCGGATCGGTGGCACTGCCCGCTGGATGCTCGTACGGGTGCCCCCCGGCGGCGCGCCTGCGTCGGCCGGAGATCGGCGTCTCGATCATCAGAACTCCGTTCGGTGGTGCCACAGAATGGGCGAAACGGACGATCGTGCCCACTGTGCCTCGGCGCGACCGGACGGCGCTCTCGTTCGCCGAACGGTCCCGTCCGGACCGTACCGCTTCGGACATCTGTCCAGTTCAGCGGGGTGATCGTGCGGCAACCCGGGCCGATATGTGATCGGTACCACCCGGTCGGGGTTGGTAGCATGGCGTTTCCGACCGACCGGATGCGGTGGTTGACCTCCGGCTTCCTTCGAAAGAGTCTTTTCATGCAGTTTGAAATCGTCGAGCGGGACGAGACGTGGGTTGCCGGGCTGCCGGTACGCAGCCCCAAACGCGCGCTCGGGGAACTGCGGGACCGCGATCTGGAGGCCGCTTGGGCGGCGGTGCTGCACCAGGAACTCGGCGGGCCGCTGGCCAGCGCCTACACCGATTACACCGGTGAACTCGGCACCTACAACACCCAGATCGTCGGCTATCAGTGCGCGTCCTTCGACGACGTCACCCGCGGTCACCTGGTCGCTCGGCTGCCGCGCGGCGCCTATGCCCGGTTCTCCTCGGTCGGTAACTTCCCGCAGGTGATGACCGACCTGTGGACGCAGATCGCCTACGCCGAGGAACACAACCACATCAAACGCACCTACACCGGCGATTTCGAGTGCTACCCGCACGCCTACAAGATCGATCTGTACCTGGCGGTCGACGCGCGATGAGCTATGCGATCGTGGTGCGTGCCGAGGCGGTCTACGGCGGGCTGGTCGTCCCGCGCGTGCGCCCGAGCTTCAAGGTCAGCAACAGCGACCTGATCGAGTTCCTGAAGGACCGGCTGCGCGACCGGGCGGGCGAGGACCATCCGATGTACACGGTGTACGTGCCGGATCCGGCCGGGAACTACAACGCGGTGGTCTGCTTCGAGTACCCCGCTCCGGACGCCGTGCCGGTGGGCGACATCTTGGTGAAGGTGCCGAAAGGCGTTTACGCCCGTTTCGCTCCCAACGGCGACTATCACGATCCGGTGGAGGACGTGTGGGCGCAGGTCGACGACGCCACGGCCTCGGCGGAGATAACCCGCGCCTACCGTGAAGAGATCGAGATCTGGCACGGCCCGGAGTCGGTCGAGCTGTTCATTTCCATCCTCGTTTAGCTTGCTAGACGGTAGCTACCCCCGAACCGACTGGTCTCCATGTTATTCCCGATATTGATTGCACATGGTTTGACCTGCGAAGATATCGTATGTACCGCCAAGTTTTCGGGAAATTAGCCGGACGGCTGGTCAATTCCTGTCCGATGACGGATACTGCCCTGGGCAACTTCATCTCGGCGCAGGGCCGCGGGGGGCTGCATCGGGCTGGACTATCGCGCATGACAGCGCGGCGATGGAGTAGGAACAACATGACTGTGGATCTGATTGCAGTCGTGCCGAGGAACTCCCGTGGGCGGGGAGTGCTGCGGTATTACGACGCGCAATCCGAATGTGCGTTCTTTGTCTCCGAACCGAGCGTTCAGCCGGAGCTCTGGCACCGGTATCTGGACGGGGCGCTGGACGTTTACCGGCGTTTCGGAGTCGAACACGCACTCGAATACGACGTGGTCGCCGACGGTGGTTCGACGTCGCTGTTCTTCACAGCGCTCGACGCCGACGGTGACATGCTCGCGGGGGTGCGGATGCAAGGGCCGTACACCGATGCGCGGCAGGCGCACGCGCTGGTCGAATGGGCCGGTCAGCCGGGCGCGGACACCTTACGCCGGATGATCGCCGACCGGATACCGCACGGCGTGATCGAGGCCAAGGGCGCGTGGGTCGCCCGGGACGCGGCCAACCGGGCCGAACTGAGCGCCGCGATCTCGCGCACCGTGCTGCACGCCGCGCGGCTGCTCG
>NZ_BAFP01000124.1 GCF_000308455.1 Nocardia abscessus NBRC 100374 | reverse complement strand
GTTGCCGGGTTCGGTGGCGCAGCGGTTTTTGCGGGAGAATCCGCGCACGGAACTGTTCAATTTGTATGGTCCGACCGAGGCGGCGGTGTCGATCACCAGTCATCGGGTGACTGTTGCCGACGAGACTTCCGTTCCGATCGGTGGTCCGGAGTGGAACAGTCGTGTGTTTGTGTTGGATGCGCGGTTGCGTCCGGTTGCGGTGGGTGTTTCGGGTGAGTTGTATTTGGCTGGTGCGCAGTTGGCGCGTGGGTATTTCGGTCGTGCGGATTTGACTGCGGATCGGTTTGTGGCGAATCCGTTCGAGTCTGGTGTGCGGATGTATCGCACGGGTGACTTGGTTGCGTGGAACGCCAACGGTGAACTCGAGTATCGGGGTCGTACGGATTTCCAGGTGAAGATCCGTGGTTTCCGTATCGAGTTGGGTGAGATCGAAGCCGCGCTGCTGGCGTTGCCGGAGGTCGCGCAGACGGCGGTGATCGCGAAGTTGGATCCGAAGACCGGTGACCGGCTGGTGGCTTACCTGGTGCCCGCCGATGCCGAAGCCGGTGTCGATGTGGTGCAGGTGAAGTCGGAGCTGACTGCCGGTTTGCCGTCGTACATGGTGCCCTCGGCGTTGGTGGTG
>NZ_BAFP01000125.1 GCF_000308455.1 Nocardia abscessus NBRC 100374 | reverse complement strand
CGCCGGAGCAGTTCCGCGAACTGCTGATCCGCGAGCAGGTCACCGTGCTCAATCAGACCCCCTCGGCGTTCTATCAGCTCGCCGAGGCCGACCGCGCGGCGCATCACGACGAGGGCAAGTTCGCCCTGCGCTACATCGTGTTCGGTGGTGAGGCGCTGGATCTGCGCCAGTTGCGGCGCTGGTACGAGCGCCACCCGGTGGACGCGCCGTGGTTGGTGAACATGTACGGCATCACCGAGACCACGGTGCATGTGTCGTTCCTGTCGCTGGACGAGCAGATGGCCGACAACCCGGCCAGCGTGATCGGGCGCGCGCTGCCCGGCTTGGACGCCTACGTGCTCGACGACCGACTGCATCCGGCGCCGGTCGGGGTGGCCGGAGAGATTCATGTCGCCGGCGCCCAGCTCTCCCGCGGCTACCTCGGCCGTCCCGGGTTGACGGCCACGCGTTTCGTGGCGAATCCGTTCGGTGCGCCGGGGTCGCGGATGTACCGCAGTGGCGATATCGGCCGGTGGGTCGGTTTCGGCGGTCAGGCCACCCTGGAGTATGCCGGGCGTGGTGATCAGCAGGTGCAGTTGCGGGGGTTCCGGATCGAGCTCGGCGAGATCGAGGCGGCGCTGCTGCGGTGTCCGGGGGTCAGTCAGGCGGTGGTGCTGGTGCGTGCCGACGAGCACGCCGGGGACCGGCTGATCGGGTATGTGGTGGCGGATGCGGGTGCGAGCCTGGATGCGTCGGTGCTGCGCACGCAGGTCTCGGAGTTCTTGACCGGTTATATGGTGCCGGATGCGGTGGTGGTGCTGGAAGCGCTGCCGTTGACACCGAACGGCAAACTCGACCGCCGCGCCCTGCCCGCACCGGAGTT
>NZ_BAFP01000126.1 GCF_000308455.1 Nocardia abscessus NBRC 100374 | reverse complement strand
CTTGTCCACGGCGGTGTTCCGGGCACCGAGCTCACCGGTGGAACAAGCGGTAGCCGACGTCTACGCCGGGCTGCTCGGCGCCACCGACATCGGCCTCGACGACGACTTCTTCGCATTGGGTGGCAACTCGCTGCTGGCCACCCGGGTGGTCGCGCGGATCAACGAAGCACTCGACGCCGATCTGGCCGTGCGGGAATTGTTCGCCGCCCCGACCGTGGCCGCGCTGGCCGCCCGCGTGGTGCCCGGCGCCGGCGGCGGGCGACGCCCACTACTGGAACGCGCCGAACGCGGCGAACCGATCCCGCTGTCGCTGGCCCAGCAACGCATGTGGGTGCTCAACCAATTCGACCCCGCCTCCCCCGCCTACAACATCCCCATGGCGATCCGGTTGAGCGGCGCCCTGGATGTCTCCGCGCTGCGCTACGCGCTGGCCGACGTCCTCGAACGCCACGAATCGCTGCGCACCCGCTACCCCGCCGGCGGACCCGGCGGGCTCCCGTTCCAAGAAATCCTGTCGGTGGCCCAAGCCATGCCCGCCGGGCTGGAAGTCACCATCACCGACGACCCGATCACCCGGATCACCGAACTGATGTCCACCGGCTTCGACGTCACCGAACACGTCCCGGTGCGGGCACTGCTGCTGGAAACCAGCCCCGAAGAACACCTCCTCGCCGTGGTCGCCCACCACATCGCCGCCGACGGCGCCTCCATGGCACCCCTGGCCCGCGACCTGGTCACCGCCTACCTCGCCCGCATCGGCGGCAACTCCCCCCGCTGGGCGCCCCTGGAAGTGCAATACGCCGACTACGCCATCTGGCAACGACAAGTGATCGGCACCGACGACGACCCCACCTCCGTCGCCGCCCGCCAACTCACCTACTGGCGCAGCCAACTCGACGGACTGACCGGCGAACTGGAACTGCCCCTCGACCGCCCCCGCCCCCCAGTGGCCAGCATGCGCGGCGCCAACACCGGCTTCGCGGTCTCCCCCGACATCCACCACGCCCTCACCACCCTGGCCCGCGAACACAACTGCACCCTGTTCATGGTCGTCCACGCCGCCCTGGCAGTCCTGCTGGCACGACTGTCCGGCGAGGCGGACGTCGCGATCGGCACCCCCATCGCCGGACGCGGCGAACGCGCCCTCGACGACCTGGTCGGCATGTTCGTCAACACCCTCACCCTGCGCACCCGCGTCGAAGCCGCGATGCCGTTCACCGCCCTGGTCGACCGCGCCCGCGAAACCGACCTCGCCGCCTTCGCCAACGCCGACATCCCCTTCGAACGCGTCGTGGAAGTCCTCACCCCCGCCCGCGCCACCACCCACAACCCCCTGTTCGGGGTCGTCCTGTCATTCCAGAACAACGAACAACCCACCCTGCAACTACCCGGCCTCACCATCACCACCCTCGACACCGGCACCGTCGCCGCCAAATTCGACCTCCAAGTCAACATCCACCCCCACCACCACCCCGACGGCACCCCCGGCGAACTCGACACCATCATTACCTACGCCACCGACCTGTTCGACGAACCCACCATCCACACCCTCGGCCACCGCCTCCAACGCATCCTCACCACCATCGCCACCAACCCCCACACCCTCATCGGCGACATCGACATCCTCGACCAAGCCGAGCGGGAGCGGATGGCGGCCGCGGCCGAGCCGGTGAGTGTCGAAGCGCCCACGGCGACCGCGGGCACGGCGCTGACCCAGGCGCTGGCGGCCGCGGTCGAGGACGATCCGGACGGACCCGCCGTGGTCTTCGGTGAAAACGCGCTGTCCTACCAGGATCTCGATGCTCGCTCGTCGCGGTTGGCGCGGGTGCTCATCGCGCGCGGCTGCGGACCCGGCGCGGGCGTCGCGGTGCGGCTGGATCGTGGGATCGAGGCGGTCGTCGCCACCTGGGCCGTACTCAAGGCAGGCGCGGCGGTGGTGCCGGTCGACGCACTCGACGCGGCACTGCCGGACGACCTGGAGATCAAGGTCGGTGTGACGGTCGGCGATTCGCGGTCGATCGGCGCGGTCGACTGGCTGGCGCTCGACGACGCCACAGTGGTCGCCGAGATCGCCGCCGAGTCCCCGCGCCCGGTCACCTACGCACACCGCACCCGTGCGTTGCGCGGCAGCGACCCGGCGTTCGTCGGCGCGCAGGTGTTCAGTTACGACGACCTGGCCACGGCGGCCGGACGGCTGCGTGCGCGCACCCAGCTGACCTTCGAGTCGCGCACCTTCCAGCACGGCAGCCCGCAGTCTCCGGCCGCGGTGGTCGAAGTTGTCGCCGCCGGATCGGTGGGCGCGTCGGTGGTGCTGGTAGACGCGGACGGCGAGCTGACCGAGTCGCTGGCTGACGAGTGGGTAAGCCATCTGGTGACGGATCGGACCGGGCTGGACACGCTCGACCCGACGGGGATGGAGGATTTGCACGCGGTGGTGCTCGACAATGGAGTGGGCGCCGTGCCCGCGGGACCCTGGACGAATGTGGCTACGATCGTGGAGTTCACCGAGTTGTTCGCCACCGAGTGAGGGCGATTCGCGGTCAGACGCAAGCCTCCGGTTGTGTGACTATGCACACAGCCGGTTGGTTTGCTGTATCAGGGCGTCCGCTGGAAATGTGTCACGGACGTGTTCTAACAGGCAGGATGTGCAGAGTTTTCATGTTTCGCTTGTCGGGGAATAGTCTGCCGGCTCTTGGATGGGGGACCAGGAAGCACGAAGCGACCAGGGAACGCGAAACGGGGCTCGCGTGACGCGGCCCGCGCGGGTGCGGCCCACACGCACCCGGCGACCCAGGGTCACCACCCTCCCGCAACTGATGGCAACCGCCGTCGAGGCCCATCCGACCGGCACCGCGGTTGTCTTCGCCGACGCGGTCAGCTCTAGCGGGCACCTCACTTACGCGGAGCTCGACGCCGCATCCACCCGGCTGGCGCGTCTGCTGATCGATCGTGGCGTGGGTCCGGAGGATCTGGTCGCGGTGGGGATACCGCGGTCGGTCGAGTCGGTGGTCGCGATCTGGGCGGTGGCCAAGACGGGTGCGGGGTTCGTTCCGGTGGATCCGAACTACCCGGCCGATCGCGTCGAGCACATGGTGAAGGACTCGGGCGCCGTGCTGGGGCTCGCCGTCACGCGCGTGGTGGCGGACCTGCCCAGCGAGATCGAATGGCTGATCATCGATTCCGACACCTGCGCCCAGCAGTTGGAGCAGTACCCGACCGAACCGGTCACCTATGCGGATCGGCTGCGGCAGCTACGCGCGGAGCATCCCGCTTACGTCATCTACACCTCGGGCTCGACCGGCATGCCGAAGGGCGTGGTCGTCACGCAGGCGGGGTTGGCGAGTTTCTGCGCCGAGCAGCGTGATCGGTATCGGGTGACGAGTGCGTCGCGGACGCTGCATTTCGCGTCGCCGTCGTTCGACGCGTCCGTGCTGGAGTTGCTGCTCGCGCTCGGCGGCGCGGCCACCATGGTCGTGGTCGCGCCGACGGTCTACGGCGGTGACGAGCTGGCGGCGCTGCTGCGCCGGGAGGCCGTCACGCACGCGTTCATCACCCCGGCGGCGCTCGCGTCGGTGGACCCGGCGGGTCTGGACGAGTTGCGTGTGGTGGTGGCCGGTGGCGAGGCGTGCCCGCCGGAGCTGGTGCGGCGCTGGGTGCGTCCGATCGCCGACGGCGACCGGGAGTTCTACAACGGCTACGGGCCGACCGAGACGACGATCATGACGAACATCAGCGCGCCGCTGGTGCCCGGCGAGCTGGTGAACATCGGCGCGCCGATCCAGGCGACCACCGAGTACGTGCTGGACGAGCGTCTGGTGCCGGTGCCGATCGGTGTCGTCGGCGAGTTGTACATCGGCGGACCGCAGCTGGCTCGCGGCTACCAGTTGCGCCCCGGCCTCACGGCCATGCGTTTCGTGCCGAACCCGTTCGACCCGAACCACTCTCGGCTCTACCGCACCGGCGATCTGGTGCGCTGGACGCCGAATGGTGAGCTGGAGTACCTGGGTCGCAACGATTTCCAGGTGAAGATCCGGGGTTTCCGGATCGAGCTGGGTGAGATCGACGCGGTGCTGGCCGCGCACGAGACGGTCGACTTCGCGGTCACCGTCGGACACCAGTTGGACAGCGGCGCGACGATTCTCGCTTCCTACGTGCACGCCGCCAGTGGTCGCTCGATCGACACCGACGAGCTGCTCGGGCATGCCGAACGCAGTCTGCCTGCGCACATGGTGCCGACCTCGCTCACCGTGCTGGAGGAGATCCCGCTGACGCCGGTGGGCAAGCTGGATCGTCGTGCCCTGCCCGCCCCGCAGTTGCAGACCAAGGAGTTCCGCGCCCCGTCGGGCCCGCTCGAGCAGTTGGTCGCCGGCGTCTTCGGCGACCTGCTCAGCGCGGGTGACGAGATCGGCGCGGACGACGACTTCTTCGAGCTGGGCGGCAATTCGCTGATCGCCACGCAGGTCGCCGCCCGGCTCGGGGCGTCGATCGGCGCGCGCGTGCCCGCGCGCACGGTGTTCGAAGCGCCGACGGTCGCGCTGCTGGCGGCCCGGCTCGCCGAATTCGACAGTGGTCCCGCTCGTCCCGCGTTGGTGGCGCAGCAGCGTCCGGAGCGGGTGCCGTTGTCGTTGGCGCAGCAGCGGATGTGGTTTTTGAATCAGTTCGATACCGGTTCTGCGGCGAACAATATTCCGTTCGCGGTGCGGTTGTCGGGTGTGTTGGATGTGGCGGCGTTGCGGGCGGCGGTCGCGGATGTGGTCGAGCGTCATGAGACGTTGCGGACGGTGTATCCGGCGGTGGACGGTACGGGTTATCAGGTGGTGGTGCCCGCCGCGCAGGCCGTCCCCGACCTGACGCCGCACAGCCTCACCGCCGACGAGCTCCCGGACTGGCTGCGCACTTTCGCCGTCGCCGGTTTCGACGTGGCGGCCGAGGTGCCGCTGCGGCTTTCGCTCGCACGCGTGGGCTCCGACGACTACGTGCTCGCCGTCGTGGTGCACCACATCGCGGCCGACGGCACGTCCATCGCGCCGCTGGTGCGCGACCTGATGACCGCTTATGTCGCGCGGAGCGCGGGCGCTGCGCCCGGCTGGGCTCCGCTGCCGGTGCAGTACGCCGACTACACGCTGTGGCAGCGCGCCGTGCTCGGCGACGAGAACGACCCGCGCTCCGTGGCCGCGACGCAGATCGCCTTCTGGCGCGACGCCCTGGCGGGCGTTCCGGATCGGCTCGACCTTCCGATGGATCGGCCGCGGCCCGCGTCGGCCTCCGGGCGCGGCGGCGTATTCACCTTCACCGTCGATGCGCCGACCCGGGCCCGGCTCGACGATCTCGCACACGCTCGCGGCGCTTCGCTGTTCATGGTGGTGCATGCCGCCTTCGCGGCGCTGCTCGCCCGGCTGTCGGGTTCCTCCGACATCACCATCGGCACGCCGGTCGCCGGTCGCGGTGAGGCGGAACTCGATGATCTGGTCGGTATGTTCGTCAACACGCTGGTGTTGCGCACCGAAGTCGATCCGGCGGCGTCGTTCGCCGAGCTGCTGACGGCGACCAAGGAGCGGGACCTCGCGGCCTTCTCGCATGCCGAGTTGCCGTTCGAGCGGCTGGTCGAGGTGCTCGACCCGGTGCGGTCGCAGGCGCAGCACCCGCTGTTCCAGGTGGCGCTGTTCTTCCAGAACATGGATCAGGCGCAGCTCGAGCTGCCCGGCCTGTCGGTCGGCGCGGTCGAATTCGACGGCGCGGTGGCGAAATTCGATCTGCAACTGACCCTCACGCCGCAGGAAGGTCCGGACGCGGGCCTGGCGGCGATGTTCACCTATGCCGCCGATCTGTTCGACGAACAGACGGTCGCCGAATTCGCGGGCCGCCTGAACCGGCTGCTGCGCGCGGTCGCCGCCGATCCCGATCGCGCGCTGGGCGATATCGAGCTGCTCAGCGTGGTCGAGCGGGACCGCATCCTGCACGAGTGGAACGACACCCGCTACCCCGTCCGCTCGCAGCTGCTGCTCGACGGCTACCGCCGTGCCGTCGAGGCGCACCCGGACGAGGTCGCGGTGGTGTTCGAGGGTGTCGGGCTGACGTATCGGGAGTTCGATGCGCGGGTGAATCGTTTGGCGCGGTTGTTGATTTCGCAGGGTGTGGGTGCGGAGTCGTTGGTGGGGTTGGCGGTTCGTCGGTCGTTGGATCTCGTGGTGGGGATGTATGCGGTCGTCGCGGCGGGTGGGGCGTATGTGCCGTTGGATCCGGATCATCCGGCTGAACGTATCGCGCATATCCTCGACACCGCCCAGCCCGTCTGCGTCGTGACCACCGGTGCGGACGCGGCGGTTCTCTTCGGTGACGTCCCGACCCTCGCCGTGGACACGCTGGATCTCGAAGGATTCGACGACAGCCCGGTGCGTGCGGAGGAGTTGGTCCGCCCGCTGCTGCCGGACCACCCGGCATACGTGATCTTCACCTCGGGATCGACCGGCAGGCCGAAGGGCGTCGCGGTCTCGCACGCGGCGATCGACAATCAGATCGCCTGGATGCTCGCGGAATACCCGCTGGGTCCGGACGACGTGTACTTGCAGAAGACGGCGACGACGTTCGACGTCTCGCTGTGGGGCTACTTCATGCCGCTGCGCGCGGGAGCGAAGCTCGTCGTCGCTACGCCGGACGGCCATCGCGATCCCGCGTATGTCGCGGAAACCATTGCCGCGCAAGGCGTGACGGTGACCGATTTCGTGCCGTCCATGCTGACGGTCTTCGCCGCGCACACCACGCCGGGCAGCTGCCCGACGCTGAAGCACGTCTTCGTGATCGGCGAGGCGCTGCCGCCGGAGACCGTAGCGGCGATGCAGGCGGTGTCCGACGCCGCTGTGCACAATCTCTACGGGCCCACCGAGGCGGCCGTCTCGGTGACCTACTGGCCCGCGGCGGCGGACGAGCGTTCCGTGCCGATCGGCTTGCCGCAGTGGAACACCCAGGTGTACGTGCTGGATTCCTGGTTGCGGCCGGTTCCGGTCGGTGTGCCGGGCGAGCTGTATCTCGCCGGTGATCAGCTGGCACGCGGTTATGTGCGGCGTCCCGATCTGACCGCCGACCGGTTCGTGGCCAACCCGTTCGCGTCGGGCGAGCGGATGTACCGGACCGGCGACCTCGTCGTGTGGCGTAACGACGCCGACGACGCGGTGCTCGATTATCTCGGCCGGACCGATTTCCAGGTGAAGTTCCGTGGTCAGCGGATCGAGCTGGGCGAGATCGAGACGGCGCTGCTGGCGCAGCCCTCGGTGAGCCAGGCGGTCGCACTCGTCGCGCCGTCGTCGCTGGGTGATCAGCTCGTCGCCTACGTCGTCCCCGCTCCGGGAGATCGGATCGACGCGCAGGCACTGCGGTCCGCGATCGGTGAAACCCTGCCCACCTATATGGTTCCGGCCGCCATCGTGGCGCTGGCGGAGTTCCCGCTGAACTCCAGCGGCAAGCTGGACCGCAAGGCGCTGCCGGAGCCGACCTTCGAGACCAAGCACTTCCGTGCGCCCGCCACCGCGGTCGAGGAGATCGTGGCCGGAGTATTCGGTGAGGTCCTCGGCTTGGGACGGGTCGGCGCGGATGACGATTTCTTCGCGCTCGGCGGCAACTCCCTGGTGGCCACGCAGGTGGTGGCGCGTCTGGGTGCCGCGGTCGGCGCGCGGGTGGCGGTGCGGACCTTGTTCGAAGCGCCCACGGTCGCGGCTTTGGCGGCGGCACTCGAGTCCCGCACGCACGGTGAGCGGGGTGTGGAGCTGGGAAGTATCGCCCGTCCCGAGCAGTTGCCATTGTCGTTGGCGCAGCGGCGGATGTGGTTCCTCAACCGCTTCGACCAGACCGATGATGCCGGCGACCAGATCGGTTCGGCGGCCTACAACCTCCCGTTCGCGCTGCGCCTGACCGGTGCATTGGACGTGGCTGCGCTGGGCGCGGCCCTGAACGACGTGGTCGCGCGCCATGAGGTGCTACGCACCGTGTATCCGGAGACTCCGGATGGTCCGGTGCAGGTGGTGTTGCCCGTGGGACGGGTTGCCCTGGACCTGACTCCCCGAGTGCTTGCCGAGACCGATGTGGCGAGCACCGTGTACACCCTGGCCGCGACTCCGTTCGACGTGACGGCCGAGGTGCCGCTGCGGGCGACGCTCATCCAGCTCGACGGCGCGCCGGATACGTTCGTGCTCGCCGTGGTGGTGCATCACATCGCGGCGGACGCGTCGTCGATGGGTCCGCTGGTGCGGGACGTGATGATCGCGTACGCGGCGCGAACCTCCGGTGACGCACCGGGGTGGTCGCCGTTGCGGGTGCAGTACGCGGATTACGCGTTGTGGCAGCGTGCGGTACTGGGTGCGGAATCCGATCCGGAGTCGGTTGCCGCGCAGCAGATCGGGTTCTGGCGTGCGCAACTGGCCGGTCTCCCGGACGTGCTGGAGTTGCCGACGGACCGGCCGCGACCTGCGGTAGCCTCCATGGCCGGTGCGCGGGTGGACATCGAGATCGATGCCGCGACCCACGCCGGACTCGTGGACTTGGCGCGTGCGCATGGCGCGACGTTGTTCATGGTGGTGCATACGGCGTTCGCGGTGTTGCTGGCCCGACTGTCCGGCAGTTCGGATATCGCGATCGGAACACCGATCGCGGGTCGCGGTGAGCGTGCGCTCGATGACCTGATCGGTATGTTCGTGAACACCGTGGTCTTCCGGACGCGGTTCGAGCCGGGTGAGTCGTTCGCCGCCCTGCTGGGCAGGCAACGTGAATCCGATCTGCGGGCGTTCGCGCACGCGGACGTGCCGTTCGAGCGGTTGGTGGAGGTGCTGAATCCGCCCCGGTCCACGGCGCACCATCCGTTGTTCCAGGTGGGGTTGTCGTTCCAGAACATCGCGCGGACCGCGTTGGAACTGCCCGGGTTGACGGTGGCCGGTGTCGATGCCGATTTGGATGTGTCGCAGTTCGATCTGCATCTGATCGTCGGTGATGCGTATGAGGAGTCGGGTGCGGCTGCCGGTATCGGTGGGTTCTTCACGTATGCGACCGACCTGTTCGACCGTGCGACCGTAGACGGTTTCGCGGCGCGCTTCTCGCGCATCCTCGCGGCCGTGGTCGCCGATGCGAACACCACGGTCGGCGATATCGAACTGCTCGCCGATGCCGAACGGCACGACGTGCTGGCAGGCTGGAACGCAACCGACCAGAGCGTCGACGCGAGCGCGACACTGGTCTCGCTGCTCGACGCCAGTGTGGCGGCCGATCCGCGCGCTACGGCGCTCGTCGCCGACGCGTTCGATGGGGAGCGGGTCGAACTGACCTACGCTGAACTCGACGCCAGGGTGAATCGTCTTGCGCGGCATTTGGTCTCGTTGGGTGTGGGTCCGGAGTCGCGGGTCGCGCTCGCGCTTCGGCGGTCGGTCGATTTGATCGTGGCGATGTATGCGGTGGCGAAGTCCGGTGGTGCGTATGTGCCGGTGGATCCGGATCAGGCTGCTGAGCGTACGAGTTACATCTTGGAGACGGCGGCACCGGTCTGTGTGCTGTCGAATGCGGATGCTGATTTCGATACCGATGTAGCGCCGGTGGTGCGGATCGATGAGCTCGATCTGTCGGGTGTGGACGCCAAGCCGGTCACCGATGCCGATCGTGTCGCGCCGTTGCGTCCGGAGAACACCGCGTATGTGATCTTCACGTCCGGTTCGACGGGTCGCCCGAAGGGTGTGGCGGTGCCGCACGGTGCGATCGCGAATCAGTTGCAGTGGAAGAACGTCGAGTTCGGTCTCGACGCGGCGGATGCGATTTTGCTGAAGACGGCAGCGACGTTCGATCTCTCGGTGTGGGAGTTCTGGTCGGCTGCGGTGTGTGGTGGGCGTTTGGTGATCGCTTCACCGGACGGCCATCGAGACCCGGCGTACCTGAACGAACTCATGGCACAGGAATGGGTCACGACGCTGCACGTCGTGCCGTCCATGCTGGATGCGCTGCTGTCGGCTGGTATGCCGGATTCGCTGTGGCGGGTGTTGGCGATCGGTGAGGC
>NZ_BAFP01000127.1 GCF_000308455.1 Nocardia abscessus NBRC 100374 | reverse complement strand
CTGGATGCTTTGCCGTTGAACGTGAACGGCAAACTCGATCGCAAGGCGTTGCCGGAGCCGGAGTTCGAGGTTCAGGCGTTTCGTGCGCCGTCGACCCCGATCGAGGAGATCGTGGCGTCGGTGTATGCCGAGGTGCTCGGTGTGGAGCGTGTCGGTGCGGATGATGATTTCTTCGCCCTCGGTGGTAATTCGTTGTTGGCGACGCAGGTCGCGGCGCGTATCGGCGCGGCGTTGGACACCCGCGTCCCGGTCCGCACGATCTTCGAGGCGGCGACTGTCGCCGGCCTGGCAGCGAAGGTCGAGCAGCACGCGGGCAGCGGCGGACGCAAGGCTTTGGTCGCGGGTCCGCGTCCGGAGCGGATTCCGCTGTCGCTGGCACAGCAGCGCATGTGGTTCCTCAACCAGTTCGACCCGGCGTCGGCGGTCTACAACATCCCGGCCGCCATCCGCCTGTCCGGCGACTTGGACGTCACCGCGCTGCGGCAAGCGGTCGCGGACCTGATCGCCCGCCACGAGATCCTGCGGACGATCTACCCGCAGACGCCCGAGGGCCCGGTACAGCAGGTGCTCGCGGTGGACGAGGTGCCGATCAGCCTGATCCCCACCCGCGTCGAGGCGGCGGATCTGCTCGCCGCGATTACCGCGGTCGTCACGACCGGATTCGAGGTCACCACCGAGGTCCCGTTCCGGGTGGAGCTGTTCGAGGTCGCGTCCGCGAGCGCGGACGATCCCACCGAGCACGTGCTCGCGTTCGTCGCGCACCACATCAGCTCCGACGGCTGGTCGCTCGGACCGCTAACCCGGGATCTGGTCCTGGCCTACGAGGCGCGCAGCAGAGGCGAGACACCGGCCATGGCCCCGCTGCCGGTCCAATACGCCGACTACAGCCTCTGGCAGCGCGAGGTGCTCGGTTCGGAGACCGACCCGCACAGCTTGATCGCGCAGCAGGCCGAGTACTGGCGCGGCACGCTCGCCGGCCTGCCGGACGAACTGCCGCTTCCGGCCGACCGGCCCCGGCCCGCGCAGGCGTCCTATCGGGGAGCGACCTTCGCCTTCGACATCGATGCCGACCTGCACGCGGGGCTCGAACGCCTCGCCCAGCAGCACAATTCGACGCTGTTCATGGTGGTGCACGCCGCGCTCGCGGTGCTGCTGGCCCGGCTGTCGGGCACCTCGGACATCGCCATCGGCACGCCGGTGGCCGGGCGCGGCGAGGCGGAACTCGACGACCTGATCGGCATGTTCGTCAACACCTTGGTGCTGCGCACCGAGGTCGAGCCGGGCACGCCGTTCGAGGCGCTGCTCGCGGAGGTCCGCCGGACCGACGTCGCCGCGTTCGGCCACGCCGACCTGCCGTTCGAGCGCCTGGTGGAGTTGCTCGATCCGGTCCGCTCGGCGGCGCGGCATCCGCTGTTCCAGGTGATGCTGGTGCTGCAGAACCTCGCGCCCGCGACGCTCGAACTGCCCGGTCTCACGGTGTCCGGCATCGATCCGCAGGTGTCGGCCGCCAAGTTCGACTTGCAGATCACCTTGGCCGAACAACCAGGTGCACAGGGCATCTCGGTGGTGGTCGGCTACGCGACCGACCTGTTCGACGAATCGACCGTACGCGACCTTGCGAGCCGGTTCCGCCGTGTCCTCGCGGCGGTCGCGGCCGACGCCACCGCCGTGGTCGGCGACATCGACGTGCTCGCGCCCGGCGAACGCGATCAGGTCCTGAGCGCATGGAATGCGCAGGGGGCGTGGGTCCCCGGCGCGACGCTGCCGGATGTGATCGCCGAGCGGGCGTGGTCGCGTCCGGACGCGGTCGCGATCCGCTTCGGTGACCGGTCGCTGACCTTCGGTGAGTTGCAGCGGCGCGCGAACCAGGTGGCGCGGGCGTTGATCGCGCGGGGCGCGGGTCCGGAATCTTTGGTGGCGGTGGCTGTGCCGCGCACCGAGGAGTTGCCGGTCGCTTTGTTGGGTGTGTTGATCGCGGGTGCGGCGTATCTGCCGATCGACACTACTTATCCGGTGCAGCGGTTGGAGTTCATGCTGGCAGACGCCGCCCCGGTGTGTGTGCTGACCACCGCCGACGAGCGTGGCGCGGTACCGGCGGGTGAGCTGCCGGTGGTGCTGTTGTCGGAGGCGGGAACGTATTCCGAGGCGCCGGTGGGTGATGCGGAGCGGGTGGCGCGGTTGCGTCCGGACAACCTGGCGTATGTCATCTACACCTCCGGTTCCACGGGTGTGCCCAAGGGTGTGGGGGTGGCGCACCGCAATGTGGTGGAGTTGTTCGCCAATACTCAGCCGTTGTTCGGGTTCGACGACACCGATGTGTGGACGTTGTTCCATTCGTTCGCGTTCGATTTCTCGGTGTGGGAGTTGTGGTGCGCGCTGGCGCACGGCGGCAGTGTGGTCGTGGTCGACTATGTGACCTCCCGTTCGCCGGAGCAGTTGCGCGAACTGTTGATCGGTGAGCGGGTCACTGTGCTGAATCAGACTCCTTCGGCGTTCTATCAGCTGGTGGAGGCCGATCGGGTGGCCGGTGCGGGTGAGCTCGCGTTGCGGTATGTGGTGTTCGGTGGTGAGGCTTTGGATCTGCGTAAGCTGGGCCGCTGGTATGAGCGTCACGACGCCTCGACGCGGTTGGTGAACATGTACGGCATCACCGAGACCACGGTGCACGTGTCGTTCCTGCCGTTGGGGGAGCGTGACGTGCGGGACGCGGCCAGTGTGATCGGGCGGGCGATCCCGGGTTTGGATGCGTTCGTGCTGGATCGGCGACTGCATCCCGCGCCGGTGGGTGTGCCGGGTGAGATCCATGTGGTCGGCGGGCAGTTGTCGCGCGGGTATCTGGGCCGGCCGGGGTTGACGGCGACGCGTTTCGTGGCGAATCCGTTCGGTGCGCCGGGGTCGCGGATGTATCGCAGTGGCGATATCGGCCGGTGGCGCGCGGGCGAGGACGACGCTGCGCTGGAGTATGCCGGGCGTGGTGATCAGCAGGTGCAGTTGCGGGGGTTCCGGATCGAGCTCGGCGAGATCGAAGCGGCGCTGTTGCGCTGCGCCGGTATCGGGCAGGCGGTCGCGCTGGTACGCGACGACGAGCACGCCGGGGACCGGTTGATCGGGTATGTGGTCGCCGACACCGGCGTGACCATCGACCCCGCGGCGGTCCGGGCCGAGGTCGCCGGGTTCTTGACCGGTTATATGGTGCCGGATGCGGTGGTGGTGCTGGAAGCGCTGCCGTTGACACCGAACGGGAAACTCGACCGGCGCGCCCTGCCCGCGCCGGAGTTCGCCAGCGGGGTCGGCTACCGTGCGCCGGAGACGGCGACCGAGCAGGCGGTGGCCGCGGTGTTCGCCGAACTGCTCGACGCCGACCGGGTCGGACTCGACGACGACTTCTTCGCCCTCGGCGGCAACTCGCTGCTCGCGGCGCAGGTGGTCGGGCGGCTGCGCGACGCGACCGGAGCGACGGTGCGCGTGCAGTGGTTCTTCACCGACGCCACGGTGGCAGGGCTGGCCGCTCGCATCGACACGGGCGACGCCGACGCCACCGCGGCACTGGACGTGCTGCTGCCGATCCGCGCGAGCGGTTCGGCGGCCCCGCTGTTCTGCCTCCACCCGATGTACGGCTTGGCCTGGTCGTACGCGGGGCTGGCCCAGTTCCTGCCCGCCGAGCAGCCGATCCTCGGCTTGCAATCACCCGCGCTGTCGGAGGACGGCGAGCTGCCCGGTTCGCTGGACGAGCTGGCCGAGCGCTACCTGTCCGAGATCAGGACGGTCCAACCGCAGGGCCCGTACCGGTTGCTCGGTTGGTCGCTCGGCGGTGTGCTCGCCCATGCCATCGCCACCCGGTTGCAGGACGCGGGCGAAGAGGTGGAGCTGCTGGCCATGATGGACAGCCATCCGAATCCGGACGTCGTCGGCTTCCGCGCCGCGGTGCGTGGCGCCCTGGCCGAACTCGGTCTGGGCACGGCGGTCGCCGCGGGTGACGATGTCTACGAACTCGACGACGAGGCGTTGGCCACACTGCACGCCATGATCCCGGCGGATCTCGTCGCGGTGACCCCGCAGCGGCTGCGCCGGATCTATCGCAGTGCGGTCCGCTCGGCGGAGCTGATCGCCGAGCACCGGCCCGGGGTCTTCCGCGGCACCGTGCAGTACTTCAGCGCGGCCGTCGCCGACCCCACCGACGAGTTGCGCGCCGCCGCGGCGGACTGGTGGCCGTACGTGCAGGGCATGGTCGTCGACCGGCCGGTCGAGGTCACCCACGCCCGGATGGCCGCGCCGGAGGCGCTGGCGGTGATCGGCCCGCAGCTGGCCGCGCTGCTCGACGGACGTCGCTGATCGTTCCGGCCGACGCCGCGACCCGAATCGCGCGTCGGCAGGGAATAATCGTCCCCGGCACTCGTCAGACGCGTCCGCTCCCGCGACCCGCAACCCACGGCTCGCGGGTGGTTCGCGCTCGGCGTGGGCCGGCGGTTCGGTAACGATCGGCATGCGCGTGTTCGATGATCATGAGGGCGAGAGCATGGTGAACGTGCGCGTGGCGACAACAGACAGGGTAGGCAGCACGATGGTTCGGGCGGTCGGTCAGCGGTGTGACGAGACTGCGGAAGCGGTGCGCGCATGACCCGCCCGGCCCGAGTGCGCCCGACCCGGACCCGCCGCCCCCGCGTCACCACCCTGCCGCAGCTGATGGCCACGGCCGTCGAGGCCCACCCGAGCGGCGCCGCCGTGGTGTTCGCCGACGCGACCAGCACGCTGGCCAAGCTGAGCTACGCCGAGCTGGACGAACGCTCCACCCGGCTGGCGCGTCTGCTGATCGATCGTGGCGTGGGTCCGGAGGATCTGGTCGCGGTGGGCATACCGCGGTCGGTCGAGTCGGTGGTCGCGGTCTGGGCGGTGGCCAAGACGGGTGCGGGGTTCGTTCCGGTGGATCCGAACTACCCGGACGACCGCGTCGTGCACATGATCGTCGACTCCGGCGCGGTATTCGGGCTGGCCGTCGACGAGGTCCGCACCGACCTTCCGGACCGGGTCGAGTGGCTGTCCATCGATACCGCCGAATGCGCGCGGCGGCTGGAAGAGTTCCCCGCCGACCCGGTGACCTACACCGATCGGGTGCGCCCACTGCGCGCGGAGCATCCCGCTTACGTCATCTATACCTCTGGGTCGACCGGTAAGCCGAAGGGCGTGGTCGTCACGCAGGCGGGGTTGGCGAGTTTCTGCGCCGAGCAGCGTGATCGGTATCGGGTGACGAGTGCGTCGCGGACGCTGCATTTCGCGTCGCCGTCGTTCGACGCGTCCGTGCTGGAGTTGCTGCTCGCGCTCGGCGGCGCGGCCACCATGGTCGTCGCGTCCCCCACGGTGTTCGGCGGTGAGGAATTCGCGTCCCTGGTGCGCCGGGAGGCCGTGACCCACGCGTTCGTGACCCCGGCGGCGCTCGCGTCGGTGGACCCGGCCGGTCTGGACGAGTTGCGCGTGGTGGTGGCCGGTGGCGAGGCGTGCCCGCCGGAGCTGGTGCGGCGCTGGGTGCTACCGGTGTCCGGTGGCCGGACCCGCGAATTCTTCAACGGGTACGGGCCGACCGAGACCACGATCATGACGAACATCAGCGCGCCGCTGGTGCCCGGCGAGCTGGTGACCATCGGCGCCCCGATCCGGGCCGTCACCGAGTACGTGCTGGACGAGCGCCTGGTGCCAGTCCTCAGCGGCGTGGTCGGCGAGCTGTACATCACCGGTGCCCACCTGGCCCGCGGCTACCACGAACGGCGCGGGCTGACCGCGTCCCGCTTCGTGGCCAACCCGTTCGACGCGAACGGTTCCCGGCTCTACCGCACTGGTGACCTGGTGCGTCGGACAGCGAGCGGTGAGCTGGAGTATTTCGGTCGCAACGATTTCCAGGTGAAGATCCGGGGTTTCCGGATCGAGCTGGGTGAGATCGACGCTGTGCTGGCCGCGCACGAGACGGTCGACTTCGCGGTCACCGTCGGGCACAACCTGGACAGTGGCGCCACCATTCTCGTCTCCTACGTGCACGCCGCCCCAGGGATGGCCGCCGACGCGGCCGAACTGGCCGCCTTCGCCGAGCAGACCCTGCCCGCCCACATGGTGCCGACGGCGGTCATGGTGCTGGAGGAGATCCCGCTGACCCCGGTGGGCAAACTGGACCGCGCGGCGCTGCCCGCGCCGCGGTTGCAGACCAAGGTGTTCCGCGCGCCGGTCGGCCCACTGGAAGAGCTGGTCGGCGAGGTGTACGCCGAAGTGCTCGGCCCGGGCGCACCGGTCGGCGCGGACGACGACTTCTTCGAGCTGGGCGGCAATTCGCTGATCGCCACGCAGGTCGCCGCCCGCTTGGGAGCCGCCATCGCGGCGCGGGTGCCCGCGCGGCTGATCTTCGAGAGCCCCACCGTCGCCGCGCTCGCCGCACGGCTGGAGCCGTTGAAGGGCGCGGGGGACCGGCGCGCGTTGGTGGCGGTGGAGCGTCCGGAGCGGGTGCCGTTGTCGTTGGCGCAGCAGCGGATGTGGTTTTTGAATCAGTTCGATACCGGTTCTGCGGCGAACAATATTCCGTTCGCGGTGCGGTTGTCGGGTGTGTTGGATGTGGCGGCGTTGCGGGCGGCGGTCGCGGATGTGGTCGAGCGTCATGAGACGTTGCGGACGGTGTATCCGGCGGTGGACGGTACGGGTTATCAGGTGGTGGTGCCCGCCGCGCAGGCCGTCCCCGACCTCGCGCCGAAGCCCCTCGCCGAGCACGAGCTCACGGACTGGCTGCGTGGATTCGCGCTGGCCGGCTTCGACGTGGCGGCGGAAGTGCCGCTGCGCATCGCCCTGGCCGAAATCGGTCCCGGCGACCATGTGGTCGTGGTGGTGGTGCATCACATCGCCGCCGACGGCGCGTCGGTAACGCCGTTCCTGCGGGATCTGCTCAGCGCGTTCCTGTCCCGGCGCAACGGGGCCAGGCCGTCCTGGCAGCCGCTGCCGGTGCAGTACGCGGACTACACGCTGTGGCAGCGTGACATGCTCGGCGACGAGAACGACCCCGATTCGGTGGCCGCGGCCCAGCTCGGCTACTGGCGTCGCGCTTTGGCGGGCATCCCGGACCGGATCGACCTACCTTCGGATCGGCCGCGCCCACCCGTCGCCTCCGGCCGGGGTGCGGAGTACGCCTTCGCGGTGGACGCCTCGGTGCACCGGGGGCTCGCCGAGTTGGCGCACAGCGCGGGCGCCTCGGAGTTCATGGTTGTGCACAGCGCGCTTGCGCTGCTGCTGGCCCGCCTCACCGGCACCGACGACATCACCATCGGCACGCCCGTGGCCGGCCGTGGCGAGCGGGAGCTCGACGGGCTGATCGGCATGTTCGTCAACACGCTGGTGCTGCGCACCCGGATCGACCTCGGCGCGTCGTTCCGTGCACTGCTCGCCCAGGCGAAAGAGACCGATCTGGGCGCCTTCTCGCATGCGGAGTTGCCGTTCGAGCGGCTGGTCGAGGTGCTCGACCCGGTGCGGTCGCAGGCGCATCACCCGCTGTTCCAGGTGGCGCTGTTCTTCCAGAACATGAGCAGGCCCGAGATAACCCTGCCCGGACTGTCCGCCCGGGTGCTCGAGCTCGACGGCGCGGTCGCGAAGTTCGATCTGCAATTGACCGTGGTACCCGAAGCCGAGGGCGAGGCCGCCGGCTTCACGGCGATGTTCACCTATGCCACCGATCTGTTCGACGAACGGACGATCGCCGAATTCGCTTGGCGGCTGGACCGGCTGTTGACCGTCGCCGCCGCCGAGCCGGACCGGCCGATCGGCGCGATCGATCTGCTCGCCCCCGTGGAGCGCGAACGCATACTGCTCGAATGGAACAGCACCCGGTATCCGGTGCCCACCGAATTGCTGCTGGACGGTTACCGCCGGGCGGCGGAGGCCTATGCCGACGAGGTCGCGGTGGTGTTCGAGGGCCTGGGGCTGACGTATCGGGAGTTCGATGCGCGGGTGAATCGTTTGGCGCGGTTGTTGATTTCGCAGGGTGTGGGTGCGGAGTCGTTGGTGGGGTTGGCGGTTCGTCGGTCGTTGGATCTTGTGGTGGGGATGTATGCGGTCGTCGCGGCGGGTGGGGCGTATGTGCCGTTGGATCCGGATCATCCGGCTGAACGTATCGCGCACGTCCTCGACACCGCCCAGCCCGTCTGCGTGCTCACGACGTCCGCCGACGCGGTCGACCTGCCCGAAGGCACCGCGGTACTGCTGCTGGACGCCCTGGACCCGAATCGCTTCGACGACACTCCGGTGCGTGCCGAGGAACTGGTGCGTCCGCTGCTGCCGCACCATCCGGCATACGTGATCTTCACCTCGGGGTCCACCGGCCGCCCCAAGGGCGTCGCCATCTCGCACTTCGCGATCCAGAACCAGATCAGCTGGATGCTCGCGGCGTACCCGCTCGACGCCGACGACGTGTACCTCCAGAAGACGGCGACGACGTTCGACGTCTCGCTGTGGGGCTACTTCATGCCGCTGCGCGTGGGAGCGAAGCTGGTCATCGCCACTCACGACGGACATCGCGATCCGGTGTATATCGCGGAAACCATTGCCGCGCAAGGCGTGACGGTAACCGACTTCGTGCCGTCCATGCTGACGGTCTTCGCCGCGCACACCGAGCCGGGCTCGTGCCCCACCTTGCGGGACATCTTCGCGATCGGCGAAGCGCTGCCGCCGGAGACCGTCGCCGCGGTGCGCGCCGTGACGGACGCCGCGGTGCACAACCTGTACGGCCCGACCGAGGCGGCGGTCTCGGTGACCTATTGGCCCGCGACCGCGGCCGACGAACGGTCCGTGCCGATCGGCGTGCCGCAGTGGAACACCCAGGTCTACGTGCTGGATTCGTGGTTGCGGCCGGTGCCTGCCGGTGTGCCGGGCGAGCTCTACCTCGCCGGTGACCAGCTGGCCCGCGGTTATGTGCGGCGTCCCGACCTGACCGCCGACCGGTTCGTGGCCAACCCGTTCGGCATCGGCGAGCGGATGTACCGGACCGGTGACCTGGTGGTCTGGCGCGCCCCGACCGAAGAACTGCCGCATCGGCTCGACTATCTCGCCCGGACCGATTTCCAGGTGAAGTTCCGTGGTCAGCGGATCGAGCTGGGCGAGATCGAGGCGGCGCTGCTGGCGCAGCCCTCGGTGAGCCAGGCGGTCGCGCTCGTCGCGTCTTCGTCGCTGGGCGAGCAGCTGGTGGCCTACGCGGTCCCCGCGCCGGGGTACGCGATCGAGCAGGCCGGCCTGCTCGCGGCGATCGGTGCGACGCTGCCCGCGTACATGGTTCCGGCGGCGATCGTGGCGCTGCCGGAGTTCCCGCTCAATCCCAGCGGCAAGCTGGACCGCAAGGCACTGCCCGAGCCGGTCTTCACCGCGCGGGAATTCCGCGCCCCTTCGACCGCGGTCGAAGAGATCGTGGCCGAGGTGTTCGGCGAGGTGCTCGGGTCGCCTCGCGTGGGCGCGGACGACGATTTCTTCGCACTGGGTGGAAATTCCCTGGTGGCCACGCAGGTGGTGGCGCGGGTGGGCGCGGCGGTCGGTGCGCGGGTGGCGGTGCGGACGCTGTTCGAGTCGCCCACCGTGGCGGCGTTGGCGGCGGCGATCGAGTCGCATACGCACGGTGAGCGTGGTGTCGAGCTGGGGAGTATCGCCCGTCCGGAGCGGTTGCCGTTGTCGTTGGCGCAGCGGCGGATGTGGTTCCTGAATCGTTTCGATCAGACCGATGACGCGGGGGAACAGATCGGTGCGGCGGCCTACAATTTGCCGTTCGCTTTGCGGTTGACCGGTGCGCTGGATGTGGCGGCGCTGGGCGCGGCGCTGCACGACGTGGTGGGCAGGCACGAGGTGCTGCGCACGGTGTACCCGGAGACTCCGGATGGTCCGGTGCAGGTGGTGTTGCCCCCCGGGCAGGTGGCGCTGGATGTGGCGGTGCACCCGATCGGTGCGGCCGAGGTCGCGAGCGAGGTTTATACGCTCGCGTCGACGCCCTTCGACGTGACCGCCGAAGTGCCTGTGCGGGTGCGGTTGCTGCGGATCGCGGACGCGCCGGATACATTCGTGCTCGCCGTGGTGGTGCATCACATCGCGGCGGACGCGTCGTCGATGGGTCCGCTGGTGCGGGACGTGATGGTGGCGTATTCGGCGCGCGCGGCCGGTGAGCTGCCGGCATGGTCGCCGTTGCGGGTGCAGTACGCGGATTACGCGTTGTGGCAGCGTGCGGTGCTGGGTGCGGAGTCGGATCCGGAGTCGGTTGCCGCGCAGCAGATCGAGTTCTGGCGTGCCGAGCTGGCCGATCTGCCCGACGTGCTGGAGTTGCCGACGGATCGGCCACGCCCGGCCGTGGCGTCGTTGGCGGGTGCTCGGGTCGGCGTGACTGTGGACGCCGCCACGCACGCGGGTCTGATCGAGCTCGCCCATGCGCATGGTGCGACGTTGTTCATGGTGGTGCATGCGGCGTTCGCGGTACTGCTTGCTCGGTTGTCGGGTTCGGACGACATCGCGGTCGGCACGCCTGTCGCCGGTCGTGGTGAGCGTGAGCTGGACGATCTGATCGGTATGTTCGTCAATACCGTGGTCTTCCGGTCGCGGGTCGACGGTGCGGAATCGTTCGCGGATTTGCTCGTGCGCCGGCGTGAGTCGGATCTGGCGGCGTTCGCGCACGCGGATGTGCCGTTCGAGCGGTTGGTGGAGGTGCTGAATCCGCCGCGGTCGACAGCGCGTCATCCGTTGTTCCAGGTCGGGTTGTCTTTTCAGAATGTGGCGCGTGCCGCGTTGGAGTTGCCGGGTTTGTCGGTGGCGAGTGTGGACGCGGATGTGGACGTGTCGCAGTTCGATCTGCATTTGATCGTCGGAGATGGATATGAGGAGTCCGGTGCGGCCGCCGGTATCGGCGGGTTTCTGACGTATGCCACCGATCTTTTCGATCGGGAGACGGTGCAGGGGTTCGCTGATCGGTTCTCGCGCATCCTCACAGCCGTGATCGCGGATTCCACGGTGCCGGTCGGTGATATCGATATCCTCGCCGACACCGAGCGTGCCGACGTGCTCGCCACGTGGAACGACACGATCCACCCGGTGGAACCGGACGCGACACTGGGCTCCCTGCTGCGCCGGACCGTCGCGGCGACGCCGGGAGCGGTCGCCTTGATCGCGGACCTGCCCGACGGCGAACGCGCCGAGCTGAGCTACGCTGAGCTGGGCGCCCGAGTGAACCGCCTCGCCCGCTACCTGATCTCGGTGGGCGTCGGGCCCGAATGCCGGGTCGCGCTCGCGTTCCGCCGATCGGTGGATCTGGTCGTGGCGATGTACGCGGTGGCCGAGGCCGGTGGCGCGTACGTGCCGGTCGACCCGGACCAAGCCGCGGAGCGAACCGACTACATCCTCTCCGTCGCCGCTCCGGTGTGTGTGCTGAGCAATACGGAGTCGGACTTCGATACCGATGTCGCCCCTGTGGTGCGACTGGAAGACCTCGAACTCACCGCGGTCGCGAGCGTGCCGCTCACCGATTCCGAGCGGGTCGTTCCGCTGCGACCGGAGAACACGGCATACGTCATCTTCACGTCCGGTTCGACTGGGCAGCCGAAGGGCGTCGCGATGTCGCATGCGGCGGTCGCGAACCAATTGCTCTGGAAGGCAGCACATTTCGAGCTGGCCCAGGACGAGTCGGTACTGCTGAAGACGGCGGCGACCTTCGACTTGTCGGTGTGGGAGTTCTGGTCGGCGGCGGTGTGCGGCGGGCGTCTGGTGATCGCCTCACCGGACGGCCATCGAGATCCGGCGTATCTGAACGAGCTGATGGCGCGCGAGTCGGTCACGACACTGCACGTGGTGCCGTCGATGCTCGACGCGCTGCTGGTGCACCGGGCGAGCGCGAATGCGCGGGACTGGTCGCCGCGGCAGGTGTTGGCGATCGGTGAGGT
>NZ_BAFP01000128.1 GCF_000308455.1 Nocardia abscessus NBRC 100374 | reverse complement strand
GGTGACCGTCGCGGGCGAGTGCGGCGGCGGTATCGGCGTCCAGGGTGGGCAACGCGCCGAGCCGCACCCGCGCGGTACCGCCACCTGAGGCCGGACGCGCCTGGGAGAGTTCTCCGCCCACCGCGAGCCAAGCGTGCACACCGCCGTCGAGGTAGCGCACGTCCGGCAGTCCCGCCCAGCGCAGTACCCACCACGCGCGGGTCGCGCTCGAGGCGAGGTCGGAGCTGTACACCACGACCAGGCTCGAATCGTTAATTCCCGCGCGCTCGAACAGATCACGCACTTGCGCCTCCTCCGGCAGCGGCGCGTCGCCCGAGATCTGGGTACGTGGGCCGACCAGTTCGGTGAAGTCCACCGCGTGCGCGCCGGGAATGTGACCGGCCGGGGGTTCCGCCGGCGCGAGGGCCGGCTGACCGGGGATGGTGGCCCGATCGCGGCGGATCTCGAGGACGACGACATCCGATCCCGCGTCGAGCGCGGCGGCGAGTTCGGCGGCGGAAATTACGGGAGGAACAGAACTCATCGCGATCCTTTGCCCGAGAGGCGGTGGTGTGACGCGGCCGACGTTAATACCGAGCCCTCCGGGCGAGAACAATTGGGCTCTCGCGGATCATCAAGCGGCGGAGTGATGTTCGCGATGCGGCCAGGTCGGAACGGGATCGCCCACAACACCCGTCCGCGCGGATCAGGGCATCGCCCACGGCGGCCGTATCGCCCGCCGTGGGCTGCTCCGTAGGTGTGGCAAGACGGGTAACGGCTACGACTCCGCGGCCGCGAATCGCTACGCTAACCGTTGCTTGCCGGTCCGGCGGCGGCCGGGGCTTCGGCGAGGCCGGTCAGGGCCTGCGGCAACGAATCCCGGTGCAGGACGCCGAGGCGTTGCGTGGCGCGGGTCAGAGCGACGTAGAGCTCGGCCGCGCCGCGGGGGCCCTCGGCGAGGATCCGTTCCGGCTCCACGACCAGCACGGCGTCGTACTCCAGGCCCTTCGTTTCCGACGCCGCCACCGCGCCTGGCACATCCGGTGGCCCGATCACGATGCTCGTGCCTTCGCGATCGGCTTCGCCGCGCACGAATTCTTCGATGGCAGTGGGCAGTTCGTCCTCGGCGACCCGCCTGGACCACGGCTGGACGCCGCACGCGCGAACCGACTCCGGTGGCTGGACTCCGGGCGCGAATTCGGCGAGCAGCGCGGCGGCGACAGTCATGATCTCCGCCGGCGTGCGGTAGTTCACCGACAGCGACCGGTAGACCCAGCGGCCGGGCACATACGGCTCCAGCATCGCGCCCCAGGAGGTCGCTCCGGCGACCGACCGGCGTTGCGCGAGATCGCCGACCACCGTGAAGGAACGGCCCGGGCAGCGCCGCATCAGCACCCGCCAGTCCATTTCGGACAGTTCCTGGGCCTCGTCGACCACGACGTGCCGGTAGGTCCAATCCCGGTCCGCGGCGGCACGTTCGGCGAGTTCGCGGCTGTCGCGCTCGAGGAAGCGATCCGCCAGGTCCTCGGCGTACAGCAGGTCCTGGGCGAACAAGTGGTCTTCGTCGTCCATCATGTCGGCACGGTCGACGAGGATGTCCAGTACCCCGGCCGCGTACTCGGCCTCGGCCTGCTGTTGCCGCTCGGCCGCGCGGCCGGCCGGTTTGTCGCGGCCGAGCAGGTCGACCAGTTCGTCGAGCAGCGGCACGTCCGACACCGTCCAGGCGGCGCCGTCTGCGCGAAACAACGTCCGGTCGGCGCCCGCGGCTCGCAACCGTTCCGGGGACGCGTAGAGCTGCGCCAACAATGTCTCCGGCGTCAGTATCGGCCACAATTCGTCGAGCGCGGCGGTGAACCGGTCGTTGTCCGCGAGCTCCGCGCGCAGGTCCGCCCGCAGGTTCTCCCATGCCTCGCGGTCTTCCCGGGTCAGCCAGCCTCGGCCGATGCGGGCTATCGCCCGTTCGGTGAGCACCCACGTGACGATCTCACCGAACACGGCGCGGGCTTCGTTGTGCGGCAGTCCGCTCGCACGCGCCTCTTCCCTGGCCCACTCCGCGGTCTCGGCGTCGATCCGCACCGTGACGTCCGTCAGTTCGATGGGCAGCGGATGCTCCGGCAGCCGCTGTCGATCGGCGACCGCCGCGGCCAGCACGTCCAGGATCTTCAGCGAGCCCTTGAGCCGCGCGGCGTCGGGAGTGTCGTCCGCGGTGACGCGCAGACCGGGCATCAGGTCGCCGGTGGTCATGAACACGACGTTCGTCTCGCCCAGCGACGGAAGAACGCGGCCGATGTGGTTCAGGAACGCGGGGTTGGGCCCCACCACGAGCACCCCGTGGCGTTCCATCCGCTCCCGCTGGGTATAGAGCAGGTACGCCACGCGGTGCAGAGCCACCACGGTCTTCCCGGTGCCCGGACCGCCCTCGATCACCAGCACCCCTGGGTGGTCGAGCCGGATGATCTCGTCCTGTTCGGACTGGATCGTCGCCACGATGTCGCGCATCCCCGTACCGCGCGGCGCGTTGACCGCCGCGAGCAGGGCCGCGTCGCCTCGCTCGCCACCACTGGGACGGCCGAGGACCTCGTCGGTGAAATCGACCACGTGACGCCCTCGGGTGTGGAACTGGCGGCGTCGGCGCATGTTCTCCGGGCTGGCGGCGGTGGCGACATAGAACGCGCGCGCCGCGGGCGCCCGCCAATCCAGCAGCAGCGGTTCGTACTCGTTCTCCTCGTCGAACAGTCCGATGCGGCCGATGTAGGAATGTTCGCCCGAAAGGGTGTCCAACCGGCCGAAGCACAGTCCGTTGTCCGCCACGTCGAGCCGCTTCACCTGTTTTGCCAGCGCACGCACCTCGACGTCCCGATCCACGAGGGTCCCGCCGTTTCCCCGCAGCGCCGCACCGTACCTGCCCTTCACTTGCGCGCGCTCGGCGTCGAGTCGCGCGTAGAGCGCGGTCACGTAGCTTCGCTCGGACCGCAATTCGTCTTCGTACTCTCGCGTTGACATATGCCCCTTACTTTTCGTGGCTCGACATCCAGGTGGTTCACGCGAACACGGGCGGCCGTTTTCAACATCGACCAGCGATTTTGCGGTACGACCCTGGTCTTGCCGCAAGCCCCCGGGTGCGCTATATGTTGAGACTGGAAGGAGTCGTAACGCTCCTTCCCTTTCTCGTCCGGTATGGACGGTCGCTCTCCTCGCATAGCCCTCAGCGCTGGGTGGCGCTCAGCGAACCCGCGGTCTGTCGGCGAGAGATCGCCGAACCGACCCGCGCCGAGAGCATCGTTCCGGGCGGTCCGCGATCATCGAAATATCCGGGCGCAGGCTAGGTTCCGAGATCGAAGCGGACACCGGAGCGCAGCAGTGCGGTGGCGGACAGTCCGAACATATGGTGGAAGGTTTCGCTGAAGTGGGACGGGGTGGCGAAACCGGCGTCGGTGGCGGAGCGCGTGAGATCGCGGCCTGCCGCGGCGTCCCGCAACGTGTGGATGACGCGGGTCCACCGCTGATAGCCGCGGAATGTGGTGCCGGACCGCTGGGCGAACAAGCGGAGGAAATGGGTGGTGGACAGGCCCAGGTTCGCGGCGATCGCCTCGGCACGGAAGGTGTGATTCGGGTCCCGGCGGATGGCGGCGGCAACCCACTCGATCCGCGGATCGGCGACCGACACGGCACCAGCTGTGGCCCGAGCGAAGATCCGGTCCGGATGCACGTCGGCTCCAGCGCACAGCTCGACGAGTTCGGCTTCCCGTCGGTGGGCCAGACCGTAGGGCCCGGCGGTAGCGGTCATCTCTTCCGCGATGCCGGTGGCGGGCGTACCCGTGGGATCGACGAACAGCAGCAGGATCCATCGCTCGGGGGCGACGACGCGGTGCGCCGCACGGGCGGGAGCGAACGAGCTGCCGGTGCGTATCTCCCCGTGCGCGGCGGTCTCCAGGACGAAGGGCCCCTCCAAGCCGACGCTGAGCACCGCCACCGAAACGGAATGCAGGTCGACGCCGAGCTCCGGGCCGATATACCCGACATGCCCCGGCCGCAGCCACACCGTCGGCGACTTCGCCGGACCGCATATTTCCGAAAGCGCACCCACGGTCACAACTGTCAGGGTATCGCTGGGCCACCGGGAACACGGTGGCCGACGACAATGATCACGAACCGCCCGGAAGGCACATCATGCGAGGCAGACTTCCATTGCGAGTCCGAATCCTGACCGCACTCACGACCGAGCCGGACTGGGATTCGATCACCCCGGACCAAGTCGTCGAATTGCGCGCGGCGCAGGACCGCAAGCGCCGGTCCGCGCTGGGCAGGCTCGTCACCGGCAAGCCCGACCGGGGCGCACGGATCACCACCTCGGTACTCGAGCTGCCGGGGCGCCGGCTGAACCTCCGCGTGTACCAGCCCGCGCGGGGAGGTTCGCAGCTGCCGCTGATCGTCGCATTCCACGGGGGCGGGTTCATCGGCGGCGTACCGGATCAGGACGACTGGCTCCTCGGTCACCTCGCGGCGAACTGCCCGGCCGTGGTCATCTCGGTCGACTATCGGCTGGCACCCGAGCACCGGGTGCCAGCACCCGTCGAGGACGCCTACGACGCTGTGCCGCGCCTCGTCGAGCAAGCCGCCGTTCGGGGCGCCGATCCCACTCGGCTCGCCCTGCTCGGTGCCAGCGCGGGAGCCACCCTCGCGGCTCTCACCGCGATCAGGGCGGGCGAACTCGGGCTGCCGCTGCGCGCCCAGGTACTGATCAACCCACAGCTCGACTGGACCCCCCGGGTCTTCGAGTACCCCTCGTTCACCGAGAACGCGGACAGCCCGACCGCCACCCCGGCCAATTGCCGTGCCGTGCAACGCATCGCGCTGCCCGAATCCTTCGACGCCCGGGTGATCTCACCGTTGTCGAGCGACAACCTCGCGGGACTCGCCCCGGTCCTCATCCAAGCCGCAGGGCTGGACACGCTGGAAGACCAGGCCCCCGCCTACGCCGACCGACTGCGACAGGCGGGAGTCGACGTGACGCTCACCCGCTACCCGGAAGCGGTGCACGCCTTCCTGAGCATGCCGGGACTGGTCCCGGCGGCTCGGCCCGCACGCGCCGAGATCCTCGCCCACCTGCGCAGCCACTTGCTGGAGCGCTCGAGCATGCCGACGCGGTAGGAACCGCGGGTGACGCCGATCATCCGGGCCGGCCCGAGGGTAGTTCACGGCGAGATCGGCTGGAACGGGCGAGTTTCCTCGTGACCGGTACGGACGACGCCTGCCGAGGATTCCGGCACTTCGTTCCAGGCCCCCGGCAGGTCGCGCAGCGGCTCGGAAACCACGAATCGCGCGTCCGCACCCAGCTGGCGCAGCGATTTCACCTCCGGGTGCAGGGCCCGCACTTTCGCGACATCGTTGGAATAGAACAGCGACCGTGTGAGGTGTTCACTGGAGTACCGGAAGAACCACATGGACTCGCCGTCGGTGGTCGCGACGGTCATCTGTACCGGGGCTTCGACGCCGTATGCGCGGCCGACGTCTTCGACGAAGCCGACGGCACGAGCGACCGCGTTGAACGGGTCGTCGACAAGTCCGAAGGTCAGCGCCAGAAAGAAGAGCGTTTCGGAATCCGTCGAACCCTCGATGTCGGTGAACAGGGCCGGGTCGACCGCCGTCATCAGGTCACGCTTGATTTTGCGGAAATCGCGCAGCGCTCCGTTGTGCATCCACAACCAGTTCCCGTGCCGGAACGGGTGACAGTTGCTGCGCTGCACCTCCGTGCCGGTCGAGGCGCGCACATGCGCGAAGAACAGCGATGTCCGGACCTGAGCCGCGACCTCCCGCAGGTTGCGGTCGTTCCATGCCGGTTCGACGTTCTTGAAAACCGCCGGTCGCGGGCCCTCGCCATACCAGCCGATGCCGAAGCCGTCACCGTTCGTCGTCGTCGCACCGAGGCGCGAGTGCAAGCTCTGGTCGATCAGGGAATGCACCGGCCGGAACAAGAGGTCCTCGGCCAGGATCTGCTCACCCGAATAAGCCATCCACCTGCACATATCTCGATTGAAGCAGACCGATCGGCAGTCGGCCGGCAGCGCCGCGCCGAATGCGCCCGGTATCGGGCGCTCACGCGGTGCGAGCGTGGTGCGCCACGGCCGTTGCGATTCTGCTCAGTTGCCCGACTTGCACGGCGCCACCATACCGGTGCGGACTGGAACCATCCGGTCAGGAGGAAGACCGGCCGGAAGCGGCAAGCGCGGAGCTCGGCGGCCGCTTCCGGCGGTAGGGCAGTACGAACATGTAGAGGCCGGTGCCCATGAGCAAGAACAGCGGGGGCAGTGGCAGATAGAACACCCAGATCGCGGATTCGGTAAGCCCCAACGCGGCGGCGACGAAGCAGACCACGACGGTCGCCGTGAAGATGACGGACATCCAGCGGTGCAGCTGCCGGTACCAGTTGTTGCGGTTCATTGTGCTCTCCTCTTCTGCGCACGATCGGACGGCGACGACAGCCCAGCAGCGGTCGGCACCGATTTCGTGCGGTGGTTTTCCAGGTGAATCCGCGCGAGGCGCGGATGGGGTGACAACCGGACGGTTCCGGCGGGCGGGCTACCGCTCGTCGAGTACCTTGCCGTCCAGTACGAAGTGGTGTGTGGTCAGTGTCGCGGTCGCCTCGACCAGTGGGAAGTTCTGCACCAGCGCGGTTCCGCGCATCGCCTCGGCCGACTCCCAGCGCCAGATGTCGAGGTAGGACCCGTCGTCCTGCCGAATCAAGGTGGCCGCGGTGAACGCCGCGTTCGCCGCCCGGATGCTCCGGATCAACCGGGTGCGCTGCTCCAGCAGCTGCGCCAGCTTGCCGGTCACGACGACGTATCGGTGCGTTCGTACGACTGCCATGGTCGTGCCCTCTCGTCTCGGATCCTGGTGTGCACCGTTCTCTCCCGCCGCGTTGCTTTCTCCTACGACTCATAGCCTTCCGTCGAGGTGCCTCGCGAACAATGAGCAATCGCGAAACGTCAGTTGCGCGGGGGGTTAACGATGAGGACTATGACGAGGTGGAGTTACGCGAAATCGAGATTTTCCTGACCCTTGCCGAGGAGTTGCACTTCGGGCGTACCGCCGAGCGGTTGCACATCTCCACACCCCGCGTGAGTCAGACGATCGCCAAGCAGGAACGGCGGATCGGTGCGCCCCTGTTCGAGCGAACCAGTCGCAAAGTGACCTTGACACCGCTGGGTGAGCAGCTTCGAGACGACCTCCAGGCGGGTTATCGCCGGATCCTGGAGGGCATGGAGTCGGCCGCGAACATCGCGCGCGGTGGACCGGACACGTTGACGCTGGGCGTGCTGGGGCCGATGTGGCAGGATTTGGCTCCCATGACGGCGCTGTTCAGGAACCGCTGTCCGCATGTCGAATTGCGCATGCGCGAGATCCGGATCGACGACCCCTTCGGGCTGGTCCGCAATGGCGACGTCGACGTAGCCCTGGTGGCTCTGCCCGTGCGGGAACCGGACCTGCGGGTGGGGCCCGAGGCGTTCACCGAGCCCATCGTGCTGGTGGTCGGGCACACGCACGAGTTGGCAGGCCGCTCATCGGTATCCCTGGCCGACTTGGCCGACTACCAGGTCCTTCCCTCCGGGTTGCCGATCCCGGAGTACTGGGAAGAGTCGTTCTCGCCGGTGGTTGCGGGCCCGCGGGATTCGGACGCTCCCGCGCCCACGCGGGAGGAGGTCCTGTGGGCCGTGACATCCGGTGATGCGGTGGCCTTCGCTTGCGGGCAAGCGATCAAGTACTACGACCGCGGCGACGCCGTGTACCTCCCGATCGACGAGGGGCCGACGCTGAGCTGGGGCCTCGTGCACCGTGCCGAGCCGGTCAGCCGCTGGGTCACGGAATTCACGCGCATCGCCACCGAACTCGGGCCGATCGACCTCACCCTCGACATCGATCCCTCCACCCTGCACCGCCTCCGCTCGGTGAGCTAGCGCGGCGCGCGTCGTCGTCGAGCCGTACGTCCCGCACGGCACCGCCGATCGTGAGCGAGCGGTGGATCGGCGGTTGTGCGATCGCCTGTTTCGATCTGCGTGACTGTAATGCTGGCCGTGCCGTGCCGCGGGTGGTTTCCTCTGACTCGATCATCAGGTTCGAGCGAAAGGCCCTGGTATGTCCGCCGATCACAGAGCTGACTCCGCGACCGCCGTGCGGGTGGTCAAGCTCGGTACGCACATCAGCGCGCAGATCGACGGGTTCCGGCTCGGTGGTGACCGCGAATTCGAGTCCACCTATTTCGAGACCGAGCATCCCGTGGTGGAGGTCCACCCGGAGACCGGCGAACGCGCCCTGCTGCTGGGGTGTTTCGTGAAACAGCTCGTCGGCCTGCCCAGCCACGAGTCGCACACGCTGTTGCGGCTGTTCCAGGACCGGGTGACTCGCCTGGAGCACACCGCCCGCTGGAACTGGGCACTGGGCGACGTCGCCGTCTGGGACAACCGCGCCACGCAGCACTATGCCATCGACGACTACGACGGCAGCGAGCACCGCAAGCTGACCCGTATCGCGCTCGCCGGGGAGATCCCGGTGAGCGTCGACGGCACGCCGAGCACCGTGATCGCGGGCGACGCCGAGTACTACTCGGCCGCCGACTCACTGACGCGCGCGGCATAACCCGTCATCGGGACGGATGATTCGAGTTCGCGAACATGGCCGCGTCACAATGGGTTCGGCGGAATCCGCGACATGCTCGACGGCGGATTCGTCCAGATCGCGCAAACCGTATGCCTTCGATTCGGACCGATCACATCGAACTCATCGTGAGTGAAGATATGGGTGAGTGCGCGACGCATTGTTTCCCTACCGGTACCGGTCGGAAACGGCAGCGATTTCGGGGGTCGAGTGAATCACATGCCGCGCGCCCTCCGGAACCGAACGAGCAGCATAGATTACTCTATTACGGCTCGCGCGTCCGATGACTACGCGCGAACAGGTAGCGACTGGTCTTCGGCCGAAGATGGGAATCCCGTGAATTTGTGGAGTTACATCCAGGGACGGGGGGATGTTCTGGCGTTCCTCACGTATCAGCATGCCTCCCTGGCGTTTCAGACGGTCCTGGTCGGAACTGTCGTCGCCGTCCTCATCGCGGTGGCGGTTTATCGCCTCCCGCTGTTGTCCGCGCTTTCCCTGACCTCGAGCCGTGTGGCGCTGACGATTCCTTCGCTGGCACTGCTGGCGATTCTGTTGGTCCCGTTCGGACTCGGGGTGGTCCCGTCGTTCGTCATGTTGGCGTTCTTCGCGGCGTTGCCGGTGATCGGCAACGCGATCGTGGGTTTGCGATCGGTACCGGCCTCGGTCGTCGAATCCGCGCAAGGCATCGGCTTTTCGCGATGGCGCATTCTGCTGACCGTCGAATTGCCGATCGCCTGGCCGGTGATCCTCACCGGCATCAGGGTGTCCGCCCAGATGATCGTCGGCGTCGCCGCCATCGTCGCCTACGTCCTTGGACCGGGCCTCGGATCACTGATCTTCAACGGCCTCTCCAGGCTCGGTGGCGCGAACGCTCTCGAGATGGCACTGACGGGCACCATCCTCATCGTCATCATCGCGCTGGTGTTCGACGCGCTCCTCGTCCTGCTCGGACGCCTCACGATCGCAAAGGGACTCTCATGACCGACGATGTGACCAGTCAGCCCGCCCCGGCGACCGCCGAGCGCAAGGTGACCGGGGCGTCCATCGAGCTGGACTCGGTCGTCAAGCGCTACAAGGGGCAGCACAAGCCCGCGGTCGAACGCCTGGACCTGGAGATCGAGGCAGGCGACATCGTCGCGTTCGTCGGCCCGTCCGGCTGCGGCAAGACGACCACCCTCAAGATGATCAACCGGCTGATCGAGCCGACCGAAGGCAGAATCCTCATCGGCGGTCGCGACGTCACCAGGGAGGACCCCGACAAGCTGCGGCAGTCGATCGGGTACGTCATCCAATCCGGTGGCCTGTTCCCCCACTGGACGGTCGCCAAGAACGTCGGCGCCATCCCGCGGGTGCTCGGATGGGACAAGAAGCGGATCGCCGAACGCACCGAGTACCTGCTCGATCTGGTCGGTCTCGACCCAGGCACCTTCGCCGACCGGCTGCCCAAGGACATGTCCGGTGGGCAGCAGCAGCGGGTCGGGGTCGCACGCGCGCTCGCGGCGGACCCGCCGGTCCTGCTCATGGACGAGCCCTTCGGCGCGGTCGATCCGATCACCCGGGTCCGCTTGCAGGACAGCCTGATCGCGATCCAGCAGGAACTCGGCAAGACCATCGTGATCGTCACGCACGACTTCGAGGAAGCCACCAAGCTCGGCGACAAGGTGCTCATCCTGTCCCAGGGAGGTCACGTCGAGCAGTACGCACGCCCGGAGGAGATCCTCACCGACCCTGCGACGCCGTTCGTGGAGGAGTTCGTCGGGTCCGGCGCGAAGTTGGCGTATCTGACCGTATCGCGGGTGCGCGACGTGGCCTACGACGAGGTGATCACCGCTCGGGTCGGCGAGTCGGCGCAGGGTGTGATCGAACGCGCGAAGGCTGCCGGACACACCTGGGTCGTCGTCGTCGACGAGGCCGGACGGCCGCGGTCGTGGCCCTCCCTCGCGGAGGTGGCGACCAAACCGGAGGTCTCCGACTATCTCGATCGGCGGTTGCCGGTCGTCGCGCGTTCCTCCACTCTCAACGACGCGCTCGACGCCATGCTCGCCACCAGCCAAGGCGCCGCACTCGTCACCGACGGGCGCGGGGCGGTCATCGGCTCGCTCGGCATCGGTGCGGTCACCGAGGTGATCCGGACCAAACTCGCCGAGGGCCGCGCCGACGAGGACCTGTCGTACGAGACCTACATCGACGGAACCGATCCGGCGCCCACGCCGGTGGTCGCCGCCGACGACGAACCCGGATCGGCCGGGCAGTCATGAGTCGTCTGCGCCGCGTCCCGATCGACGTTTGGTTCGAGCCGATCGTCATCCTCGTCATCGGGATCGGATACGTCATCTGGTATCGGTCGACGACGTTCACCCCGACCGAGAAGGCGTCCCTCGGCTGGGACAACCTGCGGACCACGATCCTCGCGCACATCCAGCTGACGGTGGTGGCCACGGTGATCGTGGTGGTCGTCGCGATTCCGCTGGGCATCGCGTTGACCCGCCCGGCATTGCAGCGGCTCGAGCCGATCGCCGTCAATATCGCCAATATCGGCCAGGCCGCGCCCGCGGTGGGCCTGCTCGTCTTGTTCACCTTCTGGTTGGGCACCGGATTCCGCACGGCGATCGTCGGTCTCGTCGTGTACGCGATCCTGCCGATCCTGCAGAACACGATCATCGGACTCCGGCAGGTCGATCAGCGCACGATCGAGGCGTCGCGGGGCATCGGCTATTCGGGCGCGCGGACGCTGTTGCAGGTCGAGCTACCGCTCGCGGTGCCGGTGATCCTCAACGGTGTGCGTACCGCGCTGGTCATCCTGGTCGGTACCGCGACGCTGAGCACCTTCATCGGCGCGACCAGCCTCGGCACGCTGATCACGACCGGCGTCACCCTGTTCCTGCCGAAGCTGCTCATCTCCGGCGCCGTCCTGGTCGGACTCCTGGCGTTGATCATCGACTGGCTCGGCCGACTGGTCGAACTGGCCGCGACCCCACGAGGTATCGCATGAGATCGCCACGAGCCCGGCTGCTCATCCTGATATCCGCGCTCGCCGCGACTGCGTCGATGCTCGCCGGATGCGGACTGGTGAGCTCGTCCGGAACGTTCCACGACGCGCGTCTGCCGGACGGTGCGCGGCCGCTGGACGGTGCGAAGCTGGTCGTCACCTCGAAGAGCTTCACCGAGGGCGTACTGCTGGGCAAGATCACCGCGACCTACCTGGCCGCGGCGGGCGCCGAGGTCACCGACCTGACCGGGGCGCCGGGTTCCGCGTCGTCTCGCCAGGCCCAGCTCAACGGGGACGCCGACGTGCTCTGGGAGTACACCGGCACCGGTTGGGTGAACTACCACAACCAGACCGAGACGATCTCGGACCCGAAGCAGCTCTGGCAGCGTGTGCACGACATCGAGAAGCGTGACCACGATCTGGAGTGGCTTCCGCCGGCCAACTTCAACGACACGTACGCGTTCGGCACATCGACGCCGAACGCCGAGCGACTGAAAGTTCGGTCCCTCTCCGACGTGGCCGCGCTCCCCGTCGCCGACCGGACGTTCTGCGTCGACGACGAATTCTTCAGCCGCTCGGACGGTTTCATTCCGATGCTGCAGAAATACGGGATCCCCTACAACGCTCCGAACGGCGTTCCGTCCGGCAACGTCACGCGGATGGACGCAGGCGTCGTCTACACGGCGACCGCCAAGGGCGCCCCGTGCAACTTCGGCATGATCTACACCACCGACGGCCGGGTCAAGAACCTGAATCTGGTCGTCCTCGACGATGACCAGAAGTTCTTCCTCCCCTACAGCGGCACGGCGGTAGTGCGTGGCGCCGTCATCGACCGGTACCCGCAGTTGCGGACCCTGCTCGGGACGATCTCCGAGCAGCTCACCGATGAGCTGATGCAGGATCTGAACGGTCGTGTCGACATCGATGGAGAGGATCCCGCCGACGTCGCCTACGACTGGCTGAAGAGCGAAAGGCTCATCGAGTAGTAGCCGGGGCTGCTGCCACCGAATTCGAATCACCGCGATCTGCACACTGCGGAAACGATCGGCGTATCCGTACAGTGTGGCGAAATGGTCCCATCATCCGATATATCCGCCGAACTCACTTCGCTACGACCGCTGTTGTTCACCGTCTACCTACCAGCGGCAGCGTATGGAATCGGCATCGGAGCCGCGGCGCCCGTCATGGCGCTCACCGCGCTCGACTTGGGCGCGTCGTCGGCCGTCGCAGGCCTGACCGTCGCTTTGGTGGGGCTCGGGCAGATACTGGGCGATATTCCGGCAGGGCAGCTCGTATCCCGGTTCGGTGAGCGAATATCCATCATCGGCGCGAGCACCGCAGGGACGATCGGGGTGCTGTTGTGTTTGTTCACCCCGACAGTTCCGCTGTTGGGGGTGGGACTGATAATCGTCGGATTATCCAATGCGGTGTGGGGACTGGCCCGGATGAGTTATCTGTCGGAGGTTGTACCTTTCGAGCGTAGAGCGCGGGCGATGTCGCTGTTCGGCGGAGCCATGCGGCTGGGCTTCTTCATCGGCCCGTTTCTCGGGGCGGCCGTGATCACCGCTCTCGGCACACGCGGCGGATTCACCGTTCAGTTGATCGCCATCGTGGTCGCCGGATCGTTGATGGCCCGGCTGCCGGATCCGCAGACCTCGGCGTCGGCAGTACCGCAACCACCACTGTCCCTGATCGGAGTGGCACGAGCCCATCGCACCCTGCTGCTGACGCTGGGCACCGGGTCATTGCTGATGGGCGCCGCGCGGTCGTCACGCGAGGCCGTGCTGCCACTATGGGCCGATCACCTCGGCGTCGAGGCCGCGACCGCCAGTCTGATCTTCGGAATCGGGGCGGGCCTGGATGTGCTGTGCGCCTACCCTGCGGGCCATCTGATGGACCGTTACGGCAGGCGATTCATCGCGGTGCCGTCGCTGGTCATCCTGGCCATCGCGTATCTCGCTGTGCCACTGACCGATTCGATACTCACGCTCAGTATCACGGCTATCGTCATGGGAATCGGCAACGGAATCGGCAACGGCGTCATCATGACGATCGGCGCCGACATCGCGCCCGTGACCAGCCGCGCCGAGTTCCTCGCCGCGTGGCGGCTCACCCACGACGGCGGCTTCTTCGTCGGACCGCTGGCGATCAGCGGAACTGGCGGCTATCGGTCCGCTGGCCGTCGCGGTCCTCACCATCGGAGGGGTGTCGGCGCTCGGCGCCGGAGTGATGGCTCGCTACATCCGGTGTACATCCCTTGGCCGAGCGGATCGACCACGTGGAAGAACGCCGACCAGCCGAGCCGGCGTCCGGCCCGAACGGATCGGGAGCCGCCACAGAGCGGCGCCCGATCCGCTTCACGCACTATTTCGTAGCCTGCGTGTTGTATTCATTGGTGTAGAACTTCGACGGTTCGAAGGCACCGGTGATCGCGCCGGTGTCGCGCAACCAGTCCTTCCAGTGCAGGAATTCGGCGTCGACGATGACGCCGTTGGTGGCAGGCACCCCGACCGACAGCCAGTACTTCACCGACGAAGCGTCCTCAATTTCGTGCATGCCCGTTTGCCGATCGCCGATATCCAGCTGGCTGCGTTCGCATTCCGCGGTCGTCGAACGCTGGTGGAGTGACGTCTTGCGGACGCCGAGTGACGGTGCGGATCCGCACGCGCGGGCGTGACCACGAGCCCCGTGTGTCGTCGGTCGTTCCCGGCGCTTACGATCCGGTCATGGCGGAGATCAGCAGTGAGCGGCGGGACAAGGTCGCGGTGATCACCGTGCACGACCCGGATCGGCGGAACGCGTTGACACCGGCGCTGTCCGAACAATTGGCCGCCGCGGTGGCTGACGCCGAGGCCGATACCGGCGTGCACGCGGTGATCGTCACCGGAACCCCGCCCGCGTTCTGCGCGGGCGCCGATCTCAGTGCACTCGGCGAGGCGCGCGAACAGGGCCTGCGGGTGATCTACGACGGATTCCTCGCGGTCGCGCGCTGCGCACTGCCGACCATCGCCGCGGTCGGCGGCGCCGCCGTCGGCGCGGGACTCAATCTGGCGCTGGCCGCCGATATCCGGATCGCCGGGCGCCGCGCCCGGTTCGACGCGCGGTTCCTGCGGCTCGGCATCCACCCCGGCGGCGGGATGACCTGGATGCTGCAGCGCGCCGTCGGGCCGCAACGAGCCGCCGCGATGACGCTGTTCGGCGAGATCCTCGACGCCGACACCGCCCTCGACGCCGGATTGGCGCACCGGGTGGTCGACGGTGACCACGACGCACTGCTCGCCGCCGCGCTCGACTTCGCCGCGGGCGCCGCCGAAGCGCCGCGCGATCTGCTGATCACCACGAAGCGCACCATGCGCCACACCGCGAACCTCGACGCCCACGCCGACGCCGTCGACGCCGAGATCGTGCCCCAGGTGGCCTCCCTCGAATCCCCGGAATTCGCCGCGCGGCTCGCGGCGAAGAAAGCCGAGATCACTCGATCCAGCTGAGCTCGAGCGCACCGCCATCCGACGTCACGGCTTTCACCGCCTGATCGGCACCGGCTCCGACGAGCCACTGGCGTGCAACGGTTGTCGCCTGCTGTCAGTTCGTGCCGTCGACAGCGGCGTAGAGCAGCGAGTCGCGCCGAGCCCCGCGGACGAACAGGTGGCTGCGCATCCTGCCCTCGAGCGTCGATCCGACCTTTTCCAGTACCCGAGCGGAGGCGTGGTTGTCCGGATGGCATGTCGCGCTGATGCGCCGAAGCCGCAGTCGTGACCCCTATCGCTGCCGAACCGATGAGCCTTCCGGAGCGGGGTCGGCGTCGTCATCTGCTCAGCTGACGTCAGCGCCGAACCACTTCGCCAGCATGCTGAGCAGGTCCTGCTGGTCTGCGGCGACCCACGCCACATGGCCGTCCGGTCGCAGCACGTGCTTCGCGCGTCCTCGATTTCCGCAGGATCTGGCTTCGGCTGGAGACTGTGCAGCGAACCGGGGGCCTTGCCGCAAGGCCCCGGTAGCGCTAGTTGAAAGTGGCCAGGAGTGAGTAACCTCCTCGCGAAGTCGCACTAGCGCTGGGCAGGCAGGTGTCGCGAATCAGGCGATCTTGTTCCGGAGTGGTCGCCCAGGCGATTTCTTGCCGTTGCCGTGGTAGGTGCCCTTCGGGCCGAGCTGGAGTTCGCGTAGGAGTTCGTGGCCGTGGTACACGCGCACGATTCCGTGGTGCTCGGACGTGTGCACGGTCTCCCCGACGAGCTGAGCGCCGACCTGGATTTTGCGCTTGCGGTAGCTGATGGCGCCGTGGGAGTTGACGCGAAGCGCGCGCGGCCGCGCCGCGTCGTCCATGTCGGCGACCGACGGGATCTCCTGTGGCCCCCCGTGCAGTACGACGTCGAGCTGCCGAACCCCGTCGGACATCGGGTATTCCGGCCGCGCACCGACCAGGTCGTGGCGGCGCAAGATCGCGTGCACCGTCGATATCGCGGGCACCTGGCTCGTAGTGCCTCGCATCAGTTCCGCTCGGATCCTGCGGGCGCCCCACCGCGGCCGGTTCAGCCGAATTCGCACCACGGCGGCCTCGACCGCGGCCGGTGACCGGCCCGGGAAACGCTTCGGACGGCGCGAGCGTGACGCCAGCCCCGCCACACCCTGCGCCCGGTAACGCGCGAGGTAGCTGTAGTAGGTCTTGCGGGAGATTCGGTACCGGCGGCAAACCTCGGTCACGGTGAGCCGATGACGTTCGGGCGCCTGCAGGATCTCGAGCCACAGCTCGGGCCGCGTACTCATGGCCGGATCGCGTCGGCTCGGTCGGCGACCGGCGCGGCCGTCTCCGCTTCGGCGAAGTCCTCGGCGGGTGCGGGAGCGGGCTTGCCGGGAATGAACGACGACGCGACGATCAGGATCACCGCGGCTCCGGCGATCCACGAGTACGCGTGCTGGAATCCCAGCTGCGCGCCGACGGTCGTTTCGTTGATCAGCGCGACCATCGCGATGCCGATCGACGCGCCGAGCTGGTTGAGCATGTACAGCACGGAACTGCCCTGCGGGACCAGTTCCGGTGGCAGTGTCCGGTAGACCGATCCGATCGTCGGCGCGCCTCCCGATCCCGTGCCGATCCCGAAGGTGAACGCGGCCAGCGCCGTCCACCACAAGTTGGTGTGCGAGTCGAACTGGGTGAACCACAGGGCGCTCAGTAGCGCCACGACCGCGCCGGTCAGTGCGAGACGGCGGGAGCCGAGCTGGTCGGAGAGCCGGCCCGCCAACGGCATCGCGATCGCCGATCCGAGGCCGAAGGGCGCAAGCAGCAGACCCGCCTCCCAGGCGTCGAAACCCCGAACCTGTTGGTAGTACAGCGGAATCGCGAAGATGCCGGCGAAACTGAGCAGGCCGAGCAGGGCCGCCGCGACCACGCTGGCGCTGAAGTTGAGGCGGGTGAACAATCGCACATCGATCAGCGGCGGCGTCGCCCGCTTGCGCAACGCGTGCGCGGTGTAGGCGGCCAGCAGCACGATCGCGACGGCCAGCGGAAGCAGCACGTGCCAGGTCGTGAAGACACCACGCTGGCCGACCTCCGACAACGCGAGCACGCCGACGGCGACTCCCGGGCCGATCAACGCCACGCCGATCACGTCGAGCCGGGTGCGGGTGGCCTGGGGTGGGTCGATGGGCAGGATCCGCAGTCACAGCACGAACGAGGCGATCGCGATCGGCACGTTGATCAGGAACATCCAGCGCCAGTCGAAGCTGCTCAGGATGAGACCGCCGACGATCGGGCCGAGGATCGGGCCGGTCGAACCGACGATGCCCATCACTCCCATCACGCGGCCCATCCGATTCGGTCCCGCGGCGCGCGCCAGCAACGTGAGCATCAGCGGGTCGAGGATGCCCGCTCCGATGCCCTGGATCACTCGGAACACGATCAGGCTGTCGATGGACCAGGCCAGTCCGGAGCCGATCGAGCCGACCAGGAACACCACGAGCCCGGTGAGCCAGGGTTTGCGGCCGCCGAAGCGGTCGACGGCCCACGCGCCGACCGGAATGGTGAGCGTCAGCGCCAGCAGGTAACCGGTGGACACCCAGCCCACAGTGGCGAGGGAGGTGTCGAACCTGGCGGCCAGGGTGTCCACCGCGACCGCGGCCATCGAGCCGTCGAGGATGCCCATGATCCCGCCGAGCAGGATCACGCCGATCATCCGCCGCAAGGCGGGATCGAGCCGGTCTCCAGGGGTTGCGTCATAGGTGTCTCCCGGACTGGAATGCGTGCATAAATTTAACTCGCTGGTTCAATCTAATGACCAAATCGGTACATATCAAGGCGGTTCATGAAACTGAACCGACAAGGAAAGACAGCGCAGGAGGTGGGCTACACTGCGGGAGTGGCAGCAGTGACATCGCCGACCGGGCAGACGCCCTCGCGCGGGCGGATCGACAAGCGGCAGGCGATCTTGGACGCGGCGTTCGTCGTATTCGCGCGCCGGGGGTACGCGCAGGCGTGTGTCCAGGAGATCGCGGAGGAAGCCGGCGTCGCCAAGCCGACCATCTACAACCACCTCAACGACAAGGAAACGCTGTTCCGGCACGCGCTCACGGCCGTCAGCGACGCGGTACTGGCCGAGAACCTTTCCGTCGTGGAGCGGTTGCGCAACCCCGGCACCGACTTGCGCGCCGCACTGGAAGACCTGGCGTACCGACTGATCCGGGTCTGCTGCTCCGAGCGATCACGATCGCTGCGGTGGCTGACCTACGGCCAGGTCGCCCAGTTCCCCGACCTGATCGACATCGTCGTGAGCCGCACGTCGGACCAACTGGCCGAAGCGCTGGCCGACCGGCTCGCGCGCCTGTCGCTGTCCGGCCGCCTGCGCGCGTGCGACCCGGCCACCGCCGCGGAACAGTTCCTCGTGTTGATCACCGGGCCGATGGAGGGCCGCTCGCGGCTCGGCACCCGGAAGGTCGCCACCGCCGAGATGCACGCGGTCGCCACGGCGGCGGTCGATACTTTTCTGCGCGCCTACGGGCCGGCCGAAAACCGATGAGCCCGCGATTGTTTCCGCGAAGCCGAAGGTCGTCATCGCCGATGAGCCGACCAGCGCTCTGGACATGACGGTGCAGCGGCTCATCCTCGACCGTATCCAGCACCTGACCGAGTTCGGCACTCGTCTGCTGGAACTACGTGGTTTGACCGTCTCCTACCGCACCCGGACAGGTCTGGCGCACGCCGCGCGAGCTACCCGCGCGGTGTGATCCGCAGGTGCCGGAGCCGCCGCGAATCCGGCGGGATCGGGCCTGCCATGCCCGGCACATCGTGATCCGTTGCGCGGCAACGCCGATCGAGGCTGAAGCTGTCGGTGCGGCAGTGCGTGAGGATTTGTCCGCGGCATGGCCGCGAAGGTCGCCGTTGGTCAGCTGGGCGACTCGACCGGCCCATCGCCGATCGAATGCCGGTCCGCTCCGGCGGTCGCTCGATCAGGTTTCCGAGGCGACTGGTGAGCGCGGGGATCTTGGAGGCAGCCAGCAGTGCCCGGAACTGCCAGCTGTCGTCGCGGGGCAGGATTCCGGCACGTTGCGTAGCTCCGGTTCCGAAATCGCGCGGATCGGCACCGCCCGGTGGGTGTAGGAAGTCCGGAACCGGTTTCATCGACGGCCGCCTGCCGATCGACCGGGAAACCCTCGTCGACACCGCCGTCGGCATCGTCGTCTCGCTGCTGAGCATCGCGTTCCCGCTCTGACGCGGCGATCGCGAGAGGCTTCGATATTCTCGGCCCTACTGCCGTCATCCAGGAGACACATGCCCACCGGAATTCGCCGTACGACCCGCACGCTGGGGCAGTTTGCCGCGGGCGCGCTGCTCGTCAACGCCGTCCCGCATTCGGTCAAGGGCCTGACCGGAGAGCGGTTCCCGACTCCGTTCGCGAGCCCGCCGGGCGTCGGCCTGTCCTCCCCCACCGCGAACATCGCGTGGGGCGCGATCAACCTTGCGGCCGGGGCCGCGTTACTGCGCGGACGGACTCGAACGGCGGGCGAGAACGTCGCGGCGCTCGCCGGTGGCGCGCTGATGGCGTTCGGCCTCGCCTATTACTTCAGCGGCCTGGACCTGGACAAACGGGACTGACTCCCAGCAAGCGGCGGCATACGGCGCGGGGCTGGTGTAGTCGGCTGCCGCGATCTACGTCGGTCACGCGATCCGGCTGTTGTGGTGGGCGCGGCAGTCCTGCGCGATCGTGTGGCGGATTCCGAGGAGTAGGCAGCCGCGCCGGTGCGCCGAGCGGGCGCCGCCGACGGACGGCGGATGACCAAGGACCCTGGTGTCCGGGCGGAATGCCCGTATCGCGCGGACCCCGCACCGCAAAGACTCGCAGTATGACCGCAAACGACGAAGCGCCCGTCATTCCGGTACCCGGTCATCGGACGATCCTGGAGGCGCTGCGGCTCGCGACCCGGGCGCCTTCGGTGCACAACATCCAGCCGTGGCGCTGGGTCTTCGACGGCGCCCGCCTGCACCTCTACACCGACGCCGACCGGCTGCTGCCCGCGACCGACCCGCACGGCCGCCAGCTGGTGATCAGCTGCGGAACCGTGCTGCATCATCTGCGGACGGTCTTCGCCGACCGCGGCTGGCACACCGATACCCTGCGTGCGCCCGACCGGGAACGACCCGATCATCTGGCCGTGATCGAGTTCCGTCCCTGGGCAGACCCGCCGGAGGGAATCCATTCCCGAGCGCTGGCCATCGACCTGCGGCGCACCGACCGGCTGCCGATGAGCGAGCCGGAAGGCTTCGCCGACATCCTCCCGCGGTTGCGGATGCTCACCTCGCCGCACGAGGTGGAACTCGACGCGCTGGCCGACAGCGCCAGGCCACGGCTGGCCGCGGCCTCGGAACAGGCCGGGGCTCTGCGCCGCGACGACCTGCTGTACCAGTCCGAATTGCAGTGGTGGGCAGGGCATCCCGAGACGCCCGAGGGCGTGCCGCCGTCCGGGCTGGTATCGGATGCGGAATTCGCCCGGGTCGACGTCGGCCGCGCTTTCCCCTCGGCGCCGCGTTCGATGCGACGTGCCCAGCTCGAGGACCGCGCGGCACTGGTCCTGCTCAGCACCGAAGGCGATTCGGTGACGCAGTGGCTGCACACCGGTGAGGCATTGTCGGCCGTGCTGCTGGAGTGCACCGCCGCGGGCCTGGCGACCTGCGCGCTGACACATATCACCGAGCTTCCGATCGGACGCGGACTGCTCGCCGGCTTGGTCCCCCGCCCGGCAGCGCCGCAAGTGCTGATCCGCGTCGGTACCGCGCCCGACGACGCGGGCATGATCCCGCCGACTCCGCGGCGACCGGTCACGGAGGTCTTCACCGTCACCGGCTCCCGCTGACCCCGCGCCACCGGTACCGCCGCTGCGCGGCGGGGCTCGGCCGCGTCCGGGTGACCATGGTCCCGTCAGTGCGGGCACGAGTCCTCTCACCGGTCCGGGCTCGAACGAGCAGTCTCTTCGGTATGGGACAGGAAATTCTCCGTATCGCGGTCGTGTGTACGACCGGATCCCACCGGCACGATCAGCCATGATTCACCCGTGAAAGGCACCTCCCATGAGCTACCACCGCGACCCCCTCGCACCGGCGGTGCACACCGCGCACGAGTGGCTGCGCACCCTCGCCGACGGACTCGCCACCGAAGACCGGGCATTCGCGCACCGCGCGCTGCGGGCCTGGCTGCACACCGTCCGTGACCGCATCGGTGTCAACGCGGCCGCGCACCTGAGCGCCCAGCTGCCCGAACTCCTGCGCGGGATCTTCTACGAGGGCTGGGTCCCCGCACGGGTCCCCGTCCCGCACGACGTGCCCTCGTTCCTCGATCAATTCGCCCGGGAAGCGGGCGTATCCCGCGACGAGGCCTACGCGCTGGCGGGTGCCGTGACCGACGCGCTGGCCGACTTGTTCTCTCCCGGGCAACTCGACCACGTCTTCGCGTTGCTGCCGGAAGACATGCGGGCCATCCTGCGCGGAACCGACCTGGCGGGCACCTTGCAGGAGACAGCGGTCACCCGGCCGGAATCGCGCTTCGACGAATTGGACAACCGGTTACGAGCGCTCACCGACGCGGTGACGGTGCTCGCCCGCAGCCTCGAGGAAACCGCCGGTGGGGCGCCGCATGACACCGCGAGGGTTTCCGCCGCCCAGCAAGCCCATCGAATTCTGATCGCCGAAGGGCTCGCCCGCGCCGACACGCCGACTGGCTGATCCGTTTCAGGGACCGCCCGTCACACGCCGTGCGCTGGAAATGGAGCCACGCACGCGGTGGCCCTGTCGCGATGCCGGTAGATCCGACAAGAGGACTTTGGTCGGTACCGAGCGGCCTGCCCGTTGCGTAGTGTCGACCGCGCAACTGCTTCCCGGGATTGGACACCACCATGATCACGGTGTTTCTGGTCGACGACCATGAAATCGTCCGCCGCGGTCTCGTAGACCTGCTCTCCGACGACCCGGAACTGTCCGTCGTCGGCGAGGCGGGCGACGTCGCCCAGGCTCTCGCCAGGATTCCGGCGCTGCGGCCGGACGTCGCCGTACTGGACGTACGCCTGCCCGACGGCAACGGCATCGAACTGTGCCGCGATCTGCTGTCCAAACTCGACGATCTGCGCTGCTTGATCCTCACGTCGTTCACCGACGAGCAGGCCATGCTGGACGCCATTCTCGCCGGAGCCAGCGGCTATGTGGTCAAGGACATCAAGGGCATGGAGTTGGCGAAGGCGATCAAGGAGGTGGGCGCCGGACGCTCCTTGCTCGACAACCGCGCCGCGGCCGCCCTCATGCAGCGGCTGCGCGCGAACACCGAGGACGGCCCGCTGGCCGCGCTCACCGAGCAGGAACGCAGACTTCTCGACCTGCTCGGCGAAGGACTGACCAACCGGCAGATCGCCCAGCGCATGTTCCTGGCCGAGAAGACGGTGAAGAACTACGTCTCCCGGCTGCTGGCCAAGCTCGGCCTCGAACGGCGCACCCAGGCAGCCGTCTACGCCTCCAAACTCCGATCCCGGCCGTCCGGGTCCACGATCGAGTTCTGACCCTTTCCTCGTCGACGTCCGGCCGGTCCGCTGTCGCGGCATGCCGTACCGCGTCCTCGCGAAGCGTTCGGCCGTTCTCTTCGGCAACCGGGTGAAATAGTCTTGAACCATGGCGAGCAGCCGCGCTGACGGTGTTCCGGGAGCCGCGCAGACCAGCGATTACGCCTCGGCCGACACCTACTCGGTCCGCGATACGCTTTCGCAACTGCGGCTGCGTGAGCTGCTGGGCGAGGTCAAGGATCGGATCGAGCAGATCATCGACGCCCGCGACCGGATGGACGGCCTGATCGAGGCGATGCTGACCGTCACCTCGGGGCTGGACCTGGATCGCACCCTGCGGACGATCGTGCACACCGCCATCTCCCTGGTCGACGCCCGCTACGGCGCGCTCGGCGTCCGCGGCCACGACCAGCAACTCACCCAGTTCATCTACCAGGGCATCGATGAACCGACCCGCGAACAGATCGGGGATCTGCCGCAAGGCCACGGGGTGCTCGGATTGCTGTTCAGCCAGCCCACACCCATCCGGCTGGACAACCTCGCCGACCATCCCTCCTCGGTCGGATTCCCCGCCCACCACCCGCCGATGCGCACCTTCCTCGGCGTGCCCGTCCGCATCCGCGACGAAGTCTTCGGCAACCTCTACCTCACCGAGAAGGCAGGCGGCCAGCCGTTCACCGAAGACGACGAGGTCATCGTGCGTGCCCTCGCCGCCGCGGCCGGAATCGCCATCGACAACGCCCACCTCTACGAATCCGCCCGCACCCGGCAGGCCTGGATCGAAGCCACCCGCGACATCACCACCGAATTCCTCGCCGGAACCGCGCCCGAGCAGGTCCTCACCCACCTGGTCGAAGCCACGCGCCGGCTCACCGGTTCCGAGCGGACCTTTCTCGCGGTCGTACCGGACCCGGAGAGCCCGCCCGAGGAGATCACCGAACTGGTGATCACCCATACCGCGGGCGCCCCGGACCACGAGCGGGTGGTCAAATTGTCCTTGGGCGACACCACGATCGGTCAGGCGTTCGGACTGCGATCCCCCCGGCGCGTCGACGACGCGCGCCGCGCCGATCTCGGCAAGATCTTCCCCGGCACCGGACCCGCGCTGATACTGCCCATGCAGACGTCCGATTCCACCGTGGGTGTGCTGGTGGCGCTGCGCGCGGTGGAATCGGCGCCCTACAACGACGAGACCCTCGCGTTGACCGCCGCGTTCACCGAGCAGGCGGCGCTGGCGATGCAACTGGCCGACGCCCAGCAGCGCGTGCGGGAGCTGGACATCCTCTCCGACCGCGACCGCATCGCCCGCGACCTGCACGACCACGTGATCCAGCGACTGTTCGCCGTCGGCTTGAGCCTGCAGGGAACCGTCCCACGCACCCGCGTTCCCGAAGTACGCGAACGGATCACCGAAGCGATCAGCGATCTGCAAGAGGTGGTTCAAGAGATCCGGACCTCGATCTTCGACCTGCACGGCGGCGACAGCCACAGCGCGCGGGTGCGCCAACGCATCGAGGAAGCGATCCGGCAGCAGACCGCCACCAGCGGAATCCGTACCTCCGTGCGTATCGGCGGCCCGCTCTCGGTGATCGAACCGGAACTGGCCGATCATGCCGAAGCCGTTGTGCGAGAAGCGGTCAGCAACACCGTCCGGCATTCCGGCGCGAAGTCGGTCTCGGTCGAGATCACGGTGGCCGACGACCTGACCATCGTCGTCGAGGACGACGGGTGCGGCATGCCCGGCGAGGTCACGCCGAGCGGTCTGCGGAATCTCGCGCGGCGCGCCGAGGACGCGGCCGGGACTTTCACCATCGCCGCCGGTACCGGCAGCGCGGGAACCCGGCTGTGCTGGACAGTACCGCTGCGCTGACCGGCCTCCGCCAGGAGCCCCTGCAACGCCTGGCCCGCCACCACCAACACCGGGCAGCCTGGAAGCGCTGGCTGGCCCATCGCGACGGACCCGCCTGCATCACCGCGGCGACGAGCATGCCGATCAGTCGGCGGCACCACGGCGGTGTCGGTCCGCCTGCTTCCACTGGCCAGGTGGGAGCAGAAACTACCCGGCACCTAGACCTGCTCCTGCCCAGGATCAGGTCCTATCACCAGTCTTAGTAGCCGATCATCGTATGGTCGAAGTGAACCGAGCGTTGGGCGCTTCGAGCGATTCCGCTAGGTGAGATCCTCCGCATTCGATGAATCATCAGCGGACACGATCAACCGTGCCTGCAACAGCAGCCCGGCGATCAGCCGGGTCGTTGCCGGTCCCGCCTCAAGCGTTCGATGGCTTTCGCCATCCCGGTCGCGCGGTCGGCGCCGGGGAGGTTTTCTCGCTCATAGGCGATCAGCCGCTCGGCGGTTGCATTGTTTCCCATCACCATGGTGAGCAGCAGCCGGAAGTCGTCCGGTGCGCTGTCGGAGGAACTCGGCGCCGGACGCGGCGCCGGATGAGCGCCCGGCCCGCGATTCTCCGCGACCAGATGGCGGGCCAAGGAGGAACACGAAGAAGTTGCGGGGCCGAACAGGCTCTTGTACAGGTTAACGACGAACGCGAACCCGAACAGCAGCGCGAACGGCGCCACGCACCACAGGCCCACGACATTTCCGCCCTTGCCCCCGGTTTGATCTGTGCGGGTGAGCGATTCGCTGAACAATGCCACGGCGGCCACGACCAGTCCCGCCGTTAGGAGCCCACAGATCACCGTCTCGCCGCAGATCCTGGGAAGCATGCGCACGAAAACCTCACGGTGACCGCCCAGCTCGGCGTCCTGCGCGGCCATACGCACCCGATCGAGCAGTCCCTCGTCGTTGAATGCCGGTATACGGTCAACCACCGTGCTTCCTTCCCCGCACCGCCTCGCGCCCCACATCATCCGAAATGCCCTCGCCCGCAGATCGTCTCGATCGGCAACAGAGTGTGAGTGCGAGAGCCGAGATTCTGAGACGACGCTGCCCCTGATCGTGCGCTGCAATTGCCCCCCGCCTCGGCAGGTCGATGAACTAGACATTCGCTATTTGCACAACGTTCAGTCGGTTCTGCTCGAGGAACTCGGTGGGAGTGGTTCCGGTGAACTCGCGGAATTCCCGGTTGAAGTGGGACTGATCGGCGTAGCCGTAGCCGGCCGCGAGGACGTGTAGCTGTGGCTGGGGGTCGAGCAGGAGCCGGCGACGGACTCGGTCGAATCGGATCAGTCTGGCCGCGACCTTCGGGGTCAGCCCAACATGGTGAGTGAATTTCGCGATCAGGTGTTTGTGACTCCAGCCCACCTCTTGCGCGATCCGGCCGATGGGAACCGCTCCTGCGCTGATGTTCAACAGCGACCAGGCCCGCTGCACTTCGGGGAGCGGCCGACGCCCGGCGGCGGCACGTTCCAGGAGGAAGTTGTCGAGCAGATCGAACCGGTCCCGCCAGCTCTGCTGATCTCGAATCCGGTCAGCGGCGGCGCGGTACCGACGCCCGATGACATCGGATACGTCCGACACCCTGCCGTTCAACTCGATACCGGGAGCGCCCAGCAATGTATAGGCCCCCAGTGGATCCAACGAGAGTTCAATGTAGGACGGCGCGCACGCACCGTCGATCGGTATGCGGTGACCGCGAACGCCGATGAGGAACTCCGGCGGCCGCGCAGCGGAGTCGGCAAGTTTGATGACCAACTGCACTGCCGCACCGGCGGGCAGGCTGCGATGTTCGGGCGGCACATCGGTGTGCGGATAACCGTGATAGTTCTGCACCAGCAGCGACCGCAACTGTGGATGCGGTTCGATATCAACTCGCCGCGGTCGACCCTGTCCGGCCTCGGTGCCGCCGACCGCATCGACATATTCAGTCACTACGCGCATGCCCCCTTGCGTCGTTCCCGTCGAGCATGCGTCTGCACGCAATCACGCTCGAAACAACCGCCCAGTCGGGTATCACCGTCTATGGCAACGTATAACGGCCTGATGTATCACGCAATTGCACTGCGGCTATGCCCCACTCGTCGTGCATCTCATTATGAACGGTATCCGAAGGCACGCCGGACGGCTTGAACAAAATTTACCGTGGCGCACAAGTTCACGACCGGTAACGCTGTGCCCAACGCCACGAACCGGTATCGCACCTGATACCGATCTGCTGCAGGCCGCCGGTGGCCAGCGGGACTCGTTCACGCTATTGGGCATCGACTACGAAACCCACGATGGCACATGCATCCGCGACTACATCCAGTGAAACACGTGCAGTGGCTTCGGGACTCCTACCCAACGGGCGGGGATTGTGAGTGAGTGCGCGCCCGATCCTTACCTGTCGGAGTCGTCGACGAGCACGCGCCAGCTGTCGTCGGCGTGGCGGCGCAGCACGAGCGTCGCCACGCCCTCGAACAGGTCCTTGCCGTCGATCTCGCCATTCCGAAGGTGGGTGGACCATACATTCGTCACCAACGCGACATCGCCCGCCTGGATGATCTTCGCAGCGTGCGTCGTTATCGCTGGCTGTAGCGCGAGCCGTTGTTCATACATCGCCAGTAGTTCCGCATGCCCGCGCACGAGCGCGCCATCGGGCAACGCGAAGCACCCCTCCTCGTCGAAGTACTTCACGACCTCGATCGGATCGCCGCCGTTTATCGCTGCGGTGATCAACGGAAGAAGCTCTTCGGGTGTACGCGCTGTCATCTCGTTCTCTCCGTCGTAGTCTCGATCTCTCTCACCACGGCCGCCAACGGTCGCCGCCCGTCGGCTCGGTCGCCGACCGTGCACCGCGAGTTCACGCTCGAGAGCCAGCACATGCTGGGCCAGCTGGGCGATGGTGGTTTGGCCGAGCCGCTGTTCCATGGCTTTTTCCGCGTCGCGGAACTCCGCTTCGAGCAGTCGCTGCATATTGCGCCCCACCTCGCATGCGTCGCTGGGTGGATGAGGATGCCGCGGCAGAATCGGGCCCGCCTCGACTGCGGCATACGCGTCGTAGAGCGTGATCTTGTGCGGAACACACGCAAGGGACCAGCCACCCCCACGCCCCTCGGTGGACGACACCAGACCGGCATCCCGTAAGGCGCCGAGTATGCGCCGCACCAGAACCGCATTGCTCGCCAGGCTGTCCGCGATCTCTACGGACGTCAGCGAACGATCATCCCAACGCGCCAGCATCGTGAGCGCGTGAATCGCGACCGCGCTCCTGCTACTGATGCCCATCGTGGAGCTCTCCTCAGTGTCCGCACCACCGAACTGCAACTACAGTAGTTGCAGTTTAACGCCCTTGGTCAATCCGGGGGCACAGCGTGCTCCAACTGGGCCTGCGCAGTTTCATGGGCACCGAAGGCGACCAGTGGGGACCGATATGGCGGTAGCCAGCCTCGCCTTGCCTACCGGCACTGCTGATGCACCTGCTGCTGCAACGTCACAACGTCAGCGCGTTCGTCCGGTCGGAGTTGAAGTAGGCCGCTCTTCGACCGGATCTGACGGCTAGCCTATCCACCACGGAGATATCGACCAGATCATATCTTCGGAGTCGAGTTGGTTATTGTCATGCGAAACGATCACGCGAGCGTCGGACCGAGAGATCCTATAGTATCTGTAGCCTGTCATGTTCATTTCGATCTCATCGAGATCGGCGCCACGATTACGCAGCGCTGAATCCAGTTCCGATATATTGATCTCTTCAGGGAAGCTGCCGTATACACGCAAAATCGGCTGCGGTATGGTTGTTTCATACTGCAGCCGATGCACCTGAATTATCGCGCTCCAACACTGCCATTCATTTGAAGAGTCGCGCTGGAACCCGAACTCCATAAGCCCGTAGTCACGCACGAGCGACCTTTGCTTCTTGTCGATATTGTCAACGAAACCCCCGGATCCGATACTGCGGTTGACCTCGTCGATCGAAGCTCCACTATGAATGCCCAAAATTGAGCCCGCGCATGCCGTATCCGCCAGAAAGTCTATGTAGTTCGGCGACCTCATCACCCCATCTTCTCGAGCGCCCTGATAAGATAGTGCATCTCCAGGGCTCTGTTCTTTTCGTACCCCCAATTATGCGAATTCATTTCAGACATTGCCGCCCGCGCTTTTTCTATCAGGTCGGCACGAAGCGCCGGATTCGACCTCAGCTCATCCAGCACGTGCTGCATTTGAGCTTCTGTAGGCTCGCCGTGGGACAGTCGCCAAGGTTTGACACCGACGGTGCCGTCGCCGTGAGGAAACACGACTGCCTCCATACCTTCGATATGAACGTGAGCGCCCTTTGTGGCCCAATCCGAAACCACGGGAGATACGGTCACCCTGCAACGCTTGGGGAGCAGGCCCTGTGGATCACTCCAGATAGTAGGGTTGTGGGGGTAGCCGTGGGGATTCGGGGCGGGAGCTAGTCCGAGAGGGTCTTGGGTGAGGAAGCGTCCGGTCGCCGGGTCGTAGGTGCGGTGCAGATTGTAGTGCAGTCCGGTCTCGGGATCGTGGATTTGCCCCGGGAAACGAAGTGAAGTGCTCGCGTGACCGTGCCATGAGGCGTTTCCCCACAGGTCCGCGTTGGCCGTAGCAGCGATGTGGGCGGACCCGGGATCGATCATCTCGACAGGCGTGCCGACCAGATCTGTGACGATCACATAGAACTCACGATCGACGCCCTCCTGGTCGGTCATTTGGGTGATCGGGGTGTAAGAGTCAGGCTCGTACTGCCACCGGATGATGGCGGCTGCTGCTTGCTCGAGCAGCTGCGTACCGTCCCAGGTGTAGTCGACACGTTCGAGGACAGTGTCATCGGTTGACAGCCGCTGCTTGGTGGTGCGGCGACCGAGGGCGTCGTAGGTGTAGTGCCACCATTGACGATCCGGAGTCCAGACATCGGTGAGCTGGTCGAAGCTGTTGTAACGAAAAAACCAGGTCTCGGATTTGCGTGAGAGCCGGGTGCGAGTCTTGCGGACGAGCCGCCCGGATTCGTCGTAGTGGTAGCGGGTTCGGCCGTCACGGATGAGCAGGTTGTTGCGGTACTCCCGCCACTGTGAGTGCGATTCGGCCCGCTGCGGTATCCCGGCGGGTGCCGGAGGGACCTCTTCATGGGTGACCTGAGGCAGTTCGGCGGACAGGGCGGAGGTGATGTTGCTCAGCGCGTCGTAGGAGTAACGCTCGGTCGGACTGTCGTTGTGCAAGACTGCCGTGACCCGGCCGACTGGGTCGAGGTGGTACGCCCGCTGGAGCGCGTCGGCGTCGGGTCGGGCGGTGATGTGGGCGGTGAGGTATCCATCGGGGCGATAGGTGAATTCGTCGCGACGGAGTTGACGTGGGGCCGGTCGGGCGGAGAGGTCGAGGGACAAGGCTCGCGCCGGGAAAGCGGTCACCTCTTGGTGGGTGACGCGGCCGATGTCGGTGAGGCTGCGAGTGACCGCGATTTCGCCAGTGCTCCAGCCGGCGAGTCGTCCGAGGGGGTCGTAATCGAAGGTGACATCGTGGTCGTCGGCGCGGAGATGGACCGGGCGGCCGAGGATGTCGTGGTGCCAGGTGGTCACGGCGCCGGTGGGGGTGGTTCGGCGGATGCGGCGGCCGAGTTGATCATGCTCGTACAGCATTGGCGACTGGGCGTCAAGCTGTTCGGAGGCAATCGAACCGGTTGCGGTATAGGTGAATTCGAGGGTGTGTGTGGGGTACTCGCCGATTCCGTTGGCTGCGGTCAGGACGCGGCCCAGCGGATCGTGGGTGTAGCGAATCCATTCCTCGCCGGTGGTGATCTCGGTGAGGCGGCCGAGGATGTCATGGTGGTGGCGGCGGGTGACGCCGGTCGCTGGGGTGATGGTGGCGACTCGTCCGGCTCGGTCGTAGGTGTATCGGGTGGTGGCTCCGGTGTAGTCCGTTTCGGCGATCAACCGTCCGGCGTTGTCGTAATCGTAGGTCCAGCTTTGTCCGATAGGGTTGTGGACGGCGGTGAGGCGGCGCTCGGTGTCCCAGGTGTAGCGGGTGACCGAGCCGTCCGGCTCGGTGCGTGACCGCAGGAGATCGAAGGCGCCGTAGGTGAATCGGGTGACGCCGCCTGCCCGGTCGGTGTGGGTGCGGATATTGCCTTCGCCGTCGTAGGTCCATGATTCGGCGTGGCCATCGGGGTCTGTTCTGCGAAGCAGCTTTCCGTTCGATGACCAGTGGTAGTGCGTCACGGCGCCGAGGGCGTCGGTGACCCGCGTCGGGCGGCCTGCGGCGTCGCGTCCGATCCGGGTGACCCCGCCGCGTGCGTCGGTGATGCCGATCGGGAGCCCGGCGGCGTCGACCTGCACGGTGGTGCGGGCGCCGTTGGCCTCGACGATGGCGGCGAGTGCACCGTTGGAGTGGTAGGTGAATTCGGTGCGTGTGCCCGCTGGGTCGACAATGGCGGACAGGTCGCCGTCCTCCGTCCATTCGCGGCGCGACACCGAGCCGTCGGGAGCGGTGACCGTGATGGGGCGGTTCCGCCAGATATATTCGATTTCGGTCGAATTGCCGTCAGGGCTTGTGATTTTCGTCGGGTCGCCCGCTCCGTTGTACACGTAGGTGGTGGCTGCCCCGTCCGGGCCGGTGACGATCAGCGGCCTGCGGTCTGCGTTTCGGTCGATGTGGGTACGGCCGCCGGCGGGATCGATGAGATCGCGCAATTGCAGCTCGTGATCGAAACCGTGCTGGGTCGTCGCGCCGAGGGAATCGGTGACGGTGGTCAGGCGGCCGCTGCCGTCGGGGAGCTGCAGATAATCGTAGTCGGAATTCAGCATTCCGGCGGTGCCGCGCTGGAAGACCACGCGGCCGGACTCGTCGTAGGTGTTGACCATCTGGTTGCCGTTGGAATCGATCCACGACGTCATCCGGTGTTCGGCATCGTAGGTGAAGCGGGTGGTGGCGCCGTCGGCGTCGGTCACCGCGACCAAGTCGCCCGCTTGATAGGCGAATTCCCGTACCGGCGTTGCGAACTCGCCGATGTGGGAATCCTCCGTGACGAGCGAGAGACCGGTGACCCGACCGCGGTGGGAGTGGATCCGGACGCGATATCCGCCCGAGTGCGTCACCTCGACCGGCACTCCGTCGGCGTCGTAATGAAAGCGGACGCGGTTGTGGTGCCGGTCGGTTATCGCGGAGATCGCATAGTTGCCGAGCCTTGCTTCGATGCCGTCGAGTCCGAGTTCGGGTGCGAAATGCCAGATCAATTCGCGCCGTTGATCCCAAACCCGGTAGCCGCCGGAATCGGTGCGGATCAACGACCATCGCTGGCCCTCACTCAGCGGATGCACCGGCACCCCGACCTCGGCGTGCGGGTAGGCCAGCATGATCCCGTCCTCGCCGATGAACGTGACACCCTCGTCGACGACGACGATCCGCACATCCAAGGTCGCGGACCAGGAGGGCCCGAACCAGCGCCCGAAGCGGTGGTTCGAGTGATGAGCCCGGCGCAACACCAGCCCCAGCACGCCCGGCAATTCGATATCTACCTCGGGAAGCAGGAATTCACCGGTGCTGATATCGACGGGGTCTTTGGAACAGGTTTTCTGCTCCGCTGTCCGATCCGTTTCCGCGCCGGAGTCGCGCGTGTGCTGGTGCGCGTTGCGATCAGCGTACGTTCGGTCCTGTGGTGTCGGAGCGTCAGAGTCACCATCCGGCTTCGAATCACGTTCGCGCGGTGCATCGCGGTCCGTTCGGGAATCGTCTGGGTCACGCGATCCGGCCTCATCTCTATCGGGGCTTCGCTCTGGATCACGCTGCGTGAGTTTCGAATTCGGATCGTCATCCGGGCGTCGGCCGGGATCCGGATCAGAGCGACGCGACGGCCCATCCGGGTCGGTTCGTGTCGGTGGATCGGCGTGTGTGCGCTGCGGTGTGTGGTCCGACGTCGGACGCGCGGGCGATGGCGAGCCGGGTTGTATGCGGGCAGCGGGCGACGAGTGCGGTTCGGCGCGGACCGCCGGGACAGGGTCGCGGTGAGGGCCTGCGGCCGCCGCCGGGTCGGAATGGGAGCGCGCTGCGGGCGTCGGGTCTGGATGCGCGCGGGTGAGTGGGGTTGCGTCGGGTGTCCGCGTTGCGGGTGCGGGACGTGCTGGTGAGTCTGGCTGCGGGTGTGCAGACGGTGTGGCGTCCGGGTTCATGCGCGGACTGGGACTACCGATATGAGACCCGGGACTGCCGTGCATTCCCGGCGTCGGGGTGGCGTCCGTGCGTGTTGTGGGCGTGGTGTCCGGGACCGTCCGCGATGTCGGTGTGTCGTCTGTGCGTACGTCGGGAGAGTGGTCCGGATCGGTGCGCACGGGCGGTACGGAATCAGAATTCGGGTGAGGATGCGGTGCCGAGTCGGTGCGCCTCTCCGGCGGATCGGATTCCGTACGCGGAGGATGAAAGTCCGGCACAGTCTCCCGAGCAGGCGACACATCCGGCTCAGTACGCGGAGCAGGAAAATCCGGCACAGTCTCCCGAGCAGGCGACACATCCGGCTCAGTACGCGGAGCAGGAAAATCCGGCACAGTCTCCCGAGCAGGCGACACATCCGGCTCAGTACGCGGAGTCGGCTGCAGATCGGGATCAGAACGCTGCGGCGGCGAATCCGGATCCACCCGCGGGGACGGATCCGGATCGGGATAGGCATGCTGGGGCGGCGGATCGGCATCCGCGCGCGGTCGGGGTTGCTCAGGGCTGGATGACGAGTTACTTCCGTTGTCGCCGTTCGGCGAGGGAGCCTCCGGTCGACTGCCCGCATCGACCGGATTGGTACCGGTGGGTGTGTGCCCGGTATTCGGTGCGGGACCCGCGCTCGAGTTCGGAGCGCCTGCCGAAGGATTCGAGCCAGGGCGGCCCGGTGTGTCGGTCGGCAGGCGTCGGCCGAGGTCACCGGCATCGTCCGCCAAGCGGAGGGCAGTTCTTCCGGCATCCGCACTTCGTCGCAATGCGCTGATCGCGACCTTGGCGCTTCCACCGCCCCCGGTTACGACGGTGAGCAGGGCGTCACCGGTCAACGCGCCGGCGAATTCGAACGGATTCCGCCGCGCGTCGGACAATATCGCGGACACCGCGGCACCCGGATCGGCCACCGCGACAACCAACCCCGTACCGAGATTCGACAAGCCGGCCGCGTACTCGGCCGGATGGGTCAGGTTGTAGATGTCGGTCGGGTTGATCTGGCGGACGAACTGCACCAGTCCGGTGAAGCTCGTGAGCAGACCGGTGACGAAGTCGAACTGCCCATGTTGGATGACCCCGCCCAGGTCGGACAGGTTGGCTATCAAGCGTTCATGGAACGGCGGTTCCTTCGGCGCCTTCTCGGCAGCGGCGGCGAAGGCGCTCACCGCTATAGAGGCGCCGTTATCGCGCTGCGTCCGCGCGCCGCGCAGGATGTCGCGTGCCTCCCTGCGCATTGAGGTCCAGGTGTCGACCAGGGGCGTATTCGCCTGCTGCTCCCCGGAAAGCGAATTCCACCAGGTCTTTTGCCTGCGCTCCTCGGCGTCGGCGGCCTTCCACTTGTCGATGGCGTCCGCGGCCTTCGCCTGTGCAGTTTTCACCTCGTTGAGCCAGGCGTCCATCGCGTCGGCTGCCGCGGTCATCGCGTCGGCGCCGTCGAACCACAGTCTCGGCTGCTTGTCGTAGACCTCGTTGAACGCGTCCGCACCCTGCCCGACCCAATCGGCGGCGTCGATCTTCTTCAGTGCCTGGCCGGTGGATTCGAGCGCACCGGCCATCTTTCGCAAGGTCTGTGCCGTGGAACCGATTTCGGAGGGCTCGCCGCGAATCAGTTCCTTGGGATCTTCCGTCTCGCCGAGTTCCCGCTCATCGACGTCGCCGCCGGTGGCGGAGGCGATGTTGTCGCCCAAATCATCGAGGCCCTCGCCGAGACTGTCGAGGCCGATCGCATCCGCCCCGTCCCCGAGCGCGTCCAGAGTGGATTCGGCGAGCTGTCCGAGCCCTTCGATGCCATCCTCGACGCCCTTCTCGATCGCGTCACCGATGTCGTCGAGGAAATCGCCGAATCCCAAAGCTACTGCCCCCCTCGCTCCTTCATGATTTCCGCGGCCTCCTTCGCGGCACCGGTGTTCCATCCCGGCGTCTCTCCGGTGAGGCCGGGGGCGGCGAGCCCGGCAGTTCCCGGCTGCGGCACCAAGACCGCCGCAGCCACTCCGGCGTTCGCCAGTGCCTGCGGCCCGACCGCCTCGATCACCCTGGCGTTGGTTTGCATCGTCTGGGCTGCCTGCTGGAACGATTGCAGGCTGTAGTCCGCGTTACGCACATGATTGAACGTGTTGTCGGAGAGAGTTTCTCCCCACGATCGGCTCGCGATCTGCTCATCCGTCAGGTGCGGATTGCCCAGGGTGTGCGTCCACATCTTCTTCAGGGTTTCCGCTGACTTGTTCTCCATTTCGTCGTAGCGCCCGGCCGCCAACCCCAGCGTGTGGGCGATCGAATTGCCGGCCTGCACCAGTGATCGCACACCCCACGACCAGCGCTCGGTGAAGGTCTCGAAAGTCTTCTGGACCGTGTGTTTGCCCGCCTCCATCGTCGACAGAGTCAACAGCGAGAACCCGCGGCCCATGTTGCCCGTCTGGCCGATGCCCATATTCGACAGCTCACCGATGGTCGCCTCGATCCCGTGCGCGGCCTGTACCAGCACCGCAGGGTCGACCTTCACCTTCTGCGTCATGACCGTCCCTCCCGCTTCTGTTCGTTACTCGGTCACATCCGGCGGAAATGCCATCGGCGCCGACCCCACCACGTCGACCGCGACGCCAGTGGGCTGGTCCCGCGACTCCGCGTACGCGAGCAGGCGCGATCCCAGCAGCGAGTGATACCGGTACTGGCGATCAGGCTCGATGCCGCCGTCTATCATTCGGCCGCGCGCCATCACGTACCGGGCATACTCCGTGACACTGGTGAAGGCACACAGCCAGTCGATGCCGCCCACCTGCGAAACCTGAACGCGATCGTCGGCGCTCACCGGCACCAGCAGAGCAGCCGACCGAAATGCCGCCAGCAGCGCCTCAGGCTGACCGAAACCGCCATAAAATGCTGCGATTTCACCCCGCAGAGCATCCCGGCCGTAGTCGTCGGACATGCCCCGCGGACCTCCCTCTGTGGTGTATGTCCGCTGAACGAGCACCCACAGTCTCGCTCTGCCGATCTGAGCTTCGAGTCGGCTGAATGTTTGCTATTTGCCATAATTTCTGTGCCACAAGCGCTCCCAGCTGCACTGCAACTCCCTCGACAAGATTCTGCAGATGTCGAGAACTTGTTCATGACAGAGGAAATCGGGGGAAGGTCGCTTTCGGACCGGTGCGATCGAGGTGCTGTGCGAGTCGATGGGACAGGATGCCTCGTCACAACCGCCGAGGATTCGTATCTACCACTTCAGTCCGCGCCAGCATGCTTCGGCCGAGTGGTTCGGGTGGACGCCGAGGGCGCGCAGGTCGTCGTCGCAGTACGCCCAGCCATCGCCCCCTAGTTGGCTGCCGCTTTAGTACATGCGTCAGTGGCTTTGTCTCCGACCGAGTAACCCATGTGGTCGAGATACCAGGTGCAGTCAGCCGTGTCCGCCTGCGCCGGGCCTGCCGTGACGATGGCGAGCGCGGAAGTCGCGACGGCCGTGGCAGCCAGCGCGGCGATTCTCGGGATGCGCTTTCTCATAGAACATTCCTTTCAGGTCGGGATTACTCACCTGAGTGCCGGCCGACCTCCGCGCGTTCGGCCGAGCGGGCTGCCGCGCACGTTTCGTCACCGGCACTTCGCCCCGAAGGGGCCACTCACCACTGCGCCCGGCCGCATGCCTCGTTGGCGTGTCCTTGGGCGACCCGAAGATCGTAAAGAGCCTGAAGACACAGGGTGGTGCCGACGGCGCCCTCGCCACTCAGGCACGCGTTGTACACCCCCTCACCGGCAACGTAGCCGACACTTTCCAGATACCACACGCAGTCAGCCGCGTCGGCCTGAGCGGGTGCTGCGGTGAAGAGAATGCAGGCTGCGGCGGCAGCGGTCGTGGCGGCCGATGCCGCGATCCTCCGAATGGTCGTTTGCATCGAGTCATCCCCTCAGTTCCCTGGCACACCAGAATGGGTTCGCGCCGTTGAGAACCCGTCCGGTTCCGACCAACGCTAAAAGAGATCGGAACGTTGGTATCGAGTTCAGTATGTCGGAAAGGAACGTGTCGGTCCTTGTCCATTCGCGCAGCGGACTTGGCTATTCGCGCAGAAGGGCGTTATGGCGGTAGTCGCTGGGCGGCAGGCCGAATGACTTACGGAACACACGGCTGAAGTGTGCCGGGTCGGTGAATCCCCACCGGGCCGCGATCGAATGGATGGGTCGATGGCGCAAATACGGGTTGACCAGGTCGCGGCGGCAGCGTTCCAATCGGCGTCGGCGTATCCAGGTCGCCGGGGTGGTCTTGTCCGCCGCAAACAGTTGTTGCAGGCTGCGCAAGGAGATGTGGTGAGCCTCGGCGATCGCCTTCGGCGTCAGAGCGGGGTCACCGAGTCGCTGTTCGATGAAGCCGTTGATCTGCAATCGCAGAGCACGCCGACCCGACTCGGGGACCAGCATTCCCTCGGCGTCGATGGGTGCGGCGAGGACAGCCGACAGCAGGTCCACGGTGACGGAGGTGAGTGTGGGTGCGTCGGCGGGGCTGAACTCGTCGGCCCGTGTGGTGAGATCGGTCAGCCAACGGGCGAATGCAGCGCCTATGCCGTGGTGCGCGCCGAAGGGGATGGCGGTGAGCCGGTCGATCCCGCCTGCGGGCAGCGGCAGCAGCGCCCGGGAGATCTGCAGCGTCATGGATCGACCACCGAGACCGCAAGAACGCCATCCTTCGAACGGGCGAGAGGTGTCGAACACTGCGAACTCACCGGCACCGAAGATCGCCTCCCTGCCCGCCTGACGGATCGCAGCCTCACCGTCCAGCACAAGGTTGACCTGGTAGGCCTCCGGATCGGACTGCCGGATCAGCTTCGGAGTCCGCGTAACCTGCACCGACGGGTAGGACATCACGGAGATCTGTACGCCTTCCCAGGTCAGCGTCCGCGCCCGGCCCGCAAAGCCCTCCTCGGTGGTGCTGCGCATCCGAGTGGGAACAAGGTCACGATCCATGAGGTCCAGCCAGCACGCCAACTGGTCCTCGATCGACAAGCTCTCTGTGCTGAACTCGGTCACCAGCATCGCTACCTATCTCCCTTCGAATGGCGTGAGTGGGCAAGTCCCTGCCGAACGAGCCGCGATCACCGTTGTGGCGACGCAGTCCGCAGACCTGCTGTCTCCGATGCCAGGACATGCGGGCGCGGCGGGCGCGGGTTCCTGCCTGTGCGTGTGGCCAGGTCGCGGCGACAGCGTTCCAGGCGGAGCCGCCGGATCCAGGCCGCGCATGTGGCGGCGCCCGCGGCGAACAGCTTCTGCAGTCTCCAGCGGCGCGGCCAGTGCGGCGGACAGCAGGTCCACGGTGACCGAGGCGAGTGTGAGTGCCCGCCCGGACGGATTTGCCGGCGCGGAGATCTGCACGCCGTCCCATGCCAGCACCCGCGCTGAGGCGGAAAAGCCGCTACCGGTGGCGCTGCGAAGCCGGATGGGAACGAACCACTGGTCCATCAGGTCGCGCCAACAGTCCAGCTGGTCCGCCCTCGGCAACCCCAAGGTGCCGAACTCATGCACAAGCATGGCCATCCCCCGCGAACGACTACGATTTATATTGTGCCACAATATGATCCGGCCATCCGCTACAGGTCCGAAAAGCCGGATGCGCACCATCCGAACAGTCCGAGCACCTGTGGCGGCCACTGAATATTCAGCACCACGACCATCGCCGACCCAAGGAAGCACTGCCGCTCGCCCACCTCGCGGCGACGACGGCCAGAATGTGCGGATGCGGGTACCCGCTGCGCTACGCGGCTTGCTTGACTGCGGCCCTGGTGTTCGTCCGCCAGGGAGCAAGGCTTGTCTTCGACCGGTCCGAACAGGTTGCTAAACAATTCACCAAGACGGTCCTCGAGACCGCGTTGAACGAGGAGATGACCGAGCCGAGGATCCCCCGCATTGCTGGAGGGCAGATTGTCACTGGGACCGGTGTATGTGTTCGGCGTGCCCGAGGGTTTCGAGTCCTCGCTGAGGTAGCGGTCGACGACATTTGCAATGTCGAGGGCTGACACTTCCACGACTAGCGACAGGCACATCAGGTGCCTCCTCGAGGTCCGCGAACTGATCGCCACCCCACCGCCAGAGGACCGGCGCGCCCGGATCGACGGCATGATCGCCGAGCAACGCCTGCTGCACGGCACCGGGCTGCCGTTCGACGAAGACGCGGCGCGTCGGCTACAGGAACGGATCTACGACCGGGCCCGCGACCTGTCCGCAGTGTCCAACCACCGACTAGCCGCAGCCGCCGAGCCGGACTTCGAGCCAATGGACGTGCTGCACCAGGTGAAAGCGCCCACGCTGGTTATCGAGGGCAGCCACGAGCCGGCCAAACCCGGCCACGGCACGATTATCGCCGAGCAGATCCCGGAGGCACAGCTGATGATCGTGGCGGGCATGGGCCACACGCTGCCCCTGGAAGTACACGAGGAGCTGGCCGCCGCCATCCTCGCGCATACGTCGAAGTGAATATCGGAACGACTTCCGCGAAGGTGCATCGCACATCCGCACCGCTGCTCGCGGCCACGCCTGCGCGATCGCGTCGGGCTCGGCGGTTCTCAAACTGTCTTCATCATCCCGCCGTCGATCACGAGTTCCGAGCCGCTCATGTTGGCGACTCGACCGGACGCCAGGAACACCACGAGCGCAGCAATCTCCTGCGGTTCGGTGAAGCGTCCGGTTGACACACCAACTGCCGTTGGAAGCTTCGCCGCGAGATCCTCCCGGGGGATGTCTGCCTGCCTGGCGAGCACGTCGCCGGGCCCACCCGGGGAAGTCCACACATCGGTCCATACCGGGCCTGGGGAGATCGTGTTCACCCGCAGCCCACGGCCACCGAACTCCTCGGCGAGTGATTTACCGAGGTTCGACAGCGCCGCTTTGGCCGCCGACTGGGCGATCAACCGCGGCTGCGCCAGCTTGGCGTTGACCGAACTGATGTTGACCACCGAGCCGCGGCGGTCCAGGAGACTCGGCAGCGCCGCTCGCGTCGCACGGACGGCCGACATGAACGTCAGATCGAACGTGTATAACCACGCGTCATCGTCGAGTTGCCCGAATCCACCAGCGGGTTTCGAGGTGCCTGCGACGTTGTTGACCAGCAGATCGATCCCTCCACACCGGTCGACAGCGTGCTGTATGAGGCGCGCGGGCCCATCGATGGTCGCCAGATCGATCTCCAGCGCATCCGGTGTCGCGTTCCGCAGCGCATCGGTGACCGTACGGCTGCCTGCGATTACCGTGAACCCGTCCTCGACCAGTGCCTGCACGATCGCAAGCCCGATCCCCCTGCCGGCGCCCGTGACTACGGCGACGCGCGTTCCACTCGACATCGGAAATCCTCCCCGTTCGTTTCTTGCGGCCACTCTGGTGTCGCCTCGACTGCGACGTCTCGAGCAGCATGCACCTTGAACTATGGTTCAAGTCAATGGGTGAGCTGTCGATATCGGAACTTCGGGCGCGTACCGGGCTGGCGTCGTCTGCCCTGCGTTTCTACGAACGCAAGGGTCTGCTACGCACCACCGGACGCGTTGGAGGCAAACGGTTCTACGACGAGAGCGCCGTCGAACAAGTGGCTTTCATCGACGTGCTCAAACTGGCCGGCTTCACCCTGTCCGAGATCGCGGACTTCCTCGACCCGACTGGCCGAACCACTTCGAACTGGCGGGACATCGCCTCGGCCAAACTGCGCGAACTCGACCACCGCGTCCAGAAGATCCAGCGGGCACAGACAGCGCTTCAACACGCTCTGGACTGCCGGCACGATAACCTAGACGACTGCCCGGTACACCACCGCATGCTGCGAGCACACGCCGCAGCACTCGCAGCGGCGGCGTATGACCGAAATTCCGCTGTCACTGCCCCGGATCCCCACGAATACGGATAGTCCGGCAGAAGTCGACCGCCGCACCACCGAAGGGCGTGATCAGCATGAACACCGTCAGCGTCGACGCCGTGTTGTTCGATCTCGACGGAACGCTGATCGATCACCGGTCGGCCGCCGCGGCAGCGGTCACCGCCACCTTCCTCGGCAACCCCGAGCAACCAGTCATCGATCAGGATCTTGTGACCCGCCGCTGGTTGGAGCTGGAAGCCACGATGATGGACCGCTACCTGGCGGGCGAATTGACCTTCATCGAGCAACGCCGCCTGCGAATCGCCTGTCTGGCCGAAGAACTCGGTCTGGGCTCTTGGACCACGGCGCAGGCGGACGCCTGGTTCGCGCGCTATCTCCAGCACTATGAGCGGGCTTGGCGCCCCTACCCCGACGTGGGTCCAGCCGTCGCGTCGCTGACTGCAAACCACCCTCGGCTGCGCCTCGGTGTGATCACGAACGGAGATGCCCATCAGCAGCGCCGCAAAATCCACCATGTCGGACTCGCCGCCGCCTTGCCCTACGTCACGATCTCGAGCGAGGCGGGTGCAGCCAAACCCGATGGGCGAATCTTCGCCGCCGCCTGCGACCAGCTCGGACTCGATCCGTCGCGAGTGGCATATATCGGAGACCGGCTTCATACCGATGCCGAAGCTGCCACCCGCGCCGGCATGCGTGGGATCTGGCTCGACCGGGAACGCATCGGGACCGTCACATCCGTTCCGCGCCTCACCACCCTCACCGAACTAAAGCCGCTACTCACCGGACCGATCAGGCATTCAGACAGTTCCGATATCTGACATCACCATTTCGTTCCTGAGCAACTCGTCCGTACTTACCGGCCTTCCTCGACACTCACCCGGACCGCCGCCCGAAGCGGAATACCGCAAACCCACCGATCAGGAATGGCGCGAGTTCCACAGCACTTCGAGTTCCGCAAGTTCGAACTCGGTACCTGCGGCCGCCCTACGGCAGTCTCTGCCGCCATGGGTACGGAGAACTCCGCATGCGTACACTCAACGTGATTCTCGGATACCGCTATTCGCCGACTGACCGGCGAAACCCCGGAAGGGTTGATCAGTAGAATCCCGCCGCGGAATGAGGTGCCCGCGTCGTGGATGGGCAAAATGTGGATTATTCCGTGATGCACACGTCACATTCGTAGATTGCCGAGCAGACAGCGCCGGGCCGACCGGATCAGAAGCTGCGATCGCTCCAGAACGAATGAGAGTCGTTGCCCGGGTGCTCCTCCCAGGACGGCTGCTCCTGCCGTTGGGCGTCCCGCAACGCGGCAGCCGCCCGGGTGAAAGTGGATATCGCCTCGACGCGAGCATCGTTGGTTACTTCGCGCATGGCTTCATCGACCATATCTCGCTTGTTGGCGACGGCGGCGTTGTACGCCTCGATGATCTCGTGCGCGTCCGGGACCGACACCGACAGCAGGTGGTTCTCCGCGTCGACTTCCACCCGGATTCCCCCGCTGGTGCCGATACTCCGGATCTCGGCAAGCGCGTGCTGTGCGCGCTGCACCTTCGCACCCAACTCCTCGAAATCTTTGCGTCCTTGCGACATCGGCGTGCCTGCCTCACGGATGGTTGATGGTCGACGGATTCACATCGCCGCCGCGTTTGTCGTGCGGGAAGCACGGCGACGACACTGACACCGACAGATCGCCGCGCAAATTCTGTCTGAGGGTCAGTAGGTACCTGTCGGGGGTACCGGCGCGAACTTGCGGCATCCGCGGGTCCGCGTTGTCGCGAAGAGGCCTCCAGCCCAGCGCATCCCAGGCCCGAACGAACAGCTCCAGGTACTGGGCGCGCTTGCCTGTAGGAACCCCGGCTACCCAGTACATCGCGGCGATGTTATACGGCGGGTCCGGCACGCTGTCGTCGTCCACGCACGAGACGACTGTCGCATCGCCGAAGACGGTTTCGGGGAACTCGGGGTGCTGCCACGTCAGTGACACACCGGCGGGCAGCAGCCGCAGTGTGTCGGTCAGCTGGTCGATGATCCGCCGCCGTGCCGCTGCCTCGGTCAGCCTCGCCTCGACCGGGATGCCGTCTGTCATGGCTGAGATGTTCCTTCCGGTGTTGCGACCTGACCGAACGCTGTCGCCGTCCTGGCCGCCATGACGGCGACAGGCAGGATCGACCACGGGTGTCTGCTCATCGCATCTCCAATTCCCCGACGCCACTGATGATCCTGCCCATATTCGTCAGGCCGGGATTTCCGAGATTCCAATATGACTCGTGCGCCTCGGTGCTCAACCCGCCGTCCTCCGAGCCCTCCGAGTAGAAATTCTGCCCGAAGCCGGGCACCATCACAGGTTGGTAACCATGGACGACTGCTGGCGTGACCTGGATCGTGTCGTTCTCGTTCGTGGTGATCCAGATGTGTTCAGCGTTGTTCTCCGGATTCACTCCGGCGAGGTGTAACTGCTTCGGACTGTCGGCATCTATGCCCGGGCTGCCGACAAGAATCAGCTTGTCGGCGTCGAGCGTGTGAGGAACCAACTTGCCGTCGCTATCTTCCGAAACGGTGGCCGCGTGGCCGATCACTGTTGTCCCGTAGCTGTAACCGACCACGGTGTTGGTGGACCGGCCACCATCGTGGGTGGCACGCAATCCGGCCTGGAAATTGTCCAGCGGTTCGGCCGCGGCCACCGCGTACGAATCCAAAGCGGCCCGGGGCAGATCCGGCGGCGCGTCGTAGCCGTACCACGCGACAACAGATGTCCGCGTCGACGGATCCGCGTCCTCGGCCGCCCAGCGCATTCGTTCCGCGCGCTCGGCCCCGTCGCCGATCGTCGCGATATCGGCATACGTGCCTGGAATGTAGGTCACGACGTTGCCCGCGGTATCCGGGTTTCCGACCGCGATCGCCGCGCGCCCCTGATCGTCGAGCATCGACAACAGCCGTGGTGCCTGGTCCGCACCGGGCTTCAATCCATTTGCCACACCGTCGTACTCGGACACCTTGTGCTTGGCCTCATCGACCTTTCGCTGCCACTCCGACTCGCGCAGCGCGTCATCGATAGGGTCGAGACCCCGCTTCTGAGGCGGATTCGCTTGAAGTTCGTCTAGTCGGCGTTGGGCTGCGGCGCGCAGGTCGACCAGGTGGCGCCGGTTGTAGTGATCGCGGTCGACCTGTGGGATACCGTCGCGGTTGCCGAGGAAGGGGTCGCTGCGGTACAGCTCGTCCTTCTCCGCCGCGGTGAGTGTTTGCCACAGGTCGTGCAGTTTTTTCGGATCGGCGCGTACCTCGTCACTGTTCACCAGGGCGAGGATCTCCGGCCGGATAGGCGGTCCGTCGGGGTCGCCACGGTATTCGCCGAGTTCGGCGAGTTCACCGCTGATCGCCTGCGCCGCGTTGGTTTCGGTATCGCCGAACTCGGTCAGCAGAGCCTTGATGCGGGCCTGGTAACCCGCCGCCTCACCGTCGAGTATCTGCTGCAGCATCGCCACGGTCTCCGGCGAGTATCTGGTACCGGCGACGGGCAGCCGGGGCGCGGTGACATTGCCCGCGTCGTCGACGGTCATTCCCATCTTGGGCAGGCCGGTTTGAACGATGCTCAGCAGCGAGCGTCGAGTGGCCTCGAGTGCGGGTGCGTAGGAGTTGTAGTGGTCGGCGATCGCGACGATCGAGGTGGCGAGGTGATTGGCCTCCATCCGATTCGCCAAGTTGCGAGCGGACCCGGCGGCCGCGGCGTTGCCCTTCCAGCTGTCCATGCCACGGTTCACGTCGCGGGTCGCTTGTTCGACGCGGTCGGTGAATGTGTCGTTCTGCGTCGTGAGGTCGGCGGCGAAGTCGATCATCGACTGCGGGTTGCTGGCGAAGACGTGGCTGAGGGTGGCCATGCTCACCGGCCCTCGTTGTATCGGTTCAGTAGATCGGTATTGACCTGCTCGAAGTCCTCATAGGTCTTGACCGCGCCGACAGTCTTCTCCGACAGCTCCTTCAGATTGCCGCCGATCAGCCCGAACACCTCGAGCACAGCGGTACCGACCTGCGCGGACACAGCCTGGATCGGCGAATCACCCATATTCACGACCGCCGAGAGCCGCAGCGTGGTGATCGCATCGGCGTGTCCTCCCAGCTGCCCTCCGAGCCAGCGCAGCGTGTCGAGATCAACCTCCAAGAGCTCACCCATCGCTGCCCCTGACGGTGGCGACACCGAGCGAACCGCTGCGTGCCAAGGCACCCGCTCGAACCGCGACCCACGAGTCCACGGCGAACCCCGTCGAGTGTGCGCTGCGATGTCGGCTGTGCTTGCCACTCGCGAACACGGCGATCGTGGGGCCCGCGGGCGAGGCCGACCCCACGGCTGCCCTGTCCCCCCTCGTACCGAACATGAATCATCTCCCCTTTGCTGGAAACTCCCGGCACCGCAAAGGATGCGGAGCACTGGGGGATCCGTATAGAACAAAATTGACCAGGTATCGAGCCAGGAGCAGGTGACCTGCCCGCAGGGCACCTGCTCCTGATCCTGGAAAGCCGATCGGTCCCAGGACGGGATCCCGGTCGTCAGGGGTCGATTCCCCAGCTCAGCGTGTCGATCCTGCCCCGCTCGGGAGCAGCGCATCCGCTCCGGTTCAGGTCGGCGGCTCACCCTGCGGCATCGCGCCCAGCACCAGGCTCTCCAACTCGCTCGCGCCGAACAACAGACCGAGCAGTGGCAGCTACCAGCACCGCGCGGGCGTGGAAGGCACTATCGCTCAGGGGGTATCCGACCCTGCGGCCTGCGCCGCTCCCGCTATCGCGGCCTGGCCAAAACGAGCCTCCAGCACCTGCTGACCGCTGCGGGCATCAACCTCAACCGACTCAGCGCCTGGTGGGAAAACGACATCTCTCGCTCCTACCCGGACGTCACGCTTCGCTGCGCTCAGACCCGCCGCCGGACGACACACCCGAATTCGCCGGTCAACCGCGCGCCCGTCCCTGCCGTCGGTCTGGCTGTGACGCAACAAGTCCGGCCGATCCGGTCCGTCACGCTCGACATTCCTGCGCTAGCAGGGTTCCACCGAGGACACCTGGAAGGCCACGCGCTCTTCCAGGTCGATCAGCGGACCACGCGTGACGAGCAGGAGCTGGTTGCCATGGTCTGCGTCGGCGTACAGGCACCAGTTCCGGTCGTCTCTGTTCCACACCGAAAACACGTGGTCATTGAGACCGCCGGCGACCCCGCCCAGGTCGCCGATACCTTGATCGAGCGAGTAGTGGCTGCCGCCACCTCCTTTATCGTGGAAGATGCAGAAATTGCCGTCGTCGCACGGTGGCTGCGCTCCCGCCGGCGCGGCGAACGTGATTCCTCCCCCGGTGGCGAGTACAGCGGCCACGGTGGTGATGATCCTCTTCATCTGTCGAACTCCTGTCATGTAGTTCGGTTTCGGTTGCGAGGCGCCCCGTCCCAAGCATCGCGCAATCAGATAGTGGGATATAGGACGAACTTGACCTCGCGCCGAGGAACCCTGGTGGTGTCGGTGCTCACGGAATTCCCCCGGCGAGCTGGCTTCCGCTCATGTAATTCCTCAGGTGGCCGCTCACGTAATTCCCCACTCCTGGTGAGTGCGTGGCGGCTGGTGCGGTCCTCGCATGAAGTTGGCTGCTTCCATCGGTTCGAGCGGTGGGAGCTTGGTTTGACGAGGAGAACGTTCAGCGTGGTCGATGTGACCGAGATCTTGATCCACTGGCATGCGCGCAATCAAACTGGACGGCCTCTTGTTTGCGGTTCTTTCCGCAATAGTGCGAGGACGTGATCGCGAGGTCGATGAACAGCCAGCCAACTTTTGTTGTCGGGTGACGTTTCGCGAGTAGCTCTCCTGCACAATCTGATTCGAATTGAAATCTCAGGGGGAGGAGGTGTGGCTGTGGAACTCGAGGCCATCATCGGCATTGTCGGTCTGGTTCTCGCCCTTCTCGGTGTCATCGTCCCGGTGTGCGCTGCCGTGTGGGAGTTCGGCATCGCCGGACGCAAGCGGTTGGGGTATCGCGTCCAGATGGACACCCCGCTGACAGGTGAGGTGCAGTCCGGGCATGCGCAAGTGTTCGAGAATCTCACCTTGCCTGCGGGCACCGATCTGGCCGACGTGTCGATCGTGCTGTTGCGCGTCCACAACCACGGTGTCACCGATATCGTCGGGTCCGATTATCTGGTCAACGACGACAATCCGACCGGTGTGCGGGTGCGCCTTCCCGGTCGTAGGGTGCTCGGCGTCGCGGTCACCGAACTGCGAGGCACGCTGGGCCTGAACCTCGAACAGCAGCGCAACGGAGACCCGCGCATTCGGATGTTCGACGACGAGGCGGCAGGCGCGGGAATCATCGATCTGCCGAGGGTGCCGCTGAAACGTCGCGGCCACTACAAGATTCTGGCCGTCCTGCGGCGCTGGGATTCCGGCGGCTCCCGCTTCCACCGGTATGTGTCCGCACCCGCGGAGGTTCACACGGCCATCGAGGGTGGCACCGTGACCGAGACCGAGGCACCCACCGAATGGTCCAAGCGTGTGCTGACCTTGATCGCGTTCTTGGTGGTGGTCATCGTGGGTCTCGGTGTCACTACCACCGTGACCATCCTCCAGAGCCCGGATTCGGCTCCGCTGGACTGCGCGTCCGGCAATCTGACTCTCACCGGATCGACGGCATTTTCGGCGGTCATGAAGGACGCCGCGGAGTCGTACCGCAAGACCTGTCCGGGAGCGCAATTCGCTTTCGATTTCGACAGCAGCGATTCCGGATTGCAGAAGTTGAACGAGACCGGGAAGCGGGAGCAGCGGAGTCCCGCCATGGTGGCGATCACCGACGGAGTCAAGCCGGACAAGTATCCGGAATTGCTGGCCCAGCCCATCGCGCTCGCTCTGTTCACGCTCGTCGTCAACAAGAAGGCGGGAGTGTCCGACCTCTCGCCGAAGCAGATTCAGGAACTCTACGACGGAAAGATCGCAAACTGGAAGGAGATAGGCGGCACGGACGTGCCGGTGCGACTGGTCGGCCGCTATCCGGACTCGGGCACCCGGCAGGCATTTCAGCAGCGGATTCTGGAGCATTGGGAGTCCGGTCCCAACTCCCGCGATTGCGAAACGATCGAAAACGGCACGACCGGAACGCCGCACTGCTTCCAGTCCTCCACCGAAGCCATGTTGAGTACGGTCGCGAGAATCGACGGTGCGATCGGTTACAGCGAATTCGGTTCGGCGTCGAAGAACAACGATGTGGTGCTCGTGCACATCGACGGCCACAAGGCGACGCGGGACGACGCGGTCCATCGTGCCTACCCGTTCTGGGGCACCGAGTACGCCTACACCTATCAGGAACCGAAAGCGGATTCCCTGGTCGCGAGCTTCCTGCGCTACCTGGCCAAAGAGGTCGGCAAGGACATCATCCGCTCACACGGCAACCTTGCGTGCGCCGACCTGGAGAATCCGGTGCTCTGCCAGCCGCCGTCGTGAACGCCACGCTTTTCAAGAATCGTCGCTCCATCTTCCGCGCCGAAAACGATCCGACAGTGCGTGCCGTGAAGATCGGCATCCCCTGTCACCGAGCGAGTGGCAACGGCCCCGCGAACCTGAACCATGAGGTAAAGAAACGCGCTATGAACCCACTTTCGTGGCGAATTCGCTGCCGAATGGGTGCTCTAACAGCAGATACAGACCGGTGAAGGTGAAACCGACCATGGTCAGCATCAGGGCCAGCTGACCGGTGAGCCGATGCGCCCGCGGCAGCAACCGCAGGCAGCGGTCGTGCGCGGCGGCGACACCGAGGATGTGGCCGACGACCACGGCCAGCACCTTGATCGTCCCCAACGCCGCGGGGTGGGCGGACAGGACATAGGCGACATCGCGGTCGGCGAGCCCGGCGAGATTCCATCCTCGCCCGAACGGATCCGCGAACAAGATCACCGTCGCTTGTCCTTTCTCCACGAGAAACGTCAGATAGTGGGCCACCAGGTAGCCGGCGACGATCGGTGTCAGGCTGTGTGCGAGGCGAGCCGGTAGCAGCCGCCGCTGCGCTTCGTCCAGGCCGCCGGTCGCCCGGGCGGCGGTCCGGAACGCGACGCCGACGACAACGATGAACCCGAGCAGTCCCGCCGTGTTCAGCACGACCGGCAGGACATCGGATCCGCCGCTGCCCGCATCGGCCAGCAGTCCGCGCCACGAAGGAAATGTGGTGAAGCTGTCGAACGCCGTCGAGCCGAGCAGGGTGGCGGCCACGGCCACCCCACCGATCCGCGCCGGAGTGCCCGCCAGGTTGTCCAGCGGCGAACGCAGCACGCGTTCACCGGTGGCGCGGCGTCCGAACGGGCTCAATCTGCCCAGCAGGCTGCTGTACACCTCGAGCGGATCGGCGCGCTCGGCCCACACGGTGCCGTAGATGATCAGGCCGATCGTGGTCACGACGAGGTATGCCGCCAGCCAGGTGGTCACAGCCGCCACCGAACCCGGGTCCGGGTAGGCCAATTCGAGCCACACGAAGGAGAACAGACCGAGCACCGCGGGCCACTGCCCCCAGGAACCGGGATACCGGATCAGCCCGTGCCCGGGCGGGCGGCGCCACGCCAGGCAGATGGCGCGGTGCAGTGCGCGCGCCGGGGACAGCACCTTCCAGACGGGTCCGGCGACCAGCGAGGCGACCATGACCCCGACCCACAGGAAGATGTAGACGACACCGGGAACGGGATTGTCGGCCGAATCGGAGGCACCGAGCAGACCGATCGCGAGCACCCCGGCGGCAGCGGCCACGCTCACCACCGAGATCGCGACCCGAACCATCCTGGAGTCCACGACCGTTCCGATGATCGCGGGGAGCGCGACACCCGGTGATCGCGGCTCCAGACGCGGCTCGCGCCAGGCGAAAGCCAGCAGCGCGAAGGAGAACGTCAAGGCCCATGCGGCCCCGATGAGGGCATACGACAGCGGGATCGGCAGATCGGCGGCTCCGCCGATGCCGTGGGCCAGAACCGTCATCCGCGCACGAGCAGCGTCGCCACTGTGCGGCGCGCGTGGTGCAGTTCGATCTCCACCCGCCCCGGCACGTCCACGGTGAAGCGGAATCGCTGTCCGGTGCCCGGGGTGACCGCGAAGGTGTGCTCGGGCGTGGCATGGACGTGCAGTTCGTCGTCGGTGTCGCTGTCGACCACGATCTCGATCGGTCGTCCCACCCGAGTCTCCAGGCGGACGTCGGCCGGGCTCACCGATCCCTCGGCGATCCGCACGGCGACTACGAGACTGTCCGGGTCTTCGGCCACCGCGGTCGTCGAGGTGGTGGTGGCCGGATCGGTCGAGGCGCAGCCTGCCACGAGCAGACCGCCGAGCAGGACGAGCGCGACCCGACGCCGCACCGATGCCATCACTCCTCCTTCTCCACGCCGTGCTCGGACGGCGAACCGGGCGCGCGATCGCGCTCCTCCGCACGACGATCACGCAGCGCGACGAACACGACGACGGCGACCACCAGAAAGGCGGGCAGGAAAGCGGGGATGGCCAGCAGGATCGAATGATCGGCCAGGACGTCCACGCCGTCGTAGCCCTGGGTCATCGGGAAACCACCGGCTCCGCGGCCGGTCGGCTCGCGTGTGGATACCGGTCGTTGATTCGTGCCGCGCCCCAGGACAACGCCCAGACCAGGACGAGGCTGCACAGCAGCACGACCAGCGACGCCGCGGTGAACAACCAGGACGGGAAATCGAACGAGCGCTCTCGCTGCAGCACGGTGATCTCGGCGATGAACGGCCGGGTGAACGAGTCGAGGGCGGGGACCTCTTCCACGCCGATGCCCGGGTCGGCGGCCATGAAGATCGGCGCCGCGGTCAGCACCCGGCCGTCCTGCAGCCGTAGCACGGTCTTCCACGTCCCATGTGCCGGAACAGGTTTGGTGGACACGTAGTGGCCGGAGCCCACTCGCTGAAGCTGATCCACGACCAGACCGCGACCGGGACTGTCCGCGCCGATCCCGCCTTGCCAGGCAAGGATCTGCATCCATTCCGGGTCGGAGCCGACGAGATCGGCGGGTGTGACGCGAACGTCCGCGAGCACCATGCGTCCGCCCGCGTCCGATGCGGCGTCCCGGAGGGTGACCGTGGCCTCGGCCCGCTCCGGGACGTCGGTGAGCAGGCCATTGGCGGTCGCGGCTGCCACGATCACGACCGCGGCGACCATCAACCCGCGTCGCACCGGCGGACGCGGCAGCGCTTCACCGCGCAATGCCATGGCCAGCAGCGCACCGACGACACCGCCCACGACGCCGGTGGGCACTGCCATCGCCAGCAGTTCCGGCCACATCGCGGCCGGCCACGAATTGACGAACATCGCACGGACCCAGAGGGATTCCAGCCACAGTCCGACCGTCGCGATGCCGAGTCCGCACGCGGCGCCCCACCAGATCGGTCGCCGGGTGAGCGGCAGCAGCGCGAGCAGTTCCACCACGACCGCGCAGCCGAGATAGAGCGGGAAGACGTTGCGTGGCGCGTCGATGATCGGCCCGCCGACCAGCACGGCGACCACGGTGCGGACCAGGGCGGCGAAGCCGACGACGACCAGCGTGCTGAACGGCCCGAGGCTCACGCGGGCGGCGACGAGGGAGATGGCGGCCGCGGCCACGATGAGCATCGGTTGCAGGACGAGCCGGAACTGCTGCACGCCGAAGTCGAATTCCACCTGGAACACCGACAGGCCGATGAGCAGGCCGCCGAAGGCGAAGGACCGCAGCAGCCACATCAGCCGTCCGTCGGCGCGGTCGGGTTCGGGCTTGCTGTGCCTGCCCTCGAACTCGAGCAGCAGCACACCGACCAGTGACAAACCGGCGCCGCCGATGAGCATCAGATGCGTCGGCCCCCACAGCGTGACGTCCTGACCGAACAGCCGGTGCCAGATGTCGTCGAGGGGAAAGCCGATCAGCGCGTAGAGACCGGCGCCCGCTATGAGGATGCCGCCGACGGGCGCGTACCAGGTGCGGGTGATCCGTACCGCCGCGGCGCCGGGCTTTTCGTCCAGCGGAAGCACGATCGCCGACATCCCGGCGGTGAACAGGAAGAACAACCCCGCCAAGATGAAGTAGTGCGCCGGATTCGCCAGCGGCCCGTCGTCGCGCCCGTTGCCCACGTGCAGGCTGACGTCCCAGATGAAGCCCAACAGGGCGGTCAGAATGGTCGCGAGGAACATGGCGAGCGGGAGGGCGACCCAGCCGGGTCGATTGAACAGCCGCCCCAGACGGTCGGCCACACGCTGCAGCCATGTGATTCGCCGGGTGCGATGCAGGTAACCGATCCACAGCAGCACGATGGCGACCACCCCGGCAGCGCCGGTCATGGCCGCTACCTGGTCCAGCGCCGCTCCGCCGCCCTCGGTGCCCGGCGCGGCGAACCATCCGATCTGATCATGCGCGACTGCGCGCACGGGAGACCTCCATCACACGAAGCGGATATATGTTACGAACGGTATCATAAAAATTGACGACAGTGGGAGGTTGAGGCCGAAATCGCCCCACTGATTCCGTTCACCCGACGATCGGTAGATCGCGTTCCTCGTCCAGCCTGGTCAGTGTGCGTTGCATGATCCCGGTGACGTGCCGGTAGGCCCGCTCCAGGTCGAGCTCCGGACCCAGCGCTTCGCGCAGGTCGATCGGGTCCAGGAACTCGACGGTGATCTTGCTGGGCAAGGGCACGTGCCCAGCGAGATCACCGATGTCCAGTCCCCACGGCAGGGCGATCGAGATCGGGAACACTTTCAGCCGCAGCATGCGGTCCAGCCGCAGCAGGCGCGCGATCCGATCCCCGCGGGTGAGCACCAGCTCACTCTGTTGCGCACCGATATTGACCACCGGCACGATCGGCACCCGCTCGTTCCAGGCCAAGCGGAGGAAGCCGGTGCGACCGGCGAAGTCGATGCGGTCCTCCTCCCAGCTGGGGCGGTGGACCTCCCAGTCACCGCCGGGATAGACCAGCACCACCGCACCGTCGCGCAGCGCCTGCTCGGCGTTGCCCGGGTCGGCGTTCACCGTGCCGAAGCGGCGCAGTAACGACCCGATCACCGGGTAGGCCATCAGCATGTCGTGGGCCAGCTGGAAAAAGGGCCGGTGCGGGCCGAAACGGCGGACGAATGCCAGCGTGGTGACCAGCACCTCCGGCGATACGTTGCCGCCGGAGTGGTTGGCCACCAGCAGTACCGGCCCCTTCTCGGGAACCCGTTCCAGGCCGCGTACCTCCGCCCGGAAATAGAGGCGGACGAACAGCCAGCCGAGGCCCACGGTGTCGGCGATGAACTCCGGGTCGCGGTCGCCGGGGTCAGCCGTGGGTATCCGGGCCTTTACCTGCTGGGCGACCCAGTTCGTCGCTCGGTCGACCGTTCCCGTCGCCAGTCGAAAGACATCCATGGGCCACGGGCTTCGGCTAGGCGCCGGTCGAGAGCAGCTGGTCGAAGAATCCTCGGTAACCGCGCAACGCCTGCCGGAGGCCTTCGGTGTCGGACGTGTCGCCGAGCCGGGCGTCCAGTGCGCGTTTGCGCTCCTGGTAGGTCGCGACCAGCTGGTCGATGGTGCCGCCGAGCAGTTCGTCGGCGCGGTCTACGGCGGCCCTCGGGTTGTCGACGAAGGTGACCTGAACCTCCCGCCACTGCGTGCGCAGGCGATCGAGATCGGCTTCGGGGATCAAGGGCGCGAGCTGGTCGCTTGCCGCCGGAGCGGTCGCCGTTGCGTCGGAGCCATGGGCGGAGTCCTGCGGAGCGCCCTGCGTCGGAGCGCCCACGCTGCTGCGCTCGGCGTTGCCGGCGAACTCCGCGCGTTCGGTGCCGGTCGCGGACTGCCCTGCTGGGGTGGTCTCGCGCACCGCCCCCGAGTCATCGGCCACCCGAGCGGGCGAGTCCGGTTCGAAAGCACCGCCGCCCGTCGGCCGGCGCTCGGAGTCGTCGATCGGGTTCACGGCCTGTCCGGTGTCGCGCTGGACCCCTTCGGTTTCGCCGACCGGCCCGGCGTGGGCTTCCTGCCGACGGTCCGCCGTCTCGCCGTACTGTTCGGACCCGGCGGGCTCCCCCGCCCTGGCCGAATCCTCTTCCGCCCTGGTACGCGGCCGCCGCTCGGATTCGGTGCTCATGATTTCACGCCCTTCTTCTCCTGGTCGGCCACGCCGAGCAGGTCCTTGAAAAGTTCCCGATAATGCACGACAGCCGTGCGCCGGTCCTCGGTGGACACCTCGGCACCCGCCGGTCGCGTCGCGATCTCGTGCGCGGCGCGATAGTGGCCCAGCGGCTCGGCGTGCTCCACGGACAGATCGGCGAGCTGCTGCTCGTAATTCTCCGTGGGGTAGCCGCGCTCGGCCATGATCGTGGTGACGAGGCGGTCGGCCTCGGTCAGCGCACCGGCCGGGTCATCGATGAATCGCTCCTGCACCTCGACCCAACGCGTGGTGTAGACCCGCTTCTCGTCCTCCGACAGGTCACGTAGTCGCAGCTGTGCGTGCCTGCGCTCGCGTTCGGCGAGCTCTTGTTCCGCCGTCTTGCGGTCCTCGAGTTCCCGCACCGTCCGGTCGTACTCGGGGCCGAATCTGCGGCGTAGTCGCTGCCTGCGCACCATCGGCCAGACCAGGAACGCCAGAAGGGCCGCGACGACAATGACGATGACGGCGATGATCACCCATACTCCAGCCGACATCTTGACCTCCTTGCCGAGCTTGTTCGCAGGGGTAATGCCTCTTCTGGGTGGTTCCAAACCCTCGATCTCCGATGCGTTCGGCGTGCTCGGCCCTGCTGCCGTGCGGGCGGCCCGCGATACAGCCGACGGATGTATGACCTTTCGCCGGAACGGGTTTCGGCTGGGCGAGCCTCCTTCGCTCCTGTTCCCTACCGACCGGCTCAGCGCACCAGCGCAGGCCGCTTGCTGTCGAAACGCCAGCCCGGCACGAGGTACTGCATGGTCGCGGCGTCGTCGCGATCGCCCAAGCCCTCCCGGTGGTAGAGCTCGTTGGCGGCGGCGACCCGCTCCTCGTCGAGCTCGACGCCGAGGCCGGGGCGCGACGGCAGGGTGAGCCTGCCGTCGGCGATGCGGTAGGGGTCGCGGGTCACGCGCTGGCCGTCCTGCCAGATCCAATGGGTGTCGATGGCGGTGATGGCGCCGGGAGCGGCCGCGGCGACGTGGGTGAACATGGCCAGGGAGACGTCGAAGTGGTTGTTGGAGTGCGAGCCCCAGGTCAGGCCCCACGCGTCGCACAGCTGGGCGACGCGGACCGAGCCCGCCATGGTCCAGAAGTGCGGATCGGCGAGGGGAATGTCGACGGCGCCCGCCCGAACGGTGTGGCCGAGTTCGCGCCAGTCGGTGGCGATCATGTTGGTGGCGGTGGGCAGGCCGGTTGCCCGCTTGAACTCCGCCATCACCTCACGACCGGAGTAGGACCCCTCCGGGCCCACCGGGTCCTCGGCGTAGGCGAGCACGTCGGTCAGCTCGCGGCACAGTTCCACGGCCTCGCGCAGCAGCCATCCGCCGTTGGGGTCCAGGGTGATGCGCGCGTCCGGGAATTCCTCGGCGAGCGCCCGGACCGCGGCGGCCTCGTCCCGCCCGGCCAGCACGCCGCCCTTGAGCTTGAAGTCCCGGAAGCCGTAGCGCTCCCGCGCGGCGCGGGCCAGCGCGACCACCGCGTCCGGTGTGAGCGCGGCCTCGTGCCGCAGCTGCAGCCAGGTGTCGGCGGCGGCGTGCTCGTCCGCACCGGATCGATACGGCAGGTCGGTGCGGGTGCGGTCGCCGACGAAGAACAGGTAGCCGAGCACCGGCACCGCGGTTCGCTGCACGCCGTCGCCGAGCAGTGCGGCCACCGGCACCTCGAGGTGCTGCCCCAGTAGGTCCAGCAGCGCGGATTCCACCGCGGTGACGGCATGCACGGTGACCCGCAGGTCGAAGGTCTGGCTGCCCCGCCCGCCCGCGTCGCGGGCGGCGAAAGTGCGGCGGATGTCATCGAGCACGGCGTGGTATTCGCCGACCGAGCGGCCGAGCACCAATTCCCTGGCGTCGGTGAGGGTGGCGCGGATTCGTTCGCCACCGGGCACCTCCCCCACCCCGGTACGGCCCTCGGAATCGGTGAGGATCACCAGGTTCCGCGTGAAGTAGGGAGCGTGCGCGCCGCTCAGGTTGAGCAGCATGCTGTCGTGGCCCGCGATCGGCACGACGCGCATGCCGGTGACGCGAGGGGTGCGAGGCGAGGATGTCATGACCGGTTCTCCAGGGTGGTGACGGCGTGGATGTTCGGTGCGGCGGCTGACGCGCGATCGGCGGCATGGTCGGGGCGATGGGCGCGGAACCCGGAGTCGGTGGAGCCGGAGCGCGCTTCACGACGCACCAGTAGCACCGACGCGGCGGCGAGCACCGAGGCCGCGGCCAGCGCGTACAGCCCCCAGGTCACCTCACCGGTGGCCGATTTCACCAGCCCGAAGCCGTACGGTGCGACGAAGCCGCCGAGGTTGCCGATGGAGTTGATGATGGCGATGGCGGGCGCCAGGACGAGCGGATGCAGGCCCGACTGCGGAATGGACCAGAACAGCGGGCTGGCGCTCTTGAAGCCCATGGCGGCGATGCACAGGAACACCAGGGCAAGCCACGGCGAGGCGATGGCGGCCAGGTAGGTGCCCACTGCCGCGGTGAGCAGCGCGATGATCAGCAGCGGCCGCCGGTTGCCGGTGCGGTCACCGATCCTGGCCGAGACGTACATGGCGACCACGGCACAGATCCAGGGCAGGGAGGCGAGCAGGCCGACGGTGATGTCGTTCACGCCGTCGATGCGGCGGATGATCGAGGGCAGCCAGAAGGTGTTGGCGTAGATCGAAAGCTGGATCGCGAAATAGATCCAGCAGAAGAGCAGCAGCTTCGGATCGGCGAGCATGCGCCAGCGCGACGCTTTGTGCGCGACACCCGAATTGACGGCCTTGTCGATCTCTTCTTCGGCAATGGTGCCACTGAGCGCTTTTCGTTCCCCTGGCGTCAGCCATTTCGCGTCTTCGATCCGGGAATCCAGAAAGAAGAAGGCGACGCAGCCGACGATCACCGAGACCATTCCCTCGATGCCGAACATCCATTGCCAGCCGTGCAGGCCGCCGCCGCCGTCGAGCGAGAGCAGCGGGCCCGACAGCGGCCCGGAGATCGCCGCGGCGATCGACGACCCGGCGACGAACAGCGCGGTTGCGCGTCCGCGGTGGCTGTTGGGCAGCCACTTGGCCAGGTAGAAGATCACCGCGGGGAAGAAGCCCGCCTCGGCGGCGCCGAGTAGGAAGCGCAGGACGTAGAACATCGTCGCGTTCTGCACGAACATCATCGCCGCGGAGATGAGGCCCCAGCTGATCATGATCCGGGTGAGCCAGATGCGGGCGCCGAACTTCTCCATCATCACGTTGCTCGGCAATTCGAACAGCGCGTAAGCGATGAAGAACACACCGGCGCCGAACCCGTACGCGGCGGCGCCGATACCGACATCCGCCTCCAGATATTCACGGGCGTAACCGATATTCGATCGGTTGATCTGGTTGCAGATCAACATGACGATGAACAGCGGGACGACGCGTCGAAAGAATTTCGATACGGCCGTATCCAGTTCCGCCGTCGGCTGCCGAGTGAACGACATCGTCCACTCCTTTCGGTCGAACCACCACCGCGCTGCGCGGTGCTGTGGGAAGAGATCCTCGGGGCGAGTGACTCGCCTCACAGCACCGAACTTAGAGAGCGGGCACGATTCCCGTCCAACACCAATTACGGATGAATCGATACAGGAAAGGTATCGAAGAGACTTTCCTCCCCCGCGTCCAGCCCCGGGAGCAGCCGCGCCAGCGCCGGGTTCTCGTTGTCCTGCCGCCAGACCAGATCGAGTTCCACCACCTGCGCGACCTGCGCCAGCGGCCGATACCGGACGTTGTCGAAACGCATGCCCGCCGCCGATTCGGGCACCAGCGCCGCACCCCAGCCCAGGTTGACCAGGGCCAGGATGCTGTGCACCTGGGTCATGTATTGGGTTACCACCGGCACCACCGACGCGGCGTGCAGCACGCTGGTCACCAATTCGTGGAAGTAGCGCGCCTCGACCGGCGCGTGCATGACCATTTCGGCGCCGTGCAGTGCCGCGACCGGCAGCGGGTCGGCCGAGACGGCGAGCGGATGATCACCGGGCAACGCGGCGATCAAGCCTTCTCGCACGAAGGTGCGGGCGGTCAGATCCGGCCGGGTGATCGGGGGGCGCACCATGCCCAGATCCAGCGAGCCGTCCGAAAGCGCCTCGACTTGGTCCATGGTCACCAGTTCGCGCAGTTCCACGTCCACGTCCGGCAGCAGCGAGCGTGCGGTGGCCAGCACCAGCGGCAGGCCGGAGTGCACGCTGGCGCCGGTGAAACCCACCCGCAGCACACCGCCGGTACCGGCCGAGACCCGGCGCACCGCCAGCGTCGCGCGCTCGGCCTGCTGGAGCAGGCGACGAGCGTCCACCAGGAATGCCTGACCGGCCCGGGTGAGCCGGACGGTGCGGTTGGAGCGATCGAACAGTTCCGCGCCCACTTCCTTCTCCAGCAGCTGGATCTGCCTGCTCAGCGGCGGCTGCGTCATCCGAAGTCGTTCCGCGGCACGCCCGAAGTGCAGTTCCTCGGCGACGGCCACGAAATGGGTGAGCTGCACGAAGGTGAACATTCGATACCGACCTTGTATTGATAGATATGTAAACAGTGTTGGACGTGAATCATAAGTCGTTCCTAGGGTGGGCTCAGCCCGGCCCATCGAACAGGAGCGACCACCATGACCACTGCCGCACCGCAGGACATCGCCCGGAAGCTCGGCTCCGGTCTGCTGTCCTTCCCGGTCACCCATCTGCGTGCCGACGGCTCGTTCGACGAGGCCGCCTACCGGGAGAACATCGCCTGGCTCGGCGGCTACGACGCGTCCGGTCTCTTCGCCGCGGGCGGCACCGGCGAGTTCTTCTCGCTGACCCCCGCCGAGGTGGAGCAGGTGGTGACCGCGGCGGTAGCCGAGGCGCCGGAGGGTCTGCCGGTGATCGCGCCGGCCGGTTACGGCACGTCCACCGCGGTGGAGATGGCGCGGGCCGCGGAACGGGCGGGTGCGCACGGAATCCTGCTCTTGCCGCCCTATCTCACCGAGGCCAGCCAGGAGGGGCTGGTCGCCCATGTCCGGCAGGTGTGCGCGGCCACGGACCTCGGCGTGATCATCTATTCGCGGGCCAATGCCGCCTACACCGAGACCGCCGTCGCCGAACTCGCCGACCGGTGCCCGAACCTGATCGGGTTCAAGGACGGCATCGGCAACATCGAGCAGATGACCCGGATCTACGCCGCACTCGGCGACCGGCTGACCTACGTGGGCGGGCTGCCCACCGCGGAGATGTTCGCCCTGCCCTACCTGGCCCTCGGCGTCACCACCTACTCCTCGGCGATCTACAACTTCGTCCCGGAGTTCGCGCTCGCCTTCTATCGGGCGCTGCGCCGCGGCGACACCGCGTTCGTCCGCACCGCGCTGAACGACTTCGTGATCCCCTACTGCGACCTGCGCAACCGGAAGCCGGGCTACGCGGTGAGCATCATCAAGGCAGGTATGAAAGTGATCGGACGCCCGGCCGGACCGGTCCGTAGCCCGCTGACCGACCTCGACGAAGTCGAACTCGCCGAGCTGGCCGATCTCGTGAAGAAAGTGAGCTGATGACCGCCTCTCAGATCGACGCAGCGCACCTGACCGGCGCCAACCTGGTGGGCGCCGCGGACGTCCCTGGCGTCGACGCGCCGTTCCACGCGACGAATCCGGCGACCGGTGCCGAACTCGCTCCGGTGTATCGCGAAGCCGACGCCGCGACGGTGGCCCGTGCCGCAGAGCTGGCCGCTGCCGCCTTCGAGCCTTATCGACGCACCAGCTTCGAGCAGCGTGCCGCGTTCTTGGACAGCATCGCCCGGCAGATCGAGGCGCTGGGCGATGCCCTGGTCGACCGGGTGATCGCCGAGACCGGTCTGCCCGAGGCCCGGGTGCGCGGCGAGATCGCGCGAACCACCGGCCAGCTGCGGCTTTTCGCGGGCGTGGTGCGTGAGGGGAGCTGGACCGGCGCCCGATGGGACCGGCCCGACCCGGCACGCAGCCCGCTGCCGAAGCCCGATCTGCGGCAACGCCGAATCCCGCTCGGCCCGGTCGCGGTGTTCGCGGCGAGCAACTTCCCCCTCGCGTTCTCGGTGGCCGGCGGCGACACCGCGTCCGCGCTGGCCGCAGGCTCGCCGGTGGTGGTGAAGGCGCACCCCGCCCATCCGGGCACCGCCGAACTGGTCGGCCGTGCGGTGCGCGCGGCCGTGCGCGAGCACGACCTGCCCGAGGGCACCTTCTCCCTGATCCACGGCGGCGTCGACACCGGCTCGGCGCTGGTGCGCGACCCGCATATCCGGGCCGTCGGCTTCACCGGCTCGCGGCGAGGCGGGCTCGCGCTCGTCGCGGCCGCCGCGGCGCGGCCGGTGCCCATTCCGGTCTTCGCCGAAATGTCCAGTGTCAACCCGGTTTTCGTGCTGCCCGGCGCGTTGGCCGAGCGCGGCGAACAGCTCGGCGCCGAATTCGTCGCCTCGCTCACCACCGGCGTCGGGCAGTTGTGCACCAGTCCCGGCCTGGTCTTCCTGGCCGACGGGCCCGGCGCCGACGATTTCGTCGAATCGGCGAGCGCGCAGATCGCCGTCGCGCCCGGTGCGCCGATGCTCAACCCGGGCATCGCGGCGGCGTTCGCCGCGGGAGCGCGACGGCTGACCGCTACCGATGCGGTGCGAACAGTCGCGACCGGCACCGCGGCCGGGGCCGCCTGCACCGGTGTGCCACAACTGTTCGTCACCACCGGTGAGCGGTTCCTGGCCGACCGGGAACTCCAGGAGGAAGTGTTCGGGCCCGCCTCGATCATCGTCCGGGTAGCCGGCGCGGAGCAGTTCGCCACCCTCGTCGACGAGCTCGAGGGCCAGCTCACCGCCACGGTGCACGCCGCGCCCGCGGATCGCGCACTCGCCCGGACCCTGCTCGGCAAACTCGAACTGATCGCGGGCCGGGTGCTCTTCGACGGCTGGCCCACCGGAGTGGAGGTCGGGCACGCGGTGGTCCACGGAGGCCCGTTCCCCGCGACGAGCGCTCCCTCGACCACCTCCGTAGGCAGCCGCGCCATCGAGCGATTCCTCCGCCCGGTGGCCTACCAGAACGTCCCCGACGATCTACTGGCCGACGAGATCCGCGCGGACAACCCGCTCGGCATCTGGCGGCGCGTGGACGGGGCCATCACGCGGGACTGAGATCCAGTCCCGCGCGGGTACGACGCCGCACGCCTGGCTGAGTGGCCGGGCGTGCGGTGACCTGCCACTCCACAGGAGGGCACGGTGCGTCCGGATCGCGGAGCGCTCGACGGCGGGCGCGGCGCGATCGGCTCCTAGCTCACGCCCATGCCTGTTGCAGCGGCGGGATGAGCTTCGCCCAGAATTCGCGGCGTATCGCGTCCCACAGCCGCGTCAGCTCCGGAAGAAGCTCTCGTGCCTGCGCGAGATCGGGGTAGTTGTCCGGACTGAAACAGACCACCGGCGATGCATCGCACGCGTTGTTCACGGCGACGATGGCGATCAAGTGATGGTGGACGAAACGCCACGTCACCCGTACTCCGTCGACTTCCGTTTGCCGCACATCATCCATTGTCGACACCCCGGCGCCGTGCGCTCCGCTCCTGCCGACCACGGGCCTCGGCCCGTATTCCACTGCGGGCCGCTATCTCGGCCGGCGAGCCCGCACGGTCGCGGGCGCGCAGGTGCCCGCTATCACTGCTTTGGTTCTCGAACATGGAGAAATCCTGTTTCGATCGTGCCGCCGGCGCGTCGATGCACCCAAGGAGGCAAGTTCCACGGTCTAGAACCTAAGACATTAGAGTTCATATTTCAAGGGTTCCTGGCTAGGATCGATGCACATCCACCACCGAGGAGTCGCGTTGTCCAAGCAGGAGAGCGCCGGATTGACCGCTCTCGGCGCCGTGCTGTCACCGCTCGAAGGTGGCGGTCCGAAAACCGAGGCCGTGGTGCAGCGATTGTGCGCTGCCATCAGCCTCGGCCTGATGGTCGATGGCCAGCAGTTGCCCAGCGAGACCGACCTCGCCAATCAGTTGGGCGTGTCGACGATGACCTTGCGTGAGGCGCTGGCCGTACTGCGGCAGCGAGGCATCGTGCACACCAAACGCGGCCGCGGTGGTGGCAGCTTCATCCGTGGCGCGGCAGACGTCCTGGAGAGCAGCTCGCTGGCTCGGTTGCAGCAGATGAGCATCCAGGAGTTGCGCGATCTGGGCGACGAACACTTCGCCGTCACGGGAGCGGCTGCCGTTTTCGCCGCGCGACGCGGGGTGCGGGCCGATATAGCCAGGCTGCGGTCCTTGGCCGACCGGTTGAAGGACAGCAGCGAACCCGTTTCGGCACGCCGGGCCGACAGCCGATTCCATATCGAGATGGCGGTCTGCGCACAATCCACCCGACTGACCCGTGCCGAGGTCGCGCTGCAGGCCGAACTTTCCGCGTTGCTCTGGTTACCCCGGCTGAAACTCGACCCGGCGGCCGAAGCCACCGCTCACCGCGACTTGGTGGACGCGATCGAGCGAGAAGACGATGCTAGGGCGAGAGAACTGGCAGAGTCACAAACCGAATCACGAATCCGCCGCCTCGTCGCCCTACGCTTGGAGCTCAGTTGATCGATGAGGAAAACCGATGATTTTCCCACTCCGGTGACCGTCGAGTCGCTCGCTTCCGCCGTCACAGCACTGGCGGACGAGATCTACCGGTCGCTGGGGATCATCGGGGCCGGGCTGACGACACTGTGGGAAGGCTTTGCCGAGAACCCGCGGCACACTCCCCGATCGACCGACTTGGCACCGCTGCGCGAGACCATTGTCGGCGAACTCGAGCAGCGCGGAAATCTGTTCGAAAGCGCAGGTGTAGTGCTGGCTGACGGCGTTCTCGCGGATCGCCCCCGGCATCTGGAGTGGTGGTTCCTGAACACGCAGCGCGGACCGCAACGCCTGTTATTGGAATTGGATCCGCGCAGTGAATACTTCTACGACTACACGCAAATGGAGTGGTTCGCGATCCCGCGCGACCAGGGCCGCCGGTGGGCCCACGGACCGTGCCTCGACTACGCGTGTACTGATCAATACATCTGCACATTCGCGGTACCGGTCACGATCGCATCGGGAACCTTTCTCGGAATAGCTGGTGCCGACGTCCCCGTCGCTTCGATCGAAGAGGTGCTGCTTCCGCGATTCCGGGCGGCGGGTCAGCGGGTGGTACTGGTCAACGGCGAGGGCCGCGTCATCATGGGAACCGATTCCGAGTTCACCACCGGATCCAAGACGAGCCGGATGCATCGACCTGCCGCGGCGGTGCCGGTCGAGGCGACACCGTGGTCTTTGCAGCCGCTGGGATCTCACTGACGATATGCGGTGCGCCCCGATGAATGGGGTCGTGCGTCCCAGACGAGTTCGCCGAATACTCGAGGCCATGAAGGCGATCACCGCGAGCCTCCTCGTGACGGCCACACTCCTCGCTCCGCTGTCGACCGCGTCCGCCGCGCCACTCGAGCAGCAGGCGACCATCGCGGACACCGGGTCGGCCTCGACCGGGTCGGCAACCCAAGCGCTGTGCCTGCTGCTGCGCATGTTGCGCGCCGGGTACGTAGACAGCTCCGGTGGCGGCCCCGCCTGCACATTCCCCTGACGCCGCGGTCGGCAACCGGTATGGGCGCAGCCCGAGGGGACGCTGCGGTCGGAACGCGAATTCGCGGATGCGCCCTTGATGTTGCCGAAACTGCTTGCCATGCTTGTCATTTCGATGCAACGGCTGTCTCGCCCCACGCCGACGTGACGGAGTCGGGCGAGCGGAAGAAGCAGGCCGACCGAGCAGCGCCGGGCAGGCCCGCGCCGCACTGGTGCACCTGGTCGGCGAAAGATGTGAGACACAGCATATTTGGCCCGACGCTGCAGTATGCCGCGCCGTTGGCAGGTCACGGGCTGTGTACTGTCCCGACGGGGGCGGACAGTCTGGACTTCTCGCGGGAGGGCTATCAGTCTGTCTGCGACACCCTCGCGAGCAAGTAGCGATCTCGTGGGCCGGATCGATGATTCGGTTGCCGAGAGCCGGCACCACCTGAAGGAGAAAGCACCGGAAATGAAGATGGACCGCCGTTCTGCGCGTGGAAATCGCCGTCGCCGTTCCGGCGGTCTACTCTTCGGGCAACTGCTCACCGCCGCGGTCGAACCCGCCGCCGACACGGTGGCGATTCGATTCAGTCCGACGGGTGACTCCACCGATGCCGTGGAGCTGACCTATCGGCAGCTCGATGAACAGTCGTCTCGGCTGGCACGGGAGTTGATCGACCGGGGCGTGGGGCCCGGCGACGTTGTGGCCATCGGCATTCGGCGCTCCATCGAGTCGGTGCTGTCGGTGTGGGCGATCGCCAAGACCGGCGCCGCCTACGTGCCGATCGATCCGACCTATCCGCCCGAGCGGATCGCCTACATGGCCTCCGATTCCGGAGCCGCGCTGGGTCTGACCACGTCCGCATACCGCGAAGCGCTCGGCACGTCCATCCCCTGGATAGAACTCGACGATCCGCAGCACCAGGAGCGAATCGGGCGGCGGCCCGCGCACCCGGTGTCGTACACCGATCGGGTGCGGCCACTCACCGAACAGCACCCGGCCTACGTCATCTTCACCTCCGGTTCGACCGGTCGTCCCAAGGGTGTCGTGGTCACGCACGCCGGATTGGGCGCGATGGTGGCGTCCGAACGGGAGCGCTACGACGTCACCGAAGGCTCGCGGGTGATGCACATCTGCTCGCCGAACTTCGACGTGTCGGTGCTGGAACTGCTGCTCGCCTTCGCCACCGGGTCGACTCTCGTGATCGCGCCGCCGACGGTGTTCGGCGGATTCGAACTCGCCGATCTGCTGCGACGCGAACGCGTCACGCACATGCTCATCACACCCGGCGCGCTGGAATCGGTCGATCCCGCGGGTCTGGAGGACCTCCGGGTCGTCATGGTCATCGGGGACAGGTTCGGCCCCCACCTGGTGAACCGCTGGGCCGGTGACGGCCGCGCGATGATCAACGGCTACGGCCCGACCGAAGCCACGGTCATTGCGACCAGCAGCGCGCCGCTGGTGCCGGGTGCGACGATCACCATCGGTAACGCGATACCCGGATTCGGTTTGTTCGTGCTGGATTCACGCTTGCGCCCGGCCCCCGCCGGAGTGGTCGGGGAGCTGTATCTTTCCGGTCCCGCGCTGGCAGCGGGCTATCTGAACCGCCCGGCCCTCACTGCGGCACGCTTCGTGACCAACCCTTTCGGCAGCGAGGCGGGTAATCCGGGATCACGCATGTACCGCACCGGCGACTTGGCGCGCCGACTGAGTTCGGGGGGGATCGAGGTCCTCGGACGTTCCGACTTCCAGGTGAAGGTGCGTGGCTTCCGTGTCGAACTGGGCGAGATCGATGACGCGCTGAGCCGCCATCCGGATGTCGAATTCGCGGTGACGCTGGGCAAGCGGCAACCGAACGGCACGACCATGTTGGTCTCCTATGTCCTTCCCAAGGGGGCCGAGGTGTACGCGGCCGGGATCGAATTCGACACCACCGAACTCTTCGACTTCATCTCCGAGACCTTGCCCGCCTATATGCTGCCCGCGTCCATCATCGTCTTGGATGAGATTCCGTTGACGCCGGTGGGCAAGCTGGATCGTGCGGCGTTGCCGGAGCCGGTGTTCGCCGCGCGGGCGTTTCGTGCGCCGTCGACGCCGGTGGAGGAGATCGTCGCGGAAGTGTTCGCGACGTTGCTGGTGCCCGAGGAGGACGGGCGCGTGGGTGCGGACGACGATTTCTTCGAGCTCGGCGGGAATTCGTTGTTGGCGGCGCAGGCGGCGGCGCGGGTGGGTGCGGCGTTGGGTGTGCGGGTGCCGGTGCAGTTGTTGTTCGAGGCGACCACGGTCGCGGCGCTGGCTGTTCGGGTGGAGCAGCATGCGGGGTCGGCGGCGGGCCGGGCGTTGGTGGCGCAGCCGCGGCCGGAGCGGGTGCCGTTGTCGTACGCGCAGCAGCGGATGTGGTTTTTGAACCGATTCGATCCCGCGAGCGGGGTGAACAATATCCCGGTCGCGGTGCGGTTGTCGGGGCGGTTGGATGTGGCGGCGTTGCGGGCGGCGGTGGGGGATCTGGCCGAGCGGCACGAGGTGCTGCGCACCGTCTACCCGGACCTCGACGGTGAGGGCCGGCAGGTGGTATTGCCGGTAGCGGATCCGCGGGCGGTGCCGGAGGTGGTAGTGGAGCGGGCCCAGGAGTCGGAGGTGCCCGCGCTGGTCGCCGCCGTGGTGGGTGAGGGTTTCGACGTGACGGTGGCGCCGCCGGTGCGGGTGCGGTTGCTCGAAGTGAGCCGAACCGAGCATGTGCTGGTGTGTGTGGTGCATCACATCGCGGGGGATGGTTTTTCGATGGGTCCGTTGACGCGGGATCTGATGAGCGCTTATGTCGACCGGCTGGGTGGTGGCGCACCGGAGTGGGCGGCGTTGGAGGTGCAGTACGCCGATTTCGCGTTGTGGCAGCGGGAGATTTTGGGCCACGAGGACGACCCGGAGTCCGTGCTCGCGCAGCAGATCGCGTTCTGGCGTAGCGGATTGGCGGGGCTTCCCGAGCAGCTGGAGTTGCCGGTGGATCGGCCGCGTCCGGCGGTGGCCTCGCATCACGGTGCCACGCTGGGTTTCGAGATCGATGCCGATGTGCGTGCCGCCTTGAGCCGGGTTGCGCACGAACACAATACGACGTTGTTCATGGTGGTGCACGCGGCGTTGGCGGTGCTGCTGGCGCGGTTGTCGGGCAGCCGGGATATCGCGGTGGGCACTCCGGTCGCCGGGCGCGGCGAGGCGGCGTTGGATGATCTGATCGGCATGTTCGTCAACACGCTGGTGTTGCGCACCGACATCGATCCCGGTGCGCGGTTCGACCAACTGCTGGCTGCGGTGCGTTCGGTGGATGTGGAGGCGTTCGGGCACGCGGATGTGCCGTTCGAGCGGTTGGTGGAGTTGCTGGATCCGCCGCGTTCGCCGGGGCGGCATCCGCTGTTCCAGGTGATGTTGACCTTCCAGAACCTCGCGGCGACGGAGTTGGAGTTGCCGGGGCTGTCGGTGTCGGCGGTGGATCTGGCGGTGCCGTTGGCGAAGTTCGATCTGCAGGTGGCGATCGCGGAAAACATCGACCGCCACGGTGAGGTCGGGGGGTTGTCGGCGGCGTTCACGTATGCCACCGATCTGTTCGATTCCGCGACGGTGCGGGATTTCGCCGACCGGTTCACCCGAATCCTGACCGCGGTCGCCGCGGACGCGTCGGTGGTCGTGGGTGATATCGATGTGCTGGCCCCCGGTGAGCGGGAACTGGTGTTACACGAGTGGTCCACCCCGGGTGCGATCGTGCCGGAAGCGACCCTGGTCGAGGTCATCGCCACCCGAGCACGCACCCGTCCGGACGCGGTCGCGATCCGCTTCGGTGACCGGTCGCTGACGTTCGGTGAGTTGCATCGGCGCGCCAATCAGGTGGCGCGTGCGTTGATCGCCCACGGCGCGGGTCCGGAATCTTTGGTGGCGGTGGCGGTGCCGCGCACCGAGGAGTTGCCGGTCGCGTTGTTGGGTGTGTTGATCGCGGGTGCGGCGTATCTGCCGATCGACACTGCTTATCCGGTGCAGCGGTTGGAGTTCATGCTGGCAGACGCCGCGCCGGTGTGTGTGCTGACCACCGCCGAGGAGCGTGACGCGGTACCGGCGGGTGAGTTGCCGGTGGTGCTGTTGTCGGAGGCGGGAACGTATTCCGCGGCGCCGGTGGGTGATGCGGAGCGGGTGTCACGGTTGCGTCCGGACAATCTGGCGTATGTCATCTACACCTCCGGTTCCACGGGTGTGCCCAAGGGTGTGGGGGTGGCGCACCGCAACGTGGTGGAGTTGTTCGCCAACACCCAGTCGCTGTTCGAGTTCGACGAAACCGACGTGTGGACGCTGTTCCACTCCTTCGCGTTCGACTTCTCGGTGTGGGAGTTGTGGTGCGCGCTGGCCAACGGCGGCACCGTCGTCGTGGTCGACTACCTGACCTCCCGCT
>NZ_BAFP01000129.1 GCF_000308455.1 Nocardia abscessus NBRC 100374 | reverse complement strand
CCCCCGTGGTCCAAGGGTTTGTGGCCCGCGGGTTGGAACCGGTGTGCGGGTTATCGGCGGCGCGACGGCCGGTGGCAGGGTTCGGAAAGGCCGGTGCGGCCTGGGATTCTGTAGGCGGAGGGCTTGGATCGTGCCGCACGGTCTGTGCCGGGCCCGGGGTGTGCGTGCCTGCGGGGTCGAATGCGCGGTACGAGTCCCCGGTGGTCCAGGGGTTCATGACGAGCGGGCCGGAACCGGTGTGCGGGCCGTCTGGTGCGGGTCGGGTGCTCGGGGCGGGCGGAAGATCCGGTGCGGGCTGCGGATTGCCCATCAGCAGCCCGGCCGCGTGGCGTGCGGGGTCTTCGGGGGGATGCGTGTGCGCCACCGGAGGGCCGAAGGCGCCGTAAGAGTCCGCTGTGGCTCTACCGCTCGCGCCCCGGGGATCATGAACTGACCGCTGCGCAGGTGGTTCGGCCGGGGCGTGCGAGACCAGCAGGCCGGATGCCGAGCTCGCGCCATTCGTTTCGGGCAGGGTGCCGGTGGCGGGTGGGACGCTGCCTATGACGCCTGCGACCGGCGGTTCGACCGATCGGCTCGGCGTGGGAGGCTCGTTGTCCGGAGCCGGAACGCCCAGCGGGGATTCGGGAGTTTCCGGAGTGGATCGTCCGGCGCGGGACGACTGCATGTTCCCGAAGAGGCTGCCCGAGCGCCGGAGCCGCCCGGCCTCCGGCGCTTGCCCGTTCGCGGGCCGGTGGCCGTTGCGCGCCACCGGCGGCTCGGGGGCGAGCGGCTCGATACGAGCTGCCGGTCCGGTCGAGGCGGGCGCGGCATCGATGCGGGGAACCGGCATGGTGGGCGCGGTGGGCGGACCTGCCGAGAAGGCGGGCGAGGCCATCCCGATCGGGGACGTCGCGAGCGCGGCGGGCGCCGACGGTTCCGCCGCGACAGCTGAGGCAGCGGTGGATATCTCCACGACCAGATTCGCGAAGTTGGGCGGCCCTTCGCCGATGCTGCACCACAGGACGACGCGACCGTTGGGCCGGTGCTCCACGACGATGCCGTAATTACCCGCCCAGGACTTCTGCGTGCCGAATTCGTCCACCCAGACCGGGGTCAGGGTCACCAGGGTCGCCGCAGCGGTCGGCGTGACATCGAAGCTGACCCCCGCGGCCAGCGCGTCGCTCCACGCGTCGACTCCGGCGAGCGAACGTCCGTGCAAGTCGAGATAGCCGTCGACGACCGAGAGCCCCATGCCGAGCCCCCGCAGTCCGGCGGGCGGCGCCGCGGAGATCATCGTCAAGGTGACGGTGGTGGGCGCCGGGCCGACCTGCTCGGTGTACATCGGGTAGACCATGCTGCCGTGCCAGACGATCGGGTCCGCACTCTGGTAGCGCGCGGCCAGCGGCAGCTCTTCGGGCGTATTCCGGGCAGCCCACGACGAATACCGCTCGTTCACTGTCGCGCGCCTGCCTTTCCACCCGATCCCGACCACCGCCCCCGCGCCGGGCGGCCGGGTATACCGTACTCGCCGCGAACCGGAACTGCGCCGCGATCCCCTGGCGGTCGGTATGCCCCTTGCCCCAACGCTACCGGGGAGTTCATCCCATTTCCCAATGGTGCGCAGCGGCGTGTCCGGCCCCGCCGTCGGCACGGAATCGACCACACGGCGGTCCGTCTCCCGCGGAGATGGACTCGATCGACCGGCCTGGCGCGCGACAACGCAGCGTGTGCTGCCGCCGTGACCATCAGGGCATCCAGAGGGAACGCCGCCCAGCGCTACCGACGCCCGGCGGCGAGCCGTTCCAGCGCCGCCAGGTCCTTCTCCAGCATCCGGAACAGCCAATACACGCCGATGAACGCCATCGCGCTGGCTGCGCGGAGCACTCGGAGCGGAACGATCACGGCGGGGATGTCCCCGGCGGGATGAAGGTCACACCCACGACGCCGAGCAGCGGGACGGCGGCGGCGACGGCCAGAAAGTATGTGCTGTCGGCGTCCAGTCGCCGCAGGCGCAGTGCGTCCTCGGTGCCGACCCCGCTGTGCGGAAGGAACATCGGATACAGCGACCGCACCGCGTAGAAGGTCACCAAGAAGTAGGGGTAAGCCATCGCGATGGCGCCGCAGACGATCTGGGTGAGGAAGAAGTGCAGGTAGGACGCCGCGGTGATCTGATTGCCGGACACCGGGACCGCCACGCCCGCGATCGCCCAGAGGGCGAAAGACGTGAGCACGTTGCGGCTGCCCAGCCGCAACGTGTCCGTCCTGGCCTGCGCCGGGGTCTGCGAGTCGTACGGTCTGCCCTTGCGCAGCCCGCGCGCGATCGACCACAGCCGGGCGATCAGCAGATCGGTCACGACCGTCGCCCCCGTAACCGGCGGGGCGGGGTGCGCCATGAGGGCATCGTTCGTAGCGCCGTGACCGAACGGGATCGGCCGTTCGACGGGGTGATCGGTCGTGCTTTCGCCGAATCCGCCATGGCCGACCAAGCGCTTGCTACGCTCGATCGATGATCTCCACGGTGGTCTGGGGCACCGGCAATGTCGGCCGCGCGGCCATCCGGGCCGTCGACGCCCATCCGGCGCTGCGCCTGACCGGGGTGCTGGTGCACGATCCGGCGAAGGTCGGCCGCGACGCGGGCGAACTCGGCGGACTCGGTCGAGAACTCGGCGTCGCCGCCACCGGCGACATCGGCGGAGTTCTCGATGCGCGCCCCGACGCGGTGGTCTACGCGGCCTCCGGCGATATCCGCCCCGACGACGCGCTCGCCGATATCGTGCGCGCACTACGCGCGGGCGCGGTGGTCGTCACCCCGGCCCTCTACGCGCTCTACGACCCCCGCAACGCGCCGCCGGAGATACGGGACCCGGTACTGGCCGCGATCGCCGAGGGTGGCGGATCGCTGTTCGTCTCCGGCATCGACCCCGGATGGGGTAACGACGTGCTGCCCCTGCTGATCAGCGGGCTCGGCAGCACGGTGGAGACGATCCGCTGCCAGGAGATCTTCGACTACTCCACCTACGACCAGCCCGATTCGGTGCGCTATCTGGTCGGCATGGGTCAGCCGATGGACTACCAGCCCCCGATGCTCGCGCCGTCGGTGCCGACCATGGTGTGGGGCGGTCAGATCCGGCTCATGGCGCGGGCGCTCGGCGTCGAACTCGACGAGATCCGCGAGACGCTGAACCGGCGTGCCCTGGACACCACCGTCGCCACGGCGTCCATGGGCGAGTTCGCGGCGGGCACCCAGGGCGCCGTGCGCTTCGAGGTCCAAGGCATCGTCGAAGGGCAGCCGCGTCTCGTCATCGAGCACGTCACCCGCATCCATCCGTCCTGTGCCCCCGGCTGGCCCACGCCGGCCGACGGCGCCGCCGGTGCGCACCGGGTGATCATCGAGGGCCACCCGCGTATCGAGGTGACCGTCGAGGCCACCGACGAAGACGGCAACCGCTCCGCGGGCGGGAATGCCACGGCCGTCGGCCGCCTCGTCGGCGCCATCGACTGGCTGGTGGCCGCGAAACCCGGACTCTACGACGCACTGGACATCCCCTTGCGTCCCGCGGTCGGCAAACTCGGAAGGAAGCACCCATGATCATCGACATCCCCGAGGGGAAGGATCCGATCGGCTACGTGTGGGGCGAAATGGTCCCCGGTATCGGCGTCGCCGCCTCGAATTTCTCGCTGTCGGTGTACTCGCACAGCACGCTCGGTCTCCGCGAATTCGAGGCGGCCAGGCTGCGCATCGCCCAGCTCAACGGCTGCCTGTTCTGCATGGACTGGCGAACCGAGTGCGACGGGGCGAAGGTCGAGCCCGAATTCGCCGACGCCGTCACCAACTGGCGCACCACCGACGCCTTCGACGAACGCACCCGGCTCGCCGCCGAATACGCCGAACGCTACGCCACCGATCACCACAATCTCGACGAGGAATTCTGGGGCCGGATGTTCGCCCGGTACAGCCAAGCGGAAGTGGTCGAGTTGAGCATGAGCATCGGCTCATGGCTGGCTTTCGGACGCCTGAACCACGTCCTCGGCCTGGATTCGGTCTGCGTACTGCCGAGTCATTCCGCCGGCGGATAGCACTCCACCTCCGGCGGTCACGCCGGAATTCTCGACACCCACGCGGGCTGCCCATCGACCAGGCCCAGTTCGAACTCCTCGGGAGCGTCGAGCACGGCGCCGAGTTGGCGCAGCGCTTGATCCGCCGAAATCTCCGCGGGAAAACGGATGTATTCGAGGGTGGCGCCGGATATCCGGGCTCGGAATCGGTACCGGAATTCGACCTGGCCCGCGTAGGTCAGCGCGATACGGCCCTGCCAGTCGATGTCGTGCCTGCCGTCGGCGCGCCGGGTGAAGAACACTTCCTGGTCGGCGACCGAGTCGTGTCCGAGCAGATAGATGTTGAACGCCAGGAATTCGACGTCGTCGGCGTGGGCCAGGGGCAGCGGATCGACCGTGAGGCGTTGCGGCTGCTCGGATTTCAACAGAAAGGGACGGCCCGGCGCCGCGGCGCGCAACCCGGTGGCGTCGTCCTCGCCCCAGTACGTGGACGACAGGGTGCAGCTGTGATAGTTCTGCCAGACGATCGGCGACAACCAGCTTTCGCCGTGCTGCTCGTCGCCGTCGGGATCGCGTTCGGCATTGTATGCCGCGGACCGCAGATGCAGATCGAACCACAGGCTGCCGACCTGGTCCATGCGGCCGGTCCACGCGAACTCTTCGATCGCGTGCCCCTCCGGCCACGGATTTCCCGGGAAAACGATTCTCCCAGCCGGCGAAAAACACACCAGGTCGGTCCTTTCCATGCCGACACACCCTAGCGACCGAGACCGACAAACTCGACATGCCAGATCCGGGAAGCCGCGTGCGGCCCGGCTTACGCCTCAGGCGTTGGCAGACGCTCCCTCCTCCGGCCGGTCGGCGGGCGGCTCCTCCACCGTGCGCTTGGGCCCGGTGAACCACCTGCGGGCCGATGCCAGCCACCAGATACCGATAGCGCCGACCACGCCGACCAAGGTGATCGGCGCGTAATTGACGGTGTTCCAGGTGAACTCGCTGTGCCACGGGTAGCCGCGAGCGTCGGTGGGCAGGATGAACAGGAAGCTGATCAGCGCGATCCAGATCAGCGCGACCACACCGACCGGGCGGTACCACGCCCCCAGTCGCCACGGACCGGTGCGGAATCGAGCCCCGTGGCGCTGGCGCAACAGGATCGGAATGCCATAGGCGATGTAGAGCCCGATCGTCGCGACCGAGGTGGCCGCCGCGTAGGCCGTCGGGGCATTCGCCGGCGGCACCAGCATCGAGGGAATCAGCAGCACGAGAGCGAAGAACGAGATGAACAGCACCGCGTTCACCGGCACCTTCCGCGCGGAAAGCCGCGACCAGAACTTCGAACCCGGCACCGCCCCGTCGCGGGCGAACGCGAACAGCATCCGGGAGGCCGAGGTCACCGAGGCGTATCCGCAGAACAGTTGCGCGACCGCCGCGATGATCAGCAGCAGGCCCGACCAGAACCCGCTCAGCGAGTTCTCCAGGATGTAGATCACCGGGTATCCGCTGTTCTTCTCCGGATCCAGCGCGTCGTCCAGATTCGGAATGGCGAAGGTCACCGCCATGATGAGTAGATATCCGGCGATCGCCGAGACGATGATGGTGTTGATGATGCCTTTGGCCGCCATCCGGGACGCATCGTGCGTTTCCTCCGACATATGGGCCGACGCGTCGTAGCCGGTGAACGTGTACTGCGCGTGCAGCAGCCCGAGCAGGAAACTGAATGCAACCCCGCCGAATCCGATCGCGCTGTTGTCGACCGTCTCGGTAAAGACGAATTCGGCGCTCTGGTGGTGGCGCGCACCGAACCCGAGCACGATCACGAAGATCGCCACACCGCCGACGTGCCACCACGCGGACACGTTGTTGATCACCGCCGACAGGTGCGGGCCGAGCACGTTCAACACGGCGTGCAGGACCAGGATCGCGGCGAACACCAGGAAGATCGCGGTGCGGTCGGTGCCGATGTCGATTCCGACGACGTTCAGCACGACCGTGGTGAAGATGGCCGCGCCGTAATCGATCGCCGCGGTGACGGCGATCTGTCCGATCAGGTTGAACCATCCGGTGAACCAGCCCCATACCGGTCCGCCCAGTTCGGCGGCCCACCAGTACAGCCCGCCCGAGGTCGGGTAGGCGGAGGCCAATTCCGCCATGGCGAGCCCAACGAACAGGACCATGATCGAGACCAGGGGCCACCCCCAAGCCATCGTGATCGGTCCGCCGTTGGCCAAACCGATGCCGTAACTGGCCAATCCACCGGTGAGGATGGACACGATGGTGAAGCTGATGGCGAAATTGGAGAATCCGGACCAGGATCTGGCCAGTTCCTGTTTGTAGCCCAGTTCGGCGAGCCGACGTTCGTCGTCGGAAGGTGATCGGGTCTCGGTCATATCGTGCTCCCGGGTCAAAACGCTGCCCTCATACCGCGTTTGCCAGACGTTCAGTGTGAAGTACCGATCGGTCAACCGCACGGCAACCAGCAAATCCGCGAAACGGCGGCCCCGGCGCCCGTGCGGCCGACGCCGAACGTAGCGTGAGGACCATGAGCGAGCGACTGGTGGTCATCGGTGGTGACGCCACGGGGATGTCGGCCGCCTCGCAGGCGCGCCGGATGAAGGACGCGAGCGCGCTGGAGATCGTCGTCTTCGAGCGCGGTCGGTTCACCTCGTACTCGGCCTGCGGCATTCCCTACTGGGTCGGCGGGCAGGTCGCCGACCGGGACGCTCTCATCGCCCGCACGCCGGAAGAGCACCGCTCCCGCGATATCGACCTGCGCCTGCACACCGAGGTGGTCGAGATCGATGTCGACGGCGCTCGGGTGCGCTATCGCGACCGAGAATCCGGCGCACCGGCATGGCTGTCCTACGACCACCTGGTGATCGCCACGGGCGCCCGCCCGCTCCGCCCTTCCCTGCCCGGCATCGACGCGAACGGTGTGCACGGCGTGCAGGCCCTCGACGACGGGCAGGCATTGCTCGAGACGTTGGAGCAGGCGCGCGGCAACCGCGCCGTCGTCGTCGGCGCCGGCTACATCGGCGTGGAGATGGCCGAGGCCCTGATCCGGCGCGGCTACGACGTCACGATGGTCAACCGCGGCGCCGAACCGATGTCCACGCTCGATCCGGACATGGGCGCCTTGGTCCGCGACGCCATGTGCGGAATGGGCATCAAAGTGGTCGGCGACGCGGACGTGTCCGAGATCCGGACCGGTGACGACGGCCGGGTCGCCGCGGTCGTCACCGACACCGCGGAATACCCCGCGGACGTCGTGGTGCTCGGCATCGGCGTGCGCCCGGAGACCGACCTGGCCCGTGCCGCCGGTCTGCCGCTCGGGCAGCGCGGCGGGCTGCGGACCGATCTCGCCATGCGCGTACGGGGGCACGAGAACGTCTGGGCGGGCGGCGATTGCGTGGAGGTGCTCGACCTGGTCTCCGGCCGCGAACGCCACATTCCGCTGGGCACGCACGCCAACAAGCACGGTCAGATCATCGGAGCGAACATCGGCGGGGGATACGCGGTCTTCCCGGGCGTCGTCGGCACCGCGGTCAGCAAAGTGTGCGAACTGGAGGTGGCGCGAACGGGTCTGCGCGAGAAGGACGCTCGGGCGGCGGGCCTGCAATACGTGACCGTCACCGTCGAATCCACCAATCGTGCGGGCTACTACCCGGACGCGGCGCCGATGACGGTGAAGATGCTCGCCGAGCGTTTCACCGGGCGCTTGCTCGGCGCCCAGATCGTGGGGCAGGAAGGGGCGGGCAAAAGGGTGGACATCGCGGCGGTCGCGCTGACCGCCCGGATGACCGTCGAGCAGATGACGATGCTCGATCTGGGCTACGCGCCGCCGTTCTCCCCGGTGTGGGACCCGGTTCTGGTGGCCGCGCGCAAGGCCGTCACCGCGGTCCGCGAGCGCGGGTGACCGCGCTCAGGCGTCGAAGAGTTCGACCAGGTCGGTCTTGCCGAACATGACCGCGGCGGCGCGGGCGGACGGGGTGCCCGCGTCGGGATCGGCGCCCGCCGCCGCGAGCTGTCGCACGATGCCGGTCTCGCCCTTGAAGACCGCCCCCGCCAGCGGGGTCTGGCCCTTGTCGTTGGCGCGGTTCGGATCGGCCGACCGCTTCAGCAGCGCCGCCACGGCATCGGCGTGCCCGTGGTAGGCGGCGAGCATGAGCAGCGTGTCGCCCGCGTCGTTGGTGAGGTCGACCGGCACGCCCGCGTCCACGTAGGCGGCCAGGCTCGCGGTGTCTCCGCACCGCGCGAAGTCGAACACCTTGGTGGCCAGCTCGATCAGTTCCGGGTCGATCTCGTCAGCGCTCATCTGCTCACTCCTATCACGAGACGCGCGCCGCCCGAAATCAGCGCTCGGCGGCGGGCTTTCCCAGTTGTTCCCGCACAATGCGCAGATCGGCGACGAATGCCTCGTAGGCCGCGGTCCGGTCGGGCGCGCGCAATACCGATGACGGGTGCACCGTGGCGATCACGCGGAAGTCCGCCGTATCGATGACCTCACCGCGGCGCGTGCTGACCTTGAACGACGGGCCGAGCACCGCCTGCGCGCCGATCGCGCCGAGACACACCACCAACCGTGGCCGCAGCAGATCGAGTTCGGCGTTCAACCACGCCGAGCAGGCAACCACCTCGGTGCGGCCCGGCTGCTTGTGAATCCGTCGCTTGCCGCGCTCCACGAATTTGAAGTGTTTCACCGCGTTGGTCACGTAGACCGTGTCGCGGTCGATGCCGACGTCCGCCAGCGCGCGGTCGAGCAGGCGTCCGGCCGGACCGACGAACGGCTCGCCCAGGACGTCCTCCTGATCGCCGGGTTGCTCGCCGATCAGCACCACGTCCGCGTCCGGGGGACCGGCGCCGAACACCGTCTGCGTGGCGTGGCGGTAGAGATCGCAGCCGTGACAGTCACAAGCCGCTTGCCGCAGGTGCGCCAGATCCGCGTCCTCGGGCACGAACATCGCGGCGCCGGGTGCCTTCATCGCGGTTCGCCTCCTGCCTCGACGGGACCGCGGCTGCCGTTCGCCGCGTCCTGCAGTGCCTGCTGCTGGTGGCGGCTTACCCGTTTCCGCCGCCCTCACGCCACCGCCGCCGATCTGCCTCCCACATGCTGATGGAGCGGACCGAGGTCGGTATAGTCGCCGCGGATGAGTAGTGTCACCGCCACCGCCGCAACGCCGATGTCCCAGCACCGTCGACTCGGGCGTGTGGTGCGGCTGGCACCGGTCCTCTCGGTCGCGTTCTCCGCGTTCTGTCTCCTGACACCGGTCTGGCCGTTCCACGAGATCACCGGCGGGTTCATCGACCTGCAGGTGTATCGGCTGGGCGTGGACGCCATGCGGCACGGCGCCGACATGTACGGGCAACTGCCGCAGACCACGATCGGGGCGGGCCTGCCGTTCATCTACCCGCCGTTCGCCGCGCTCGCGCTCGGCCCCTTCGCGATGCTGCCGTGGGATGTGGCCGCGCTGAGCTTCTTCGTCTCCTCGGTGGCCGCGCTCGCCCTGACGCTCTATCTGGTGGCGCGGCGAGTCTGGCCGGAGGAGGCGCAGCGGCGGCTGGCGGTCTGGGCAACCGCATGTGCCACCCCGCTGGGGCTACTGCTGGAACCGATTCACTCCACGCTGGACTTCGGTCAGGTCAACCTGCTGCTCATGGCGCTGGTCGCCGCCGATTGCCTTACTCACAAGCCCCGCTGGCCCCGGGGGATGCTGATCGGCATCGCCGCCGCGATCAAGTTGACGCCCGCGGCCTTCGTGCTCTACTTCCTGGTTCGCCGCGACTACCGCGCGGCCGCTACCGCCGCGGTCACCGGTGCGGCCGCGACGGCGCTGGGTTTCGCGGTCCTGCCCAAAGAGTCCGTCAAGTACTGGTTCGGCGGGCTCGGCAACGTGTCCGGGCTGAGCGGCTCGGCATTCCACACCAACCAGTCGATTCAAGCGGTATTCGCTCGATTCGAAGTGCCCGAGCCCGCGTTCACCGTCATCTGGCTGGTGCTCGGCGCCTTGGTGCTCGCGCTGGTCGTCACGGCGATGCGCCGGGCCGCCGACCTCCCCGCGCTCGTGCTGGCCCTCAACGCCGTCTTCACGCTGTTGGTCTCGCCGATCTCCTGGTCGCACCACTGGGTGTGGATCGCGCCCGCGTTGTTCGCCGTCGTCGGTTACGCGACCCGCTTGCCCGGCAGGCGGGCGATCGGTTGGTGGGTGACATTCGTGGTGACCACGGCGGTGTTCGTCATCGGCCCGCACAACTGGCTGCCCGACGGCGAGCATCGTGAGACCGCGTGGACGCCTTGGCAGCATTTCATCGGCAACACCTATATCTGGTTCAGCGTGGTGCTGGTCATGTTGTTCGTGGTCACCAGTAGGCGGTCGGTCGCGAAGCCCGCCGACCCCGCACAGGTCGATCCGGCGCACCCGTCGGAGGCCGAGACCTCGGCGCTGTCGGCGCGCTGAGGCGCGAGGGGTTAAGGCGGCACGGCCGCTTCAGCTCACGCCGGCCGATTCAGCTCGTGCCGGGTGCGGCCGGCGCGACGAAAAGGAAGCTCTTCTCCTCGACGCGCGACTTGATACGCCACTGTCCGTCGACACGGACGAACGTGTCCAGGTACCAGAGGCCGCAGAACATCATCGTGGGCGGTCCGTCGCCGCCCGACACCATCATCGGGTTGTGGCACATCGTCCGCCCGGTGGCTGTGTCGCCGTCGACTGCGATGGACGAGTTGCTGATCAGGTGTTGGAATGCCGGGAAGTTCGGTAGCAGGGAGGCGAGGAATTCCTTCGTCGCCGCCAGATCGCCTACCGAGCCACCCATGGCCGAGTAGTCGATGTGCGCGTCGGGGGTGAACACCTCGTCCAGCAGGTCCCACTGTCGAGTGTCGACCGCGTGCGAATAGCGCACCATCAGGTCTTCGATCTCGAGTCGATCCGAAATCTCCTGCAACGACAGCATGTCTGCCTCCGATTGACGTCGATACCCGATAGATGCCACCAGGGTTCGGCGTGCGAGGCAAGATCCGCGCGGGTCAGCTCCGATGCGGCAAGATGTTCAGAACCAGTGTGAGCCCCGCCACGATGCTCACACACGCCACCACGGTGGCGAACACGGACTGCGTGATCGTGGCGATGCCTATCGAAAAGGCAAGGCACGTGGCCAAAGCAAGCGCGCCGGTTCCCGGTTCCACACCGGCGATCCGGGTTGGTCGGTGATCCGTCATAGCTATGTGATACCCAGCGCGGGCCGTTACGAAACCGTGATAGACAGTCGGTTTTCCGGCCCGGGCGTGTTCGCAGGTCACAGCCTCGCGTACCGGTCGGGCAGGATCGGGCCATGACCGTCGTAGTGCAGACCCTGCTCACCGAAGACGACCTACGTTCCGCCATGGCGCTTTTCCGCACCGCGATGGTGGGCTTGCCGCCCCTCGTCCCGACCGCGGAGCTGTCGGAGCCGGGCCGCGCCCTCGGCGCCTACATCGAGGGCGGACTGATCGGAACGGCCGAGTCGTACACCAGCTGGCTGGTGGTGCCCGGCGGCAGGCGCGTGCCGCATGCGGCGGTGACCCACGTGGGAGTGCTGCCGACCCACACGCGACGCGGCGTGCTCACGGCGTTGCTGCACCGCCAGCTCGCGGACATCGCCGAGCGCGGCGAAGCGGTCGCCACGTTGCGCGCCTCCGAGGGCGGCATCTACGCACGATTCGGCTACGGCATCGCCAGTTCCTTCGCGCGGGTGGAGGTGCAGCGCCGCCGAGCCCGGCTGCGGGACACCGTGGCGGCATCCGGTCCCGTGCGTTTCGTCGACGGCGTCGCGGCATGGAAGTTGCTTCCGCAGATCTACGCGACGGCGGACATCTCCTGGACCGGTGCCGTGGACCGACCGGAATACTGGTGGCGGTTACAGGAATTGCTCAGCGCGGCGCCGAGCTACTGCCTGGTCCACGGCCCGGCCGGCGCCGAGGACGGCTTCGCCCGCTACCAACCGGTCGACCCGATGAGCTGGCTGTCCCGGCCGGAAAAACAAGTGGTGGTCAACGATTTCGTGGCCGCGACGCCCACGGCGTATCGCGGGCTGATCCGCCAATTGCTCTCGATCGACTTGGTCGAGACCTTCGTGTTCCCGTTCGTCGCCCTCGACAGCCCCCTGCGGCACCTGCTCACCGACGAGCGTGCGGTGCAAGTGGTGTCGACTCGGGACGAGACCTGGTTGCGCCTGGTCGATGTCCCACAAGCGTTGGCGCGGCGGACTTATCGCGAGGGGGCCGCGGTCGTGCTGGAGGTGGTCGATCCGCTCCTGGCCGCGAACTCCGGCCGGTACCGCATCGCGGCCGATGGTGTGCGACGAGCGCGGGAGACCGCGGAGGTCACAGTGGAGGTAGCCGACCTCGCGGCCGTCTATCTCGGCGGAACCACTTGGCGAGCATTGGCTTTCGCGGGACGTGTGGACGAGCATCGCCCAGGGGCGGTCGCCGCCGCGGACGCGCTGTTCACCACCGACGGGTTGCCGTTCTCGGGGACCTTCTTCTGAGCACATCGACCGGCGTACAGTACGTACGTACGGTTTGGTAGCGACTCTCGGAGCGGCCGATGTGGGATCCCCAGCAGTACCTCGCGTTCGACGACCATCGGTCTCGTCCCTTCTTCGACCTGATGACCAGGGTGACGGCGACCGAGCCCAGGGAAGTGGTCGACCTGGGGTGTGGACCCGGGCATCTCACCGCCGTCCTGGCGCGGCGTTGGCCCGGTGCGAGCGTGCGAGCCATCGACTCGTCCCCGGAGATGGTCGCGTCGGCGCGTGATCGCGGCATAGACGCGACGATCGGGGCGGTGCAGGAATGGCGGCCGAGCGCGGAGACCGACGTCGTGGTCTGCAATGCCGTCCTCCACTGGGTGCCCGGGCATCCCGGCCTGCTGTCGGAGTGGATGCGGCAACTGCCTACGGGCGCGTTCCTGGCCGTCCAGGTACCGGGAAACTTCGACGCGCCGTCCCACCGGGCGATCCGGCAAGTGGCCGCGCGTGACGAGTGGCGCGACCGGCTCGGCCGAGCGGGCATACTCGAGCCGCGGGCGGTGCTCGATCCCGCGGGATACGCCGACCTGCTCGCCGCCTCGGGCGGGGCTGTCGATGCCTGGGAAACGACCTACCTGCAGCGCTTGACCGGTGACGACCCGGTGCTGGAATGGGTGACCGGCACCGCACTGCGACCCGTGCGCGGTGCTCTCGACGACGCACAGTGGCAGGAGTTCACCGCTCAGCTCGCCCCGCTGCTGCGTGGCGCCTACCCGCGGCGCGCCGACGGCACCACCTGGCTGCCGTTCCGGCGGGTGTTCGCCGTCGGCCGGAAGCAGTAGCGCACGCGTTCGTCCGGTGCGGACAATCGCAGGACAATCAGCTGTCCGAGGCCCGGGTCCGGGCCGGCGCCCCGGGCGTCGGCGAACCGGACGTCCGGCGCCTTCCGCCGGTCGGCGGGTTGTCACCGGGCTTGCTCGTGCGCCGTCGACAGCAGCCGGGTGACGCGGGTGCGCAGCTCTCCGGGTACCGCGCGCACGCCGATCGACGGCAACTCGGCGGCCACGTTGGCGGCGAGCACCCGCAGCTTGGTGTTGGTTTCCTGGGATCGGACGCGCAGCAGCGTGAACGCTTCGTCGGCGTCGACCCCGTAGACCAGCATCACCGCGCCTTTGGCTTGCTCGATCACCGCCCGCGCGGCTACCGGATCGAGGTCGCTCGCCGCTGTGCCGTCACCGTGGTAGCTCACACCCCCGCACTACCCGGCCTCGGCGATTCGACACCGATTGCCACAGACCAGCCGAGTCCGGTGGATGTCCTCTGCCCAGCAGGAGGGGTTGACTGTGATCGCCGGGATCGCGATACTTCGAAAGTCATAGCGATTGCGTATAACTTGTCCTGCGGAAACGCGACGGAGACAGATCAATGACGATCCATACTGCAGTCGAAGCAATTCTCCTGGCCCAGGTGGAAGATCCCGTCCCCGAGGCCCCCCCGAACTCGGAGAAAATCCTCCAGCTGTTCCGGTATTTCACCTGGTTCGTGATTCTCTCCGGCGTCACCGGCATCGCCTACGCGGGAGGGAAATTCGCCTGGGAGAAGTGGAACGGCGGGCCACTCGCGTCGGCGAAAATGGTCGTGGGCGGCATGCTCGGCGGCGTCATCGCCACCAGCGCGGGGACGATCATGAACGCGCTGATCGGTTGATCCGGTGGCGGGGCCGATGCGGCCGCACCCGTCCGCCGGTGCGTCCGGATCGGCCCTCGCTGCTAGTCGGTAACTTCCAGTTCGACCAATTGGCCTGGGGTGAAAGACTTCTCGCGCCGGTTGGTCTCCACGCCGAAGACCGCGACCACGAGGTCGCCACCCGGCTGGACCACTCCCGCTTGCGTGAGGGTGCCGTAACCGACGACGGATTCGCCGACATGATCGGCGAGCTCTGCCGCCGGGATTCGAATTGTCCTGCCCACGGGGCACCTCTATCGGGTCGAAGTGTCACGGTCTGCTGTGTCACTGTTCGCAGAACTCGATCCTAATCCGCGATAGCAGGCGCAGTACCCCCCTCTTGCCGCGCAAACCCTTCGTGGCGCCGGAGATGTCACAAACTCCGCCGTCAGGACGGAATTCCCTGTGCCATAACGATTTACCTTCGTGGGCTTGACCGGTTCGTGACCACGGCGAGCGCGACGGCGACCTTGGCCCGGAAGTGCGGGCACTCGCGGAAGTCCTCGGCGTCGCAGTCGAGCGCGTGCGAGATGGTCTCCAGCGCCGCGGTGTCCCGGCTGATCCGGTGCGCGAGCTGATCGCGGTGCGCGCGCAGCAGCTCGCGGCGAGCGGTGCGGTCGGACGCCTCGGCAAACAGCGCGGCGAGTTCGTCCAGCGACAAGCCGACCTGCTTGCCGAGCAGGATCATGGCCACGGTCTCCGCGTCGTCGTCGTGATACCGGCGACGCCCCGCGCCGTCGCGCCGCGGCGCGAGCAGTCCGACGTCCTCCCAGTGCCGCAGCACATGAGTGGCCAGACCGAACCGCGCCGCGAGCTCACCGATCGACATCTCGCCGCCCGCCATACCCGCACTCTAGGCGGCACGGGCGGTGAGCCGCGCATACAGCCCGATCGGATGACGTCGCGGGCGTACCGGCTCCCGCCGCACCGTCGCCGCCTCGAAGGAGCGGCGCAACGCGCCGAGCGCGGCCGCCGCGCGCACGAATCGGAAGTCGTAGATCGCCACGGCTCCGCCGGGACGCAGCACCCGCGCCAGCTCCGCGATCGCGCGGTCGACCTGCGGCCACTCGTGCATGCTCAGGCTCGAGACGACCAGGTCGAAGCTGCCGTCGGGGTAGGGCAGCGCGCCGACGTCGCCGACCGAGAGTTCGGCCGCGCCGGACAGCGCCGCCTCGGCGATATCGATCATGTGCGGTGACAGGTCGACGCCGTGCAGCCGCAGATCGGGTCGTCGAGAAGCCAACTGTGCCAGCAGCTTTCCCGGTCCGGTTCCGACGTCGAGCACCCACGCGCCCGGCTGGGCGGCCGCGTCGATGTCGGTGGCGATGTGTCGGTACAGGCCGCCGAGCAGACGAGTCGCCCGCTGGTCGTAGCCTTGGCTCTGCTTTTCTCCGAACGTGGTCATGGTTGCCTCTCCTCGTGGTGCGCTCAGCTTGCGAGTTGAGGTCGACCTGAAGTCAAGCGGGATATTTCTGGTCGAGCCACTGCCCGAATGTCGGCCCGGCGATGATCGCGTCGGGTCCGGGCAAGAGGGCGCCACCCGCCTGCAACTCGTGATTCGGGTCGGCGGTGTCGACGATCTCTTCCACCCGAGCCGGTTCGCCCCGCCGCGCCGCCACTTCGGCCGCGGCCGCGGCCAGGTCGAAGGCTTGCGGTCCAGCGATTTCGGCCATCTCCGGCGCGGACGGCGAGACGGCCGAGTCGGCCAGTTGCTCGGCCACCGTGCGGGCGGCGACGAGCTGAGCCCGGTACTTCGGGACATATGCCGTGTCGCCGCGGGTCGTCCAACCGAGCATCATCTCGGTGAATTCGTGGAACTGGGCCGCGCGCAGGATGCGCACGGGCACCGGACCTCGGCGGTAGGCGTGCTCCTGGGCGAGTTTCCCGGCGTAGTGCCCCGCGGTGAATCGGTCGATGCCGATGATGGAGATCACGGCGATCCGCTGCACCCCGGCAGCGGCTGCCTCGCGTTGCACATTCCGCGCGATGGTGCGGAAGAAGTCGGTCACCGCTTCGGTGTCGGTGGTCGTCGCGTTGACCGCGTCCACTACGGCATCCGCGCCGGCCAGCGCTTGCGCCAAGCCGTCGCCGGTGTAGACGTCCACACCGGTCGATCGAGTGATCGGGACGACGTCGTGGCCCCGGCTCTCCAGTACGTCGATCACGTCCCGGCCGATCAGCCCGCTCGCTCCGATGACTGCTACTCGCATGGCAACCTTCCTCTACTCACTGGTCCGGTGAGTAGACGAAGCGGCCACGGCCGGTGTGACAAGACCGGGTTCCGATCACAGCCGCGCCGCATCGGTCGATCCACGCGCGGCGGCAGCTGCTCGGTTCGTGCCCCTCAGACGTCGGTTTCGAGTGCGGGTCGGCGAGGCCGGCACGCCGCTGCCCCGGACCCGGAGGAAGACTTGGAAAAGATAGGTGCGGCCGCCCTCGATCGGTGCGGCCGCACTGTCGGGCTCAGATACACCAGACGGCGCTTCCGAGCGGAATACAAAGAACGACCGAGCCCCACACCGGCGTCGCCGCGTCCGATGGCGTTTCGGCGGAAACGGCGGGAGCCGCGATGACACCAACGGACAGGGCCATTGCGGTCGCGGCGAGGATTTTCGTGATTCTGCTGGACATTTGTACATCCTTCGATTCGAGTGAATTATCTCTGCTTATGGATTTCATAGTTCACCCATAGGGCGGTGAGCACCAGGCAAAGAAATGTCAAGGTCCCCGGTATTGCGTAACGGGGAGATCACCGGAGGTGCTTTTTCCAGGGCATAGGCGTCGGATCGAGGGGCGAAACATACCGCAAGTTTTCTTGGCCCCCCGCTCACTACCCGAATTCGAGCTTCGAACGATGCTGAGTCTTCTTTCTCCAATCGAGACCCAGTTTCGTATGGTACGGGCAGCGCGCTACCGTATGCTGCCGCCGCGCCGCCGCGGAACACCTTTCGGATCGACCGCCACCGCTGTCGGTAACGGTGATCGTTACGTCCGAGGGAGACCGGGCGCGGTCATCCTTGCCGGGCAAAGTCGCCGGGCGTGCGGCTGCCGGACAGGCTGTGATCCGACGTCGAACACTTCCCACTGGAGGTGAGCTTTGCCCGAATTGGGGCAGTGGCCCGGCCCTAAACTGAGCGAATGGTGCAGCCGACGCCCTGGCAGTCGAACAAAACTGGAGACGGCCCGCCCGCCCAGCAGGATCGGGCGGTGGGCGGCATCGCACCGGGTAGTCCACAGGCAATTCGGGCGGCGCTGCGTGGGTATTGGGGCTATGTGTGGGCCGCCGTCGGCAGTTTCGTGACGCTCGTGCTGCTGTTCCAGCCCTGGATCACCGCCGCGGGCGCCGACGGCAGGGTCAGCTCCACCGCGTTCGGCCGGATGGAGATCACCACACGGTTCCTGAACGCCTGGTCGGCCTCGAGGCCGCGCACTCCCCACGTCACCGGCTTCTGGGCCCTGCTCGCCTGTGCGACCATCGTCATCGCGATCTTGGCGATCGTGATCAACTTGCGCCTGCGCATCGAGGCACTCAGTCGATTGGCGACGATAGCGACGTTGGTCACCTCGCTGTTCGTGCTGTTCACCGTGCTCTACATCAACAGCAAGGGCCCGGAGTTGAAGGCGATGGTGGGGCGCAGTTCGGATCTGGGCGGACAAGTCGGATCGCTGATCAACTGGGCCTTCGGCAACGGCAGACTCGTCGTGCCGGGCATCGGGCAGGTCGCGTATACGTCCGCGGGTCTCACGCCTTGGGCGCTGCTGGCCGGTGGGACGTCGCTCGCCTCGTCCGTCGCCGCCGTCACGCAGTGGATCCGCAACAGGTCCGGCGGTCTGTTCCGGCTGCCGTGGCGCATCAACGTCGTCTCGTCGAAGCGGCCTGCCGACACCGACGACGCGGACTGATCGGCCGGCTGCGCCAGGGCGGGCCGGAGTAGACTCGCCCGAATCACCGTATGAGTGCGCAGTCCGAGGCGGTATCGCATGGTCGGCACAGAGGTACTCATCGCGGGCGCGGGCCCGGTCGGACTGACCGCGGCGATCGAGTTGGCCCGGCGCGGTGTCGCCTGCCGGATCGTGGACGCGCTGCTCGAACCGCCCCGCTATGCGAAGGCCGTGGGGATTCAGCCGCGAACGCTGGAGGTGTTCGAAGGTCTGGGCGTACTGCGCCGGATCCTCGACGCGGCAATCCAGTTGCGTGGCCAGCTGGTCTACGTGAACGGCGCCGAGGTGGCCAGGACGGAACTGACGCTGCCCGCCGACGTGCCCTACGCATTCGTCGGGCTACCGCAGTACGTGACCGAGCGAATACTCCGCGAGCGTTTGGCCGAAACCGGCACCCGAATCGAGCGCGCCACCGAACTCACGACGTTCGACCAGGACGACAACGGCGTGCGTGCCGTGCTCACCGCGGCGGACGGCGAGCACACCGTGGACGCGCAGTTCATGATCGGCTGCGACGGCGCGCACAGCATCGTCCGCAAGGCACTGGGCCTGTCCTTCGAGGGCGCGGCGTTCACCGAGCAGTACATGCTCGGTGATGTCGAACTCGATTGGTCGCTACCGCGCGGCTACGGCATCCGATCGATGCATCGGACCGAGGAGGGCACCGAGGAACTGCTGGTGTGCATACCGCTGCCTGGACGTGGCCGATATCGGGTGTCGATGCTGGTCCCCGACGAACTCCTCAGCGCGGGAACGACCGATCCCGACAAGCTCGGGCATGGGTTCGAACGCGGACCTGGGCCGCAGCTGCGACATATCCAGCAGGTCCTCGATCGCCTCGCGCCCGAGCCGGTCACCGCGTCGAACCTACGGTGGTCGTCGGTCTTCCGGATCAGTGACCGGATCGTCGATTCGTACTCGCGCGGCAGGGTTTTCGTGGCCGGCGACGCGGCGCACATCCACCCGCCCACCGGTGCGCAAGGAATGAACACCGGTATCCAGGACGCGCACAACCTCGCGTGGAAGCTCGCACTGGCGATCAGCGGCGACAGTGCGCCCCAGCTGCTGGACAGCTACGACGCCGAACGCAGGCCGGTCGGCACGGAGGTGGTCGGGCGGACCGTGCGCAGTGCCAGGGAGGGCATCGGGGCCGGCGAATCGGACCCTGATGTCGTCATCCGGCGTGAGGCCCAGCTGCTGATCGACTACGGCGACAGCCCGATCGTCGCGCGCACGGCCGACGGCGCGCCGGGGCCGTGGGCAGGAGTGCGTGCCCCCGATGCCACCGGCTTGAGCCGCGGCGCGGTCACCTTCCCGATCCGCCTGTTCTCTTTGCTCGGGCGGATTAACCACACCCTGTTCCTCTACGCCGACGACAGCACCGCAACCGACCTCGGGACGCTGGAGGAACTCGCCGACACGGCACGCCGGAGGGCGCACAGACGACTGGACGTGTACCTTCTCGCCGCGCCCGGCGCCCGGGTCGACGAGACGCTGCTGCCGGTCGTCCGGGATGGTGACGGCAATTTCGCCAAGGCTTACAGCGCTACCGGCGGAGCCGTCTATGTGGTGCGCCCGGACGGTTATCTCGGCTATGTACGGCACCGAGGCGCCGCGAACGACCTGGCGAAGTACCTGGCCGCCACCTTCCGCTGAACGCCGTTCGATGCTCCGGCCCCAGCCCTACCGCGATCCGATACCTCTTGCGCATTCCGGACCTGATCGGGTACGCCAGATATCAGGAGGTGTTCGATGCCGTCCGCACCCCGGTCCCCGACGCGGACCGAAGAGGTCATCGTGCCAGCCGAACGCACTGGGCTGGCCGGGGTCCTGGCTGTGCCACCGGACCGTACCGCCTTGATCGCCTTCGCACACGGCAGCGGTAGCGGCAGGCGCAGCCCGAGGAACCGGTTCGTCGCCGAGGTTCTCAACCGTGCGGGGTTCGCGACGATGCTGGTCGATCTGCTGACCGTCGAGGAGGAGGGCGACCGCGCGCATGTCTTCGACATCCCGTTGCTCGCGCGTCGCCTGGTCGAGGTGACGCACTGGCTGCGGACGCGGCCGGACCTCGGCGGCCTGCCCACCGGATATTTCGGGGCGAGCACCGGCGCGGGCGCCGCACTGTGGGCGGCGACCGAGCCGGGTACCGATATCGCGGCGGTGGTCTCGCGGGGGGGTCGGCCCGACCTGGCCGGTCCGCGGTTGAGTTCGGTCCACGCACCGACGCTGCTCATCGTGGGCGGTGCCGACACATGGGTGCTGGGGGTCAACCGGGAGGCTCAGCTACGGATGCCATGTCCGAGCGAGCTCGACATCGTCCCAGGCGCGACCCACCTGTTCGAGGAGGCCGGTGCGCTCGAACAAGTCGCCGACCTGGCCGCCCAGTGGTTCCACCGCCATCTCACCGCTGTGCCGCACTGAACACCACCGGCAGATCGTCCGGTCTGGGGGCGACGCGGGTGCCGAAGCCCCGGCTGATGTCCTCGATCTTCTCGCAGAGCCAGCGGGATTCGCTGCGCGGAGCCCACTCCAGGCGCATGTGCCGCTCCCGCAGCGGAATCAGCCGGACTTCCGCCGAGCCGGGATCGATGCGCACCAGATACAGCGGATGCAGATCGGTATGGTACCGCTCGTGGCCGCGGATGCCTTCGTAGTCATCGATGACGTCGCCGCAGCCGTACAGGATCGGTTTGCCGCGGTAGATCTCGATCGGACGCGGATGATGCGCGGAGTGCCCGTGCACCAGATCGACTCCGGCGTCGATCAATCGGTGCGCGAACTGCATTTCGGTGCGCGCGACTTCGTATCCCCAATTCGGCCCCCAATGCACCGAGACGATGCCGATATCGTTGTCGCGCTTGTATGCCGACATCTCGGCCGCGACTTCCTCGGCCGCCGCGGCGCCGGGCGAGTAGCCCACCCGCCACAGCCCCGGCCTGCCGCGTCGCGCCGACCATGCCTCCGGCACCCCGCTCGAACCGGCGGCGACGGAGAGGATCACCACGCGGCGCCCGTCGGCGAGTTCCACTGTGGCAGGGGCGCGCGCGCCCGCGAGGTCGGCCCCGGCGCCGGCATGGGCGATGTCGGCGGCGTCGAGCGCGTCGAGCGTGTCGGCCATCCCGGGAAGACCGAAATCGAGGATGTGATTGTTGGCCAGCGCGCAGACGACCGGCGCGATCGCCGTCAGCGCGGGCACGTTGTCCGGATGCATTCGGTAATGGATGCCTTTAGCGGGAGCGAACGCGCCGTCGGCGGTGATCGAAGTCTCCAAATTGAGCAACCGCACCTCGGGGTCGATCCGGGCGAGGATCGGCAGGACATCGCCCCACAGTTGCCGGTAATCGACCGGATGGGTGAATTCGCCGTACGCGCGCTCGGCCAGCTCGACGTAGGTCCGCGCATCGTTGACATATCGTTCGCGCAGCCTCGGATCGCCGGGATGCGGCAGAATCTGGTCCACACCTCGACCCAGCATGACGTCGCCGCCCAGCAGCACCGTCGCCATATATCCATTGTCGATCATCGGGGCGACAATGTGAATGTTCCGGTCGCCGACGAACGCCACGAACTCTTGAAAACGAACTCGTGCCGCCTACGGCGGAATTCGTTCTGATCACGGAAAATATCCCGGGCCATGCGGCGCAGTTCGGCGCTTTCGAACGCGGTCAGGTCGATCGACCGCGTCTGCTTCGCGGCCATGATCGCCGCCCACCTGGCCGGGTGGGCGCATTCGACGGCCAGCTCCGCCGGCCACGTGCCGAACTGCCCGTTCGGCACCACGGCATCGATCAATCCGAGGTCGGCGGCGCCTGCCGCGTCGACGGGCCGGCCTTCGTCCAGCAGGCGCTGCGCGGCTTCCTCACCCACCCGCCGCGGCAGGGTGTAGGTGTGGAATTCCGAGCCGGACAATCCGATCGTCCGGTAGTGCGGGTTGAACACCACTCGTTCCGCGGCGACGACCAGATCGGCGGTCAACGCGAGCATGACCCCGCCCGCCCCGGCGCTTCCGCTGACCGCGGCCACCGTGACCTGTGTGGAACAGGTCAGAATCGCCCGGCACACGTTGTTGATCGCCAGCAGGTTCCGCCACGCCTCGCCCTCGGGATCGGCGGACAGTTCCACCGCGTTCAGGTCGATGCCATTGCTGAAGTACGGGCCGTCGTTCGCGAGCACGAGCACCTTGGTGTTCTGCGCCGCCGCGTAGCCGAACGCGGCGAGCAACCGGTCACACTGCGCGGTGCCCATGGCGCCGTTATAGAAGTCGATGTCGAGGAATCCGATATCGGGCGAGCGCCGGTACCGGATCTCCGCAGGTGTCCTGCCCCTCGCGCGCGGCACCGCCTCGACCGGAAATCCCGCCGCGGCCAGGACCGGCACGGCCGGTCCTTTGCACGGCGGCCGGTCGCCGGTGAGGGGTTCCAGGCGGCCGATCCAGATACCGGCGTCGCCGCAGGCGACCTCGACGGCGTGGTCGCGGCGGCGCAGCACGGTGCCGGGCGCCGCCCGAGGGGCCTCCTGTCCGCGGCAGGCGTCGTAGACCAGCATCGGCGCGTTCCCGATGGTCGCAGGCGCCCCGGGTGAGCCGTCACCCGCGTGAATGCGTCTCAGGATCGTGTCGGCGTCGTCGGTCCAGCGAATTTCGCGGTCGCGACGGTGCATCGCGGGTCGGGTCCGGGCGTGTGCGACGGATCGAGGCACCTCGTCTTGGGGTGTGGGGGAGCAGCCCGGGGCGGCGGCCTTGTCCAGCGCTTCGAGCAGGCATTCGATCGCGGCGTCCGCGACCACGGTGTTGTAGACGGCGGATTTGCGTTCCGCAGGCAACGGGAACGTCCGCGTGCACCAGATGGGGCCTGCGTCCATTTCCTCGACGGCGGTCAGCGCCGTGACGCCCCACAGGGGTTCGCGTTCGCTGACCGCCCAGTCGAGGGCATGCGGGCCGCGGTCGCCGACGGGGCCGGGATGGACGACGATGCACGTCCACCTCTCATGGACGTCGGCGGGTATCTTCGTCGTCAGATACGGGCAGACGACGATGTCGAAGTCGTTCGTTCCGGCCGCGGCGCGGATGTCCGCTGCGCAGTGCACGATTTCGGTCCGAGTGCGGCGTCCGGATCGGCGTATCGCGAGTGCGGCCCGTTGCGTCAGCCCGTTGTTCGCACTGGCGAGAACGAGTACTCGCTGTGTCATGGCCGGTTCTCTCGCCGACCGCGTCACCTACTGGACATGGACAGCAATTGTTGCGGGTCGTCGGCGTAGACGGTGGCGATGATGTTCGCTCGCGCGGCGAGATCGCGGGCGAGGTCACGAATCTCGTCCGAAGCTGTGGGGTCGGCATCGACACCGATCAGCAGATCGCGGGTGTGGATCGCCGTCGCCTGCGCGCAGCGGCGCAGGCGAGCTTTCGCCACGGTATCGAGCGCGACGGGGCTGAGGTAGCGCTGAATGTGCTCCCCGCGGTCGGTGATCTGGTTGACGACCGATTCGGTCGCCGCGTCGGTGAGCCAACGCTCCGCGTCGGCGGTGATCTCGAAGACGAGATCGTGGTCTCGGATATCGGTGGGATTCCCGGAGGTGGTCAGCAGGGCCATGCTCGCGCGCCCGATCGCGAGGAACCCGCTCATCGCGTGGGCGAGTTGGACGTTCGGGTTTGCTGTCGGCAACTGGTGGAGGCGTTGCCCGACGACGGTGACCCAGCAGGCGAGGTGTTCGGCTCCGGTATCGATCGACGTCATTGTCGGCATAGCGCGACCATACGCCGTGACCCGCACGAGACAAACGAAGAAACGCTAGAAGTTCGCCAGATGTCGTGAATCGCGGCCGCGAGAGTTGTGGGCCGAGCCGGCGGTTTCTGGTCCCGCCGCCGCTGCGGTGCATCGACCGACGTCTCGATCGTCCCGTTTGTGCCGTGGGCGAGCATGCTCGCAGGGAGTACTCCGAGGTGGAGTGTTCGTGCCTACGTGTGCCTTCTGGCCATGGCGGGGCAGGTGAGACGTCCGCGCCCCGGCCTCGATTGCGGTAACTGTGATTGTGCCCGCCGATCCCGAAAGGTGTGGCGACGCTGTCGAAATCGCATTTGCCCGTGCATTTCGCCATGAGTTGCCTTGGCCGCTACGGCACTTCGAGGAATGGCTCTGCGGACCCGCCCGGCGGGCCGGGTGGGCTGCGCCGCCGAACCGACGCTGAGTGGTTGACTCAATGCAACAATCTCACTATCTTTGGTGCATGAACTCCGGCCGGGACGCAGTCGACGAGAAGATCATGGACGCGGCCCTCGACCGGATCCTGCAGGTCGGGATCCGGCGCAGCAGCCTGGACGACATCGCGAAACGCTCCGGAGTCAACCGGGTCACCATCTATCGCCGTTTCGCCGGTAAGGAGAACCTGGTCGACGCCGTGCTGGAACGGGAGACCCAGCGCATGTTGGCCGAGGTCTCGGCGATCGTGGTGACCTCGGCCGAGGTCGACGTCCGGATCGAGGAGACGGTGCTGCATGTGCTGCGGCAGACGCGGATGCACCAGCTGGTCGGACGGCTGCTGACCGTCGCACCCGAAGAGGCCCTGGCCTTCTACACCGTGCGCGGGGCCCAGATGGTGTCGCTGGGCATCCGCTACATCGCCGGGTTGCTCGAACGCGCTCAGGAGTTGGAGCTCATCGCTCGCTACGACGCCCTGCCGGTCGCGGAAATGATCGCGCGACTGGCCCATTCGGTCATGTTGACGCCCACCGCGTGCGTCGACTTCGCCGAGGACGACGCGACGCGCGAATTCGTCCGTGCCGCCATCGTTCCGATGGTGAAGCACGGGATCAGTGCAGGCTCGAAGGAGAGCAACGATGAACAAGCCACTTCCGCTGCGCCACCCCGACGCGCCGCGCAGGGTTCCCGGACTGCGACCCTTCGCACTGCTGCTGGGACTGGGCAAGCCGGCGCCGGAACAATGGCGAGATCTGGGCGAGGCGCTGCTCATCGGTGACCAGCCGATGGACGACCTGGTGGAGTGGATGTACCGGGAAGGCATGGGCCGCACTCGTCCCCTGTTCGAGCGGGCGCTGCGCGAGGGCATCGACAACGTGCCGGACGCTCCGGAACCGTTGCGGGCATTCTTCGTCCAGGTGGAGACTCCGCCCGAATGGCTGGACCGGGAGAAGCTCGAGCGCGCGGAGCGGGTGTTCCGCTGCGGAGGTGCCGACGGGCTCTACATCGCGCGTGACGTGTCCTTCCTCGGCGGCTACCTCGCCTCGGGCTTCAACAAGACGTTGCTCCGCACGGGCGCGCTCGAGAAAGGACCGGCCGAGCGATTCGCCGAAACGCTGCAGTGGGCGCTCGACGTCACCTCCGAGGGCGGGATGTCGCCACTGGGCCGCGGCTACCGGTCGACGATTCACGTGCGGCTCATCCACGCTCTGGTACGCCGCCACGTGGCGGCGATGCCGGACTGGCGCGAGGACGAATGGGGCGTGCCGATCAACCAGACCGACATGGCCGCGACACTGGTCGGGGCTTTGATCGCTCCTTTCGTCGGCGGCCTGGCGATGGGGTTGTTCTCGACTCCCCGCGAACTCGACTCGGCCGCTCACCTGGCCCGCTACGTCGGCTGGTTGATCGGTGTCGAGGAGCGGTTCCTGCCCAACGGATTCCGGGACTCCGTCCGCATTCTGTACCACAGCCTCACCGCCATCACGAACCCCGACGAGACCACACCGCAACTCGCCGTTCCGATGGCGGACGATCCGCTCCGCTGGCACTACCGGAATCTGCCCGCGCTGCGTGGGCGCATCGCGCGGGCTCAGCATCTGTCCATCGCGAGCGCCTTCCTCGGGCCGTCCGCTATGCGCGAGCTCGGCCTGCCCGCCTACATGCCGCCGTGGTATCCGATGCTGCGCATCCCGGTGAATATCGTCCGTAGTGCGCTGGCCCGGGTTCTGCCGGGCGGTCTTGATCGTGCGACGGTACGGGGACGCCGGGAGCAGGAAGCGTTTCTGCGGACCCTCGTCGGAACCGAAGCGGCCGTCATCGGCGCGTCCGCGCAGCACGTCGGCCATGCCGCTTGAGGCCACCGCGGATGCGGACGCGGGGTTGATCAGGCGTCCAGCCGGGCCTGGTAATCCCGTGCGAGATCGCGCAGTGCCGTAGCCCCGTCCCCGGCGAAGCTCGAACCGTGCATGATCGCCAGCGTGGTGGGCGCCAACTCCGCCAGCCGGTTCAGGGTGGCGGGCACGGCGGGGCCCAGCGACGTGGCATGGAAGACGTCCTCCGCGACGCCTGCCTGCTCCACCAGATCCGAGGCGGTCAGCGCCGGTCCGTTGCCCATCTGGGTCATCAAGTCACCGCAGAGCAGCACGCCGGTGGTCTCCTCGTAGAGCACTCGCGCCTCCCAGTTGTGCGGCGCGTGCGGGGTGTCCAGGTGCCGCACGCGCCGACCACCGAGCTCGATCACCTCGCCCTCGGCGAGCCTGCGCGGTTGCCGGTCGGCCAGATCGTCGATCGAGACGAGGCACCCGAGTAGGCCGTGCGCCACCTGCGCGTGCGGTGCGGCCGCGAGGAAGAGGTTCATCGCGCCGCATTCGTCCGCCTCCACATGCCCGAACGTGATCCAGCGCAACTGTTGCACCGGCATGATCCGCGCGATCTGCGCGGACACCACGGGGAACAGCGCCCGCATGCCGGTGTGGAACAGCAACGGCTCCTCGGCGTCGACTAGGAACTGGTTGAAGGTGAAGCCAGCAGGCCCGACCTCCGGAATGAAGGTCGAGATGCGATAGATCTTCTCGGCTATCTCGTCGGTTCGGGTTTCCATGAGAAGTCGATTCGCTGGTAGAAGCCGTTTTTCTCATTCTCGTACCTCGCTTGGCTTCCGCACAGCGAATTCGAAGTTTCCGCGGACGGATCGCAGGAACTCGGTACGACGCCGTGGTTGCGTGCGGCGGGTCTTGCGGCAGCGCTGCGTAAGCCAGTAGCTAGCTGTCGCCGGTTCCGGTTGCGAGGATGGTAGGCGCAGACTGAAAGGCGCACGGTTCACTCATCCACTGGCACACGTCCCGCTATCCGGGACTCATCCTATGATTTTAAAGAGGATAGTAGTACTCTAAACTACCTACCTGCAGTTTCACTATGTGAGATTCGTGCATCGTCTCGGCGACGGTCCGAATCTATCCAGCGAGGGAGTGTCGCGTGCTGGAAATCGATCACTTCAGCCACGGGTGGCTCACACCCATCGTCGCCTATCTCATGTCGTTCACCGGTTCATTGCTCGGACTGCGGTGCATGGCCAGATCCCGCACCGGTTCCGCACGCGACGGCTGGCTGCTCGCCGCGGCTGTCGCCATCGGCGGCACCGGCATATGGGTCATGCACTTCGTCGCGATGCTCGGGTTCGCCATCGACGGCGCTTCCATCCGGTACGACGTCCCGGTCACGTTGATCAGCGCGCTGATCGCTATGGCGGTGGTGTGGATCGGACTGCGCATCGCCCATCAGCGGGCGCTGGGAACGCTGGCGCTGTTCGCCGGGGGCGGGGTCACCGGCCTCGGCGTCGGCGCGATGCACTACTCGGGCATGTACGCGATGAAATCGAACGCCGCAATCGGCTACGACGGACGGATCGTCGCTCTGTCGATGGTGATCGCCGTGGTCGCCGCGACCGCCGCGCTGTGGTTCACCCTGCACGTCCGCGGCACGCTCGCCACCGTCGGCGCCGCGCTGGTCATGGGTGTCGCGGTCTCCGGCATGCACTACACGGGCATGTTCGCGATGCACGTGCACGAGACTCAGCACATGCATCCGCCGTCCGGAGCCGGCGCGACGCAATTACTGACCCCACTGATCGTGAGTATCAGCCTGGTGACCGTGCTGCTGCTCTTGCACCTCGGCGTCACGGAGGTCGACGACGAGAACACCTATGTTCCGCAAGGCCGGCATGCTTCGAGCTACTGGCCGACTCGTGACTGAGCGGACCATGCGGCGTCCTCTTGCCGACGAAGTTCCGACCGCGCCCGGCTGACGTGGCAGCCGCTGCTCCGGGCCGCCGCACGGCGGCACGGACACGCGGCGAAGTTTTCGCTGCCCGATGTCGGGTACGCGCGCCGAGAGCCGGTTTCACGAGGCGACCGGCCGCTGTCGAACCAGGAGGTGGCGATGCGTATCGGGTACAAACTGGCAGCCGAGGCATTCGGTCCGAAGGAGCTTGTCCGCCAAGCGATTCGGGCCGAAGAAGCCGGATTCGACTTCGTCGAGATCAGCGACCACTTCCATCCCTGGCTGGACAACCAGGGGCATTCGCCGTTCGCCTGGACCGTGCTCGGAGCCATCGCGGCGAAGACCGAGCGGATCGAGCTGGCCACCGGAGTGACCTGCCCCATCCTGCGGTACCACCCCGCGATCATCGCGCAGGCGGCGGCTACTCTCGCGATCTTGTCCGACGACCGCTTCACCCTCGGCGTCGGTTCGGGCGAGCGGCTCAACGAGCATGTCGTCGGCCGGGAGTTTCCGCCCGTGCGCATCCGGCAGCGGATGCTGCGCGAAGCGCTCGAGATCATTCGGTTGCTCTGGAGCGGCGGCTACCACTCCTACGACGGCGAGTTCCTGACCGTCTCCGAAGCTCGGATTTTCGATCTGCCCGACACGCTTCCGCCGATCGCGGTCGCCGGGGGTGGGCCGGAGGCGGCCCGGATCGCCGCCGAACTCGGTGACGGCCTGTTCGCCACCGAACCGAAGGCCGAGCTCGTCGATCGATATCGCGCGGCGGGCGGCTCGGGCCCGCGTTACGCGGAGGTCGGCATGGCGTGGGCACCCGACGAGGAGACGGCCGCGAAGGCGGTGCTCGACACGACCCGCTGGGCGGTCACGGGGTGGAAGGTGATGAGCGAATTGCCGAACCCGGTCAACTTCGCCGCGGCGACCACCACCGTCCGCCTGGACGACATCCTCGACAACTTCGCCTGCGGTCCGGACCCGGCCCGCTACCTCGACGCCGCGAAGCAGTACACCGACGCGGGCTTCGACCATCTCGTGATGCAGAACGCGGGCCCCGACCCGGATGGCTTCTTGGACTTCTACCGCAGGGAACTCGACAAGCCCCTCCGCGCCCTCACGCCGAGCGCCTGAGCGCGGAAGGGGTTGGGACAAGTGGTGACCACCGCTCGGACGGTCAGGCTCGCGGAGTGGCCGTGCCGCGGATCGTGGTGAGCAGACGCAGGCAGCGTTCGGTCATGGCCTCGGGTGTGTGGTCGGGATGGTCGCTCCACCAGGAGATGGTGGTCGACACGATGCTGAACCACAGCGTGAGCAGCAGCGAGTGATCGTCGGTGTCGGCGTTGCCGGCATCGGCCAGTACCTGCGACACGCCTGCTGAGCCCATGCCGTTCAAGGCGTCCTGGTATTCCCGGGCCACCGCGTGGGCCGCGCTCTGCCGGGGGAGTGTGGTGTCGTAGATGATCTTCCAGTTCTGTGTGCGCCCGTCCAGTGCGTGAAAGATGCCGGTCAGCGTCGCGAGCGCCCGGTCGTGCGCACCGTGAGTGAATTGAGCGGCCGCGACCGCGTCGAGGAGACTCTTTCCGGCGCGGTGCACGCAGGCCGCGTGCAGCCCGTCGCGGGAGCCGAAGTAGGCGTACACGAGTGGCTTGGAGACTCCTGCGGCCGAGGCGATCTCGGCGACGGAAGCCTTGGCGTAGCCGCGTTCGCCGAACTCGGTGGTGGCGACATCGAGCAGCTGCTCCTCGCGCTGCTCTCGTGGCACGCCCTTGGTGCCCGGCCTGCTCACGGAGCCTCCCGGGTGGGCGGGTGCGGAGTCGGGTCGATCAGCACGCCGGGATTGAGGATTCCCGCGGGATCGAGTGCCGATTTGGCCGCCCGCAGCGCCGCGGCGAACGGTTCCGGGCGCTGGCGGTCGTACCAGGGGCGGTGGTCGCGGCCGACGGCATGATGGTGCGTGATGGTCGCGCCGCTGACGTAGAGCGCTTCCGATACGGCGGTCTTGATCTCGTCCCATTGCTCGACGGTCCGTCCCCAGCGGCCTGCGGCGTAGATGCCGAAATACGGCGCGGGTCCGTCGGGGTAGACGTGGGTGAAACGGCAGGTGAGCGCACCGGTCACACCGGCGGATCGGAATGCCGCCGTGGTCGCTTCCTGCACCGCCGCGCGCAGTGCCTCGAAACGGTCCCAGGTGCAGGCGGTCTCGAAGGTCTCCACGATCATGGACTGGGCCGCGAGCGCGTCGCGCTGGTAGGGCATACGGAGGAACGACGAGCGCCACGTGTCGGCGGCGCCCGCGCGCGCCGAGTCTTCGGCCGAGTCGGTGGTGCGAACGCCATCTGGGATCGTGCCGCCGTGCTCGCGGCAGATCCGCACCGCCCGGCGCATCGGCTCATCGACCGGATGGTCGGCGGATTCGAATCCGAGGACCAGCACCCCGCCGGCCGCGTTGGCGCCCGCGTTGATGAACGCCTCCATCGGATCCAGCAGCCGGCAGTTGGCCGGATACAGCGCGGACTGGGCGATGGCGCGCGTCGCGGCCACGGCCGCGCCGTAGTCGTCGAACACCACCGACGCTCCGGACCGCCAGCGCGGACGATCCTGCACGCGCATCCACGCCTCGGTGATGACGCCGAGGATGCCCTCCGACCCGAGGAACATCCGGTCCGGCGAGGGCCCCGCACCCGACGCGGGCAGTCTGCGGGATTCGCTGATCCCGGCCGGTGTGACCACCCGCATCGATTCGACCATGTCATCGATGTGGGTATAGACGGTCGCGTAGTGGCCGCCCGCCCGGGTGGCCAGCCACCCGCCGAGCGTCGAGAACTCGAACGACTGCGGAAAGTGCCGCAGCGTCAGGTCGTCCGGCCGCAGTGCCGCTTCCAGGGCCGGGCCGAGGATGCCCGCTTGGATCCGCGCCGCCCGGCTGGTGCGGTCGAGTTCGAGAACCTCACCCAGACGGCTCGTGTCCAGCGCCACGGATCCGGCGTAGGCGTCGGCGCAGCGGGGTTCGACACCACCTACCACCGACGTTCCGCCGCCGAAGGGCACCGCGGCGACGCCCGCGCTCGCGCACCAGTCCAGGATGTCGACCACGTCCTGCTCGGTACGCGGCCGCACTACTTGATCGGGTACGTGGTCCACCCGGCCGAGCAGGTTCCGCACCACGTCACGAAATGCCTGCCCGTGGCCGTGAGCGACGCGATCTACGAGGTCTTCCGAGGCCAGGCCGGCCAGCGTATCCGGCACCCGGACGCGGGGTGCGGGCACATTCAACGACTTCGGATCCGGCGCCTCGTGCACCGTCAACTCGGCCTCCGGGAGCAGGGCCGCTACCCGTTCGGTCAGCGCCTCCCGCTCGGCGCCGGTCACCGCATCCTCCCGATTGCCCCATCCCCACCACGACCTCGTCGCCATCACCCGGCTCCATTCGAAGAACTGAATTGACTCGAGGGTAAATTACCTATGGGTCAATTGCCAGCGGTCACCCATGGCCCCACCGTGCGGGCAGTGCGGCGAGGCGGCCGTGGCTATGGTGCGAGTGCGTTGTTCCGGGTGACGATCAACGGGTCCGTGGCGGTGAAGGGCAGGTCGGGGAGCGCGTCGAGGGCGACGCCGAATGTCGCCGCGAGCACTTTTCGGGAGTAAGCGCTCATGGAGGCGCGATAGCCGATGTCCGCGGGTGTGGGTTGGTCGAAGAAGATCAGCAGGTGGATCTCGGGTGAATCGACGACTTCGATGTGGTGCGGATAGGCGCGGGGCACGAAGTACACCTCGCCTTCGTGCACGGTGTAGGTGTCCAACGTGCCGTCCGGATCCATGATCGTCATCCGCGCCGAGCCTCGGTGGACGTAGCCCATTTCGGCGGTCACGGGGTGCCAATGCGGTTCGCGCATCCCGTCTTCCCTGACTCGCAGGGAGTACATCGAGATGTCGTGCAGCGCGGGCCAGAACTGGGCGCGAGCGGTGCGCGCCGAACCGACCGGTGAGTCCACCTGCGCGGGCATCGCCTCGAGCGCGAAGTGGTGCGGGTCGCCGAAATGTGCGGTGGGCGGGATGTCGGGGTCGCCGTCGCGTTTCACGACGAGCTTTGCGGTGGTATCGCGCCGGATCTTCGCGAAGTCCTCGGCGGGCAGGTCGTAGGTGTTGCCGAGGACCGAATCGGTCATCGCGCCCAGAGCGGCGCTGAAGCCGAAGTCCTCGGGGCGTTCGTGGCGGAAAGCCAGGATGAACTCCGCTTCGGTGTCGCCGACGTTCTCCACGTGGTGCAGCGCTCCGGAATCGATGTGGAACATCTCGCCCGCGCTCACGAGGAACGAGGAGAATCGGCTGGCGTCGTCCAGGACCGAGACCAGTGCCCGTCCGGCGGTGCAGTAGGTGAGTTCGGTCGCGTTGGCATGCCAGTGCGGTTCGCGGACAGCGCCCGGTGCGAGCGTCAGGCGTTTGATCGAGAGCCCGCTGAGGATCGGGAAGCTGTCGGCGGTGAGCCTGGTGAGTGAGCCGAGTTCGCTGCGGTGGACCTCTTCGCCCTTCCGCAGAGAGGCGACATGAATCGATGGACTTCGCACGGTTCCTCCTCGCTCACGGTCAAAGGATCGTTCCCGTTCGATCATGCCGGTGTCGGTGCGAAACCTAGGTGGGCAACCCGCAGTCGGCTGGTGCGGACGAGCGCGCAGGCAGTGATATTGATCACATCGATTCCATACAGGAATGAATGTTATTCACATCACGCCATGTCATAGCCCAAAGTGTGCCGGGGTACCCCTATGAACTTTCCCAACCTCCGCGCGCCGATCCGATCGGGGTTCGCTAAGGTCCGATCTGCACGCTCGGGTCATGGTTCACGCATTTGAGGCATTGCTTCTGGCTCCATCGCCAGGGCGGCTGATGATCGACCAGAGAGTGAACTCGCCACCGCATGACCCCGACACGCCGTTCCGCACGTCGCGCCCATCATTCACGAGCACGCAATCTCCTGTTCCCGCAGTTGTTGGCCGCAGCGGTCGACACAGCCTTCGACTCGGCCGCCGTCCGGTACAATCCGACGGGCGATCCTGCTGATCAGCGCGAACTCAGCTATCGAGAGCTGGACGAGACGTCCTCGCGATGGGCCCGCTATCTGATCGGCTCGGGTGTGGGGCCGGGAGACTGCGTCGCGGTGGCCATCACCCGCTCGGTGGAGTCGGTGCTGGCGGTCTGGGCGGTCGCGAAGACCGGCGCCGCCTACGTGCCTGTCGATCCGGCCTACCCGGCCGATCGCATCGCCCACGTGATCGCGGACTCCGGCTCCGTCCTCGGCCTCACCGTCTCGGCGCATCGGGAGGCACTGACCAGCACCGGGATCGCGTGGATCGAACTCGACGCCCCGGCGCACCGGGAGCGGGTCGCCGCCCAGCCCGGCCATTCGGTCTGCTACCTGGATCGGCTGCGTCCGCTGACCGAACAGCACCTCGCCTACGTGATCTACACCTCCGGCTCGACGGGCAAGCCCAAAGGCGTCGCCGTCACCCATGCCGGCCTCGCGAGCCTGGTCGAACACGAGATCGCCGCCCGCGCGGTCACCCGGGACTCGCGTGTCACGCATCTGTGCACACCGAGCTTCGATTTCTCGGTGATCGAGATGCTGCTGGCCTTCTCGGCGGGCGCGACACTGGTCGTCGCGCCGCCCGCGGTGTTCGGCGGCGTCGAGCTGGCGGATCTGCTGCGGCGTGAGCGGGTCACGCATCTGTGCATCACCCCGGGCGCGCTGGAGTCGATCGATCCGGCCGGACTCGACGACCTTCGGGCCGTCTTGTGCGGCGGGGAGCGCGTCGGTCCCGAGCTGGTGGCCAGGTGGGCGACCGGTGACCGGTCGTTCTACATCGTGTACGGCCCCACCGAGACCACCATCTTCGCCACCGGAACCGAGGCACTTCGCGCGGGCGGCCCGACCCATATCGGCACGCCGGTGCCCGCGCTGGGCGTCCACGTGCTCGACGCGCGGCTACGGATGGTGCCCACGGGCGTGATCGGCGAGCTGTACCTCTCCGGACCGGCGCTGGCTCAGGGATACCTCGGACGGCCTGAGCTGACCGCCGACCGGTTCGTCGCCAATCCGTTCGCGGCAGTCCCCGGCGCCCGCATGTATCGCACCGGCGATCTGGTCCGGCGCACCGCGGCCGGACTGCTCGAACACCACGGCCGGGTGGACTTCCAGGTCAAGATCCGAGGGCTGCGGATCGAACTCGATGAGATCGATAACGCGCTGACCGCTCATCCCGACGTCGACTATGCCGCGACGCTGGGCACGACGCTGCCGTCCGGCGGCCGGGCGCTGGTGTCCTACGTGCTGCCGCGCGTGGCGCCCACCCCGGACGGACGCTGCGGCCGGGTGGCACTCGACACCGGCGAACTCGCCGACTTGCTCGCGAAAACCCTTCCGGCATATATGATTCCGACTTCGATCACAGTGCTCGACGAACTACCGCTGACGCCGGTCGGCAAATTGGACCGCGCCGCCCTCCCGGCACCCGTGCTCACCACCCGGCGGTTCCGCGCGCCCGCGACGCCGACCGAGCGCGTGGTCGCCGACATCTTCGCCGCGCTGCTCGTGCCGGACTGCGGCGCAGGCAGAGTCGGCGCGAACGACGACTTCTTCGAACTCGGCGGCAACTCGCTGATCGCTACGCAAGCCGCGGCTCGGCTCGGCGCCGCGCTGGGTGTCCGGGTGCCGGTCGCGCTGCTGTTCGAGTCCTCGGTGGTGGCGAAATTGGCCGCGCGCCTGAACGAACTGACCCGGGTGTCCCACCCCGCGCCGCGACCGGTGGCGCGACCGGAGCGGGTGCCGCTGTCGTACGCACAGCGGCGGATGTGGTTCCTGAATCGGTTCGACCCGGCCGCGGCGAGCAACAACATTCCAGTGGCCGTGCGGCTGAGCGGACAGCTGGACGTGGAGGCGCTGCGCGCCGCTATCCGGGACCTGGTCGAGCGGCACGAAGTGCTGCGGACCAGCTATCCCGAGTGCGACGGCACGGGCAGCCAGCGAGTGCACGCCATGTCGGATCCGGCCGCGGTACCCGAGCTGCCGGTGCTCGACGTCACCGAAGCCGAGATTCCCGAGCGCACGGTGGCCACCGTGGTCGAAGGTTTCGACGTCACGGCGGCGCCACCGATCCGGTTGCGTCTGCTGCGCTCGAACGAGACCGAGCACGTACTCGTGGCCGTGGTCCACCACATCGCCGCGGACGGCTCCTCCATGGGCCCGTTGACCGCCGATCTGATGACCGCCTATTCGGCCAGGGCCGCCGGATGTGCTCCGAGCTGGGAGCCGCTGCCCGTGCAGTACGCGGACTACACCCTGTGGCAGCGCGAGATGCTCGGCGAGGAAAGCGATGCGACCTCGACACTCGCCCGCCAGATCGGATTCTGGCGAGAACGACTGGCGAACCTGCCGCAACGGCTGGATCTACCCGCCGACCGGCCCCGCCCCGCGGTGTTCTCCGGCCGCGGCGCCACCCACGAATTCAAGATCGACGCGCCGGTGCACGCGGCGCTGCACCGGCTGGCCCAGCGCCACGACGCGACGCTGTTCATGGTCGCGCACGCCGCGTACTCCGTCCTGCTCGCCAGGCTGTCGAACACCCGCGACATCACCATCGGCACACCCGTGGCCGGACGCGGCGAAGCCACGGTGGACGGCCTGATCGGCATGTTCGTCAACACCCTCGCGCTGCGCAGCGAGATCGACCCCGGGCATACCTTCGCCGAGTTGCTCGATCAAGTGCGCAGCCGCGACATCGAGGCGTTCGGCCATGCCGACCTGCCGTTCGAACGCCTGGTGGAGGTGCTGGACCCGGTGCGCGCCGGCGCGCACCACCCGCTGTTCCAGACGATGCTGACTTTCCAGAACTTCGCGCCGACGACGCTGGAACTGCCCGCGCTCCTCGTCTCCGCCCTCGACTTCGCGCTGCCCCTGGCCAAATTCGATCTCGAGCTGACCATGGTGCCGCACGAGGACCAGCGGACACCGCTGGGCATCTCGGCGGCGTTCACCTACTCCACCGACCTGTTCGACGAGGCCACGGTCGCCGGCTTCGCCCGGCGGTTGTGCGCGATCCTCGCGGCCGTCGTCGATGCGGTGGATCGCCCGGTGGGCGAGATCGACCTGCTCGATGCCGCGGAGCGCACCGCGATCCTGGTGCACTGGAACGACACCGGGCACCCGGTCCCCGCCGGTCTGGTGCTCGACGGCTACCGGCGCGCGGTGGCGCGGCATCCGGACGACATCGCCGTCGCCTTCGCCGACCGGCAGCTGACCTACCGGGAATTCGACGAGCGGGTCAACCGGCTCGCCCGGCTGCTCATCGACCGCGGCGTCGGCGCGGAATCGCTGGTGGGACTGGCGGTTCGGCGTTCGCTGGATCTGGTGGTCGGCATGTACGCCGTCCTCGCCGCCGGTGGCGCGTACGTGCCGCTGGACCCGGACCATCCCGCCGAGCGGATCGCGCACGTTCTCGACCTCGCCCGTCCGGTCTGCGTGCTGACCAGGACCGCCGACGCGGTGCCGATGCCCGGCCATGTCGCCGTCCTGCATCTGGACACGCTCGGAACCGATCGGTATTCGGGCGCACCGATTCGCTCCGAGGAACTGCTGCGGCCGGTGCTGCCGGAGCACCCGGCGTATGTGATCTTCACGTCGGGGTCGACCGGGCGCCCGAAAGGTGTGGCGGTCACCCACAAGGCGATCGACAACCAGATCGAATGGATGCTCGCCCAATACCCCATGGGCCCGGGCGATGTGTATCTGCAGAAGACGGCGACCACCTTCGACGTCTCGCTGTGGGGCTACCTGATGCCGCTGCGAGCGGGCGCGAAGCTCGTCGTGGCGGACCACGACGGGCACCGCGACGCGGCCTACCTCGCCGCGACCATTGCCGCCCACCAGGTCACCGTCACCGACTTCGTCCCCTCGATGCTGACCGTTTTCGCCGCGCACGCGGCGGCGGAAAGCCTGGCGACGTTGCGGACAGTGCTCGTCATCGGCGAGGCGCTGCCGCCGGAGACCGTGCGCGCGCTGGGCGCGGTCACCGATGCGCAGGTGCACAACCTGTACGGACCCACCGAAGCCGCGGTGTCGGTGACCTACTGGCCCGCCGGGACGGCGGAGGGGTCGACCGTGCCGATCGGCCGTCCGCAGTGGAATACGCAGGTCTACGTGCTGGATTCGCGCCTGCGGCCGGTGCCCGCGGGCGTGCCGGGCGAGCTGTACCTGGCCGGAGACCAGCTCGCCCGCGGATACGTGCGGCAGGCGGCGCAGACCGCGGGCCGTTTCGTCGCGAACCCGTTCGACCACGGAACGAGGATGTACCGCACCGGCGACCTGGCGATCTGGCGTGCGCCCGGTACGAAACAGCCCGAGCGACTGGAATTCCTCGGGCGCACCGATTTCCAGGTGAAATTCCGCGGCCAGCGGATCGAGCTCGGTGAGATCGAGACCGCGCTGCTGGCGCAGCCGTCGGTGGGCCAAGCGGTCGCGGCGGTGGTGCCCTCCCCGGCGGGGGAGCGGCTGGTGGCCTATGTGGTCCCGCGCCCAGGGCAGGTCATCGACCGTAGGGAGCTCTCGGCCGGGCTCGCGACGGTACTGCCCGGCTACATGATCCCGTCCGCGCTGGTCGAGCTACCCGCGCTGCCGCTGAACGGCAGCGGCAAGCTCGACCGCAAGGCGCTGCCCGAGCCGGTGGTCGAGGCCGGAAAGTTCCGGGCTGCTCGCAATCCCGTCGAACAGGCCGTCGCCGGAGTGTTCGCCGATCTGCTCGGCATCGAGCGGGCCGGAATCGACGACGACTTCTTCGCGCTCGGCGGCAATTCGCTGCTCGCGACCCGAGCCGTCGCGCGGGTCAACGAGGCGCTGGAGTCGCAGATCACCGTGCGCGACCTGTTCGAGGCGCCCCTGGTGTCCGCGCTCGCCGCGCGGGTGGTCCGCGGCAGTGCCGACCCCGCTCGTCCGCCCTTGGTCCGTTCGCGACGGCCGGATCGCATCCCGCTCTCGCTCGCACAGCAGCGGATGTGGTTGCTCAACCGCATCGAGCCGGAATCTCCCGCTTACAACCTGCCCTTCGCCATTCGGCTGACCGGTCGCCTGGACCTGCCCGCCCTGCGCCACGCGGTCGCCGACGTCCTCGAACGCCACGAGGTGCTGCGCACCCGCTACCCGGTCGACGCCGAAGGGCAGCCGTACCAGGAGATCCAGTCGACGAGCACGGTCCTTCCCGACGGGCTCGCGGTCGAGGATCACGGCGCCGAAGTCGCGGAAATGGTGAACGGGCTGATGTCCGCGGGCTTCGACGTGACCGCGGCCGCGCCCATCCGCCTACGGCTGTTCGCCTCCGGCGATGATCATCTGCTCGTCATCGTGACACACCATATTTCGGCGGACGGGGCATCGCTGGCACCGCTGGCGCGCGACCTGGTGACCGCCTACGTGGCCCGCCGTGACGGCAGTGCGCCGGACTGGAGGCCGCTGCCGGTCCAGTACGCCGATTTCGCGCTCTGGCAGCATGCCGTCATCGGCCGCGACGACGCCGACGATTCCCTTGCCGCGCAACAACTGTCGTATTGGCACGACCAGCTGGCCGGGCTCACCGGACCGCTGGAGCTGCCTGCCGATCGCCCGCGTTCCTCGACTCCCTCGACCCGTGGCGCGGCGACCGGCTACACGATCCCGGCGCACGTGCATCGACGTCTGACCGCGATCGCCCGCGCGCACAACGCGACGCTGTTCATGGTGGTGCACGCGGCGCTCGCCACGCTGGTCGGGCGCCTGTGCGGCGCCACGGACGTCGTGATCGGCACCCCGGTCGCCGGGCGCGGCGAGCGCGCGCTGGACGACCTGGTCGGGATGTTCGTCAACACGTTGGCTCTGCGCGTCGAGGTCGACCCGGGCGCGACGTTCGACGACCTGGTCGAACGATCCCGGGAAACGGCTCTCTCGGCGTTCGCCAACGCCGATGTGCCCTTCGAACGTGTGCTGGAGGAGGCCGACCCCGCACGCACCGGGACGCGCAACCTCCTCCTTCCGGTGATGCTGTCGTTCCAGAACATCGAGCAGCCCGCGCTGGAGCTGCCGGACCTGACCGTCACAGCTGCCGACAGTGGTGAGATCACGGCGAAATTCGATCTGCAAGTCGTCGTCGAGCCCCGGCCCGGCGCCGAGGGCGGCCCGGCGGGAATGGCCGTCACGTTCACCTACGCCACCGAACTCTTCGACGAGGCGACCGTCCGGGCCTTCCGGCGACGATTCGAGCGCATCGTGTCGGCGGTGGCGGCCGATCCCTCGGTGCGGGTGTGGGACATCGATATTCTCGATGCGGACGAAGGCCTTCCCGCGGTCTCGCCCGCGCGCCTGGCCTGCGTGCCGCCGTTCGATGTCGCGGCCGCGCACGGGGCGACGCTGCCGGAGCTGATCGCCGAGCAGGCTCGGCGCAGACCGGATGTGGCGGCCGTCCGCTTCGGCGCCGCCACGCTGAGCTTCGAGGCGTTGCTACGGCGCGCCAACCGCATCGCCCGTGCGTTGATCGCGGCCGGAGCAGGGCCGGAAACCCTTGTGGCCGTCGCGGTCTCGCGCACCGAGGAGTTGCCTGCGGCGCTGCTCGGGGTGCTCGCGGCCGGTGCCGCCTACCTGCCCATCGATCTCACCTACCCGGCGCAGCGGCTGGCCTTCGTGCTCGCCGACGCGGCGCCGGTGTGCGTGCTGACGACCGCTGCCGAACGGCCCGCCATCCCGGACGCCGGTCTGCCCACGGTCTTGCTGGAGCAGACCTCGCAGTTCGCCGACGATCCGGTCACCGATGCCGACCGGGCGGCGCCGCTGCTTCCGGACAACCTCGCCTACGTCATCTACACCTCCGGCTCGACGGGCGTGCCGAAGGGCGTCGGCGTGACGCACCGCAACGTGATGGAGCTGTTCGCCGGTGCGCAGCCGCTGTTCGAATTCGGGGAGAGCGACGTCTGGACGCTGTTCCACTCCTTCGCCTTCGACTTCTCGGTGTGGGAACTGTGGTGCGCGCTCGGCACCGGCGGCACCGTCGTCGTGGTCGACTACGCGACATCGCGCTCACCGGAGCAGTTGCGCGAGTTGCTGATTCGAGAACGGGTGACGGTGCTGAACCAGACGCCGTCGGCGTTCTGTCAACTCGTCGAAGCGGACCGCGACGCCTCGGCCGCACCAGGGGAATTCGCGCTGCGGTATGTGATCTTCGGCGGTGAGGCATTGGATCTGCGGCACCTGCGACGCTGGTACGAGCGTCATCCGGGGGAGGCGACGCGATTCGTCAATATGTACGGCATCACCGAGACCACCGTGCACGTCTCCTTCCTGGAGGTCGGCGAGCATCTGGTGGACAGTCCGGTCAGCCTCATCGGCAGCGCGCTACCCGGGCTGGACGCCCACGTGCTGGACTTCCGTCTGCGCTCGGCGCCGTTCGGCACTCCCGGTGAGATCTATGTCGCGGGCGGTCAGCTGTCACGCGGCTACACGGGACGGCCCGGCCTCACCGCGACGCGTTTCGTCGCGAATCCCTTCGGGCCGCCCGGTTCCCGGATGTACCGCTCGGGCGACATCGCACACTGGGGGCGGTGCGACGGCGACGCCGGGCTCGTCTACGCCGGGCGCGGTGACCAGCAGGTGCAACTGCGCGGTTTCCGGATCGAGCTCGGCGAAATCGAATCGGCGCTGGTGCGGTGCCCTGGCGTGCGCCGGGCCGTCGCGCTGGTCCGCACCGATCCCGCACTCGGTGACCAGCTCGTCGGCTATGTGCTACCCGAGCCGGGTGCCCGGCCGGACCCGGCTCGGCTGCGCACCCAGGTGGCCGAACACTTGACCGGCTACATGGTGCCCGCCGCGATCGTGGTGATCGACGCCATCCCGCTGACTCCCAACGGCAAGCTCGACCGGCGCGCGTTACCCGCGCCCGAATTCCGTGCCCGGGAGTTCCGCGCACCCGCCACCCCGGTCGAGGCCACCGTCGCCGCCGCCTTCGCCGCGGTGCTCGGCGCCGAGCGCTTCGGCATGGACGACAACTTCTTCGAACACGGCGGAAACTCCCTGCTCGCCGCCAAGCTGACCCTTCGATTGTCGTCCGGCCTCGGCACTCGGATTCCGGTGATGCGGGTGTTCACCGCCCCTACGCCCGCGGAGCTGGTCGCCGACCTGTCCCGCCGTGCGAGCGGCGCAGTCGAGACCGAAGCGGCCTTCGACATGCTGCTGCCGTTGCGTCCCGGAGGTTCGGCCGCCCCGCTGTTCTGCGTCCACCCCGTGTCGGGGATCTCCTGGTCGTACGCGGGTCTGGCCGCCTACCTCGACCCGGACCGGCCCATCTACGGGCTGCAGACGCCCGTGCTGGCGGGCGACGAGGTGATGCCGGGTTCGATCGAGGAATGGGCGCAGCGCTACTTGGAGCTGATCCGCTCCCAGCAACCGACAGGTCCCTATCATCTGCTCGGTTGGTCGTTCGGCGGCGTCATCGCGCACGAGATGGCGGTCCAATTGCAGCGCGCGGGCGAGCAGGTCGAGTTGCTCGCGGTGATGGACAGCTACATGGCCGATCCACCGGATACGCCGCCCGATGACGCGGGCCAGGTGCCGGTGGCCGAACTGATCGGCGGCTTGCTCGGGGAGCAAGCGGGCGACCTTGGCAATGTCGCGGAGGTGGACTGGACCGCGCTACCCGGGAAGATGGCCGAACTCCCGGAACCGTTCGCGTCGTTCGGCGCCGACCGCGTCAGCCGGATCCTCGACGCGGCCGTGCACTCGGTGGCGCTGCGCGGCGCCTACGACCCGCCCGTGTACCGCGGCGACGTCATCTATTTCACCGCCGCACTCGACGATCCGACCGGGTGCGTCGGCGCATCCATCTGGAGCCGGGTCGTCGACGGCCGGGTACACAACCACGCCGTGTCGACAACGCATTGGCGCATGACCGTCGCGTCCGGACTGGCCCAGATCGCCGACGTGCTGACGCGGGCATGGCGCTCGGGCGAGCCGGGCGGGGACTGCCCGGTCAGCCGGTGAACCAGCGGCGCAGCCGGGCCTCGGCGGCGGCGGACTTTTCCCGGGCCAGCTCCGGCGACGGCGGAGTGAACGGCGCGACCGGCGCGGGACCGGAGAGGAAATCGGCATCGACCTTGCCGACCAGTCCGTCTCCGAACTCGATATGGCATGCGCCCCGGCCGCGGTACCGCTCCGGCGTCGCCGATCCGCGCAGCTCGGCTTCGATGGCCGCGGCGGCTGTGCGGGCGGCGTCCTCGGCGAACACGCCCGCACGCGGGACCGGGGCGTCGGCGCAGTCGCCGATGGCGTAGACGCCCGGGTACGGCGTGCCGAGGGTGTGCGGATCGACGGCGACCCAGCCGTCGGTCCCGCCCTCGGTCAGGCCCGATGCCTCGACGACCGCGGGCACCCGGTGTCTCGGCACTCCGATGAACAGGTCGTAGGGGAGATCGCCGGTCCCGGTGCTCGCCATGTGGCGGCTCGGGTCGAGTGCGTGAACGAGGCGTCCGGGCGCGTAGCCGATTCCGCGGCGGGTCAGCGCTTCGATGATGGCCTCGGAGGTATCCGGGGAGACCGGAATCGGCGAGTCCATCGGGGTGACGACCTGGATTCGGGTGCGGTCACCGATCCCGCGCCGGGTGAACATCTCGTGCAGCAGCATCGCGCCTTCGTAGGGAGCGGGCGGGCATTTGAAGGGAACGCCCAGGACCGCGAGGATCACGTCTCCGCCGTCGAAGCCGACGAGGCGGTCACGCAATCGGCGGGCGCCGTCGATCGAGTAGTACTCGTGGCCGTCTTCGACGAAACCGGGGGTCGCGTCCGGGTCGTAGTCGGCGCCGAGCGCGACGACGAGAATGTCCGGTTCGTACGCGGAGCGGTCGGTGCGGACGCGGCGGGTCCGTGGGTCGATCTCGGTGACCTCCTCCTGCCGGAATTCGACACGCGGATGCGCCAAGCGGGCGTACGGCACGCGCACGGCCTCCGGAGGTACGTCTCGGCAGAGGATGTCCAGTTTGGCGAAGCCGAAAGTGAAGGAGTCATTGCGGTCGATGACGACGATACGGAGCTCGTCGGCCGGCGAACCCGACAGGCGGGTGGCCAGCTCCAGTCCTCCGAACCCCGCACCGAGAACGAGTACGGTTCGCATACGTAGATTCTTCCCCCGGCGGTGGCGGATGTGCAGGAGAACGCGTGATGTGCTCCGGTGCGGCAGTCAACGGGGTCCATGCGCACGTCCCGTGGCCGGAGTGCCCTGCATTCGGTGACCTTCGGCCATCATCTACGCCGAGGGATCGCGCGATGCTGGAGGGACGAACCGAGTAGACCCTGTTCCGCACGCTCCGCGCCGGTCGCCGCCGAGGCACCGGATCCGGCGGATCGGTGCCGAACAGGTGATCGGGGTGTTGCGATGCGCGTCGCACGGGCCGTGGGCTCGGCGGGCGTCGGGCATCGACCACCCGGAATGAGCATGCCCCATGACAGAACTACGGCCCCTCGATTCGGGCTTCATGGAACTAGAGGACGCGGATCGGCACATCAGTCTCGGGATCGGTGCGGTGGCGATCATCTCCGGCTCTCCGCCGAGCAGGGACGAGTTCACCGGCGTCCTCGCCCGGGGTGTGCAGCGGAACGCGCGGCTGCGCCAGAAAGTGCGGCGAGCGCCGCTCGATCTGGTGACTCCGGTGTGGGAACACGACCCGAATTTCGATCTCGCACACCACATCCGGTGGACGGCGCTGCCCACGCCGGGCGACGAGCCCGCGCTGTGCGAACTGGTGGCGAGCGAACTGGAGGAGCGGCTCGATCGCGACCATCCGCTGTGGCAGTGCGTCGTCGTCGAACATCTCGCCGGGGACCGCTGGGCGCTGCTCGTCAAAGCGCATCACAGCCTGGTGGACGGCGTGTCGGGGATCTCGGTGTTCCGGCATCTGTGCGATGCGGTGCCGGAGGAGCCGGAGAAGGCCGCGCCGGAACCGCAAAGCCAGGCCGAACCGCAAAGCCGGGTCGAGCCGCAATGGCTCGACTTGGTTCGAGAGGTGACGCGGCTGCCCTTTACCGTGCCCCGCTCCGTGATCGGGATGGCGCGCGGTTTGGCGCCACTCGCGACGGCCGCCATGTCGCCCGCCACCGAGTGCTCGCTCAACGGCCCCATCGGACGACAGCGCCGGTACGTCGTGGCTCGCGCCGCCCTGTCGGACGTCCACGAGATCGGCGCCGCCTTCGGCGCCACCGTCAACGACGTCGTCCTGGCCGCGGTCGCCGCCGCCTACCGCGACCTGCTGATCGGCCGGAACGAACGGCCCGCCCCGGACACGCTGCGCATCCTCGTCCCCGTCTCGATGCGGTCGGACGAGGCGAAACACCTGCTGGACAACCGCGTTTCGGCAATGCTGCCGTTCCTGCCGATCGATGTCCGCGACCCGGTCGAGCGGCTGGACACGATTCGGCAGCGGATGGCGCGACACAAGTCGGGAGGCGAGGCGCAAGCGGAGAATTCGGTGCTCGGGCTGGCGGGCCGGTTGCCGTTCGCGCCCATGGCGTGGAGTCTCCGTCTGCTGGCCCGGTTTCCGCAGCGAACCGTCGGCGCGCTGGTGACCAACGTGCCCGGCCCGCGCGACCAGCTGTCCGTCCGGGGGCGCGAGGTGTTGGAACTGCTACCTGCCACGCCGATCGCGATGCGGTTGCGCACCGCGGTCGCGATTCTCAGCTACGCGGGCCACCTGACGTTCGGCATCACCGGAGACTACGACACCGCGCCCGACATCGCGGTGCTAGCCGAAGGCATCGAGCGGGAGATCCGGCGGCTGCGTGAGCACGCCGCGATCCGGAGGCCGGCGCGCCCGGAGGTGAGCGGATCGTGACAGGCGTGGGCGAAGGACGGATCGAGGACTTTCTGCCCTGTCCGACAGCGCGACTCGGTGATGGGATTGGAGGCCGCAGTGTCGAGTGAAGACCGGAAAGCGAGGACATTGCCAGGTGGTTTCGCGCGCAATGTGCCCCGGCACGAGATCATGATCGCATCGAACGGCCGCATCGCGGACAACGGCGTCCCGAGCCGCACGCTCGTCGAACTCGGCCGCGAGGAGGCGTTGCGGCTGCTGGCGAGTGTGGCCTACGGGCGGGTGGTGTTCACCCGCGATGCGCTGCCCGCGATCCGCCCGGTCAATCATTTCGTCGACGGCGGGGCGGTCGTGGTGCGTACCCGGGTCACCTCGCGGCTCACCGACACCATCCGTGCCGATCCGTGCGTCGTCGTGGCCTACGAGGCCGACGATATCGACCCCGTCAGCCATGTCGGCTGGTCGGTTGTCGTAACCGGCCTCGCCCGCACCGTCACCGACCCCGAACGGGTCGCCCGCTACGCAGAGCTGTTGCGACCGTGGGCCGACGGCGTCATGGACACCGTCGTCGCCATCGAGCCTACGATCGTCACCGGTTTCCGGCTCATCGAGCAACCGAGCTAGGCCCCGGCGTCGGCCGCGTGGGTCGTACTTCGCTCAGCTGTCCGAGCAGGCGTCAATGGGCCTTCACCGCAAGCGGTTACCGTCCATGGCGTACTTCTGTGCGGTCTCGCCGTGGCGATCGGACATTCGGGTGCGGAATGCGACCGGCGGTCGTCTCGGTATCCCTATCTGCCGCGAGTGATCGTCCTCGGCAGCCGAGTGCCGGTGCTATCCACCATGGCGTATTTACCGAACCATCGTCCCTGAAAATTTCGCGAACGTATGGCGTGATTCGTCCGCACGCGAGTTCCGTTGCGCGGATATAGCAATCCATGGTGACAGCCCCGTGATCGGCACGGCTGCGACGCCGCTTTTGTTCTCGCGGCGGTGCGCGTCCTCGGCGCGCCGCGGTGGGACCGCTCGGCAGCATGGATCCGTGGTCTGACCGGGCGGATGCCTTCGGTGGCCGCGGCTCGCTGTCGGTCTGCTTCCTTGCCGCGAGGTGATCACGCGCACTGAAAATGCCGATGGTTCGGCGGCGTCGTCGGGAATGACGGCGAGGGCCGTTGCGGTGTGAGGATAAATCGGAGACGGCAGGGAAGTGATTCTGTTCGGAACTATGTGATCGGAATCGGACTTTCCGACATACGCGTTCGTGTCGAGCATGAGTATTGAATCGAAGATTATCGACCACGGATAGGGGCAGTGTTCTGAAGTGCGTGGGCGACAGCGGATATATCAATTTGCCAGTATATTGCCCTTCTCGCTATTGCTTTACCCGTCCGCATTGGCTGTTACGGGTATGGGGCGTAGGCGGTCCCGGCCTGCCGCCGCGGCGGCGATGGCCGTCCCGACTTGATTCCGGCCTCGACCCGGCATGTACCATGCCCGATCGCGGGTGTTTCTCATCGGATACAACCGCCTGGCAACAGGCACTTCCACAGGCGATGTGTGCTATCGGCGGTCGCCGCCGCGCAGTCGCGCCGCACCCGTATTGCTCGAACCGAGATTGGAAACGCCCGGCTTCCGTGCGGAGTCGGAAGGGTTTGATACCACTAGACTGAGCCAGGCTGCTGTCAGATAGCTTGTCCCACCTGAGTGTCGCTGCTTCACCGCAGGTTCAAAAGTTCTGTTTTCAGATTTTGAGACGACTGGAAATGCCGACAAACGGGAGGTGTGGTAGTCGCCGTAGATGTCCGATTCGGATGCTGGACACCGGCGGATCGAGCGACACGCGAAAGCTGAACGGTGCGGCGCAGAGCAGGGGTTGCGCCGCTTCTGAGTAGACGAAGTGCAGATAAGAGCCAGATTTCGGATGCGGTGGGCCGACGTCCTTCCGTCGTGCCCTCGCGCGTCCGGGTATGAATAAGGGGTCATGCGATGAATCTGAAGTCAGACGGAACCGCCGACGGCGAGCTGGGGCTGATTCCGCTCTCGAGTGCGCAGTACGGCATGTGGCTCGCGGACCATGTGCCCGGTGGACCGGCTGTCAACATCGCACACTGCGTCGAGATCGAGGGCCCAGTGGACCACGACGCGTTCGCACGGGCGGTGAACGACGGCGGGCACGAAACCGAGTCCCTTGTGGTGCGCGTGGTCGAATCCGACGGTCGGCCTTATCAATTCGTCGACCGCAGCATCATCTACGACGAGCCGGTGCTGGATTTCAGCGATGCGGAGGATCCGGTCGCGGCGGCGATGGAGTGGATGCGCCGCGACTACAACACCAAGGCGGTCGACCTCAGCCGTGACCGGCTCACCGAGACGAGGCTCATCCGGGTCGGCGAGGACCACTACTTCTGGTACGGCCGCGCGCACCATCTGGTGATCGATGGGTACGGCGCGTTCAACAGCCTGAACCGGATGGCCGAGCACTACAACGCCCTGCTGGAGGGCAGGCCTCCGACGCGACTGGACGCGGCGAGCCTGCACGACATCGTCGAAGCGGAGCACGCCTATCGCGCCAGCTCGCGGTACGAGGCGGACAAAACCTACTGGCTGAACAAGGTTTCCGATCTGCCGAAGCCGGTCAGCCTGTCCGGCCGTACGGCACGTTCCGGCAAGGTCGACCGCGTGGCCGGATTGCAGCTGCCCGCACACCTGTCCGACCGGCTCGACCGCTTCGCCGACGAGGTGAACGCCTCCGCCGCGCAGGTGGTGATCGCGGCGTTCGCCGCGTTCCTGGCCCGGATGACCGGCACCGAGGAGGTCGCGCTGTCGCTGCCGGTGACCGCGCGCGTGACCAAGCGCCTGCGCAACGCCGCCGCGATGCTGGCGAACATGGTGCCGATTCGCTTCGCCGTGCACCACTCGACCACCGTGGAGGAACTGGTCCGAGCGTCGGTGTCCGAACTCGTTTCGGCCATGCGCCACCAGCTGTACCGGTTCGAGGATCTGCGCCGCGATTCGGCCGCGATCGACCCGTCCGCGAATTCGTTCGGCCCGATCGTGAACATCCTGTTCTTCGACTCGGAGATCCGCCTCGGCTCGGCCGTCGGCCGCTACCGCGCACTGACCTCCGGCGCACTCGACGACCTGCAGCTGAACCTGTACCGCTCGGGCGCGGACGCGCCGCTGCTCATCGAGCTGCACGGCAATCCGAATCTCTACGGGCAGGACGAACTCGGGTCCCACGCGGACCGATTCCTCGACTTCCTGCACCGGATGATGGATGCGCCCCTGGACACCCGGATCGGTGACATCCAGCTCGTCGGACCTGCCGAGGAACTGCGCATCGTCGAGGAACTCGCGGGCCACGACGGCGAAACTCCCTCCGGCACACTGGTGGATCTGCTGACGCGACAGGCGGCGGACACCCCGTCCGCGGTGGCCGTCACCTCGGACGCCACCGCACTCACCTACCGTGAACTCGACGAACGCTCCAACCGGTTCGCCCGCAGGCTCATCGCGCTCGGCGCGGGGCCGGAATCGCTGGTGGCCATCGCGATGCCCCGCGACGCCGATCTGATCGTCGCGGTGCTCGGCGTGCTGAAGTCGGGCGCCGGGTATCTTCCGCTGGACACGGCCCACCCGGCCGAGCGGCTCGAATACGTACTGGGCGACGCGAACCCGATCGCGGTGGTCACCAAGCGCGGCATGCGCGAGCAGGTCCCGGGCGATCCCGGCCGCGTCGTGCTGTTCGACGACGTTCTCGCCGCCGAGCAAGCCGCGGACCCGATCACCGATGCCGATCGGACCGGCTTGCTGCGTCCCGACCACCTCGCCTACGTCATCTACACCTCCGGATCGACCGGACGGCCGAAGGGCGTCTCGATCACCCATCGTGCCGTGTCCACCTATCTGGTGAACTCGTGTGCCGAGATCGGCATCCGATCCGACGACGTCTGGACGCTGTTCCACTCCTTCGCCTTCGACTACTCGGTGTGGGAGATCTTCGGTGCGCTGGTCACCGGCGGCCGGATCGTCGTCGTGGACAGCCTCACCGCCCGGTCGCCGGACGACGTGGTGCGTCTGGCGGCCCGCGAGCAGGTCACGGTCTTCAGTCAGACGCCGTCGGCGTTCTACCAGTTCGCGGCCGCGCGGCAACGGTACGCGCACGCCGGGGAGCCCGAAGGCGAGCTGTCGCTGCGGCTGGTCATCCTGTCGGGCGAAGCTCTCGACCCGGCCGGGCTGGCCGCCTGGTACGAACACCACCCGGATCTGCCGGTGCTGGCCAACAGTTACGGCATCACCGAGACCACCGTCTTCGTCACCTACACCGACCTCACACCGGAGATCGCTGTGCCGGGCGCACCGAGCACGGTCGGCCCGGCGTTGCCGGGCTTGCGCACCTACGTTCTGGACGAGCGGTTGCGTCCGTGCCCGCTCGGTGCCTGGGGCGAGATCTACGTCGCGGGAACGCAACTCGCTCGTGGCTACCTCGGCCGACCGGCGCTGAGCGCGGGGCGCTTCGTCGCGAACCCGTTCGGAAAGCCGGGGGAGCGCCTCTACCGCAGCGGGGACGTGGCGCGCTGGAATCACCAGGGCGAGCTGGAATATCGCGGTCGCGCCGACCAGCAGGTGCAGTTGCGCGGGTTCCGGATCGAGCTCGACGAGATCCGTAACGCGTTGCTGACCCATGACAGTGTCGCGGCGACGGTCGTCGTCGTGCATCTGCCCGGCACGGAGGCGGCCCGGCTCGTCGGATACGTCGTCCCCGCCGTCGGCGCCGCCTGCGAGGCCGACGCCCTGCGCACCCACGTCGGCCGGATGCTGCCCGAATACATGGTGCCGTCGAGCATCGTGGTGATCGACGCGGTGCCGCTGACCGTGAACGGCAAAGTGGACTACCGGGCACTGCCCGAGCCTGCCTTCGATTCGGCCGCGGCGTACGTCGCGCCCCGCACGGTCGTCGAGGAGTCGATCGCCGACGTCTTCGCGGAGGTTCTCGGCATCGACCGGGTGGGCGTGCTGGACAGCTTCTTCGAACTCGGCGGCAACTCGATCACCGCGACCAGTGCGGCCGTGCGCGTCGCGGAAGTGACCCGATGCGACGTGTCGGTCCGCGACCTGTTCGTCAAGCAGACCGTCGCCGAACTCGCCGCGCATCTCGAGGACGGGCACCGCTCCGGCAGGCCCGTGCTGCGGGCCGCGGCCAGACCCGATCCCATTCCGCTGGCGCCGGCGCAGAACAGGATGTGGCTGGTCAACCAGACCGACCCGGCCTCGGCGGCCTACAACATTCCGCTCATCGTGCAGCTGACCGGACGGCTCAACGCGGCGGCGCTGCGTGCCGCGCTGACCGACGTGATCGATCGGCACGAATCGCTGCGCACCGTGTACCCGGCCGTGAACGGCGAAGGGACGCAGGTCGTGTTGTCGGCCGAAGAGGTCGTCGCCGGTCTGGACCTGACCCCGCGGCCGACCGACCCGGACGATATCGAGCAGCGGATTCGCGAGCTGGCGTCGGTCGGGACCGATCTGCGCGAACGCGCCCCGATCCAGGTTGCCCTGCTCGCGACGGCCGACCGCAGGCGGCACGTCCTGGCCGTCGTCCTGCACCACATCTGCTGCGACGGATCCTCGCTGCGGCCCCTCGCGGCCGATGTCGCCGTCGCGTATGAGGCGAGGGCGGAGGGCAAGACGCCGGACTGGGAGCCTTTGGTGATCCAGTACGCCGACTACAGCATCTGGCATCGCAGCCTGCTCGGCGACCCGGAGGATCCGGATTCGCGAGCCGCCCACCAGTTGCGGTATTGGTCGCAGCGATTGGCGGGGATGCCCCCGGTCCTGGAGTTGCCCGCCGACCGTCCGCGTCCGGCCCGCCAGTCCATGCGCGGTGACGTCGCGGATACCGTGATCCCCGCCGAGACCTTCGCCGGGATCGAGCGGCTGGCGCGCGCGGCCAACGTCACGACGTTCATGGTCGTGCACGCCGCCCTGGCCGTACTGCTGGCCCGGATGTCGGGTTCGGCCGACATCACCGTCGGCACGCCGGTCGCCGGTCGCGGTGAACGCGCGCTCGAGCCGCTCATCGGCATGTTCGTCAACACCGTGCCGTTGCGTACCGAGGTGTCCTTCGAGGAGTCGTTCACCGCGTTCTTGGCGCGCGTCAAGGACATCGATGTCGATGCCTTCGCCAACAGCGACCTGCCCTACGAGCGGGTCGTGGACGAACTGCATCCGAAGCGGTCGATGGCGTACGCACCGCTGTGCCAGGTGTACCTCGCTTTCGAGAACATGGATCGGGCGAGCCTGGAGCTGTCCGAACTCACCGTCGAGCTCCTCGATCCGGGCGCCGAACCGGCGAAGGTGGACATCATCGTCACGGTCGCGGAGAACACCGCGGCGGGCGGCGACGTCGCGTTGCGCGTCAACTACGCGACGGACCTGTTCGACCGGGAGACCGTCGAAGAGCTCGCCGAGCGATTGAACCGTCTGCTCGAGGCGTTCGTGTCGAATCCCCGGGCGCGCATCGGCGACGTGGATCTGTTGTCGGGGGTCGAACGGCTGGAATTGGTCCCGGCTTCGGGCGGTCGCGCCGAGATGCCCCGCGTGCTGGCCGACGTTCTGCTGGTCGGCGATCGCGGCGCACCGGCCGTGGTGTCGGGGGATCGGGTGCTCTCCTACGGAGAGCTGGACGAGTGGTCGAACCGTCTCGCGCGGGTGTTGATCGAATGGGGTGTGGGACCGGGGGATCAGGTCGCCCTGGCCATGGGGCGGTCGGTGGAGTTCGTGGTCGGCGTGTGGGCGGTGGCGCGGGCGGGTGCCGCGTTCGTGCCGGTCGACCCGCGCTACCCCAGCGAACGGGTCGCGCACATCGTCGCGGACTCGAATGTGGAGGTCGCGCTCACCGTCGAGGCGTCGCGCACCCTGCTTCCCGGTCACGTGCGGCAGCTGGTGCTCGACCATCCCGGCACCGAGGCGTTCCTCGCGGCGCAGTCCCCGGCCGCGGTGACCGACGCGGATCGCGTGCGCGCCTGCCGCGTGGCCGACGCGGCCTACGTGGTGTACACCTCCGGCTCGACCGGCAAGCCGAAAGGTGTGGCGGTCACCAACGAGGGCTTGGCGAATTTCGCGATCGAGCAGCGGGAACGCTATCGCGTCGATCGAAGGTCACGGGTATTGCAGGTGGCGGCGCCGGGCTTCGACGCGGTGATGCTGGAGCTGCTGATGGCGCACGCGAACGGCGCCGTGCTGGTCGTGTCCCCGCCGGAGGTGTTCGCCGGTGCGCAGCTGGCGGAGTTGATTCGCGCACAGGAGGTGTCGCACGCCTTCGTGACCCCCAGCGTGCTGGCGACGATGTCGCCCGCCGGTCTGGACTCGCTGCAGGTGCTGGTGGCGGGCGGGGAAGCGGTGTCGGCCGAGACCGTGTCGGTCTGGGCTCCGGGACGGCGCCTGCACAACGGCTACGGTCCCACCGAGACCACGATCATGGTCGCGATCAGCGATCCGCTGTGCGTGGGTGACCCGGTCACCATCGGCGGCCCGATCCGCGGCGTCGACGCGGTGGTCCTGGACGAGCGGCTGCGGCCGGTCCCCGTCGGGGTGACCGGACAGCTGTACGTATCGGGTGTGCAACTGTCGCGCGGATACCTCAACCGGCCCGCGTCCACAGCCGCCACTTTTATCGCCAACCCCTACGGCCCAGCGGGCACCCGCATGTACGGAACCGGTGACCTGGCGCGCTGGACCGCCGAGCACACCCTGGAATACCTGGGGCGCACCGACTTCCAGGTGAAGATCCGCGGCCAGCGCATCGAACTCGGCGAAATCGAAGCTGTCCTCGCCGGACATCCGGCGGTCGCGACCGCGGTCGTGGTGGGCGTGCACGCCGAGACCGGATCGCGCCTGGCGGCGTACGTGGTGCCCGCCGACGGCGCCGTCGACACCGCGGAGCTGACGAAGTACGCGGCACAACGCCTGCCCTCGCACATGGTCCCGGACACGGTCATGGTGCTCGACACCCTCCCGCTGTCGTCGGTGGGCAAGGTCGACCGCGCCGCGCTGCCGGAACCCGAGTTCGCTCCCGCCGTGGAGTTCGTCGCGCCGCGCAACGCGACCGAGCAGGTCGTCGCCGACATCTGCGCGGGCGTGCTGGGCATCGAGCGCGTCGGCGTTCTCGACAGCTTCTTCGATCTCGGCGGCAACTCGCTGTCGGCCACTCGCGCGGCGGCGCAGCTCAGCGGCGCGTTCGGCGTCGAGGTGCCGTTGCGCGCGATATTCGAGACGCCGACCATCGGGGCGCTGGCCGAGCGCCTGCGCAGCGCCGACGCGGCGACCCGGGAGCCGCTGGTGCCGCAGGAGCGCCCGGACCGGATCCCGCTCTCGCCCGCCCAGGCCCGCATGTGGTTCCTCAACCAGTTCGACACCGGCTCGCCGGTGTACAACATCCCGCTGGTCGTGCGGATGTCGGGAGACCTCGACGTGGCCGCGATGCACGCGACGATCGCGGATGTGCTCGAACGCCACGAGGCGCTGCGGACCGTCTACCCGGACAGCGACACCGGACCGCATCAGGTGGTCGTGCCGGTGGAAACGGCGCTGACCCCACTGGTACCGATACCGGTCGCGGCGAGCGAGCTCGAGGCGCGCGTCGCCGCGGAGGTGACGGTGGGCTTCGACGTCACCGCCGAGGTGCCGTTCCGGGTCGCGTTGCTGCGCAGCGCTCCCGACGAGCACGCCCTGGTGCTCGTGGTCCACCACATCAGTTTCGACGGGTCCTCGCTGGCACCGCTTGCCGCGGACCTCATGACCGCCTACCAGGCCCGGGTCCGTCGTGAAGCGCCACAGTGGGCGCCCTTGCCGGTGCAGTACGCGGATTACGCGCTGTGGCAACGCAAGTTGCTCGGCGCCGAGGACGACCCGCACAGCCCGACCGTCGCCCAGACCCGCTACTGGCTCGCGGCCCTCGCCGGCCTGCCCGAGGTACTGGATCTGCCCACCGACCGTCCGCGGCCGGCGAAGCAGTCGTTCCGCGGCGCGACGGTCTCGGCGATCCTTCCCGCGGATCTGCATCGTGCGGTGGTCGCCCTGGCCCGCCGCCACGACGCGACGGTCTTCATGGTGATGCACGCGGCGTACGCGGCGCTGCTGGCGCGGCTGTCGGGCACCGGGGACATCGCTGTGGGCACACCGATCGCCGGTCGTGGCGAGCCGGGATTGGACGGCTTGGTCGGCATGTTCGTCAACACGCTGGTGTTGCGGACCCACCTCGAGCCCGGCGCGTCCTTCGTCCGGCTCCTGGATCAGGTCCGGGCCACCGATCTGGCCGCCTTCGAGAACGCCGACATCCCGTTCGAGCGACTCGTCGAGGTGCTGAACCCGCCGCGCTCGACGGCACACGCTCCGTTGACTCAGGTGGGCTTCTCGTTCCAGAACATCGAGATCCCCACGGTGCGGTTCGAGGGCCTGACGGTCTCGGCGCAGATGGCCGATCCCAGTGTGGCGAAATACGACCTGCACCTGAATCTGGTCGACGCCTTGGAACCGGATGGCGAACCCGGCGACATGGCGGTCGAATTCGGTTACGCGACAGATCTGTTCGACGAGGCGACGGTCACGTCGATGTTCGACCGCTACCTGCTGTTGCTGCGCGCGATCGTCGCCGACCCCACCCGCGCCGTCGGTGACATCGACTTGCTGACCGAGCAGGAGACGCGTCAGCTCGCGGTGCGGTCGGCAGGGACGAGGACGCAGACGCCGGCGGCGACGATCGCGGACTTGTTCGCCGCGCAGGTGGCGGCCACGCCGGAGCATACGGCGGTGTTCGACGCGGCGAGCGGCGCCCAGCTCGATTACCGGGCATTCGGGGCGCGGGTGAATGCGCTGGCCCGCGCGCTCATCCGGCGCGGCATCGGCCCGGAAACCGTTGTGGCGGTGTCGATGCGGCGTTCGGTGGAGCTGCTGGCCACGCTGTACGCCATCCATGCCGCGGGTGCGGCCTACCTGCCGCTGGACCCGGATCACCCGGTCGACCGGGTGCGCGCTGTCCTGGCCGCGGCACGGCCCGGTGCAATCCTCACCCGGCCGGACGACGACGCCGGCCTGCCCGGCGACGTGCCGGTCTGGACGCTCGCGGAACTCGCCGCCGAGCACGAGGACACCTCGGCGGTCACCGATGCGGACCGGACTCGGCCGCTGCGCCCGGACGATCTGGCCTACGTCATCTACACCTCCGGCTCCACGGGGGTGCCCAAGGGCGTGGCGGTCCCGCACGCCGCGGTGGTGAACCAGCTCCGCTGGCTGCACGAGCACTACCGGCTCGGCGGCGAGGACGTCATGCTGCTGCGGACACCGGTGACGTTCGACCTGTCGGTCTGGGAGCTGTTCGCGGCGTCGACCTGTGGCGCGGCGTTGGTCGTCGCGGGCCCCGACGTGCACGCCGACCCGCGCGAGGTCGCTCGGCTGCTGGCCGAGTATCGGGTGACGACGGTGGATTTCGTGCCGTCTCTGCTGTCCGCGTTCCTCGAGGTGGCCACCCCGCACCGATTCCCGGACCTGCGGCGCGTGCTGTGCATCGGCGAAGCGCTGCCCGCCGAAACCGCCCGTCGTTTCCGGGATTTCAGCGAGGCGCGCATCGACAACCTGTACGGCCCGACGGAGGCCGCCGTCAGCGTCACCGCCCACCGGATCGATACGGCCGAGGGTGTGGCCGTGCCGATCGGCGTCCCCGAGGCGAACGTGACCGTGCACGTCCTGGATTCGCGGCTGCATCCCGTGCCCGCCGGCGTGACCGGCGAACTGTACCTGGGCGGCGTGCAGCTGGCGCGCGGATACCATGCCCGCCCGGGCCTGACCGCCGCGACGTTCGTCGCAGATCCCTTCGGGGCCGCGGCGGGCGGCCGCCTCTACCGCACCGGCGACCTCGTTCGCTGGGACGAGGGCGGCAGCCTGCGCTATGTCGGTCGCGCCGACACCCAGGTGAAGGTGCGCGGCCTGCGGATCGAGCTCGGCGACATCGAAGCAGCCCTGACGGCACACGAGCAGGTGAACGCGGCCGTCGCGCAGGTGCGCGTGGACGGCGGCGAGCAGCGGCTGGTCGCCTACGTGGTCGCGGACGCGGCGATCGACGTCCGCCAGGTCCGGCGTTTTCTGCTGGACCGGCTGCCCGCCTATATGGTGCCGTCGTCGGTGACCCGGATCGACTCGGTGCCGCTCAACGCGAACGGCAAGGTGGACTACCGGGCGCTGCCCGCGCCGGACCACAGTGCCCAGGAGCCGGAGTTCCGCGCGCCGCAGGGCCTCGTCGAACAGGCGGTCGCCGCGGTCTTCGCGGAGCTGTTCGACCGGCCCGAGATCGGCGCAGACGACAATTTCTTCGAGTTGGGCGGCAACTCCCTGGTCGCGACGCGCGTGCTGAGCCGGATCGGTGACGTCGTCGACGTGACCATCCCGGTGCGTGCGATCTTCGAGGCGCCGACCGTGGCCGGCCTGGCCGAGCGGATCGCCCAGCTGCGCGCGGTTCCGAGCCTTCCCGCGCCGACCCGGGTGCCGCGCCCGGACCGCATCCCGCTGTCGCACGCGCAGACCCGGATGTGGTTCCTCAACCAGTTCGATCCCGCCGCGCCGGGATACGTGGTGCCACTGGCGATTCGGCTCGACGGCACGCTGGATGCGGCGGCACTCACCGCCGCCGTGGGCGATGTCGTCGAGCGGCACGAGAGCCTGCGCACCATGTATCCGGCGATCGACGGCACCCCCACCCAGGTCGTGTTGCCGGCCGAGGACGTGCTGGCCATGTGCGACCTGTCCCCGCAGGCGATCGGCGAGCGGGAACTGCCGCATCGGCTGGCCGAGTTCTGCGGCACCGGATTCGACGTGGCGAAGGGCGTTCCGCTGCGCGTGGCGCTGTATCAGTTGTCGGACGCGGCATGGACGCTCGCGCTGGCCGCCCACCACATCAGTTGCGACGGCTTCTCGGTGGCTCCGCTCGCCGCCGACCTGGTGGCGGCATATCGGGCGCGCACCGACGGTGCGGCGCCGGACTGGGCTCCGCTGCCCGTGCAGTTCGCCGACTACGCCCTGTGGCAGCGCGCGGTGCTCGGTTCGGCGGACGACCCGGACTCGTACGTCGCCCGTGACATCGCCTACTGGCGAACGCAACTCGCGGGCGTGCCCGATCTGCTCGAGTTGCCCACCGACCGGCCGAGGCCGATCGAGCAGTCCCAGCGCGGCGCGGTGATCGAGGTCGCCATCCCCGGCGAGCTGCAAGGCCGGGTGGAAGCGCTGGCGCGGCGAGCGGGAGCCACCACGTTCATGGTGGTGCACACGGCTCTGGCCGTGCTGCTGTCGCGGCTGTCCGGCAGCGACGACGTCACCGTCGGTGTGCCGCACGCGGGCCGGGGGGACCGGTCGCTGGACAACCTCGTCGGCATGTTCGTCAACACCTTGGTGATGCGCTCGCGGATCGCGCTCGACCAGACCTTCCTGAGTCTGCTCGAGCAGGTACGGCGCACCGACATCGAGGCGTTCGACCACGCCACCGTGCCGTTCGAGCAATTGGTGGACGCGCTGAATCCGGTGCGATCGACCGCGCACACGCCGTTGTTCCAGGTGCTGCTCGCCTACCAGAACATGGCGCGGGCTCGCGTGGAGCTTCCCGGGCTCACCGTGGAGAACGTGGACCCTGGCGACAGCGCCGCGATCTACGACCTGCTGCTGATGATGACCGAAGGCCACGGCACGCACAACGAGCCGACCGGCATGACCTTGCGCCTGACCTACGCCACGGACCTCTTCGACGAGGACACCGTACGGTGCTTCGCAGGCCGATTCGTCCGTGTCCTCGACGCCGCGGCCCGCGACGCCGAGGCCACCGTCGGAGCGATCGGGTTGCTCGACGAGGCGGAGCACTCCCAGCTGCTGGAGCGGTGGAACGACACCGGTGGCTCCGCCGCGCCGGGCCGGACCCTCGTCGATGTCTTCGACGAACAGGTCGCGCGCACCCCGGACAGTGCGGCGCTGCTGCTGCCGGACGGCGGCACGCTGACCTACCAGGACTTCGACGCTCGCGTCAATCGTCTGGCCCGATGGCTCATCGCGCGCGGCGCCGGGCCGGAAACCGTTGTCGCGGTGGCCATCCGCCGGTCGGCCGAGCTGGTCACCGCTCTCTACGCGGTGGTGAAGGCAGGCGCGGCGTTCCTGCCGATCGACCCGGATCATCCGAGCGCCCGGATCGCACACGTGCTCGGCGCGGCCCGTCCTTTGGTGGTGCTCACCACCACCGCGGACGGCGAAGATCTCCCGGGCGGATTCGAATGCGCGTCCGTCGACCGGCTGGACGTGACAGGTCTGTCCGAAGCCAGGATCACGGATGCCCAGCGGCGGACACCGCTGCGTCCGAACCACCTCGCCTACGTGCTGTTCACCTCCGGGTCCACCGGCGTCCCCAAGGGCGTGGCCCTGACCCATGCCGCCACCGTGAGCCAGCTGGCGTGGGCGCAACAGCAGTGGCCACACGACACTTCCGACGCGGTGCTGCACAAGACGCCGATCACCTTCGACATCGCGGTCTGGGAGTTGTTCTGGCCGTTGCAGACCGGTGCGCACATCGTCGTCGCCGAGCCTGGCGGCCATCGCGACCCCGCGTACCTGGCAGAGGTCATCGCGCGGCACCGGATCACCACGGTGCACTTCGTCCCCTCGATGCTCGATGTGCTGCTCGAATCCGCGGGCGCCGCGGAACTGCCCTCGATCCGGCGGGTGTTCGTCGCGGGTGAGGCGCTGGCACAACGCACCGTCGATGCCGCGGCGCAGGTCTTCGTGCACGCGGAACTGGTGAACTGGTACGGGCCCGCGGAGGCGGAAGTGGTCACCGCCGCGCGGTGCTCGCCGCAGGCCGCGACCGCCGCGACGGTGCCGATCGGAGCGCCCGCGGCCGGCATGAAGGTCTACGTGCTGGATGCGCGCCTGCGGCCGGTGCCGGTCGGGGTCGTCGGTGAGCTGTACGTCTCCGGTGTCCAATTGGCGCGCGGCTACCACTCGCGTCCCGAGCTCACCTGCCGTGCCTTCGTCGCGAACCCGTTCGGGGCGGCAGGCGAGCGGCTGTACCGGACCGGTGACCTGGTGCGGTGGCGGAAGACGGGGGAGCTGGAGTACCTGGGCCGCAGCGACTTCCAGGTGAAGGTGCGCGGTCAGCGAGTGGAGCCCGGTGACATCGAAGCCGCGCTGCGCGCGGTCGCGCAGGTGGCGCGGGCGGTGGCCGTCGTGACGACCGAACGCATCGTCGGCTACGTGACCCTCGCGCCGGGAGCGGTGACCGACGGCCGCGCCATTCGCGAACAGCTGACTCGCACGCTGCCGTCCTACCTGGTTCCGGACGCGGTGCAGGTGCTCGACGCGATGCCGCTCACCGCGAACGGCAAGCTCGACCGGTCGGCGCTGCCGCAGCCGGTGTTCGACGACGGCGAAACGTTCGTCTCGCCGCGCACCGACACCGAGGCGGTGCTGGCGCGTCTGGTCGCCGAACTCACCGGCGCGGACCGGGCGAGCGTGACGGCGAACCTGTTCGAGATCGGCGTCAACTCGCTCTCGGCTGCCCAGCTCGCCGCGCGGGCGCAGGCCGCCGTCGGGGTGGACGTCGGTATCCGTGACGTTTTCGACGCTCCGACGATCGCCGCGCTCGCCGAACGGATGTCGACCCGCACCCGGTCCACGGCGGTGGCGCTCACGCCACGGCAACGTCACGGAGCCGTCCCGTTGGCGGCGGCGCAACGGCGGATCTGGTTCCTCAACCAGTTCGACACCGCCTCGGCGGCCTACAACATCTGCTTCGCGGCCCGCTTGACCGGCCGGCTGGACGACGCCGCACTGCGGGCCGCGTTCCTGGACGTGCTGACCAGGCACGAGCCCTTGCGGACGGTCTATCCGCTCGTCGACGGCGAACCCTGCCAGATCGTGCGCGACGTCGCGACGCTCGCCGCGGACGTGACGTTGGAACCGGAGCCGGTGGCGGACGCCGAACTGGCGGATCGGATCCGGAATGCCGTCGAGACGGGTTTCGACATCGCCGAGTCGGTGCCGGTGCGGGCGCGGCTGTATCGCACCGCGGCCGAGACGCACGTGCTGGTAGTCGTGGTCCATCACATCGCGGCCGACGGCGCATCGATGGCTCCACTCGCCGGTGATGTGTTCGCCGCCTATCGCGCGAGGGTGAGCGGCCATGCGCCGCAGTGGGAACCGTTGCAGGTCCAGTACGCCGACTACGCGATGTGGCAGCGGGAGATCCTCGGCTCCGAGGACGATCCTGCGTCGCTGATCGCGCGTCAGATCGACTACTGGACCGACGCCCTCGACGGCGCGCCGGAGCTGCTCGCGCTGCCGACCGACCGGCCGCGGCCCGCCACCATCTCGATGGACGGCGGCAACGTCCGGTTCGAGCTGCCGGCCCGGCTGCACGACGACATCGTGCGGCTGGCCCACCGTGAGGGCGTCACCGTATTCGTCGTCCTGCACGCGGCGTTGGCGATCCTGCTGGCGCGTACCGCGCACAGCGACGACATCTCGGTCGGCACCCCGGTAGCCGGGCGCGGCAGGCCGGAGCTCGACGATCTGGTCGGCATGTTCGTGAACACGGTGGTGCTGCGCACGCGAATCGACGACGACCGGTCGTTCCGGGAACTTCTGGCCGAGGTGCGCGCCGTCGACCTGGAAGCGCTCGCCCACGCCGACCTGCCCTACGAGAGGCTGGTCGATGTCATCGGACGCCCGCGTTCCACCGCGTATTCGCCGCTGTTCCAGGTGATGTTCGGGTTGCAGAACACTCGGCAGGCCCGGTTCGAGCTGCCCGGCATCGGTGTCGAAGTCCTCGATCCCGGCATCGCGCAGGCCAAGGCGGACCTCACCGTGCTGGTGACCGAACGCCGCGCGGGCGACGAACCAGCCGGGATCGACGGCGAGATCATCTACGCCACTGATCTCTTCGTCGCCTCGACCGCGCATTCGCTGGCCGAGAGGTTCATTCGCGTCCTCGAAGCGGTCACCGCCGATCCGGTCCGGCCGATCGGTGACATCGGCCTGTTGAGCGCCGCGGACACCGAACGTTTGGTGCCCGCGCGGGGCAGCGAGGCCGCGCAGCCCTGCTTGCTTCCGGATCTGCTGGCCGCGGCCGTGGCCGCGGATCCGGCGGGGGTGGCCCTCATCGGGGACACCGAAACCCTCACCTACGCCGAACTCGACCACAGGGCCAATCGGCTCGCCCGTCACCTGCTCACCCGAGGCGCCGGGCCGGGCGTGTTCGTCGCGCTCGCCGTGCCGCGCTCGGTCGACTATCACGTCGCCATGTGGGCCATCGCGAAGACCGGCGCCACGTTCGTTCCGGTCGACCTGCGCTATCCCATCGAGCGAATCGCACACATGGTGAGCGATTCCGGGGTCGAGATCGGGATCACGCTCTCGGCCGCACGCACCTCGCTGCCGGACGGGGTGCGCTGGCTGACGCTCGACGAGCCGCGGACCGCGAAGCAGATCGCGGCACAGTCCGGCCAGGCGGTGACCGACGCCGATCGCGGACGCGTCTTGCGGGTCCAGGACGCCGCGTACCTGATCTATACGTCCGGGTCGACGGGAACCCCGAAGGGCGTCATGGTCACGCATGCCGGGCTGGCGAGCTTCGCCGCCGAGCAGCGTGATCGGTATCGGGTCGACGCCACGTGCCGCGTGCTGCAGGTGGCGGCGCCCGCGTTCGACGCGGTGCTGCTGGAGGCGTTGATGGCGCACGCGGCCTGTGCGGCCTTGGTCGTGTCCTCACCGGAGGTGTTCGGCGGCCCGGATCTGGCCGGACTGATCCGGAAACATCAGGTCACGCACGCGTTCTTGACGCCGAGTGTGCTGGCGACCATGTCCCCTACGGGTCTCGAGTCGATGCGGATGCTGGCGGTGGGCGGGGAGATGGTGCCCGCGGAGTTGATCGCGGCGTGGGCGCCGGGACGGCGGCTGCACAACATCTACGGTCCCACCGAGACCACGATCGTGATCACCATGAGCGACCCGGTCCTGCCGGGCGATCCGATCGCCATCGGCGGTCCGATTCGCGGTGCGCAGGCACTGGTCCTGGACGCGCGGTTGCGGCCGGTGCCGGTCGGCGTCGCGGGGGAGCTGTACCTCGCCGGCGCGCAGCTGGCGAGCGGATACCTCAACCGGCGCGCCGTCACGGCCGCTGCGTTCGTGGCTCATCCGTACGGCGGAGACGGTGCACGGATGTACCGCACCGGCGACATCGTCCGGTGGACCACGCAGCGCACCCTGGAATACGTCGGCCGCAGCGACTTCCAGGTCAAGATCCGTGGCCAGCGCATCGAACTCGGTGAGATCGACGCCGCGCTCATCTCGCATCCGAAGGTGGCCACGGCGGTGACCGTCAGCCGCACCGGGCCCGGCGGGCAGCCGCTCCTGGCCGCGTACATCGTGACCGAAGCCGGTACCCACGTCGAAACGGCCGGCGTGCTCGATCACGTCGCGTCGGTCCTGCCCGCGCACATGGTGCCGTCGGCGCTCACCGTGCTCGACCGGATGCCGATCACCTCGACCGGCAAAGTGGACCGGAAAGCGCTGCCGGAACCGGTCTTCGAGCCCGCCGGAGGCGGCGTCGTCGCGGCGTCGACCGAGCTGGAGGAAACTATCGCGGCCGCGTTCGCGGACGTTCTCGGAATCGGGTCGGTCAGCGTCACCACCTCGTTCTTCACCCTCGGTGGCGATTCCATTCTGTCGATCCAGCTGGCGTCCCGGTTGAAATCCGCGGGTGTCATCGTGACGGCGCGCGACATCTTCGAGCAGAAGACCGTCCGCGGCCTCGCACGGGTGGCGGCGGCCGCCGAACGGGTCGCGCTGGCGGAGTTGCCGGGCGGCGGCGTGGGCGAAATCCCGTTCACGCCGGTTGTCTCCTGGTTCACCGAGCGTCTCGGCGCCGCCCCGCGATTCGCCCAGTCGATGCTGGTGCGTCTGCCGGGCGACGCGCGCGTCGAGGACGTGACCGCCACGGTGCGGGCAGTGCTCGAACAGCACGACATGCTGCGCGCGAGGCTGCGCGAACAGTGCCTGGAGGTGCCGCTGGCCGACGAGGCCGACGCGGTGGGGGCCGTGTTCACCCAGACGTTCCGGGCCGGCGAGACCCCGGGCAGCGCGGGTTTCACCGCGGTGGTGGAAGCGGCGCTGGCCGAGGCCTCCGACCGCCTCGACCCGGCCGAGGGCCGAATGGTGCAGGTCGCGTGCCTGCTGCCGGAACCGGGCGTGGACGCCGAAGCGCGGGCCCTCCTCGTCGTGCACCACCTGGCCGTCGACGGCGTGTCGTGGCGAATCCTGGTCCCCGACTTCGCCACCGCCTGGCAGCAAATCACGCAGGGACGGATGGTGGAGCTGCCCGCGCAGGGCACGTCCATGCGGCGGTGGGCGCAGGCGCTCACCGAGGCGGCGGCGGCCCGCGCCGACGAGTTCGAGCTGTGGCACCGGATGGGCGCGGCGCCCGATCCGCTGCTCGGCAGCGCGGTGCTCGACCCCGCACTCGACACCCAGTCGACCGTGCGGAATTTGACGGTGTCGCTGCCGGTGGAGGTCACTTCGTCGTTGCTCGACGCGGTGCCGAGGGCGGTGCACGGCAACGTGGACGACGCGCTGCTGGCCGGTCTGGCCGTGGCCGCGGCACGTTGGCGCCGGCGGCGCGGTATCGCGCACTCGGGTGTGAAAGTCCTGCTGGAGGGACACGGGCGGGCGGAGCAGATCGCCGAGGGCGCGGATGTCTCGCGCACGGTGGGCTGGTTCACCAACACCTATCCGGTGGCGCTCGACATCGGCGACGCCGACCCGGACGATCCGCGCGCTGCGGTGAAGCGCGTGAAAGACCAGCTGCGCGCCGTCCCGGACAAGGGAATCGGTTACGGCCTGCTGCGCTACCTGCACGCGAGCACGTCCGACCGGCTCGCGGCGTTGCCGGAGCCGCAGATCGGTTTCAACAACCTCGGCCGGGTCGGCGTCGATCTCACGACGCTGTCGGAGCTGGCGTGGATTCCGACCGACGAGCCGTTCGACCGGCGGGCCGCGTTCGATCCGGACATGCCCGCCGCGGCGGCCCTCACCATCGACGTGAACGTCGTGGACACCGAGGCAGGACCACGTCTGTCCGCGCACGTCGGTTACGCCTCCCGGTTGCTCGAGCACGACGACGTGGCCGAACTCGTCGACGAATGGATCGACGCGGTGACCGCCATCGCCGCCGCGGCCCGTGCGGACGAGGACTGGGGCTTCTCCCCGGCCGATGTGCCGCTCGTCGAGGTCACGCAGGCCGACCTGGACGCATTCGCCGGACGGTACGGATCCCTCGGCGATATCTGGTCGTTGGCGCCGCTGCAGGCGGGGCTGCTGTTCCACGCCGAGCTCGCCGCGGGTGATCTCGACGTCTACACCGCGCAGTCGACACTCGCCCTTGCCGGTGTGATCGATGAGCGCAGGCTCGAACGGTCGGCGAAGGCCCTGCTCGAGCGCTATCCCAACCTGCGAGCGGCCTTCGTCCGGACCGCCGACGGCGTTCCGGCGCAGGTGATCCCGGCCGACGCGGTCGTGCGCTGGCGGCGGGTCGATCTGCCCGAGGGCACGACACCGGAGCAGCTGATCGCGGCCGAGCGGGCGGTCCCGTTCGACCCCGCCGATCCGCCGCTGCTGCGGTTCCTGCTCATCGCCGTGGGGCCGCAGGACCTCCGGCTGGTGCTGACGGCGCACCACCTGCTGCTGGACGGCTGGTCGTTGCCGTTGCTGTGGCGCGAGCTGATCGGTCTGTACGCGGTGGGCGCTCGCACGGAGCTGTTGCCCGCCGCGGCGTCCTACCGCGGCTACCTGGAATGGCTGGATCGGCGCGCGCCGTCCGCCGGAATCGACGTGTGGCGCGAGGCCCTGCGCGATTTCACCGAACCCACGGTGGTCGCCGACGCGCGGACACACACGACGGTCGGCATCCCGGTCGACCTGGCAGTCGTGCTGGACCGGGCCGTCACCGCCGAGCTGGTGGAGTTCGCTCGGACGCGGGCGGTCACCATGGCGACCATCGTGCAATTCGCCTGGGCGGTGGTTCTCGGGAACCTGCTCGGCGTCGAGCGCGTGGTGTTCGGCGGCACGGTCTCGGGACGTCCCGCCGATCTGCCGGGCGTGGAATCGATGATCGGCTTGTTCATCAACACGATTCCGGTCGGCGTGCACGTCCCGCGGTCCTGGACCATCGAGGACGCGCTGCAGCGATTGCAGGCGGACAACACCCGGTTGCTGGACCATCACGACGTCGAACTGTCCCGGATCCTGTCGGCCGCAGGCGTCGCCCAGCTGTTCGACACCCTGGTCGTCTTCGAGTCGTATCCGGTCGACAGCAGCGGACTGGGCGACGCGGACATCGACGGCATGCGGGTGGTCTCGGCGGACGGCAGCGACGCCGCGCACTACCCGATCACGGTGCAGGCCCACCAAACCGACCAGCTGCACGTCATGATCCGCTACCAGCAAGCCCGCGTGGACGACCTGACGGCCGCGGGTCTGGCCGCCCGTCTGGAAACCGTGCTGCGCGCCATCACGATCGATCCGCGGGCACGGCTGGGTGCGGTCGAGATGCTGTCCGCGATCGAGCGCCGCGATCTGGTGCCCGCCACCGGCGGACGGGCCGAATCACCGCGTCTGCTGGCGGAGTTGCTCGCCACCGGCGCCACGCTGAATCCCGATGGCACAGCGGTGGTTTCGAATGAGCGGGAGTTGTCGTACGCCGAACTGGATGCCTGGTCGAATCGTGTCGCGCGCGAGCTGATCGACTGGGGTGTCGGCCCGGGCGATCAGGTGGCGCTGGCGATGGCACGGTCGGTGGAATTCGTGATCGGCATCTGGGCGGTGGCCAAGACCGGCGCGGCCTTCCTGCCCGTGGATCCGCGGAATCCGGCGGAACGCGTCGGGCACATGGTCGCCGACTCCCAGGTGCGGGCCGCGGTCACCGTCGCGGCGTCGCGAGAGCTGGTCCCGGCCACCGTCCGGCAGCTGGTGCTCGACGATCCGGAAACCCGCGAGGCGATCGCGGCGCGGTCCTCGGATGCGGTGACCGACAGTGATCGACTTCGTACGCCACATGTGCGGGACACGGCCTACGTCCTGTACACCTCGGGGTCGACCGGCACGCCGAAGGGTGTAGCGATCACCCACGAGGGACTGGCGAATTTCGCTGCGGTGCAACGTGTCCGATTCGGCGCGGACAGCCGGTCGCGCGTGCTGTACGCGTCCGCTCCCGGTTTCGACGTGGTCGTACTGGAAACGCTGTTGGCCCACACCAGCGGAGCGGTACTCGTGGTGCCGCCGCCGGACGTCTTCGGCGGACCCGAGCTGGCCGAATTCATTCGGGTACAACAGGTGTCGCACTCGTTCATGACGCCGAGCGTGCTGTCGACGATGTCGCCCGAGGGGCTGGACTCCTTGCGGGTGCTGATGGCCGGTGGCGAGGCGGTGACGCCGGAGATCGTCGCGCTGTGGTCGCCGGGCCGGCGCCTGCTGAACGGATACGGTCCGACCGAGACGACGATTCTGGCCGGAATCAGCGGTCCGCTGCATCCCGGTGCGGTGGTGACGATCGGTGGTCCGATCAGTGGCGTCGAGGCCGTCGTGCTGGACGCGTGGCTGCGGCCGGTCCCGGTCGGCGTCGTCGGCGAGTTGTATCTCGCGGGTGTGCAAGTGGCACGCGGATACGTGAACCGGCCGGGGACGACGTCCGGCGCGTTCGTCGCGAATCCGTTCGGCGCGGCGGGATCGCGCATGTACCGCACCGGCGACCTGGCCCGCTGGACACCGGAACACACCTTGGAATACCTGGGGCGCAGCGACTTCCAAGTCAAGATCCGCGGTCAGCGCATCGAGCTCGGTGAGATCGAAGCCGTTCTCGCCGGACAACCCGGTGTGGAGCACGCGGCCGTGGTGCTGCGCAAGGACGAGCGCGGTATAGGCCGGCTCGTCGGCTATCTGGTCGGCGCCGCGGACTTGGATCCCGAGGCGGTCAGGGCCGCCGCGCGGCTGCGCCTGCCCGCGCACATGGTGCCCGACGTGTGCACGGTGCTCGTCGAATTCCCGCTCACCAGGACCGGGAAGCTCGACCGCCTTGCGCTGCCCGCGCCGGAATTCTCGGTGGCCAGGGCCTGGGTCGCGCCGCGCACGCAGACCGAACGGCAGGTCGCGGAAGTGTTCGGCAGCGTCCTGGACGTCGAACGGGTCGGTGCCACCGACAGCTTCTTCGACCTCGGCGGCAATTCGCTGTCGGCGACCCGGGTGACGGCCCAGTTGGGCACGGCGCTCGGCGTGAACGTCGGTGTCCGTGATCTGTTCGAAGCGCCGTCGGTCGCCGAGCTCGCCGCCCGTCTGGCCGCTTCCGAGCGGACCGATCGGGTGCCGCCGGCACCGCGCACCCGCCCCGCGCTGGTGCCGCTGTCGCCGGCCCAGCAGCGGATGTGGTTCCTCAATCAGCTCGACACCTCCGTCGGCGCGTACAACATCCCGCTGGTGATCCGGCTGAAGGGCGAACTCGACATCGACGCGTTGCGGCGCGCGTGCGAGCTGGTCCTCGCCCGGCACGAATCGCTGCGGACCAAGTTCCCGATGACCGGCGCGACGCCGCATCAGGTGACGGTCCCCGTCGAGGAGGTGGTCCCCGCCGGGCTGACCGCGATCGCGGTCGAGGCGGAGCGGCTGATGGAGCGGGTGCTCGCCACGGTCTCGGCGAGCTTCGACGTGACGCAGGCGCCCCCGCTGCGCGTCGAGTTGTTCCGGCTCGACGAGCACGAGCACGTTCTGGTCATCGCCGTGCATCACATCTGCGCCGACGGGCAGTCCATGCTGCCGCTCGCGCGGGATGTGGCGATGGCCTACCAGGCGAGCAAGGAAGGGACGGAACCGATCTGGCCCGCTCTCGCGGTCCAGTACGCGGACTACACGCTGTGGCAGCGCGACGTACTCGGGGACGCGCACGATCCCGGCTCGGTCATGTCCCAGCAGTTGCGTTTCTGGAAGGACACGCTCGGCGGGCTGCCCGAACTGCTCGAATTGCCCACGGACCTGCCACGCCCGCCGGTGGCGTCCATGCGCGGCCGGACGGTGGATTTCGAGATCTCGGCTGCGTTGCAGGAACGAATCGGCGCGGTCGCCCGTGCGGCGAACGCGACGGTCTTCATGGTCGTGCACGCCGCGCTGACCGTTCTGCTGTCGCGGTCGGCCGGTGTGGACGACGTCGCGGTGGGCACTCCGGTGGCCGGCCGGGGCGAGCGCGAACTCGACGACCTGATCGGCATGTTCGTCAACACGCTCGTCCTGCGCTCGCGGGTGTCGTCACGGCAGTCGTTCACCGACCTGCTCGCGGCGACGCGTGAAACGGACCTGGCCGCGTTCGCGCATGCCGATGTGCCCTTCGAACAGGTGGTGGAGGCGCTGAATCCACCGCGGTCCACCGCGCATCTGCCGCTGTACCAGGTGACGCTCGATGTCCAGAATCTGAGCAAGGCCGCGTTGGAGCTGCCCGGGCTCATCGTCGAGCCCGTCGAGAACGGATTCGAACCGGCGCAGGCCGACGTGAATCTGAACCTGGTCGAACGATCCGGTGACCAGGGGCAGCCGGACGGCATCCGAGGACGGCTGACCTACGCCACCGACCTGTTCACCGAGGAGACGATGACCAGGTTCGCGCAGGCCTACGTGCGGATCCTGGAGGAGGTGACCGCGAACCCCGCGGTCGCGGTCGGCGATATCGACCTGGCGGGCCCGGCGCAGCGTCGCGCACTGCTCGACGCGGCCGGTGACGCCGGCGTCACGGTGCCGGACACGACCCTCGCGGAGCTGTTCCTCGCGCAGGCCGACGCGCGGCCGGACGCGATCGCGGTGACCGACGGTGCGTCGCAGCTGACCTACGCGGAGCTGAATCGGCGCGCCGCCGCGGTGGCGGCTCGGCTGGCCGAGCAGGGAGTGGGTCCGGAATCGCTGGTGGCCGTGGCATTGCCGCGCACGGCCGACCTCGTCGTCGGCCTCCTCGGTGTCGTGCGCGCGGGTGCGGGATACCTGCCGCTGGACGTGGCGTATCCGCCGGAGCGACTGCGGTTCGTGCTCGACGACGCCCATCCGGCCGCGGTGCTGACTTCGGCAGGCATGTCCGCGGCGGTGCCGGAGTGCGCCGCGCCGGTCGTGCTCGTCGAGGAGTGCGTGGACGACCGGTCCGGCGTTCCCGCTCCTGCGGTGAGCGCGCGGCCGGGCAACGTCGCCTACGTGATCTACACCTCGGGGTCGACCGGTCGCCCGAAGGGGGTGACGGTCAGCCATCGGGAGGCGGTCACCTTGTTCACCAACGCGGCCGAGCGATTCGATCTCGGACCCGACGACGTGTGGACGATGTTCCATTCCTACGCCTTCGATTTCGCGGTGTGGGAGATCTGGGGCGCGTTGCTGACCGGCGGCAAGGTCGTCGTGGTCGACTACGACACGTCCAGGTCGCCGGAGGCGTTCGTGGACGTCGTGGCCCGGGAGCGCGTGACCGTGTTGAGCCAGACGCCTTCGGCGTTCTACGGCTTCGCCGACGCGGAGCGCCGCTATCGCGAAGCGGATTGCCCCGCAGGTGATCTCGCTCTGCGCTATGTCGTCTTCGGTGGCGAGGCGCTGGACGCGTCCCGGTTGAACGACTGGTTCGCGGCGCACGAGCCGGGTTCACCACGGCTGGTCAACATGTACGGCATCACCGAGACCACCGTGCATGTGACGTTCTCCGAGGTCACGAGCGCGAGCGCAGCCGGGATCGGATCGCCGCTTCCCGGGTTGCGGGTCTACGTCCTCGACGACCGGTTGCGTCCGGCGCCGATCGGCGTGGCCGGGGAGATCTACGTGGCCGGCCGCCAGCTCTCGCGTGGCTATCTGGCGGCACCGGCGCTGACCGCTGGCCGGTTCGTGGCCGACCCCTTCGGCGGCGATGGCGCCCGGCTCTATCGGTCCGGTGACGTGGGACGGTGGCGCAAGTCCGCGAGCGGGCTGGAGCTGGAGTACGTGGGCCGGGCCGACGCGCAGGTGCAGTTGCGCGGCTTCCGGATCGAGCTCGGCGAGGTGGAGTCGGCGCTGCTGCGGCACCCGCAGGTCACCCAGGCGGCGGTCACGGTGCACCGGCACGATCGCGGGGTCGACCAGTTGATCGGGTACGTCGTCGGCGCCGACGGTGTGCGGATCGACCCGGTCGAGGTCCGCGAGACCGCCGCCCAGGTGCTGACCGGCTACATGGTTCCCGCGGTGATCATGGTGCTGCCCGCACTGCCGTTGACGGTCAACGGCAAGCTCGATCGAAAAGCGCTGCCCGCTCCCGAGTTCGAGGAGTCGGCGACCGCGTTCGTGGCGCCGCGCACGCCCACCGAGAAGGTGATCACCGACGTCTACGCGGGGGTCCTGGGAGTTCAGCGCGTCGGGACCACGGACGGATTCTTCGATCTCGGTGGCAACTCGCTGCTGGCCGCGATGGTGGTGACCCAGTTGCGCACCCGCGGAGTGACGATCCAGTTGCCGTGGATGTTCGACGACGCCACGCCGAAAGCCTTGGCGTCCAGGGCCGACGGCGCGGCGGGCGGCTCGGGGCTGCAAGTGTTGCTTCCGCTGCGTGCGCACGGCCGCAAGCCTGCGGTGTTCGCGGTGCACCCCGCGGGCGGGCTGGCCTGGTTCTACGGCGGAATGGTGGAACATCTGGACAAGGACCGGCCGGTCTACGGCCTGCAGGATCCGCATGTCGTGGCGGGCGAACCGGTTGCGACGTCCGTCGACGAACTCGCGCAGCGCTATGTGGCCGAAATTCGTCGCGTGCAACCGAGCGGGCCGTATCACTTGCTGGGCTGGTCGCTGGGCGGTGCGATCGCGCATGCTGTCGCGGTGCGGCTGCAGCGCGATGGGGAGCGGGTCGGGATGCTGGCCATGATGGACAGCGCCGTCGGCGACTCGGAGGCGCTGGCCGCGTCGATGAGCACCACCGCGGACGAGCCCGCGCCGGCCGAGCTGATGGCCGATCTGCTCGGTGGCTGGCGTGAGCTGTTCGCGCTCGGCGCCGAGGTGACAGCGGACACCCACGAGCAGGCGTGGGCGGTGATCCGGGACCAGGTGAGCGCCAGCGGGATGTTCACCGCCGAACAGGTCGACCGGGTGATGGAGAGCTTCCAGACCGCAAGCCGCATCGCCCAGCAGTACCGGCCGGGTCTCTTCGACGGTGACCTGGTCTTCTTCACCGCAGGAAAGGACCGCACCGACCACGACGCCGTCGTGCGGACGTGGCGGCCGTTCATCACCGGTGACCTGCACAACACGGTTGTCGACGCAGGACATCTCGAATTGACCCACTCGCACGCACTGGCCGTCATCGGCCCGATTCTCGAAAGGTTCTCGAACGAATGCTGAAGACTCGCGCTACTGCCGAGCCATGTGCATGCGCATTTCGCTCTGGACGTCGGTGATCAGCTCTCCGGAGAGGTCGACGACCACCGTGTGCAGGGTGCCGGTGAACCGGAAGGGAGGTTCGTAGTCGGATACCACCGCGGAGCCCGGGTTGGCGCCACAGGTCATTCCGCCGGGGTTGAACGCGACCGGCGTGATGAACGGGAAGTCGGCTTCGCCGACCGGGTCGCGGTCGATGTAGAGCCGGGCGGTGCCCGGCGTGCCCCTGCCATTGGCGAAGTCGGGTGTGCCGGTGGGCTCGAACTCGAAGCGCACTTCGTGGCGGCCTTCGGGAATGTTCTGTGTCGAGGAGACTCGGTGCACGGCGCGCCGGACGTAGTTGTGGGCGTAGTGCAAACGGCCGTCTTCGACGTAGAAGGTCCAACCCCCGGCATTGGTGCCCTGGCACAGCAGGACGCCCTCGGCACCGCCGGGCGGGACCTCCACATCGGCGGTGACGCTGTGCGGTCGGTTCAATACCCGTGGTGAGACCGCCGCGGGCAGCGTCTCGGTGTCGGGGCGGAGGGTGTACCTGGTCTGCGCCCGCGTGATCTGCGGGCGCTCCACGAGCAGGCGCTGCAACCCGCTGCCGTCGACGGGCAGCACGTCGTAGCGGCCTGCCTCCACGTACCACCGCGCGATCATCTCCGTGAGTTTGTCCCGCTGCTCGGCGGCGAGGTCACGGGTCTCGGCGAAATCCTCCGCGACGTGATAGAGCTCCCAGTGGTGGGCGTCCAGAACGCCGAGGTCCTCGGCGGTGATGGGCGTGCCGAACGGTCGGTCCGCCTCGGCGAACGAGGGGCCCGGCCACGGGCACACGGCCCGCCAGCCGTCGTGGTCGATCGCGCGGTGGCCCAGCATCTCGAAGTACTGCGTGTGATGCCTGGTCGACGCGGCCGAATCGTCGAACGTGTGGGCGAAGCCGACACCGTGCAGCGGTGACTGGGCCACGCCACGGATGGTTTCCGGCGGGTCGATGCCGAGCGCGTCGAGAACAGTGGGGACGACGTCGATCAGGTGCGCGTACTGGGTGCGCACCTCGCCCCGGGCGGTGATGCCTCGCGGCCAGTGGACCAGGAAGGGATCGCTGACGCCACCACGGTAGGTCTCGCGCTTCCAGCGCCGGAAGGGCGTGTTTCCCGCCCAGGTCCAGCCCCACGGATAGTGGTTGAACGTGGTCGGTCCGCCGAGCTCGTCGATGGCTCGCAGACTGTCCTCGATCGGTTCCGGCGCGTTGTTGAAGAACTGCAGCTCGTTCGTGGTCCCGGTGACCCCGCCTTCCGGGCTGGCCCCGTTGTCGGATACCAGCATGATCAAAGTGTTGTCGAGTTCGCCGGTTTCCCGCAGGAAGTCCACCAGCCGCCCGATGTGGTGGTCGGTATGGGCGAGGAACCCGGCGTAGACCTCCATCATTCGTGCCGCGAGGCGGCGGGCGTCGGGTGCGAGCGCGGCCCACTCCGGCACGTCCGGATCGCGGCGGGACAGTCGCGCGTGCGCCGGCACGACCTCGAGTTCTCGCTGGCGATCGAAGGTGGACTCGCGGTAGGCGTCCCAGCCGCCGTCGAACCGGCCGCGGTAACGATCGGCCCACTCCCTCGGCACATGATGCGGGGCGTGCGTCGCCCCCGTGCAGAAGTTCAAGAAGAACGGCTTGTCCGGAGCGACCTGCTTCGCGCCCGCTATGAAAGAGATCGCCTTGTCCACCAGGTCCGCGGTCAGGTGGTAGCCGTCTTCCGGCGTGCCGGGCGGCTCGACCTGGTGGTTGTCGTAGACCAGGTCCGGATACCACTGGCTGGTGTCGCCGCCGAGAAAGCCGTAGAAGCGCTCGAAACCGCGGCCGAGCGGCCAACGGTCGTAGGGGCCCGCAGCGGATTCCTGCTCCGATGGCACCAAGTGCCATTTGCCGACCATGTAGGTGTTGTATCCGTGCTGTAGCAGCATCTCCGAGAGGAATCCGTTCTCGAAGGGAATGTTGCCGTTGTAGCCCGGATACCCGGTGGCGATTTCCGTGATGCCCGCCATGGCGTTGGCGTGATGGTTGCGTCCGGTGATGAGACAGGAGCGCGACGGCGAGCACAAGGCGGTCGTATGCATGTTGTTGTACAGCAACCCGCCCGCGGCCAAAGCGTCGATATGGGGTGTGGAAATGGGACTGCCGTAGCAGCCGAGCTGTCCGAACCCGGTGTCGTCGAGCACGATGAACAGCACGTTCGGCGCACCGGGTATCGCCCGCACCGGTTGCGGCCAGGCGGGACTCGATTCATCGGTCGTCCGTCCGATGATTCCTGGGAAAGCTGTTGCGCGTTTGTATTCCTCGAGTGGCATCGATGAGCCCTCCGTCCTGCGGATGGGGCTGGACACCGCCAGCCCGGTCGTCCGAAGAAATGCCTGCGATGACGACGAGCAGTTCCGCTGCGGCAAGTGCTGAAATTCTCGCCGTGCAACTTTGTCGGCCTCATCATCGATGGCTCGGCATGGGAGGCGGCCGGGCCGAACGCCGACCTCGGGGAGCGCGATCCTCACCCGAGCATCCGATATCGGTTCTCAGTCCATCCGCTGACGCGACGGCACAGTCAAATGCTAGACGACGACCGCCGCGGCTGTCAGGGGAGAAGCGCAGCTCGCTACGAAGGCCCGGAGGTGCCGGAAAGCCGGAAACCGCGGCCGGTGCAGAACCGGCCGCGGTTTCGCGGTGACCGACGGCGATTCAGAAGGCGGCTTCGTCGAGCTCCATGACCGTGATGTCGACGTCGGAGATGACCGACCATTCCGCGCTGAGGTGGGGCAGGACGGTCTTGGCGAAGAACGACGCGACGGCGATTTTGCCCTGATAGAACGCGCGGTCCTGCTCGCTCGCGCCGGCATCCACCGCGGCGAGGGCGATCTCGGCGGCGACGATCAACCGCCAGGCGACCAGGAGATCGCCGACGGCGAGCAGGAATCGGACGGAGTTCAGGCCGATCTTGTACAGCTCGGTGGGGTGCTCCTGCGCGTCCAGCAGATGCTGGGTGAATCGGCTGGCCATGTCCTGCACGTCTTCCAGCGCGGTGGCGAGCAGGACCTTCTCGGCCTTGAGCCGGCCGTCGCCTGCGGGGGACTGCGCCGTGTCCCGGATCTTGCCCGCCAGGTGGGCGAGCGCGACGCCGCGGTCACGGGCGATCTTGCGGAAGAAGAAGTCCTGCGCCTGGATGGCGGTGGTGCCCTCGTAGAGCGAGTCGATCTTCGCGTCGCGGATGTACTGCTCGATCGGGTAGTCCTGCAGGAAGCCGGATCCTCCGAGGGTCTGCAACGACTCGGTCAGGTACTGGTAGGCACGCTCGGAGCCGACGCCCTTGACGATCGGCAGCAGCAGATCGTTGACCCGCGCGGCCAAGTCGGCATCCGCACCCGAGATATGCTGCGCCACAACGTCGTTCTGATGGCCTGCGGTGTAGAGGTAGATCGCCCGAAGGCCCTCGGCGTACGCCTTCTGCATCATCAGCGACCGGCGCACGTCCGCATGCCGGGTGATGGTCACCTTCGGCGCGGTCTTGTCCGCCATCCGGGTCAGGTCGCTGCCCTGCACGCGGGTCTTCGCGTATTCGAGGGCATTGAGGTAACCGGTGGACAGGGTCGCGATGGCCTTGGTGCCCACCATCATGCGGGCTTCTTCGATGACCTCGAACATCTGCGCGATGCCGTTGTGCACTTCGCCGACCAGCCAGCCCTTGGCGGGGATGCCGTGGCCGCCGAAGGTGACCTCACAGGTGGCGGACG
>NZ_BAFP01000130.1 GCF_000308455.1 Nocardia abscessus NBRC 100374 | reverse complement strand
CGGCTCGGGCTGCCCGGCGGGACGAGCTGACCGACGCTGACGCGCGGTACGTTTCTGCCCTCAGCCGCAGGTTTTCCAGCAAATTGCGGGCCAACACACCCGAGGGCGTGATTGACGGTTCGCCGCCGCACTTCTACCGTCGGAATGTGACCTTCAAAAGCGAGACCAGCACCGTTCCCTCGATCGTGCTGAACGACGGGAACGTGATCCCGCAGCTCGGCTTCGGCGTGTTCCAAGTGCCCGCCGAGGACGTCGTTTCGGCCGTCACCACCGCGCTCGAGGTCGGCTACCGCAGCATCGACACCGCCGCTGTCTACGGAAACGAAGAGGGCACCGGCCGTGCTATCCGGGAATCCGGCCTGCCCCGCGACGAGATCTACGTCACCACCAAGCTGTGGAATTCCGAGCAGGGCTACGACTCGACGCTGCGCGCGTTCGACGCCAGCATGCAGCGGCTCGGCCTGGACTACCTCGACCTCTACCTCATCCACTGGCCGGTGGCCGCCGCCGACCGGTTCGTGGACACCTTCCGTGCCTTCCAGGCGCTGAAGTCCCAGGGCCGGGTGCGCTCGATCGGCGTCTCGAACTTCACGGTGGCGCACATCCAACGGCTCATCGCCGAGACCGGTGAGATCCCGGTGGTGAACCAGATCGAGCTGCACCCCAGGTTGGCCCAACGCGAGCTGCGCGAGTTCCACGCCGCCAACGCGATCGCCACCGAGGCGTGGAGCCCGCTCGGGCAGGGCACGCTGCTCGAGGAGAGCGCCATCAGCACGGTGGCCGCCGAGGTCGGTCGCACTCCCGCGCAGGTGATCATCCGCTGGCATCTGCAGCTGGGCAATGTCGTCATCCCGAAGTCGGTCACGCCGTCGCGGATCGCGGAGAACTTCGACGTGTTCGGTTTCGAGCTGAGCCCGCAGCAGATGGACGCGCTCAACGAGCTGGACACCGGTGCGCGCCTCGGTGGTGATCCGGACACGTTCACGCTCGGTCTGATCGACTGACGTTCCGGGTCGGCGGGTGCGGCGGTCAGCGCAATCCGAGATGTTCGGTGAGTTCCAGCGCCGCCGCGCGTCCCGCGCGATTGGCGCCGACGGTGCTTGCCGACGGCCCGTAGCCGATCAGGTGGACGCGCGGGTCGGCGGCTACCTGGGTAGCCAGCCGGCCGGTCATGGTGATGCCTCCGCCGGGCCCGCGCAGTCGCAGTGGTGCGAGGTGGTCGAGGGCGCTGCGGAACCCGGTGGCCCAGAGGATCACGTCCGCCTGCTGAAAGGTTCCATCGGCCCAGCGCACCCCGCCGGATTCGATGCGCTCGAACATCGGCAAGCGGGTGAGCGCGCCGCGGGCTTGCGCCGCGCGGAGGCGGTCGTCGAGCAGCAACCCGGTGACCGAAACCACCGACCCCGGCGGCAACCCGCGCCGCACCCGGTCTTCGACCATCGCGACCGCGGCTCGCGCGGCCTCCTCGGTGAAGGGGCTCTCCCGGAAGCGCGGCGGTGTCCTCGTCACCCACGTCGTCGTGGTGACCTGGGAGATCTCGTCGAGCAGCTGTACCGCCGAGATGCCGCCGCCGACCACGACGACGTGCTTGCCCGCGAACTCCGCGGCGGTGCGGTAGTCGTGGGTGTGCAGCTGGCGGCCGGTGAAGGCTTCCGCTCCGGGATAGTGCGGGACGAACGGATGCTCCCAGGTGCCGGTGCAGTTGATCAGGCCGCGCACCCGGATGGCTCCGGCGGCGTCGGTTTCCGCGTTGAGCACCGCGCCGTGGTCGGTCGGGTTGCCCTCCTGGGGGCGATCACACACCACGGTGACCGACACTTGTCGGTGTACGCGCAGGTCGAACCGCTTTTCGTACAGCTCGTAGTAGCGCGGCACAGCGGTGGCCGCGGGTGCGGACGACGAACCCGGCGGCAAGGTCTCGGCGAACGGCATTCCGGGCAGATCGTGCACCTTGTTCACCGTTTCCAGGGTGAGCGACGGCCAGCGGAACTGCCACGCGCCGCCGGGCCCGGGGGAGCGGTCGACCAGCAGAAAGTGCCGCTCGGGACGCAGCCCGAGGCGTTGGAGGTGATATCCGGCCGACAGCCCCGCCTGACCAGCGCCGATCACCAGGATGTCGAAGTCGGTCGGCACAGCCGGTGATCGTATCGCCTGGCGCGGAAAGGGTGACGCGCTATGGCAGAGTGAAGAGACCAGATGGACTGTTCAGCCGGGGAGGTCGCATGCTCGGGGTCAGCCGTGATGGTGACGTTGTCACCATCGAACTACGGCGGGAGGAGCGTCGTAACGCGCTCAACTACGAACTCGTGACACTGCTGCGCGAGGCGGTGCTCGCCGCGGTCGCCGACGAGGCGCGGGTCCTCGTGTTGACAGGGCGCGGCCCGGTATTCAGCGCGGGCGCCGACCTGTCCGGGGTGTACTCCGGCGATTTCCTGTCCGGGCTGCTGGAGATGCTGCACACGATCGAATCGGCGCCGATACCGGTGATTTCGGCCATCAACGGCGCCGCGATCGGAGCGGGCGTGCAGCTGGCGCTCGCCTCGGATCTGCGAGTGATCTCACCGGAGGCGTATATCGCGGTCCCCGCCGCGAAACTGGGCATCACCGTGGACCGGTGGACCGTGCGCAGGCTGGTCGCGCTGATCGGTGGCGGTCCGGCGCGAACCGTGCTGCTGGGCGCCGAACAGATCCCGGCCGACGACGCCTACGCCTTCGGGTTCGCCAACCGGATCGGCGGACTGGCCGACGCACAAGCCTGGGCCAAGCAGATCGCGGCGCTGGCCCCGTTGTCGCTGCGGCACATGAAGCTGGTGCTCAACGATGACGGAACGCGCGATCCGGAGACAGCGCAGCAGCGGGCGGCACTGGAGGCCGCGTGGACGAGCGAGGATGCCAAGGAGGGTCGTTTGGCCAGGCAGGAAAAGCGTCCGGCGAAGTTTGTGGGGCGATGATGGACATCAGACGTATCGGAGGCGCGGCCGCGGGTGCGCTCGGCATCACCTGGCTGGTCCGGGCGGTGTGGGACATCCCATCGGCGATGGGCGCTTCGATCTCCGCCATCCAGCCGCACGCGGTGGGCGCGACGACCTATCGCGATCGCCAGTTCCACAACACCGAGCCCAGTAGCCAGATGGCCGCGGGTTCGGCTCCCTCGCTGCTGGTCTCGGCCCTGACCAGGCGCAACGCGGGCCGGCCGCGGGGCCCCATCCCGCTGCAGACCCCGCAGCAGCCCACGGCGGCGGCCGCGCTCGCCGTCACCTGGTACGGCCACGCGACGACGTTGATCGAGGTCGACGGGTACCGAATTCTCACCGATCCGGTGTGGAGCGAGCGGGTTTCGCCTTCGGCGCTGGTCGGGCCGGCGCGGATGCATCCGGTGCCGCAGCCACTGGCCGACCTGCCCCCGATCGACGCGGTGATCATCTCGCACGACCACTACGACCACCTGGACAAGGAGACGGTCCGAGAGCTGACGGCGCGCCAGAGCGCGCCGTTCCTCGTTCCGATCGGCATCGGCGCCCACTTGCGGCACTGGGGCGTCCCGGAGGATCGGATCGTCGAATTGGATTGGGGCGGTTCGGTTTCGCTCACCGAGCTCGGCCCGGACCGGGACGGCGTGGATCTGGTGATCACCTGTACGGAGGCACGGCACTTCTCCGGACGCGGCCTGCTGCGCAACACCACCCTGTGGGCCTCGTGGTCGATCGTCGGTCCTACCCGGCGTGCGTACTTCGGCGGCGACACCGGCTACACCAAAGCGTTCGCCGCGGCGGGCGCCGCGCTCGGCCCGTTCGATCTGACGCTGCTGCCGATCGGCGCCTACGACGAGCGCTGGCCGGATGTGCACATGAATCCCGAGGAGGCGGTCCGGGCACACGCCGACCTGTGTGGCGGCGATCCCGGCCGCGGACTGCTGGTGCCCATCCACTGGGCGACGTTCAATCTCGCCTTCCACGGGTGGTCCGAGCCGGTCGGGCGCATGGTGGCCGCGGCGCGGGCGGCAGGCACCGCGGTCGCGGTGCCGATGCCCGGGCAGCGTGTGGACCCGTCGAGTGCCCCACCTGGGGATTCTTGGTGGGAGAATGTTGGGTGAACGACTCCGGCTGATTGACGACAGGAAGGATTCACCACGATGAGTTTCGCGGATACAGTCAAGGGCCTGGTCGGCAAGGGGAAGGACGCGGCGGCCAAGAACTCCGACAAGATCAACCAAGCGGTCGACAAGGCCGGTGACTTCATCGACCAGAAGACGCACGGCAAGTACACGGACAAGATCGCGAAGGGCAAAGAGGCCGCCAAGAAGGTGGTCCCGCCGGATCAGTCCGGCCCGCACGCCTGAGCGAGCGGCGGAGACCTCGACCGGGTCTCCGCCGCTACACTTCGGATATGGCGGCCCGCCGCGCGTTCGGTGGTATCGAGGTTGACCTGAGCAACCTCGACAAGGTGCTGTATCCGGCCACCGGCACCACCAAAGGCGAAGTCATCGCCTACTATTCGGCGATCGCGCCCGCCATGCTGCCGCATATCGCCGGGCGGGCGGTCACTCGGAAGCGCTGGCCCAACGGGGTCGACGAACCGTCCTTCTTCGAGAAGAATCTCCCGTCGCACGCGCCGTCCTGGATCGAGCGGCGCACCCTGCGGCATTCCGATCGCAAGGTCCACTACCCGCTGATCGATTCCGAAGCCGGGCTGGCTTGGCTGGCGCAGCAGGCCGCGCTGGAAATCCATGTGCCGCAGTGGCGTTTCGACGGCGACGAGATGGGCGCGGCGACCAGGCTGGTCTTCGATCTGGACCCGGGCAAGGGTGTCGGGCTCGCCGAATGCGCCGAGGTGGCGCTCGCGGTGCGCGAGATGGTCGAGGGCATCGGTTTGCACGCGTTCCCGGTCACCAGCGGCAGCAAGGGCATTCACCTGTACGTGCCGTTGGATCGCGAGCTGAGCCCGGGCGGCGCGTCCACGGTGGCCAAGCAGGTGGCCACGAATCTGCAACGGCTGCACCCGGACCTGGTCACGTCGACGATGGCGAAGGCGGCTCGCGGCGGCAAGGTCTTTCTGGACTGGAGCCAGAACAACCCCGCCAAGACCACGATCGCGCCCTACTCGTTGCGCGGGCGGACGGAGCCGAACGTCGCCGCCCCGCGCACGTGGAAAGAGATCGAGAACCGGAAGAAGCTGCGGCACCTGCGGTTCGACGAGGTGCTGGCCAGGTACCGATCGGACGGCGATCTGCTGGCGGAGCTGGATCCACCGCTGCCGCGGCCTGCTTCGTCCTCGGTGCAGGCAGGACCGGACGCGTTGACGAAGTATCGCTCGATGCGTGATCCGGCCCGCACGCCGGAGCCCGTCCCCGCGGAGGCGCCCGAGCCGGGGACGAACAACCGCTACGTCGTGCAGGAGCATCATGCGCGGCGGCTGCACTGGGATGTGCGGCTGGAGCGCGATGGTGTGCTGGTGTCCTGGGCGGTGCCGAAGGGCCCGCCTACCTCGCCGGAGCAGAATCGCCTCGCGGTGCACACCGAGGACCATCCGATGGAGTATCTCGACTTCCACGGCGCCATCCCGAAGGGCGAGTACGGCGCGGGCGAGATGACGATCTGGGACTCCGGCACCTATGAGACCGAGAAGTGGCGCGACGACGAAGTCATCGTCCGGTTCCACGGCAAGCGGCTCACCGGCCGGTACGCGCTGATCCAGACCAACGGCAACCAGTGGCTGATGCACCTGATGCGTGCGCCCGACGATGCCGAACCCCAGGAAGAGGCGGACAAGTCGCCGGGCCGGATCATCCGTCCGTCCAACGGGCCCGCGCCGCTGCCGCGCGGACTGTCGCCGATGCTCGCGACTCCCGGCGACGTCGGCGAACTCGGCGCCGACGAGTGGTGCTTCGAGACGAAGTGGGACGGCTTCCGGCTGATCGCCGAGATCGATTCCGGCGCGATCACCTTGCGCAGCCGGGCGGGGAACGTCGTGACCGACCGCTATCCCGGCATCGCCGCGTTGGAACGGGAGTTGTCCGGGCACCGAGTGGTGCTGGACGGCGAGGCGGTCGTCTTCGACGATCACGGCGTGGCGATCCTCGGTCTGCTGCAAGCCGATGCGGCGCGGGCCGTTTACGTCGCGTTCGATGTGCTGTACCTGGACGGCACCTCGCTGCTGCGCAAACGCTATTCCGATCGCCGCAGGGTGCTCGAGGCGCTCGCCGCGAACGCGCCGTCGCTGGTGGTGCCGCCGCGACTGGACGGCTCGGGCGCCGAAGCCCTGCGCTACAGCCAGGAGCAAGGGCTGGAGGGCGTGGTCGCGAAACGCAAGGATTCGGTGTATCTGCCGGGCAAGCGCGGGCATTCCTGGGTGAAGCAGCGCAACTGGCGCACCCAGCAGGTGCTGATCGGCGGCTGGCGGCGCAGCACGGCGCGGGATTTCAAATCGCTGCTGGTCGGCATTCCGCACGACGGGCGGCTGGTCTACGTCGGCCGGGTTGGTACCGGCTTCGACGAGTCGGACATGCGGGATCTGGCGGGTCGCTTGCGGAAGCTGGAGCGAAAGACCTCGCCGTTCGACAACGACCTCACCGCGGAGGAGCGCAAGGAGGCGGTGTGGGTGACGCCGAAACTCGGTGGCACCGTGCGGTTCATGAACTGGACCGAAGCGGGACGGCTGTGGCACCCGGCGTGGCTCGGCGCCGCGCCGCACGCGCGCGACGCTGGGTAGGGTTGATTCGCGGTTGTTCCCAGCGCGAAAACGAGGAGTGCACGGTGGACTTCAAGAACCTGGCAGGCAAAGCGATGGACCTGGCCCAGAAGAACGCGGACAAGCTGGACGCGGTCATCGACAAGGCGGGCGACCTCGTGGACGAGAAGACGGGCAAGAAGTACGCGAGCCAGGTAGACACCGCCCAGGACGCGGCCAAGAAGGCCTTGCGGGAGCAGTGAACGATCCAAAGGGACCCGGCCTCGCCCGGGTCCCGTTCTCGGGTCAGTGAGCGCCCGTGAGCAGCGGGGTGATGGTGGCGATATCGGTCACCAGCGTGTGGCCCTGGAATGCGAAGTCGTCGTAGGCCCGCGCCATGGCCGCTTCGTCCCGGCCGCCGACGGCGTCGCTGATCACCACCGGGACGAACCCGAGGTCGGTGGAGTGCGCGACCGTGGGCGCGATGCCGATCTCCAGGGCGACACCCGCGATCGCGTAGGCGCCGATGCGCAGGTCGCGCAGCATCGAGGCCAGCGGCGTCCCTTCGAATGCCGACATCGACGTCTTGTCGAACACCACCTCGTCAGCGCGCGGCCGCAACTCCGGGACCAGTTCGAAGGCCGGGGTGTCGCGCTGCAGGATGAAGCGCACCTCGTCCACCGAATCCACCTGCTGCCAGTTCATGGCCATGCGCAGCGCGAAGGCTCCGCTGAGGCGCTGGGGCAGGAAGAAATGGCGCAGGAAGACCACCGGGTAGCCACCCGAGCGCGCCGCGTCGACCACCCGCACCACGCGCTCGATGATCTCCTGACCGTCGGGCAACTGGCTGAGGACGCCGACCTGCATGTCGTAGACGATCACCGCCATCCGGTCCGGGGCGCACACGTCGGCGAGTCCTTCGGGGATGTCCAGTCCGTTGCCATGCCGCATACTCGGCTACTCCTCTGCGTTGCGCCCGCGCCGCTCGGGCGGTGGCGCCCGACGGCTATCCGATTGCGCTAGGGGCGTTTTCGTCACCACTGTAGCCAGTCCGGCGGACACCACCGGCGGTGGGTGTGACCTGCGATCGACCGTTGCCGAGGTGGTCGACGCCGCAGTACCGTTGAGTTCTGGAGGCCGGGTGGTTCGGCGCCGAACGCACCGGAGACACTCGCGCCTCGCCGGGACTGGGGAGGCCCTGATGAAGGATGTTCAGCGAGCGCCCGCCATCGCGTGGGCGAGCAACCGGCCTGTGCGCACGGCGATCCTGCGGGCCGTACTGGCGGCTCTGACCTTTCTGGTCGCCGTCCTGAGCGCCGCCCCCGCGGCGTACGCCGAGCTACCGCCGCCGGATCTGGACCCGTTCTACGCGGCACCCGCGAACCTCGACGACTACCGGAACGGCGCCGTGCTGGATTCCCGCCCGATCGCGCTGTTCGGTCTACCTCTGCCCATTTCGACCTGGCAGGTGAAGTACCGCAGCACCGACGCGGGCGACGAGCCCCTCGCGGATGTGGCGACCGTCATGGTCCCGATGCTGCCCTGGTTCGGTCCCGGCGCGCGGCCACTGCTGTCCTACCAGGTCCCCGAGGACAGTCTGGGCACGCGGTGCGCGCCGTCGTTCGCGCTGCGCGGCGGCTGGGACACCGGTGCCGTGAACACGCTGATCGACACGCCGTTCATGGCGGAGGCGCTACGCCACGGGTGGGCGGTGGTGGTCAGCGACTACGAGGGGCCGTGGTCCCGTTTCCTCGACGGAATGAACTCCGGACGGGGTGTGCTGGACGGCATTCGGGCGGCCCGTGACTTCCCGCCTGCCGGACTCGGACCCGCGACACCGATCGGCGCCTGGGGCTACTCCGGCGGTGCGTTCGCCACGCTGTGGGCCGCGCAGATACAGCCGTGGTACGCGCCGGACGTCCAGTTCGCGGGGCTCACCTCGGGCGGCGTTCCGGCCGACTGGCCTGCCATAGCGCGCGAAGCGGACGGCACCGTGCAGGCGGGACTGGCATTGCTGATCCTGTTCGCGCTCGCCCGCAACGATCCCGGCGGTGGGTTGCTGGAGTTGCTCAACGATCGAGGGCACGCGGCGCTGGTCGAGAACGGCGCGGCCTGCGGGTCCGATCTGGTGCCGAAGTACGCGGGCGCGCGGGTCGACGACTTCGCCCTCGTCCCGGATCTGCTGTCGCATCCGGCCTTCCGGGCCGCGACCGACGCCCAGGAACTCGGCGGCAGCGCGCCGGCGGCGCCGATGTACCTGTATCACAGCCTCACCGACGACGTGATTCCCGTGGCGGGGTTCACCGACCTGGTCGGCCGCTACTGCGCGCGGGGAGCGACCGTCACCTCGGTGCACTCGATGTTGCCCACGCACAACCCTGCGGCGATCGGCGAGGCTCCGGGCGCGATGAACTTCCTGGCCGAACGATTCGCGGGTCTGCCTGTCGCTCCGGGATGCCGCGAGCGGTAGACGGGTGATCCTCCGACCGCGGTGGCGGGCGCGCGCGGCCGCGGACGAGCCCCACCGGGCGCACAGACGAAAGCGCACCGAATCACAGTCGATTCGGTGCGCGTCGTGCGGCGGGAACCGGTCAGTTCTGCGGACGGCCGGTGGTGTCCATCCACTTGGTGGTGCCGGGCTGGGCGGCCAGCGTGCTCAGCAGATCGATACCGGCGATGATCAGAGCCGGTCCACCGACGACGATGGTGCCGATGATGCCGCCGATGCCCGCGCCGGCGAGTACGGTGCCGATACCGATCGGTCCGCCGATGAGGCCGGTCAGTCCGACGAGTGCGCCGATCACCGTGCCGATGAACCCGCCGACCGCGGTGGCGATGCCGAACTGCGACAGGAACGCGTCCATCGCCCGCTGGTTCTCGAACGGGGACGCGACCGGCGTGACCGCCGGGCGGGCCTGTGCCGCGTCCTTCACGACGGTCAGCTCCAGTACCCGGCCCGCGTCGCGCACGGCGTGCGGCATGGGATATTCGAGGCCGTCCTGCCGGAAAGCGAGTGGCAGTGTGACCGCGACGTTTCCGGCCGCATCCTTGATGTCGACGGCGTCGCCGCGCACGTCGAACGTGCCCGCGGTGAGCGTCGTGACGATCTTGTTCCCGATCAGCTCGGCCTCGTAGGCGATGTTCGGGACCGGCGCCGCGGCGGGTTCCGCGTGCGTGACACCGGCCCCTACCGTGAGCGCGGCGATGAGTGGGACGGCAGCGGCGGTGACTTTCCGGAGAATCATTTCTCGGTTTCCAATCTTCATCAGGTCTCGAGCAATAGAGAACGCGGCACACGCCGAATTCCTTCCCCCATCGGCATGTACGTCCGTAATGTGATCTAGAAGACAGCTACTTCTGAGTGGTAACTGTACTGTGGCTGATGGGGTTTAGGACCTGATTTTCGGGGGTAACCTTTCGGCTTTCCCGGCTCTCATGGGGTTATAGCGTCTCGCTATTCAATGCGAACGTAGCGTGGCGGCTGTCGCCGACATGACGGGTCCGCGGCGCTGCGGACCCGTCCTCGATCGAGTTCACGGTGGTTCGGCCACGCCGGTCGTAAGGCCAACTACGCCATTGGCTTTCGTGGGATCGCGCGCGAGCGCAAGTGCGCGGATGCCGTCGTTCCGCTCGAGCGGCCAGGAACTGGGCGGCAGGAAGGGTGGCGCGACCAGACCTGGAACACCGACCGGAGCCGATGGCTGCCGACGCAACGCACAACCGCTGTGCTGAACCCGACGGTCGGGAACCGGTGTCCGCATGCCGGTTCTCGAATCGGATGATGTCCGGCAACCCGCAAACATCCCGCGAATACCGGCGACAGAATTCACCGGAGGCTTTCTCTCCGGCCTTTCCGGCCCGAGTTCAGAGCAGCAGGTGCAGGGCGACGGAGCCCAGGCACACACCGAAGACCAGCGCGAGCGCGAGCGCGTCGCGGCGGCCGGGAGCGCTGGGGTGGGCGGTGAGCTGGCCGGTGCCGCCGCGCGCGGTGATCGCCTCGCCCAGTTCACCGGCGCGGCGGGTGGATACCGCCATGGCCGCGGTGAGGATGTCGATGAGCGGGTTGTCGGCCGCGCGGGCGAGCATGCCGTCTTTGGGGCGCAGCCGGCGAGCGGCCCGCAGCACCCGGATCTCCTCCATGAGCAAGGGCAGACCGCGCAGGGTGAGGGCGACGACGACAGCCCATTCGTCGACCGGGAGCCGCAGTCGGCGCAACGGCGCGCCCAATTTGGCGAGGGCGGGCGCGATGTCGCCCATCGGTGTGGTCCACGCGATGAGGAACGACGCGGCCACCAGGATCAGGGTGAACGTCGCGATCTGCGCGTAGCGCAGCACCGCAGCGCCGCCGACCGGCGCGGTGATCAAGCCGCCGACGACGAACAACGCCCAGAACCACCAGGGCAGGCGTGGCAGCGTGCTGAGCGGCAACCGGGCGGTGACGCCGACCGACACCAGGAACGCCGTCATGAGCCCGAGCACCGGCCAGGAGGGCATGAACATCAGCACCAGGCTGATCAGGAACACCCCGATCATCTTGGTGCCCGCCCACAGCCGGTGCACCGGACTGGCGACCGGCACCTGACGCAGCAGAACGGTGCTCATCATCGACCTCCGTGCTCGAATCGCCAGGCGGTTTCACCCGGCGTACGCAGCGCCCCCGGACCGGAATCGGCCTGCGCGGCGGCTTTGCTGGGCACCGGCGCGGCCTCCCATGCGGATTCCGCGCCCAGGATTCGTCCCGACCGCAGATGTACCGTCCGATCACACACCGCCGCCATGTCGGCCACGTCGTGCGAGATGACGATCAGCGTCAATCCGGAATCCCGTAGCCGCGCGAGCAGCTCCACCACGTCGGCCCGGCCCTCCGGGTCGAGACCGGCCAGCGGTTCGTCGAGCACGACCACTTGGGGATGGCTGGCCACGATGGCGGCGAGCACCACCCGTTTGGCCTGGCCGCCGCTGAGTTCCTCGATCGAGCGTGCGGCCAGCGACCGGTCCAGCCCGACCGCGTCCAGCGCGCGCCCGACCGCACCGGAGCCCGTGGCCCGCCCACCCCAGTCCGCGATCTCCGCGCCGACGGTCTGCTTCTGCAATTGCAGGCGGGAATGCTGGAACGCCAGCTCGACCCGCCCGATCTGCTTGCTGATCGGCTTCCCGCGCAGGTCGCAGCGACCGGAACTCGGTTCGATCAGACCCGCCATGATCCAGGCCAGGGTGGATTTGCCCGAGCCGTTCCCGCCCACGATGAGCAGCGCCTCGCCCTGCCGGACGGACAGGTCGACGCCGTGCAGGGCGGGCGCTTCCCACGGCGTCGCGCGGTTGTAGACGTGCCGGACGTCGCGCAGTTCCAGAATCGGCTCGCCCATCGGCCTGCGGCGCTCGTCGCGCGCCGGTCGTGGCCACGCGGGCAGGTGTGCGACCGAACGGCCTGCGGCCAAGTGCACCACCCGGTCCGCGGCCGCGGCATCGGCTTCGTGGTGGGTGACCAGCACCACGGCCATCGGGTGCCGTCTCGGCAGTGCGGCCAGCAGTTCCACCAGTTCGCGGCGTCCGTCCGGATCGATCATCGAGGTCGCCTCGTCGGCGATCAGCAGCGCGGGCCGCCGGGCCAGCGCCGCCGCGACCGCGAGCCGCTGCTGCTGCCCGCCGGAGAGCGCGGCGGTCTCCTTGCCGCCCATCCCGGCGAGACCGACTTCGCCGAGCAGTCCCTCGACGTCCACCTCGGCGGCCAGCTGCGCGGACAAGCCCCACACGACGTCGTCGGCGACGAGCACACCGAGGGTCTGGCTCTCCGGTCGCTGCAGTACCAGAGCCGTCCCGCCGAGCCGCCCGAGCCCGGCCGACCCGGGCCGCTGCACCGATCCCGAGGTGGGCGGCAGCCCTGCCAGCAGCCGGGTCAGCGTCGACTTGCCCGAACCGTTGTGTCCCACCACGGCCACGAATTCGCCGACCTCCACGGTCAGGTCGACGCCGCTGAGCGCCTCGCGCGCCCCGCCGGGGTAGCGGAATCCGGCGTCGCGCAGCGTCACAGGCAGCGGGGCGATGGGCCGGTCGTCGACCGGGGCGTCGAGCCGGTCCGAGCCGGGCAGCCAGTCCAGCCGGTCCAGTACCGATCCGAGGACATACCAGGAGAACACCCCGGTGGCCACCATGCCGAGCGCGACGCCGCCGCCGATCCACACCCACCACCAGCGCAGCACCGAGTCGGCCAGTTCCGCCGCGAGCTGCCCGAGAGCAGCCAGTTGCACCTGGGCGGCGAGATCCTGCAGTCCGCGCGCGAGATTGCGGATGTTGTCGAAGAACAGGTTGCGCGCGCTCGACAGCGCCAACAGCGACCCGACGGCAAGCGCGGCCCACACCAACCCGGCCAGCACGGAAAGGCCGAATACCGCCACGACACCGCCGCGGCGGCGCTTCACGCTCCCGATGATTCCGCCCATGGTGGCCGCGGCGAGCAATCCCGTCGCCGCCGCCATACCGCCTGCCACGAAGGTGACCAGCGTGGCCGCGATGGTCGCGGTCACCACGGCGCGCGGCCGGAAGCGGTGCGCGATCAGCCCGATCGGGACCGCGGCGACCAGATTCAGCGCGGCGGCGAACGGGACCACCGATCCGATGGTCACCAGCCCGACGGTGGCTCCGCCCAGCACGGCGCCGGTGGCCAGCTCGATCGGACGCAGCGGCCCCCGCTGATCCGATTCGCGCGGACGGTCCAGTTCATTCACAGCACAAGTCTGCCAGCCCGGCGGGCGGTGCCGGGTGACGGCGAAATCGAGCGGGGCCTTCGTCGGTCACGAGACCGGAGTGAGCGTGTAGTGCCGAGGGTCGAGGCGACGGGTGCGGCGGCGGTAGCTGGTCTGCGAGCCGGGCCAGTTGTTGGTGATGCGGCCCGCGGCGTTGCGGTACCAGCTCGAGCAGAAGTTCCACGGGGTGCGGGCCAAGCGTTGCTGGAGCGCGGTGTTGTAGTCCTCCTCCAGGTCCGCGCGGACGTCGACACAGTGGCCGGGATGGTCGGCCAGCAACTGCACCGCCTGGCGGATATAGCGAGCCTGCGACTCGATCATGTAGATGATCGAGCCGACGCCGAGATTGGTGTTGGGCCCGTAGACGAGGAAAAGGTTCGGGAAGTCCGGCACCGTGATGCCGTAGTACGCGTGCGCGCCGTCGGCCCAGGCGTCGGCCAGCTTGCGGCCTCCGCGGCCGTAGATGTCCATCGGCCAGAGGAACTCCGTGCCTTTGAAGCCGGTGCCGTAGATGACCACGTCCACCTCGTGCAGCGCTCCGTCGGCGGTGCGTACGCCCTGCGGGGTGATCTCGCTGATGGCGGTGGTCTCCACGCGCACGTTCGGCTGGGTGAGCGCGGGGTAGTAGTCGTTGGAGAACAGCGCGCGCTTGCACCCGATCGGGTAGTCGGGGGTGAGCTTGGCTCGCAGCTGCGGGTCCTCGACCTGTTCGGCCAGGTGCCGGGAGGCGATGCGGGCCACCCACCGCGCGATCGCGGGCACCTCGACCAGCCCGAGCGAGACGAACTCGGCGATCGACCACCACCCGAACCGTTCGGCCAGCAACGCGCCCGGCACCCGCGCGAACAGTTTGTGCTGGATCGGCGAGTAATCGGTGTCGAATTTGGGGATCACCCAGGCGGGCGTGCGCTGGAACAGCGTGAGCTGGGCGACCCGTGGCTGGATCTCCGGGATGAACTGAATGGCGCTGGCCCCGGTGCCGATGCAGGCTACGCGTTTGCCGTCGAGGTCGACCTCATGGTCCCACTCGGCCGAATGGAACGACGGGCCCGCGAACGTCTCGACGCCGGGAATGGCGGGCAGAGACGGCCGCGACAGTTGACCCACCGCCGAGATCAGTACGTCTGCGATCCAGCTGCCCCCGTCGGCGGTGCGGACGGTCCACCGGCCGGTGGCGTCGTCGAATTCCGCGTCGGTGACGCCGGTGCCGAAACGGATCGCCGCCAGCACGCCGTGCCGCTCGGCGACGCCGCGCAGGTATCGGTGAATGGCGGCACGCCCCGAGTACCGCTGCGGCCAGTCCGGCTTGGGTTCGAACGAGTACGAGTACAGCGGGGACGGCACGTCGCAGGCGGCGCCGGGGTAGGTGTTCTCCCGCCACACCCCGCCGATGTCGGCGGCGCGCTCCAGGATGGTGATGTCGTCGAAGCCGTTGCGGCGCAGCTCGATCGCCATGCCGATGCCGCCGAAGCCCGCGCCGATGATGAGGATCGATGGCCTGCTGCGCGCTGTCATGTGACACTCCTCACTGCGACCGTAACTGTCTCCACTGTAGGAGCCGCTGTGCCGTGGTATCGAGAAATTCGGCCATAATGTCCGCGTGGAGCGGGTGCAGGATCCGGAAATCCGCGATTGGAACTTTCCGCGCGGGGTGGCCAGCGTGGCGCTGATGGTCGGCTACGCGGCCGAACACGACGTGCCCGTCGCGCGCATGCTGCGGGGCACCGGCCTCACCGAGCAGCAGTTGCGGGATCCGGACGCGCAGATCGACGCACACACCGAACTGGCGGTCATCCGAAATCTCGTTCGCGAACTCGCCGACCGGCCCGCGCTCGGCGTCGAGATCGGCCGCCGCTACCGGATCACCACCTTCGGCATCTTCGGCTTCGCCTGCGTCAGCAGCCCGACGCTCGGCGAGGCGATCAGCTTCGCGCTGCGCTACCTGGATCTCAGCTTCACGTTCTGCCTGCCGGTCGCCGAGTGGGGCGAGGGCGAGTTCGTCGCGGTGGTGCACGACGAATCGGTGCCCGCGGACGTGCGCCAATTCCTCGTCGAACGCGACGTCACCGCCATGCATCAGGTGATGAGCGACCTGCTCGGCACGTGCTTGCCGCTGACGCGGGCCGAATTCCGTTTCCCCGCACCCGCCTACGCGGAGCGGATCACGGAGGTGACGGTGGTGCCGCCGCGCTTCGGCATGTCGCGCAACCTGTTCGCGATCGAACCGATGCTGCTGGAACAACCACTGCCGCAGGCCAACGAGCACACCTGGGCGATGTGCCTGGCGCAGTGCCGGGACTTGGTCCACCGCCGCAGGGCCCGCACCGGCATCGCGGCCGAGGTGCGCGAGCGCCTGGTGCCGCGCGGCGGCGCGGACGGGTTCGCCGCACCACCCGGCATCGACGCCGTGGCGAACGATCTCAATATGAGCACCCGCACGCTGCGGCGCCACCTCGACGCGGCCGGAACCAGTTATCGCGCGTTGCTGGACGAAGTGCGACGGGCATTGGCGGAGGAAATGCTCACCGCCACACCGCTATCGGTGAGCGACGTAGCGATCCGGCTCGGCTACGCCGAAGCCTCGACGTTCATCTTCGCCTTCAAGCGGTGGACCGGTAACACCCCGGCGGCCTATCGCCGCGAACGCGTCGTCCGGCGTTAAGCCCCTTCGCCGCGGCCGCTGCGGCTGCCGGTGTAGGCCAGCTCGCGGATCTTGCCGATGGCTTTGGGGAACAGCTCCACCTCGGGCGGGTGGTTGAGCATCGGATCGAAGTAGTCCGTCCGGTGCTCGGCGGATTCGGCCGGACGCAGCGTGAGTTCGGCGACCCGCCAGGCGGGTCCGCCGAGGCGGCTGGCGGTGAGGGTGAAGCTCACCAGGTCCTCTTGCAGGTGGGCTTGCATCGACTCGAGCGACGCCGACCCTGGCTGCACGCTGTCCGGCTCGGCGAAGAACCAGGTGGGCGCGGAGTTGTCGATCCGGTAGGGCATCAGGCAGCCGTAGCGTGCGCTGGCCCAGCCGCGGGCGGGGGTGATCACCAGCCTGCCCAGCGGTCCGCGGCCGGTGGTGGCCAGCGCGAAATCCCAAGGCTGGTCGTCATGGACGAGCACTCGGAACGCCAAGCCGAGCACATCCGGCAGCCCGTCCGGGAGCCCGACGCCCTTGGACAACCGTGCGATGACCGCTCGCTCGCCACTGCCGAAGAGCGGCTCGAACTCGGGTTCCGCGTGCAGGCGACCGGCCAGGTGCAAACCCGTCGGGTGGAACACTCGCGCATGCCGGATCCGTGCTCCGGCCGCGAACGCGTTCTTCACCACTGCGGCTGGTAGATCGACCATGGCGAATCCTCCCGGGTAGGCGTCGTGTGCCTCCCGATTGCCCCGGCTCGTGCCGGGTAAACCGCCCTCAGGCCGGTTGCACGCCGATCCGGCCGCCCAGCGGAACGGTCCGGAAGTGGGTGGTGATCCGCTGGTCGTCGCCGATGACGTGCAGCGCGACCGCCGGGTCCGGCGCGTAGTCCATGACGTGGTCGGGCATGTCCAGTTCCCACTCGCCGCTCAGCACCGACGCGGTGCTGGGGGCCACCAGCAGCGGGCGGCCCCCGAACGTGGTGGTCGCGGCGGAATGCGCGTGCCCGGTCAGTACCGCGACGATCCGGTCGTCACCGGCTACCAGCTCTGCCAGCCGCTGCGGCTCGGCGAGGGAGATCCCGTCCACGATCGGGCTGAACAGGTGCGCAGGCGGGTGGTGCAGCGCGAGCAGGATCGGCTTGCCCGCAGGGGCCGCGCCGAGCACCTCGTCCAGCCATTGGTAGGTCTCGTCGGCGAGCCGTCCACCCGCCTCCCCGGGAACGCTGGAATCCAGCAGCGCGATGGTGAGGTCGCCGATGCGATGCGTGCGGTTGATCGGGGTGTCCGACGCGGGCTCACCGAGCAGGCGCGTGCGGAAGCCCGCGCGGTCGTCGTGATTGCCGGGGATGGCGTACAGCGGGATCTCGGCGTCGAACGCGAGCCTGGCCTCCGCGTACTGCTCGGGTTTGCCGGATTCGGTGACGTCGCCGGTCACCAGGATGGCGTCCGGTCTGCGGCGCAGGCCGGCGATGAACGCCATCACCCGCTGCACACGCTCGGCATTGCGGGTGCCGAGATCGAAATGTGTGTCGCTGACCTGAGCCACCAGGATCATCGGCATTCGCTTTCGCTAGGGGTTCGCTGCACTGCGTCAGAGTGTGCGCGCGCCGCGGCCGCCGCACGTCATCAGGCTAATTGACCTGCGTATTACGCGTCGTCATGACGCTCGCCACCGTGCGAAAGGTCCCCGTCGAACTATGCTCGAGATCACATTGTGAAATGCGCGGGTGCCGTCTCGCGGATCAGGACGTGGAGCGTTCGGACACCGCGTCGGAGAGTGTGCGCAGGGCGCGCAGGAAGGTGCGGCGGTCCGGTTCGGGAAGCTGCTCGAGTAGTCGGTCCTCACCCGCCTGGATGTCGCGCTGGGCGCGGTCGCGCAGGGCACGGCCCACGTCGGTGATCGACACCAGGTTGACGCGCCGGTCCGTCGGGTCCGGTTCGCGCGTGATCAGGCCGCGGCGCTGTAGCTCGTCGAGCACGCCGATGATGCGGGTCTTGTCCGCGCCGATCGCCTTGGCCAGCGCCGCCTGGGTGTAGACGGGTTCGGCGCCCAGTCCGAGGAGGACGGAGTAGCCCCACATCGACAGCTCGTGGCGCTCCAGGATGGGCAGTTCGGCGGCCATGAGCGTCCGGATGAGCGGCGCGATCATCGCGGCGAGATCGGGACGGGCGTTCGGCATGGACCGACGATACTGCTTGGCAAATTGTAAGCTTGCACATACGATAAGCAAATGCTTACTAACTCGGTAGAAGATTTGCGGGCCAGGCACGCTCGGTCCGTTCGTTTGAGCGTGGACGTCGTCGCCCGTGTGCGCCCCGACCAGCTGGATGCCGAAACTCCCTGTGCGGGTTGGCGTCTTCGTGACCTGCTGGAACACATGATCGCGCAGAACCACGGCTTCGCCGACGCCGCGCGGGGCGGCGACGATCTCGGCGTCTGGGCCGTGCGCCCGTCCGCCGATCCGGTGGCGGATTACCGCGTCTCCGCCGACGACGTCCTGGCCGCGTTCGCCGCCGAGGACGTCTTCGAGCGCGCGCTCGTGCTCGCGGAAATCCTGCCGGACCAGGGCATCCCCGCCGACCGTGTGATCGGCTTCCATCTGGTGGACAGCGTCGTCCACGCCTGGGACGTCGCGCGATCGATCGGTGCGACCGTCACGCTCGATGCCGCCCTGGCGGATGAAGCGCTGAACATCGCACTCACCGTCCCCGACGGCCCCGAACGCTCCGCCCCCGGCGCGGTCTTCGCCCCAGCGCTGACCGTGCCGGGACAGACATCGACCCTCGACCGAATCCTGCTGGCCCTCGGCCGCTCACCGAACTGGCCGAACTGACCTGCTCGAGCGGGTCGGCCAAACCCCTCCTGCCGGGCTTCTGCCCCTCGGGCGGGCCGCTGGGCGATTCGCACTGGGGATGAGTGTGGGCGAACCGCACGCCGGTGGTCGCTCACTGGCCGAGTGATCCGCTTGCGCGGCCCGGCGCACCCCTCGGACAGGCTCCTGGTCCCTCGGACCGGCTGTGTGCCCTGGGTGATCCGGCTGGAGAAGAACGGCGCGGCGGCGGCGCCCTTTCAACTCGTCGAGCTGACCCGCGCGGGTGGCCCGGCGGCCCCTCCTGGGATGCTTCCGCCCTTTGTGCCGACTGTGCGCCCTGGGCAATCCGCCTGGGGACGACTGTGCACGAACTGCGTTCGGGGCGGCTCCTCGAACAGGCCGAGCCGCGCGGGTGGCCCGTCGGACCTTTGCGGCGCTTCTGCACCTGCCGGGCGTGCGCTCCGGGTGATCCATCTGGGGATGACTGTGGAAGAACCGCGCATCGCTGCCTGCGGCTCGAGCGGGACGAAGCGGGTCACACCGCTGGACTTCCTTGCGCACCGTTCCCCGCTCTCGCAGCGGTCGACGGCTTGCGCAGGGGCGAGTCCGTCGCTGAGCCTCACCAGTGTCGCCGCACAGCGTTTGGGATGTTCGCACCCGGCGATGCCCAGGTGGGGCGACGGCAGGAGGTGTGGAGAACGAAAGGGGCGGCGGGTGTGGCTACCGGATTGCGTGCAGGAGGTCGGCTGCGTGGTCCAGCGGGGGCGGTGCTGTGGATTCGCCGAGCGGGCGCCAGAAATCGGTGTCGGGCTCGGCGGTTAGCGACAGTTCGGGCGGGGTGCGCCACGAGGCGGTCAGGGCCAGGCGCCAGGAGTGCAGGTAGGTCCGCTGGTGGGCGGCGGAGCGGTCGAACAGCGGGTCGCCCACGATCGGATGCCCGGTCCAGGCCAGGTGGACGCGGATCTGGTGGCGGCGGCCGGTGACCGGACGCAGCGCGAGCACAGTGTGCGCCGGGCCGCGCAGCACCGTCACGAAGTGGGTGAGCGAGGGGTAGTTCTTGGCCGGGAGCAGGTCGGCGTCGTCGACGAACCAGCGGCCCGCCGAATGGCGGATGCTTTCGCGCGGCGCCGCGATCCGCACCCGGTTCTTCCGTCCCACGCTGAGCGGCAGATCGAACACGCCGGTATCGGGCAGATCGGTGGCCGCGACGACGGCCAGGTACGCCTTGTCGGCGGTCTGCTTGTTGAACTGCCTGGTCAGCTCGCCGTGCGCGCGGAGTTCCTTGGCGAACAGGATCAGGCCGGAGGTCACTTTGTCGATCCGGTGCACCGGATACAGCGTTTCGCCTGCCGCGGCCGCCAGCTCGACGAGGTCGGTGTCGTGGCGCTCGCCGGTGACGGAGATGCCGGCGGGTTTGTGCAGGGCCAGAATCGCCGCGTCCTCGTCGACGAGGGAACGCGCGCGCAGCTGTGACCAGTCCGTGTCCACCGGACGAGCCTAGGGCGGCCGTCGCGGGCAGGCGGCACGCGGTCGCGGCTACTTGCCGTTCTTGCCGTTGTGGCGCAGCAGGTGCGGCCGCAGGCGATTGAAGCCGCGCACCCGGACGCTGCGCAGGTGCCTGATGGTGAATGCCGGGTCGCCCTCCAGTGCGGTGGCAGCGTGGTCATCGATCAGGACGGTGCCCGGCCGCGCGACGCCGGTGAGTCGCGAGGCGATGTTCACCACCGAGCCGTACAGGTCCCCGAAGCGTTGCAGTACCGGGCCGTAGGCGACGGCGACGCGCAGATCCGGGGTGCCGCCGACCATCATGGTGGATTCCTGGATGGCGAGGGCGATGCGGGCGGCCTCGGTGGCGCTCTCGGTGGCGAACATGACTTCGTCGCCGACGTTCTTGATCACCCATCCGCCGTTCTCGGTGATGGCGGCGGTGGTGGTGGATTCGAACGCCTCCAGCAGCATGGACAGTTCGTCCGGATGCAGGTGCCTGGTCAGCCTGGTGTAGCCGACCATGTCGGCGAAACCGACAGCCAGTTCGCGCACCGACTCACCCGCACTCGTCCCCGGGTCCAGCGAGCGCGACAGCGCCGCCGCGAGATGCCGCCGCCACGCATAGGTGTTCAGCTGCTCGAGCGTGGCGATGGCGCCCTCGGTGGCGGCGCGCACCGTCTCCTCCGGGTCGGCGTCGGGATCCGCCCGGGCGATGCGCTCCTCGATCTCCGCCAGCACCAGGTCGACCTGCCATTCCGCCAGACGGGCCATGCCCTGGCCGAGCGTGCGCGCGGTCGCCGACTGCTGCCGGGTGTCCGCCGAGGACAACACGGTCAGCTGCTCGAAGTTGCGCACCGCCGCGACATCGGCGTCGGCGTAGTCGACCGCCTCGTCACCGATGCTCGACGGGAAACCGAGCGCCATCCACAAGCGCGTGGTGAGCGCCGTCGTCGTCCCCGACTGCTCGGCGACCTCGGTGCGGTTGTACCGGCGTGCTCCGTCGAGCAGGTAGGACTCGACGACCGACTGCACCAGCTCGGACCTCTCGGTGGCCATGATCGGTACCTTACGGGCCATATCCGACGACTCGGCCCCCATTGGGGGAGTTCACATACCGCCGACTACCCGACGGCGGATTCGCTTCCGCGGCGACGGCTTTCTCGGCGGTACCAGGCAGGCGGTACTAGGCAGTGGACGGGGTGCGGCCGCGGAAGGTGCGGCGCAGATCCTCGACCCACCGGCCCGGTATCTCCCACGGGATGAAGTGACCGCCGCGATCGTGGACGGTGAGGTTGACGTGGTTGTACCAAGCGCCGCGGTCGCTGTCGCGAAAGTTCTGCACACGGCGGTCGGTGGTGACGCCGGGCGGGTTCTCGTAGCCGACGAAGGTGATGCCGGTGGGGGCCTCGATGGGGGGCTGCCGGTCGTGCGAGGGGGTCCACGGGTAGCGATGGTTGTTGGCGTAGGTGCGGATCGACGTGCCGATGGAATTGGTGACCCAGAAGATCATCGCGTGGGTGAGCAGGTCGTCCTTGCCGAAGACGGACTCGATGTCGCCGCCGTTGTCGCTCCAGCTCACCCAGCGTTGCAGAATCCAGGCGAGCATCCCGGCCGGGGAGTCGGACAATCCGTAGGCGAGGGTGCTCGGTTCGAGCACCTGTGCGGCCAGGTGGACGGCGAAACGGCGTTCCAGCTCGATGATCCGTGCGTGCACGCCGGGAGGTATGCCTTCGGGAATGGGCCTGCCGCCACTGATGTCCCAGCCCCGGTCGCCGTCGAACAGGGTGAGCTTCTGGCCGGAGCCGATGTGGATGCCGTACAGCTCGTCGGCGTACTTGTGCCCGAGCTGGCCGGTGACCAGCGCGCCGACATCGCATCCCGCCGCGGCGTACTTCGGATGACCGAGCGTCTCCGTCATGAGGACGTGCCAGAGGTCGGCGACCTTCCAGAAGTTCATATCCGGGTTGTCGGGCAGCGGTGCGGAGAAGCCGAACCCGGGGAACGACGGGACGATCACGTCGAACGCTTCGGCAGGGTCGCCGCCGAAGGCCCCGGGGTCGGCCAGCGGGTCGACCACCTTCGCCCAGTGCCAGAAGGTCCATGGCCATCCGTGGGTGAGGATCAACGGCGTCGGGTTCGGCCCGACGCCCGGCCTGCGCAGGAAATGCACCGGCACGCCTTCGATCTCGACGAAGTAGTGTTCGTAGGCGTTCATCGCGGCCTCCGCCGCGCGCCAGTCGTAGCCGGTGCGCCAGTACTCGACCAGCTCCCGCAGATAATCTCGCGAGACACCGTAGGACCAGTCCTCGTTGCCCGCGTCGACCGGCCATCGGGTCAGGTCGAGCCGTACGCGCAGGTCGGCCAGAACCTCGTCGGGCACGTGGATGGGTGTGGGATCCAGCGGGAAAGGACGCGTCTCGACTCCATGTGACAAAGGCTCGTGACTCACGCGAAAAGTATGCTCCGCTGACCAGAGAGGTCATCGCACCCCACGGCGCACTCCGATAGCGTCGGGACGAGGGACGGGTCGCTGATCGGAGGACATCGTGGGCAAGAACGGACGGGCTGCCGGGTTCGAGGTCACGGAGGGCGTGTGGGCGCACGGCCTGCCTTATTTCGCGATCGGCTCCGGTCGGCCGCTGGTGTTTCTCCGGTGGTTCAGCCCCGACCACGCGAACCCCCGCGGGTGGATGCGTGACTCCGAGATCAAGACGCTGGGGCCGCTCGCCCGGAACTTCCGCGTCTACGCGGTGGGCCGCGCGCCGGGCATGGCGGAGGGCGTCACGATGGGCGAGATCGCCGCCGAGCACGCGGACGCGCTGCGCGGCGAGTTCGGCGAGCCGGTCGACGTGCTGGGCATTTCCTCCGGCGGCTCGGTGGCGCTGCAACTGGCCGCCGATCATCCGGAGGTGGTGCGCCGCCTCGTCATCGCGTCGTCCGGATACCGCTTGGATCCGATCGCCAAGGAAAGCCAGATGCGCTACGCCGAAGCCGCTCTGCGCGGCCGCCGGGCAATGCACCACCTGGCCTCGAGCGCCGTATCCTCGCCCGTCGCCGCTCGTTTCGCGGCCGCCGCCATGTGGTTGCTCGATCCGCTGAACCGGCCGGCCGACCCCGCCGACACGCATGCCTTCCTCCTCGCCGAGGACGATTTCGACCTCGGCGAGCGCCTCGGCGAGATACACGCGCCCACGCTCGTCGTCGGCGGCGAACGAGACGCCGCCTACAGCCTCGCCACGTTCCGTCGCACCGCCGACGGAATCCCCGATTCCCGCCTCGTCATCTACCCCGGCGCGGGCCACATGGGCGCGATCAAGCACCCCCGCTTCGCCACCGACGTCACCGACTTCCTCACCCGGCGCGCCTGAGTGCCCGTAAACCGCATCACCGGTATCTCGCCCACTACCCCTCGGCGGGCGAGGGCCTGTGCTCGGGCAATGGCTCATGGGACGCCTCTTCGCGTTCGTCGGGACGGTGGAAGTGCGGATCAGAATGCGGGGGTGGGTGTCCAATAGCCGGAGCGGCGATCGCCCGCGGCGGTGCGGAACGCCGTGTGGAGGCGCTCGGCCAGTCGGCCGGGAGCGGACAGGTCGTCCCAGGTCCAGCGGACGACCGTCCAGCCGAGTGCACGCAGTTGGTCGTCACGCAGCATTTCCGCGGTGACCGCCTGTTCGGCGGGCATCAGGGCTCGCGATGTGGTCCGGTACTCGGCCTTTCCGCCGAACTCGCCGATCACCCCGAAGTCGGGGAACAGGAAATCGACCCGACCGACGCATATCTCGCTATCGGAGAAGACGCGTGCTTGCACTTCGGGAGCGAGGAAACCCTGCTGCCGCAGCATGATCCGGCTGCGGGATTCTCCGACGCTCTCGCTACGGCCGTCGAGGAAGTCGAGGACGAGGGCGGCCCTGCGGCATCCCGGCCGGTGCCTGGCCCTGCGGAGATGTTCGCGCAGTTCCGTCGCGGTGGTCAGGCCCTGGCGCAAGGCGGAATCCCCGAGAGCGACGGATTGTTCGAAGCCTTCCGAGCGGGCGATGTCGAGGACGGTGCGCGCCGGGGTGGTCACTCGGATGTCGTCGACCAGGGTGATCTCGTCCGGCTCCACCTGGGCCGAATGGACCACGAGCCGCCTGCTCAGCCGACCGCCGTTGATCCGGTTCCTGGTGAGATGAACGCGGTCCAGCGGGATGCCCCAGATCGCCATTCCGTGCAGGACCGCCGCCGAGCAGTGGCTCGTGATGGCGGACTCGGACGTGGACTCCGCGGTCGCCAACGTCATCAGCAGATGTAGCCCGGTCGCGCCGAGACCGGACGCAGGCGAATCCAGATAGTGCCCGGCCCGCAGCCGCTGCCATTTCCCCGTTCGGCACAACCGGTGCAGGGCCTTGTCGGAGAGACCGGATGCCAGCGCTTGCTTACGCGAGATCAGTTGCGGTGCTTCCATACGACGATCGTGAGCGACCGGCGCCGCCAGGACACCCACCGCGCGGGCGAATGTGGACAACACGCCTGCTGTGGATAACTCCGGTGCGTTCAGCCCATCTGGGTCATGCCCGCCGCGACCACTCGGGCCACGTTCAGCACTTCGTCGGCGGTGGGCAGCGGCACTCCGTCGAGCGCGTGCAGCCGGTCCGTGCTGGCGATGGCGAACATCGCCGAGACCCAGGCCGCGGCGCATGCCCGCAGGGTTCCGGGGCGGACCGGGGCCGGGGCGCTCGCCTGCAGCACCTTGGCGGTCACGTCGAGCATTTGATCGCGCAGGCGGCGCAGTTGCCGTCGCACGTCGGGATGGGTGTCGGCCTCCCGCCACAGGATCACCCGCAGCACCGACGAGTGGTGGTCGCGCAGGTTCAGGGCGGCATCGAGATTGACCAGGCTGGTCGCCGGATCGCCCGGCGCCACCACCGTCCCGATGTCATCGATCGGCTGCGCGGGCACCCGCTCGGACATCAAGGCGGACAGGATCGAATCCTTGGTGGGGAAGTAGTAGAAGACGAGTCCTTTGGGGACGCCCGCCGCGGCGGCGATGGCCGCCGTCGCGGTGGCGTCGAATCCTTGTGCCGCGAAGAGCTTCTCCGCGGCGTCGAGGATGAGCTGCCGGGCGTCGCCGTCGGCTTTGGCGCTGCGGCGACGCCCGGCGCGCCGGGTTTTGGGCATCTGCATCAGTGATGCGGAGCCATGTCGTGCAGACGTCCCGACACCATCGGCAGCGCCGCTACCGCGACCACCGCCGTCACTACCCCGACCACCCATGCGGTCCAGGATGCGCTGCGGTACTCGGTGAAGTCCATGACCCAGGGGGAGATGAACAGCAGTGCGCCGCACAGGCCCATCACGTAGTCCGCCGCCGCCATCTCGGGGCGGGCCATCTGTGCGAGACCGGTGAGGGCGATGAGCACGCCGAGCACGATCAGCGACCACATGGCGTTGTCGTTGGTGTCCACCCAGAGGGGGGACAGTGCGGCGAAGGCTCCGAGCACGACAGCCAGGAAATCTTGCGCGCGGCTCTCGGTGAACATGTGTGCCTCCTCGGGCTGGGAATATGTTCTTTCCTCGGTATAACTCTGATTGACCGCCCGATCAATATCGGAATGGAAACGATTGCGCGACAGTCGCTCGCCCGCCGCGACGTGACCGTCCTCACAGAGGCGTGAACCAAGCAGAGGTTAGGGTGGGCTTCGTCGCACCGCTGGTTTCCCGGGGAATCGGCGGCCGGGTTCCAAAGAAGGGATGGCCGTATGACCGCGCCGATCGTGATCGTCGGAGCCGGCCTCGCCGGCCTGCGCACCGCGGAGGAACTGCGCCGCGCGGGGTACGCCGGTGCGCTCGTGCTGGTCGGTGACGAGTCGCGGTTGCCGTACGACCGGCCGCCGCTGTCCAAGCAGTTCGTGCGCGGCGAAACCGACGACACCACCCTGCGTCCGGGCGAGTTCTACGACGAGAAGCAGATCGAGTTGCGGTTGGGCACCGAAGCGGTCGGCGTCGACACCGCGGCGCGCCGCGTTCGCCTCGCCGACGGCACGACGCTGGACTACGACCAGCTGATCGTCGCCACCGGCCTGCGCCCGCGCCGCCTGCCCGGCCTGCCCGATCTGGCCGGCGTGCACGTGCTGCGCGGCCATTCCGACGCCGTCGCCCTGCGCGCCGATCTGACCGGCGCTGCCACGGCGCTCGTCGTCGGGGCGGGCTTCATCGGCTGCGAGCTCGCGGCGAGTTTCCGGGCGCAGGGGGTGGACGTCGTGCTGGTCGAACCGCAGGCGACGCCGCTGGCCTCGGTGCTCGGCCAGGAAGTGGGCGAACTGGTCGCGCGGACGCACCGTGCGGAAGGGGTCGACCTGCGCTGCGGTATCGGCGTGGAGACTCTTCTCGGCGACGACGCGGGGCGGGTGCGCGGCGCCCGGCTGTCCGACGGCACCGAGATCGCCGCCGATCTCGTCGTGATCGGCGTGGGTTCGCGGCCGGTGACCGAATGGCTGAGCGATTCCGGAATCGCGCTGGCCGAACCGTCGGCCGGTGGCGGCGTGCTCGCCGACGAGGTGGGGCGCACCTCCGCCGAAGGCGTGTGGGCGGTCGGTGACGTGGCGGCGTGGCTGCACGACACCGGTTCGCGCAAACGCGTCGAACACTGGACCAACGCGGGCGAACAGGCCAAATTGGTCGCCTGCGCGCTGCTGGGCGCCGAACCGCCCACGGCGGCGCGCGTTCCCTATTTCTGGAGCGACCAGTACGACGTCAAGATCCAGGCGCTGGGCACCCCCGGCGCGTCCGACGAGGTGCACATCGCCTCCGACGACGGCCGTAAGTTCCTCGCCTACTACTCCCAGGGCGGCAACCTCACCGGCGTCGTCGGCGCGGGTATGACCGCTCAGGTGATGAAGGCGCGCGCGAAGATCGCGGCGGGCGCTCCGGTGACCGAGCTGCTGGCGCCCAGCTGAACGCGCCGGTCGCGCGACAACGTCGCGGCGGGCTGCCGGCGGTTCTGCAGAACGTGCCGGGTGGGCGACAACGTCGCGATCGGTTCGGTCCGGCCGGTGTCCGGCATCGCGCTCGTGCCGGCTCGAATTCCTGAGCATGGTGATCACCGAGAGTTCCGCGCGGTTGCTCGGGCGGACCGGTGGCAGACCTCGCAGCTGGGTGTACTGCCCCGCCGAGTTGCGGGTGGCCGCGATCCCATTTCGCCGATGGAGCCCGGGCGGCGATCGGGTCCCGCTGACGGCACCGCGCGTCTCGGATCGCGGGCGTTCGGCGAAGGTCCGATCCGCCGAGGCCGGGGCGGCCTGCGGCTGTTGCCGGAGGGTGCGCCGGGGCATGAGCGGTCGCGTGGCTGTCGGTGGGGCTGTAATACGGTGGTGCGGTGATCGTCGCGCTCATCGACTCTGGTCTGGGGTTGCTGCCCACCTCCGCCTGGTTACGCAAGTTGCGGCCGGATGTGGATCTGCTGCTGCAACTGGACCCGGATGGCGCGCCGTGGGGGCCGAAGCCGGAGGACTGGGTGGTCGAGCGGGTGGTGAACGCCGCGCGGACGTCGCTCCGGATGGGGGCCGAGGTGATCGTCCTGCCGTGCAATACGGCCAGCGTTACGGCGCTGGAGCACGTGCGCGCGGATGTCGGGCCCGACGTGCCGGTGATCGGCACCGTGCCCGCGATCAAGCCCGCCGCGGCCGTATGCCGATCGGTAGCGGTCTGGGCCACGGCGGCGACCACGGCGAGCCGGTATCAGGCCGATCTGATCGCGAAATTCGGCGGCGACGCCGACGTGGTGGGCGTGGCGTGCCACGGATTGGCCGACGCCATCGACCGCGGTGATCTGGCCACCGCCCACGACGCGATCGCCGACGCCGCCGCGCGGACGCCGCAGGACGTCGAAGGCGTGGTGCTCGGCTGCACCCACTACCCGCTGGTGACCGACGCGATCGTGGCCGCGCTGCCGGACGGCGTGCGCCTGTTCGACAGCGCGCAAGCCGTTGCCGCGCAGACCATTCGGCGCATCGACGCGCTCGGCCGCCCCAGCACCGGCACCGGGGAGGTCCGGGTGCTCAACAGCGGCGAGCCCGGCGCGTTGCCCGCCAGCGCGGCCGCGTTCGAGTCCGGACGCGTTCTGGGCGCACAGGCGTGAGCCGCCGAGCGGTTCGCAACAGGAACACGGTGCGATGACCGACTCGGTGACCGCGGCCGACGTGCAGGCGGCCCTGCGGGAACTGGCGAATCCGGCTGATGCGACGCACCTGCGGCGGTTCTTCAAGACCGGCCCCGGCGAGTACGGCGAGGGTGACGTGTTCGTCGGCGTCCGGGTCCCGGCGAGCCGTGGTGTCGCGAAACGCTTCGCGGCGCTTCCGCTCGACGAGGTCGACAAGCTGCTCGACAGCGAGGTGCACGAGGAACGGTTCGTCGCGCTGGTCATTCTGAACGCCCGATTCGCCGCGGCGTCGAAGCCGCGCTCGTTCGACGATGCCGCCCGCGCCGCCATGGTGGAGCTGTACCTGGCGGCCGTGCGCCGCGGCCGAGTGAACAACTGGGATCTCGTGGACGTGTCGGCGGAGCAGATCGTCGGCCCGTGGCTGCTGGACAAGCCGCGTGACCTGCTGTTCCAGCTGGCCCGAGCCGACTCGCTGTGGGAGCGGCGGGTGGCGCTGCTGTCCACCTTCGCGTTCATCAAAGCGGGCGACGCCTCCACCACCTTCGCGCTGAGCGAACTGCTGCTCGGCGACCGCCACGACCTGATCCAGAAGGCGCTGGGCTGGATGCTGCGCGAAGTCGGCAAGCGCGTCGACCGCAGCCTGCTGACCGGCTTCCTCGACCGGCACGCCACGGCCATGGGACGCACCGCGCTGAGCTACGCGACCGAGCATTTACCGCCAGAAGTCCGCGCGGGATACCGCGCGCGTCGACCGTCGCAATCGATCCGTTAATGCCGCGATTCCGGGCGAACGCAAAATTGCGTTCGGGATCCTGGTCGGCTCAGAACTGGATCTTCAGGTGGTCGGTCACCGGGTGCGCTTGGCAGCCGAGGATATAACCGTTCTCGATATCCTCCGGGTCGAGAATTTCGGCGTTGTCCATTTCGACCTTGCCTTCCAGCACCGTGCAAGCGCACGAACCGCATTCGCCTTCCTGGCAGGAATAGGGCACGTCCAATCCCTTGGCCAGCATGATGTCGACCAGCGTCTGCTTGCGCGGCCATTTCAGCTCGTGCACTTCGCCGTCGAGTTCGACCTCGACGGTCGCCGCGTCGGCCGCCTCCTCGTCGGAGACCTCGACCGGCGCCTGATCGGCGAACGGGTCGCCGGCCAGCGAGTTGAACACCTCGGCGTGCGTGCGCGAGCGGGGCACGCCCAGTTGCGCGAGCGCGTCGTGCACGCGGTCCATGAAGGGCTTGGGCCCGCACATGAACGCGTCGTAGCCGCGATACGGCGCGACGAGGGTGGCCAGCGCGTCGGCGGTCGGCAAGCCCTGCAGGTATTCCAGCCAGTGGATCACGGTGAGGCGCTGCGGGTGCTTGTCCGCCAGGTCGCGCAGCTCGCCGGCGAAGATCACCGACTCGTGGTCGCGGTTGGCGTAGACCAGCACGATGCGGCCGTTGCCGCGGGCCAGCGCCGACTTCAGGATGGACATGACCGGCGTGATGCCGCTGCCCGCGCCGAACAGCAGCAGATCGTCGTCCAGGTCCTTCGGGGTGAAGACGCCCGAGGGCGGCAGCACCTCGATCAGGTCGCCCGCTTGCACGTTGTCGCACACCCAGTTCGACCCGAAGCCGCCGTCGGTCCGCTTGACGGTCACCTTCGGGCGGTCATCGGTGTAGGGCGAGCTGGCCAGCGAGTAGCACCGCGCCACCGAGCCGGTCCGGTCACTGGGGATGCGCAGGGTGAGGAACTGTCCCGGCTGGTAGCGGAACTTCTCGGCCAGCTCGTCGGGAACGTCGAAGACCAGCGAGCGGGTGTCGGCCGTCTCGGCGATGACCGCGGACACCCGCAGCACGACCGAGCGCGAGCCGTGTGGAACCTCGACAGTGGTCATGTCGTCCTCTCGAACCTGGCATGGGCATTCCGCGACGCCAAAACTAGAACGTGTTTCAGTTTCATCGTACGTCGGTGGTCGCCTGACGGACAAGCTGGGCTTCGAGACCGGCGATCAGCACGTCCATGCCGAAGTCGTAGGAATAGCGTCCGCGCAGGTCGCCGATGTAGCGGGTAGCCCGCTCGACAACGGGGGGCAGTGTCACGTCGGCCGGTGCGGAGCGGTCGCGCGGGTTCACCCGGCTGCGACCGAACAGATAGGTGTGGATCGTCGCGTAGGCGGCCAGTATGTTGCGGTCGCCGAAGCCCGCGTCGTCCAGGATGTCCATGATCGCGGCGATCAGGTCCAGCTGTTTGCCGAGCATCTGCTCGATGAGGATGTCGCCGAGACCCGGATGCTTGCGCAGCTTCTCGTCGATCTGGTCGACGAGGTCGCGCAACCGGTGCTGCCACGACCCGGATTCTGGCGGTGGCGTGCGCACTCCGGTCAGCGCCGCGCTGGCGACGAGGTCGAGCAACTCGCGCTTGTCCGCGACGTAGTAGTAGGGCGCCATCGGGGAGACGCCGAGTTCGCGGGACAGTCGCCGCATCGACAACTTCTCCACGCCGTCCTCGCGAACCACCCGCAGCGCGGCCTCGACGATCTCGGACTCCGACAGTGTTCGGCTCGTGGTGCTCGCGGGCCCTCCGTGGTTACGCAAGCTTCCGCCTCCGGGCCTGATGCTCGCACCACGGCGTGCTGCCGCCCCCGTTCGCCTGCATTCGTCCGACTCCCATGCCACCTCTACCACTGCGGGCGTGTGCCGCCCGTCACATTCCGTTCAGCTGCTTGCCACCCGCAGTCTAGAGCGCCGGATGTGGACTCCGTCGCCGCCTGTTCCCCTCGGCGTGCGGCCGAATCGGCCGGTCGTCCCGGGTGTGCGGCAGCCGGTATACGGGCGATCGCCGGTCCGGTAAGTGAAACCTGTTGTTTTGTCAGTTTATGACGTTATTGTGTGAGCACGGACTGCACCGGGCAGTCCGGCACACGGATCGTCCTCGCGGAGGTAGCCATGCCGGAATACGGGTCCATCGGACACGCCGACACCGACAACACCGGACGGATGGAGACCGCCGCGGCGCGGTCGGCCGACGAGGCGCCGCTGGTCGAGGAGAGCCTCATCGAAGAGGTGTCCATCGACGGCATGTGCGGCGTCTACTGACAGGCGGTCGAGAACCATGCTCGATCTCGATACCCGCTGGCAGCTGCACCCGCGCGTGGCGCTGCGGCCGGAGCCCTTCGGCGCGCTGCTCTACCACTTCGGCACGCGCAAACTCTCCTTCCTGAAGAGTCCGCGGATCGTCGAGATCGTGCGCTCGTTGCCGGAGCACGTCTCGGCCCGCACCGCGCTGCGTGCCGCGGGCGTGCCGGAGGCCGGTACCGCGGCCTACGTCGAAGCGCTGACACAGCTCGCCGATTCGGAGATGATCGTCGGTGCTCCGGCCGGCGCACCGGCGGCAGCAGCCGTCGCGAGCGCGGCTCCGGCGCCGTCCACGGCGGGGGTGGTCCCGCCGTCGGACGCGGCGGTGCGCCTGGTGGACCGCTTCGAGTCCGGCCTCGCCGCGCCGATCTGCCTGACCTGGGAACTCACCTACGCCTGCAATCTGTCCTGCGTGCACTGCCTGTCCTCCTCGGGCCGGCGGGACCCGCGCGAGCTGAGCACCGAGCAGTGCAAGGCGCTGATCGACGAGTTCGAGCGCATGCAGGTGTTCTACGTGAACATCGGCGGCGGCGAGCCCACGGTGCGCCCGGACTTCTGGGAGCTGGTCGACTACGCGACCGCGCACCATGTGGGAGTGAAGTTCTCCACCAACGGGGTTCGGATCACGCCCGAGGTCGCGGCCCGGCTCGCGGCCAGTGACTACGTCGACGTGCAGGTGTCGCTGGACGGCGCCGACGCGGCGGTCAACGACGCCGTGCGCGGTCCCGGCTCCTACGACATGGCCATTCGCGCACTGGAGAACCTCGCCGCGGCGGGTTTCCAGGACGCGAAGCTGTCGGTGGTGGCCACCAGGCACAACATCGAACAGCTCGACCAGTTCCGGGCGATCGCCGAAAGGTACGGCGCCACCTTGCGTCTGACCAGGCTGCGGCCGTCGGGGCGGGGCGCGGACGTGTGGGACGAGCTGCACCCGACTCCCGACCAGCAGCGCGTGCTCTACGACTGGTTGCTGCGCAACGGGGAGGGCGTGCTCACCGGCGACTCGTTCTTCCACCTGTCCGCGTTCGGCCAGGCGCTGCCTGGCCTGAACATGTGCGGCGCCGGGCGGGTGGTCTGCCTGGTCGACCCGGTGGGCGACGTCTATGCCTGCCCGTTCGCCATTCACGACCGGTTCCATGCCGGAAACGTGGTGACCGAAGGCGGTTTCGGCGCCGTATGGCGGTCCTCGGAATTGTTCGGGGAGCTGCGCGAGCCCACCGGCGGCGGTGCGTGCGCGTCGTGCAGCCACTACGACGCGTGCCGGGGCGGCTGCATGGCGGCGAAGTTCTTCACCGGGCTGCCCGCCGACGGACCGGACCCGGAGTGCGTCCAGGGCTACGGCGAGGCGGCGCTGGCCGATACCGCGCGGATGATCCCGCGTTCGTCGGTCGACCACTCGCGCCGGGTCGCGCCGCGGGCGGGCGCGCGCAAGGGCGGGCCGATCCCGTTGACCTTGAGCGCGACGCGCCCGGCCGGATTCTCGCCGGACCGGCGTCCGTCGCGGGCCTGCGACGAGAGTCCGCTGGCATGACACCATTGAGTTTGCTGAAAGTATGCTAAATGCCCGGATTCGGCTATTGCCCGGTTTGCTACCGGGTGATAGCCGCCGCGTTGCCGGATGCTGGGACAGGCCCGTTGGCGAACTCCCGGCATCGGCAGCGGGGCGGGTCGCTTCCGGTGGCGGGCCGGTTTCGCCCGGAATTCTGCCGATTTTTCCGGACTGTTGATGTCCGCACCCGAAACTCCGCCTAGCATGCCAGGAATGCGCCATGATCGCCTGCCCGATGGATTCGGGGTGCGGATCGATCCTCGGGTACGCGCATACTCCGGTGGGCGGGTCCTGATCGGCGGTTCGCCCGCCCGGTTGCTGCGACTTGCCCCGGAGGCCGCCGAGATGATCGGCGACGGGTACCTCGAGGTGACCGGCCCGAAGTCCGCCGTCGTTGCCAGACGGCTGCTCGACTCCGGAGTGGCCAATCCCCGCCCCCGGCTGCTGCCTTCGCCGGAGGATGTCACCGTCATCGTGCCGCTGCACAACAACGCGGAGGGGCTGGCGCGGCTGCTGGCCGCGCTGCGCGGGCACAACGTCATCGTGGTCGACGACGGGTCCGATCAACCGGTCCGGATCCCGCGCAATCGCGGCACCCGCTGCCGGGTGACCGTGCTGCGCCACGACCGTAAGCAAGGGCCCGCCGCCGCCCGCAACGCCGGTTTACGCGCGGCGACAACCGACTTCGTCGCGTTCCTGGATTCCGACGTGGTGCCGCGCAGCGGATGGCTGGAGGTGATGCTCGGCCACTTCAGCGACCCGGGAGTGGCGCTGGTCGCCCCGCGGATCGTCGCGCTGGACCCGGAGTCCAACGCGCTGGCGCGCTACGAGCACACCCGCTCGTCACTGGATCTGGGCCGGCGCGAGGCGGCCGTGCACTCGCGCGGCCTGGTGTCCTATGTGCCGAGCGCGGCGCTGCTGGCGAGGCGCAGGGCGCTGCTGGGACAAGGCGGCTTCGACGAGTCGATGCACGTCGCCGAGGACGTCGACCTGTGCTGGCGGCTGGAGCAGGCGGGCTGGCGGCTGCGCTACGAGCCCGCGGCGCACGTGGCGCACGACCACCGGGTGTGCTTCCGGGACTGGTTCGGCCGAAAGCTGTTCTACGGCACCGGCGCCGCGCCGCTGGGCGAGCGGCACGCGGGAACGGTCTCACCGCTGTCGGTGCCGTCCTGGACGCTGCTGGCCGCGTTCCTGTTCGCGACGCTGACCAAGTGGGGACTGCTCGGCGGCGTCGTCACCCTGATCACCGCGCTGGCCCGGCTGCGCCGCGTCTTCGCCGGGCTGGACAACCCCACCCGGATCGCCTCGATCTACTTGGCGCGCGGCTTCTTCGCCGGGCTATGGCGTCTGGCCTCGGCGATGTGCAGGCACTACTGGCCGATCACGCTGCTGGCGATGGTGGTATCGCGGCGCATCCGGCGGATCGCGGTCACCATGGCCATCGCGGACGGACTGGCCGACTGGTTCACCCACCGCGACGCGGGCGGCCTTGATCCGGTGCGCTACGTGGCCTACAAGCGGCTCGACGACATCGCCTACGGCACTGGCCTGTGGCTGGGCGCCTTCCGGGCTCGCAGCCTGGAGGCGCTGAAACCCACCACACCGTCGCGCTGATCCACCCGAACCACCCGCGATGACCTGATCCGGCCCGCACCGACGCCACGCCGCCGCCCGGCGACGCGGGCCGCGCCGAGATACCGAACGGGAGTCCGAATGGCCGACACGCTCATCGTCGGGGGCGGTACCGCCGGGTGTGTCCTGGCGGAGCGATTGAGCGCCGATCCGGCGCACACCGTGCGGCTGCTCGAAGCCGGTGCCCTGTGGGCCGGTCTGGACGCGATGCCCGCCGAGTTGATGGACGCCGCCGCGCTTCCGATCGGGCCGGAGGCGGAGTGGCTGTGGCGTTACGAGGTCGTCCTCGCCGACGACCCGCCGGTGCCGGGAACCATCCTGCGCGGCAGGCTGATCGGCGGCTCGGGGGCGGTCAACGGCGGTTACTTCGTCCGGGGCACGGTGGCGGATTTCGACGCATGGACCCGCGTGCTCGGCGGTTCGGACGCCTGGTCGTTCGCATCCGTGCTGCCGCTGTACTGCCGGATCGAGCGGGACCTGGACTTCGGCGATCAGCCATGGCACGGTGACCGCGGCCCCATTCCGGTGCGGCGCGCGCCGCACCCCGCTCCGGTCAGTGCGGCGTTCGCGCAGGCGTGCCTGGCCGCCGGATTCGCCGAAGTGCCGGATCTCAACGCGCCCGGCAGCGGCGAGGGTGTCGGGGCGGTGCCGTGCAATTGCGACCAGGGCAGGCGGATCGGCCCCGGGGTCGGCTATCTGCTGCCCGCGCTGTCGCGCCCGAACTTGACCGTCGCCGCGGAAACGGTCGTCACGCGCATCCGCTTCGACGGGACGCGGGCGGTCGGTGTGGAGTGCGTGCGCGACGGCGAGACCGGCATCGAGTGGGCCGACCGCGTCGTGCTCTGCGCCGGCGCGATCGAGTCGGCCGCGCTGCTGCTGCGCTCCGGCGTCGGCGACCCACGACAGCTTCGCGCACTGGGCATCCCCGTCGTGCAACCGGCCCCGGTCGGCGCCTGGTTCAGCGACCATCCCGAGGTGGGCATCTCCTACCTGCTCGATGTGGCCGAACCGCCGACCGTTCCGCTGGAGACGGTGCTGGAAGTCGATGACGTCGAAATCCGGCCGTACGCGGTCTCCTTCACGCCGGGCGTGCACCGGCTGGGTGTCACGCTGATGCGCCCCCGGTCGGCCGGGGTGCTGCGTTTGAGATCTGCCGAACCGGATGCCGCGCCGCTGATCGACTATCGCTATCTCACCGCGGAGCAGGATCGTGCCCGGTTACGCGACGCGGTGGCGACGGCGGGCGGGTTGCTGCGAGGAATGAACGCCCGGCCGGTCGATCCGATTCCGGAGCCTGGAGATCTCGGCGCCTGGTTACGCGCGAATCTCGCCACTTCGCAGCATTTGTCCGGGACCTGCCGAATGGGACGGGAAAACGACGCGGCGGCGGTAGTGGACGAGATGTGCCGAGTGCACGGCGTCACCGGATTGTCCGTCGTGGATCTGTCCGTAGTGCCGGTGCCACTCGGTCGTGGACCACAGGCCACGACCATGATGATCGCGGAAAAGGTGGCCGCGCACCTTACCTCGTAAAGTGAAAGGGGGGTGGGTCACAATTTGCGGGGATGTGAATCCGGTGTGACCTGGCGGACAAACGCCACCATCGGTCGGTACCGCCCGGTATGCGCCGGTACAGTTTGGGGCGGAAAGAAAGGCAAATGGTCAGCAACATCGCAGGTGGGCGACCCCCACGGCAGGGCGTCGAGCCGGGCGCCCAACTCGGTGCGCTCGAAGTCTACGCCGCGCAGGCGCACGGATATCTCAGCGCGGGTGGCGATCAACTTGCCCGGCTCGCCGGTTTGCTGCGTCCTGCCGTGCTGGAGTCCTGGCTGCGCAGTGTGCGCGGCGGGGTGGACCCGATGGATGCCCTCGACGGCCGCGGTCTGCGCGGCGCCGATCTGCAGCGCTATCTCCAGGCCCATCCGATTGCCGCGCTGATGCCGCTGATCGACAAACTGCTCGTACAGGACACGGCCAGAACGGGTTTGATCGTCGTGGTCGCCGATCAGTTCGGCCGGGTGCTCTCGGTGCACGGCAACGCCGAGCAGGTCGCGGCGGCCGCCGAGATCGGCCTGCGCGCCGGTGACGATCTGAGCGAGCGCCGCATCGGAACGAATGCGGTCGGCTTGGTGGTGCGCACCGGTCGCGCCGCGTGGATCCACGGACCGGAGCACTTTCTGCACCGTATGCACCAGATCACCGGCGCCGCGGCGCCGGTGCACGATCCGGACGGCAGGCTGGTGGGTGTGCTGATGATCGCGGGCGGCGTCCGCGTGGCCAAGCCGGAGATACTCGCGCTGGTCAAAGCCACTGCCACCGCCGCGGAGATGGACTTGCTGCTCACCGCGATGCGAGCGGGAGAGCGCGGTGCGGACGGCCGGGGCCGTCGTGACCCGGCGCAGCCGCACCCCGCCGGCAGGCTCGGGCTCGACGTGCTCGGCCTCGGGCAGCCGCAGTTGAGCGTCGCCGACGATCGGGTTCCCTTGTCGCAGCGGCACGCCGAGATCCTGCTGCTGCTGGCCGAACATCCGGAGGGGCTCGGCGCCGACCATCTCGCGCTGCTGCTCGACGACACCGATCTGGACAACGGCACCATCCGCGCGGCAGTGTCCCGGTTGCGGGCGGTGGTCGGCCCGGCCGTTTTCGGTTCGCGGCCCTACCGTTTGCGCGTTCCGGTGGCAACCGATGTCGAGGCATTGCGCGCAGCGCTCGACTCCGGTGATGTCGATTCCGCACTGCGACTTTATGCCGGGCCGGTGCTGCCTCGGTCGACCGCGCCGGGAATCATCGACATTCGCGACGAACTGCGGGTGCGATTGCGCACCGCGGTGCTGGCTTCCTGCGATGCCGCGGCGCTGCGCCGGTGGACCGCGTGCCCGGAGGGGCGCGAGGACGCCGCGGCATGGGCGGCCTACCGGGCGACGGTCGATCGTGATTCACCGTTGTATGCGCAGATCGAAGCCAAGATCCGGGTGCTGGACCGCCGCCTGGGCGCCGATGCAACGCGGATGCAACGTTTCGGCTCATAGTCTGCACAGCCATCGGGGCGTGTGCGCGCCGCCGCGGTCGAAATGCGGATCGCGCGGACTGTTTTGCCCGGAGTTCCGGCCCTGGTAGCCGCACTGTACGGTCGCCCAGAAGTTTTTAGGGGAATTAGTTCCTTTTTATTAACGAAGCGCCTAATGTTCGCACTGCACGGATCGCGACCGTGTGACGTAGCTGACATAGCCGTGGCGCCCGATCCGCGGCGATGACGTTGGAGGAATGCCGGATTCCGCGCGAGTGCGCCTCGTACCGCTCGCGCTCTCATCGAATTGCACATGGTGGTCGACGCGCCATGCGCCCGGCTTGGGCAGCCGGGTGCAGCGGCTTGTTCGTGCTGCCCAAAAGCGTTCGGCCAGCGGTTGTTTCGCCGAGTAGGAGGCTCTGGTGCAGGATACGGAGTTGGGTGGGTTCAGCGCGTTGCCGCCGCGTTCGGTCGAGCCGAAGCCGTCCCCGGCCGCCTCCGAGCCGTTCGCGCTGGCGCCCGCCCAGCTCGGCGTCTGGTACGCGCAGCTGCTCGACCCGGACGTGCCGGTCAACGTCGCGCAGTACGTGGACGTGCACGGCGAGCTGGACGCCGCCGCTTATCTGCACCGGGCCATCGACGAATATCCCGTCACTACAGCGCGTCTCGTGACATCGATGCTCGAGGCGTTCCACCCGGGCTCGCCGGTCGCGTACCGGACGTCGCTGCGTTCGGTGTTCGCCTGGGGGGAGACGCGACCAGCCGCACCATCCCAGCGGCTGCGCGTGCTGACCGGCGCTCGCCTACACAAACTGTATGGTCCGACGGAGGCGGCGGTCGACGTCACCTTTCATGAAGTCGCCGATACCGATACCCTCTCGATGCCGATCGGCGCGCCGGTGTTCGACACCAGGCTCTACGTCCTCGATTCGCGGCTTCGGCCGGTACCGGTCGGGGTGCCGGGTGAGCTGTATCTGTCGGGGGTACAGCTCGCCCGGGGCTGTACCCCACCCTATGTGCTGCTCGACACACTTCCCGTCGATGCCTCCGGCGCGCTGGATCGCGGGGTATTACCTGCTTTCAGCAGGGCTTCCGCCGACTACACCGCACCCGCGACGGCCGTCGAGCAGGCGGTCGCGCGTGTGCCCTCCGAGGTGCTCGGTAACAAGCTGGTCGGTCGCAACGACGACTTCTTCGCACTCGGCGGAAACAGTCTGGTGGCCACGCAGGTCGCCGCCCGGCTGTCCGCCGACCTGAACTGCCCGCTCAGAGTCCGCGGCGTGTTCGCCGCCTGCACGGTGGCCGAACTCGCCGCACTCGTCGAGCGGGCCGGTGGATCCAGCGGCGCGTCCTTGGTCGCGCAGCTGCGGGCACGGCCACGGCCGCCGCTGGTTCCGCTTTCTCCGGCGCGGCAGCGCATCTGGTTCCTCAACCGGTTCGAGCGCGTCGGCCACGCCGAGCTGCCCTTCGTGCAGGTGGTCGCGGCGCTCGATCCGCCGCGCTCGCAAGCGCGTCATCCCCTGTTCCACGTGCTGCACGCCTTCGACAATGCCGAGGCAATCGCCGTCGAACTGCCCGAACTGTCGGTTGCCACCAGTACCCTGGACACCGGAGTGACCAAGCTCGATCTGCGGCTCACGGTCACCGAGAACTCCGCCGGTGCCGGACTCGGGGAAGGTTCGGCACCGGCGGGGGTTCCCGCGGAATTCACCTACGCCACCGATCTCTTCGACTCAGCCACCGTCGCGGGCTACGCCCGCATGCTGATCGGCTTCCTGTGGGCCGTGCCCGCCGATCCCGAGATCGCGGTGCTCCACCTGCGCCTCCTCGACTGCGAAGATCAAGCGCGCGTCATCGCGGCCGGACCGGCACCGGTCGGCGCTCACGACTCGGCGCGGACGCTGCTCACCGCCTTCGAGGCGCGGCGAACCCCGGACGCGGTGCTCGATGCCGGTCGGCGGCTGACCCATCCGGAGTTCCCCGGCGTGGTGGCGGCCTCGCTGCGGACCCTGCCCACCACCGCCGAGGCGCTGCTCACCGACCCGGGGTCGGCTGTCGATCCGGAAGGAAACCGCTGATGACCCACGCAGAGGCTGTGTGCCGCGCCTACGGCATCGACGATCTGCCCGGCCTGATCGCGACCGTCGCCGGACGGGAGCCGCAGCGGGTGGCGCTGCGCCACGGGGAACACACCGTCACCTACGCGGCGCTGGCCGCGGAACTCGCGGCGCTGGCCGAGGCCATGGGCGCGGGTGTGGGCGCGGACGCGCTGGTTCCGGTGGTGGTCTCCGGCCGTCTGCCCGCATTGCTCGAATCCGGTGACGGCGCGCTCGGCGCGGTCTTGGCGGCGCTGCTCGATGACGCGCTGTCCGCGGCGCACGATGTCCTGACCGCCACCGCCACCGCCACGCCGGTCGAGACGCTGGTGAGCCAGTTCGAGGAGCAGGTGCGCCGTAGCCCGGACGCGACCGCGCTCGAATGCGCGGGCGTCGCCCTGACCTACGCCGAACTCGACGGCCGGGTCAACGTGCTGGCCTGCCACCTGATCGAACTGGGTGTCCGGCCCGGCACGCTGGTGGGCCTGGCCGTCCGGCGCTCGATCGACCTGGTGGTCGGCATGTACGCGATCCTGAAGGCGGGCGGTGCCTACCTGCCGATCGACCCGGACCATCCGGCGGATCGGATCGCCTACGTGCTGTCGGTCGCGGAACCGGTGATCGTGCTGACCACCACGCACGACGAGCCCGAAATGGGGCGTGCGGTCCCGACTCTGCGGATCGATGAGTTCGCGGGCTCGCCCACCTCGGACGCGCCCGTGGTCGCCCGGTCGGCCGACGCCATCGCCTACGTGATCTTCACCTCCGGCTCGACCGGCCGGCCGAAGGGCGTGGCCGTGTCGCACCGCGCGATCGTGGCGAATCTGCGCTGGCGGCAGCGCATGTACCGGCTGCGCGCCGACGACGTGGTGCTGCAGAAGACGCCGTGCACCTTCGACGTATCGGTGTGGGAGTTCTTCTGGCCGTTGCAGGTCGGGGCCCGGTTGGTCGTCGCGGCGCCGGACGGCCACCGCGACCCGGCGTACCTGGCCCGCGTGATCCGGGAGCGCGGTGTCACCGTGGCGCATTTCGTGCCGTCCATGCTCGCGGTGTTCGTCGCCGAGCCGCAGGCCGCCGCGGCGGACTCGCTGCGGCTGGTCTTCGCCTCCGGCGAGGTGCTCCCGGCCGCCACCGCCGCGGCCTTCCGGAACATCTGCGGGGCGACCCTGCACAACCTGTACGGGCCGACCGAAGCCGCGGTCGACGTGACCGCGCACGAGGTGACCGGCGCGGATATAGCACGGGTGCCGATCGGCGTCGCCGCCGACGACACCGAACTGCTGGTGCTCGACGACAGTCTGCGTCCGGTGGCGCGCGGCGTCGTCGGAGAGCTGTACCTGGCGGGCGTGCAGCTGGCGCGCGGCTACCTCGCCCGCCCCGGCCTCACCGCCGAGCGATTCGTGGCGAACCCGGAGGGACCGGCGGGGGAGCGGATGTACCGCACCGGTGACCTGGTGCGCTGGGCGCCCGGCGCCGAGGGCGGGCCGGACGAACTGGAATACCTGGGCCGCACCGATTTCCAGGTGAAGCTGCGCGGCCTGCGGATCGAACTCGGCGAAGTCGAGGCGGCGCTGCTGCGCCACCGGCAGGTGTCCCAGGCGGCGGTGGTGGCGCACCGGCACGCGAGCGGTGAGCATCTGGTCGGCTACGTCGTGGGTGATCCGATCGATACCGCCGACGTGCTGGATTCGGTGCGGCGCGAGCTGCCCGTGTACATGGTGCCGACGCGGCTGGTCCGGCTGGACGCGATGCCGCTGAACGCCAGCGGCAAGCTGGACCGCCGGGCACTGCCGGAACCGGAATTCGGTTCCGGCGCACCGGCGTATCGCGCGCCGCAGACCGAGGCGCAGGCGGCGGTCGCCGCTGTCTTCGCCGAGGTGCTCGGTGTAGCGCGCGTGGGCGCGGACGACGATTTCTTCGCGCTGGGCGGCAATTCGCTGCTCGCCACCCGCGCCATCGCGCGGATCGCGGCGGCCCTCGGCGCGACCGTGGACGTGCGTGATTTCTTCGCCCGCTCCACTGTCGCCGCGGTGGCCGAATCGGCCGCACAGGCGCGGCCTGCCGGGGCGCGTCCACCGCTAGCGGCGGGTCCGCGCCCGCAGCGCGTTCCGCTCTCGCCCGCGCAGCGGCGCATGTGGTTCCTCAACCGGTTCTGCGCCGACACCGAGCAGGCCCGCGACCTGGGCGCCGCCGCCGTGGACAACATCCCGGTGGCGCTGCGCCTGCGCGGCCCGCTGGAGGTGTCGGCGCTTTCGGCGGCGATCACCGATCTGGTGGCCCGGCACGAAGTGCTGCGCACCGTGTATCCGCAGACCGCCGACGGGCCCGTGCAGTCGGTGCGGCGGGTGCACGCGGTGTTCGACCTGACACCCGCCGAGGTGCCGGAGGACCGGCTGCTCGCGGCGATCCGCCGCGCGGCGGGCCAGGGCTTCGACGTCGCCGAGGAGACCCCCGTGCGGGTGCGCCTGCTGCGCTGCGGGCCGCAGGACCACACGCTGGTGCTCGTCGTGCACCACATCGCGGCCGACGGCGTCTCGCTCGGTCCGCTGATGCGCGATCTGGCCACCGCGTACGCCGCGCGGCACGAGGGCCGGGCGCCGCAGTGGGCTCCGCTGAGCGTGCAATACGCAGACTACGCGCTCTGGCAGCAGCGGGTGCTCGGCGCGGAGACCGACGCGGATTCGGTGGCCGCACGCCAACTCGCCTTCTGGCGTTCCGAATTGGCCGGATTGCCCGCGCAGCTCGAGCTGCCCGCCGATCGGCCACGGCCGGCCACGGCCTCGTATCGGGGCGCGACCCACGAGTTCGCCATCGATGCCGCCCTGCGCGCCGACGTCGAGGCGATCGCGGCGCGGGTTCGCGTGACGCCGTTCATGGTGCTGCACGCGGCGCTGGCAGCCCTGCTCGCGCGGCTGTCGGGCACCGCCGACATCGCGATCGGCACGCCCGTCGCGGGCCGGGGCGAGGCCGCGCTCGATGATCTGGTCGGCATGTTCGTCAACACCCTCGTGCTGCGCACCGAGGTCGACGGCGCCCGCCGCTTCGCCGAGTTCCTCGCGCAGGTCGCCGACCGCGACCTGCGCGCGTTCGCGCACGCCGACATCCCGTTCGAGCAACTGGTGGAGGCGCTGAACCCGGCCCGTTCGGCCGCTCGGCATCCGCTGTTCCAGGTCGCGTTGTTCATGCAGAACATCGGGCCGATCACGCTGGCCATGCCCGGCCTCGACACCGGCCTGGTCGACTTCGATCCCGGTTTCGCGAAGTTCGATCTACAACTCACGGTGTCCGACGCGGCGGCGGGCTATCGCGCCGAATTCACCTATGCCACCGATCTGTTCGACGCCTCGACCGTGCGCGAGTTCGCGGCGAAGTTCGTGCGGCTGTTGCGCGCGGCGGTGCGCGACCCGGACGTGGCGGTCGGGGACATCCCGCTGCTCGACGCGGGCGAGCTGGACTACGTCACCGCGAGCTGGAACGCCAGCGGGCACCGAGTGCCCGACCGTTTCCTGCACGAGGGTTTCGACGCGCAGGTGCGCCGCACCCCGGATGCCGTCGCGCTGGTCACCGACACCGAGCGGTACAGCTACGCCGAACTGTCCGACCGGGCCGACCGGCTGGCCAGGATGCTCATCGGGATCGGCGTCGGCCCGGAAGCGCTGGTCGTGCTGGCCCTGCCGCGCTCGGTCGACCTGGTGGTGGCCATGTACGCGGTGGCACGGGCGGGCGGGGCGTACGTTCCGGTGGACCCGGCGCATCCGGCCGAGCGGGTCGGTCACATTCTCGACACCGCGCGCCCGCATGCGGTGCTGACCACCAGAGCGGCCGGATTCGTCGCGGCGGCAACCGTTTCCGCTCCGGTGTACCACCTGGACGAAGTCGATCTCTCGGCGTATCCCTCCGGCAGGATCGGCGACCGCGAACGCCTCGGTGCGCTGCACCCGCAGCATCCGGCCTACGTGATCTTCACCTCCGGGTCGACCGGTAAGCCGAAGGGCGTGGCGATCAGCCATCAGGCCATCGCCAACCAGCTGGCCTGGATGCACGCCGAATACCGTCCGCGCACCGGCGATGTCTACTTGCAGAAGACCGCGAGCACCTTCGACGTCTCGCTGTGGGGATATTTCCTGCCGCTGCGGGCCGGCGCCACCCTGTTGCTGGCCGCACCCGACGGGCACCGCGATCCGCGCTACCTCGCCGAAACCATCGCCCGCCACCGCGTCACACTCACCGACTTCGTGCCGTCGATGCTCGCGGTCTTCGCCGCGCACGCGGAGGCGGGCGAACTCGACTCCCTGCGCGAGGTGTTCGTCATCGGTGAGGCGCTGCCGCCGGAGACCGCCGCCGCGTTCCGGCAGGTGTGCGACGCGGGCCTGCACAACCTCTACGGTCCGACCGAGGCGGCGGTGTCCATCACCTACCGCGCGGTCACCGAGACGGATACGCCGCAGGTGCCGATCGGTGAGCCGGAATGGAATTCGCAGGTCTACGTGCTGGACGGACGGTTGCGGCCCGCGCCGATCGGCGTGCCGGGCGAACTGTACCTGGCGGGGGCGCAACTGGCGCGTGGCTACCACGGCCGCGTCGACCTCACCGCTGATCGATTCGTCGCGAACCCGTTCGGCCCGCCGGGCGCGCGCATGTACCGCACCGGTGACCTGGTGCGCTGGAGCCGCGATGGCGAGCTGATCTATCTGGGCCGGACCGACTTCCAAGTGAAATTCCACGGCCGCCGCATCGAACCGGCCGAGATCGAAACCGCGCTGCTGGCGGCGGCCGAGGTGAGCCAGGCCGCGGTGCGGCTGGTCACCGGACCGACGGGTGAGTTCCTGGCGGGCTACGTGATCGAAGCGCCCGGCGCGACAGTGGATCTCGACCGGCTGAAAACGTCTGTCGCCCAGCGCCTTCCCGCCTATATGGTGCCGGCCGTGCTCGTCCGGCTGGCCGAGTTCCCGATGAACACCAGCGGCAAGCTCGATCGCGCGGCACTGCCGGTCCCGGTGCTCGCGGCGGAGCGCTTCCGCCCGCCCGTGCACGCCGCGCAACGTCTGGTCGCCGGGGTGTTCGCCGAGGTGCTCAGAGTTCGACGGGTCGGATTGGACGACGATTTCTTCGCCCTCGGCGGCAGCTCGCTGGACGCCACCCAGGTCACCGCTCGCGCGGGCGAGGCCGCGGGCGTGCGCATTCCGGTGCGCGCGCTGTTCGACGCGCCCACGGTGGAGGGCTTCGCCGCCGCCGTCGAGCGGCTCCGCACCGCCGGGTCGACCCGGCTTCCGCTGGCCCGCCGGGCCCGGCCCGAGCGGGTGCCGCTGTCGCCCGCACAGCAGCGACTGTGGTTCCTCAACCGGATCGAGAGCCAGGACGGCGCCGACAGCGTCTACAACCTGCCGATCGTGCTGCGGCTGACCGGCCGCCTCGACGTCACCGCGCTGGAGCGCGCCGTGCTCGACGTGCTGGCCCGACACGAGACCCTCCGCACCACATTTCCCGAAACCGAAAGCGGCCCCTACCAATCGGTGCTCGATGCCGCCGACATCGGCCTGAGCCTGCATCCGGTGCCGATCGACCGTCGCGGAGTCCGGGAAGCCGTCGCCGGGATTGTCAGCGCGGGGTTCGACGTCACCGCCGAGTTGCCGTGCCGGGTCGCCCTGCTGGCCGTCGACCGGGTGGACGAGGCGCGCGGCCTCACCAGTGACGAATACGTGCTGGTTTTCGTCGTGCATCACATCGCCGCCGACGCGTTGTCGATGGTTCCGCTGGTCACCGATCTGGTCCGGGCCTACCTCGCGCGCCTGACCAGCAGACGCCCGGACTGGGCGGCGCTGCCCGTGCAATACGCCGATTACAGCCTGTGGCACCGGGAACTGCTCGGCGCCGAGGACGTCCCCGGCGACCTGGCCTACCAGCAGCTGCGTTTCTGGCGCGACGTCCTCGACGGCGCGCCCGCGCAACTGCCGCTACCGGCCGACCGGCCGCGGCCCGCCGTGCCCTCCCACGAGGGAGCCGCCGTCGATTTCGTCATCCAGCCCGAGGTGGCCGCGGGCCTGCGGGCACTGGCCCGGCGCAGCGGCGCGACACTGTTCATGACGCTGCACGCGGCGTTCGCCGCCACCCTGGCCCGGTTGAGCGGCAGCGCCGACATCGTGATCGGCACGCCGGTCGGCGGGCGCGGGGAACCGGCGCTGGACGCGCTCGTCGGCATGTTCGTCAACACTCTCGCGCTGCGCACGCGGGTCTCGGGCGACGCGGCGTTCGCCGCGCTGCTGGCGGACGTGCGCGAGGGCGACCTGGCCGCGTTCGCCAACGCCGACCTGCCGTTCGAGCGCCTGGTGGACGCCATGGCGGTGGACCGTTCCGCCGGCGCGCACCCGCTGTTCCAGGTGATGTTCAGCTTCGAGGCCGCGACGCCCGCCTTGGACGGGAAGGCCGTGCAAGTGCCGTGGCTGTCGGTGCGTCCGGTCGAGATCCCCGATACGGGAGCGAAATTCGACCTGCACCTGGTCGTGCAGGAGCGGGCCGGGTCGGCGGAACTTTCCGGCACCCTGCGCTACGCGACCGATCTGTTCGATGCCGCGACCGCCGAGTCCTACGTCGTCCGGTTCCGGCGGCTGCTCGTCGCCGTCGCGGTCGATCCCGGCGCGCGTATCGGTGACATCGAACTGCTGTCGGACGCCGAACGTCATCAGGTCCTGCGGGAATGGAATGCCACCGAGCATCCGGTGCCCGAATCGGACACCCTCGCCTCGCTGTTCGCGGCCCAGGCCGCGCGCACCCCGGACGCGCCCGCGGTCACCTTCGAGGGGACTACGCCGGCCCACCCGTCGCCCGACCACCACCCCTCGACGAGTCGCTACGCGACGCTCGCCCACCCGTCGCCCGACCACCACCCCTCGACGAGTCGCTACGCGACGCTCGCCCACCCGTCGCCCGACCACCACCCCTCGACGAGTCGCTACGCGACGCTCGCCCACCCGTCGCCCGACCACCACCCCCCAACGAGTCGCTACGCGACGCTGACATATTCCGAGTTCGCCGGTCGGGTAAATCGGCTGGCACGCTGGCTCGTCGAACAGGGCGTCGGCCCGGAGTCGCTGGTGGCATTGGGTATTCGCCGCTCGGTCGACCTGGTGGTCGGCATGTACGCCGTCACCGTGGCGGGCGGCGGCTACCTGCCGCTCGACCCCGACCACCCCGCCGAGCGCACCGCGCACATCCTCGCCACGGCCGCGCCCGTGTGCGTGCTCACCGCGGGCACGGACCTGCACTGCGGTCTCGCCGAGACGCGGATCGATCGGCTCGACCTGTCCGCCTACTCGGACCGTCCGCTCACCGATGCCGACCGGCGCGCGCCGCTGCGGCCGTCGAATACCGCGTACGTGCTGTTCACTTCCGGTTCCACGGGCAGGCCGAAGGGCGTGGCGATGAGTCACCGCGGCATCGTGAACCGGCTGCGCTGGATGCAGTCCGCGTACGCCGGGCTCGGGCCCGGCGATGTCCTGCTGCAGAAGACGCCCGCCACCTTCGACGTCTCGGTGCCGGAGTTCTTCTGGCCCCTACAGGTCGGCGCCCGCATGGTGCTGGCCCGGCCGGACGGCCACCGCGACCCGGCCTACCTGGCCCGGCTCATCCGGACCGAGGGCGTCACGGCAGCGCACTTCGTACCGTCCATGCTGGCCGTCTTCGCCGACGAGGCGCTCGACGTACCGACGCTGCGCGAGGTGTTCTGCTCCGGCGAGGCGCTGCCCGTCGGCGTCGCCCAGCGGATGCGCGAACGCACCGGCGCACGGGTGCACAACGGCTACGGCCCGACCGAGGCCGCGGTGGAGGTGACCTTCCACCAGGTGTGCGACACCGATTTCGAGACGGTGCCGATGGGCAAGCCGATCTGGAACATCCGGACCTACGTGCTCGACGCGCGGTTGCGTCCGGTGCCCGTCGGGGTGCCCGGTGAGCTGTATCTCGCGGGCGTCCAGCTGGCGCGCGGCTACCTGGGCCGCCCCGACCTGACCGGAGACCGGTTCGTCACCGACCCGTTCGGCCCACCCGGCGAACGGATGTACCGCACCGGCGACCTGGTGAAGTGGACCGCCGCGGGCGAGCTGGAGTTCCTCGGCCGCACCGACTTCCAGGTCGAGATCCGCGGCCTGCGCGTAGAGCTCGGCGAGATCGAGGCGGCCCTGCTCGCGACGCGCGGCGTCACGCAGGCCGCCGTCCTGGTACGCGACGATCGCGGCACCGGAGAGCGACTCGTCGCCTACCTGGTGGCGGACGGGCCGATCGAGATCACGGTGGTGCGTGACGCGCTGGCCGAGCGGCTGCCGGGCTACCTGGTGCCGCAGGCGTTCGTGGTGCTCGAACGGTTCCCGGTGAACGCGTCGGGGAAGCTGGACCGCACGGCACTGCCCGCGCCCGCGCTCGCGCCCGCGGTGTTCCAGGCGCCCAGTGGCGAAGCGGAAACACTTGTCGCCGAAACGGTCTCGACCCTGCTCGGAGTGGCCGACGTGGGCGCCGAGGACGATTTCTTCGCCCTGGGCGGCAACTCGCTCAGCGCCACCCGGCTCGCCGCGCGACTGGGCAGGGCCACCGGCGCCGAGGTGGCGGTGCGCACGATCTTCGACGCGTCCACGGTGCGCGCGCTGGCGCGGCGGATCACCGTCGACGGCCCGATCGATGACACCCCCGTTCCGCTGCCGCCACTCACGCCGCAGGAGCGCAGCGGGCCGGTCCCGCTGTCGATCGCCCAGCAGCGCATGTGGTTCCTGAATCGGTTCGACACCACCACCGGGGCGTACAACATCCCGTTCGCGCTGCGCCTCACCGGGGCGTTGAACGTGCCCGCCCTGGCGGCGGCGATAGCCGATGTGATCGCCAGGCACGAGACGCTGCGCACGATCTATCCCGAACACGACGGCGGCGCGACACAGGTGGTGCTCCCCGCCGGGACGAAACTGGTGGAGCTGGTCGCGCGGCCGGTCCCGGCGGCGCAGGTGCCCGAGCTCGTCGCCGCCGCGGCCCGCGCCGGGTTCGACGTGACCGCCGAGGTACCGCTGCGCGTTCGTCTGCTGCGCGTCCAGGACGAGTCGGGGCCGGGCGGGCAACAGGTCCACGTCCTGCTGTTCGTCGTGCACCACATCGCCGCCGACGGTTGGTCTTTCGCGCCGCTGACCCGGGACCTGGCCAACGCTTACGTCGCGCGGTGCGCGGGCATCGCACCGGCCTCCGGGCCGCCGCGGGTGCAGTACGCCGACTTCGCCATCTGGCAGCGTGCCGCACTCGGCTCCGCCGACGACCCGGCCTCGGTCCTGTCCCGCCAGCTGGCGTACTGGACCGATCGGCTGGCGGGGCTGCCCGAGGTGCTGACGCTCCCGTCCGATCGGCCGCGCCCCGCGGTCGCCACCAACCGGGGCGGCGCGTCGACCGCGCGGCTCGACGCCGGCTTGCACGAGCAGATCCAGGTCCTCGCCGCCGCGCACCGGGCGACCCCGTTCATGGTGCTGCACACCGCGCTGGCGGTGTTGCTCAGCCGCTACGGCGCCGGCTCGGACGTCGTGATCGGCGCGCCGGTCGCCGGACGGGGCGCCGAAGCGCTGGACGAACTCGTCGGCATGTTCGTCAACACGCTGGTGCTGCGCACCGAGGTCCGGCCGGACGCGACCCTCGCCGAACTGCTGGCGTCGGTGCGCGCGGCCGACCTGGCCGCCTTCGACCACGCCGCGGTGCCGTTCGAGCAGTTGGTCGAGGTCGTCAACCCGGTCCGCTCGCAGGCGCACGCCCCGCTGTACCAGGTCGCGCTGACCTTGCAGAACCAGGCGGCGCCGGAGTTCCGGCTGCACCGGCTGGCCATCGCCGCGCTCGAGGTGGGCGCGGCGCCGATCCAGCTCGACCTGGACTGGACGCTGACCGACCGCTACACCGCCGACGGCGCTCCGGACGGCATCGACGTGCACCTGCACTACGCGCTCGACCTGTTCGACGAACCGACCGCGGCCGGGTTCCTCGCCGCCTTCGAACGCGTGCTGCGCGCCATGGTGCGTGACGCCCGCACCCCGGTCGGCGCGGTCGAGCTGATGTCGGTGGCCGAGCGCGGCATGCTGCTGTCGGACCGCAACGCCACCGCGCACGCCCTGCCCGCCGAGACACTGGACGACCTGCTCACCGCCCGCGTGGCCGCCACCCCCGACGAGATCGGCGTGCGCTACGAGGACACGGCGGTGACCTACGCCGCGTTCGCGTCCCGGGTGAACCGGCTGGCCCGCAGGTTGATCGAGGCGGGCGTAGGCCCGGAGGACGTCGTCGGACTGGCCGCGTGGCGCTCGATCGACATGCTCGTGGCGATGTACGCGATCGTGCGGGCGGGCGGCGCGTATCTGCCGATCGACCCGGCGCAGCCCGCCGAGCGCCTGGCGCGGATCGTGGTGAGCGCCGCGCCGCGGCTGGTGCTCACCGCGGGCGGCGCGACGCTGCCCGCCCTGGACGGCGTGCCCGTGCTCGACCTCGCCGATCTCGACCTCGACGGCGTACCCGACGGTCCGGTCGCCGATGCCGAGCGGGTCGCCGCCCTGCGTGCGGACAACACCGCCTATGTGCTGTTCACCCCCGGTTCCACGGGCACGCCGAAGAGCGTCGCGGTGATGCACCGGGCGATCATGAACCAGCTGCGCTGGCTGGAGCACCGCTACGAGGTCACCGCGTCCGACCGCATCCTGCAACGGGCCCCGCTGATCTTCGACGTGTCGGTGTGGGAGTGCTTCCTGCCGATCGCCGTCGGCGCACCGCTGGTGATCGCGCGGCCCGGCGAGCACCTCGACCTCACCTATCTCGCGGATCTGCTGCGCGAACACCGAATCACCATCGGCGAGTACGTGCCGTCGGTGCTGGCCGCGCTGATCGGTGAGGGCATGGGCGACGCGCTGCGGTCGTTCCGGCACCTGCACTGCGGGGGTGAGGCGCTCACCCCGGATCTGCTCGCCGCGCTGCGCGGCAGCTTCGACGGCGCGGTGCACAATGCCTACGGTCCGACCGAGGCGGCGATCTCGGCGATCTATCACGAGTTCGCCGACGCCGCCGCCGAATCCGGCCGGGACGTGGCGATCGGCCGCCCGTGCTGGAACACCAGGGCCTACGTGCTGGACGCGCGGTTGCGTCCGGTGCCGATCGGCGTCCCGGGGGAGCTGTACCTCGCGGGCGACCAGCTGGCGCGCGGCTATCACGCCCGTCCCGGGCTGACCGCCGAGCGATTCGTCGCCGACCCGTTCGGCGTCCCCGGCCGCATGATGTACCGGACCGGCGACCTGGTGCGCTGGAACCGCGACGGCGATCTGGTGTATCTGGGCCGCAACGATTTCCAGGTCGAGCTGCGCGGTCAGCGGATCGAGCTGGGCGAGATCGAGGCCGTGCTCGCCGCCGCGCCCGGAGTGCGCAACGCGGCGGTGCTGGTGGCTCGCGACAGCACGGGGCAGCGATGCCTGGTCGGTTATGTCACCGGCGCGGCCATCGCCCCCGAGGCGGTGCTCGACGCGCTGCGCGCTCAGCTGCCCGCCTACATGGTGCCCGCCCACGTCGTCGTGCTCGGGCAGATGCCGTTGACCACCGTGGGCAAGCTCGACCGCTCGGCGCTGCCCGCCGTCGAATTCACCGGCGCGGCAGCGGAGTTCCGCCCGCCCCGGGAGGGGACCGAAGCGGTGCTCGCCACGCTGGTCGCCGACCTGACCGGCACGGCGCGCATCGGCGCGGACGACGACTTCTTCGCCCGCGGCGGCAATTCGCTGCTGGCCATGCGGCTGGTCGCCAGGGCGAACGCCGCCTTCGGCTGCGCGCTGACCGTGCGCGAGGTGTTCGAGGCGCCGACCGTGGCGGGGCTCGCACTGCGGGTCACCCGGCCGGAGCGCCCGGACGCCGACGGGCCCGCGCTCGTCCCGGGCGAGCGGCCCGCACGGATACCGTTGTCGCTGGCACAGACCCGGATGTGGCTGCTGCACCGGCTCGATCCGGATTCGGCGGTCTATCACATCCCGATCACCATTCGGCTCACCGGCGATTTGGACGTGGCGGCGTTGCGGGCGGCGGTGCGCGACGTGATCGGTCGGCACGAGTCGCTGCGCACCGTCTTCCCCGCGGATGCCGAGGGACCAGCCCAGGTGGTTCTCGCCGACACCGACCTGCCCGAGCTGCCGCTGCACCCGATCGAGGTGACCGAGCCGCACCTGCGCGACGCGGTGCTTGCGTCGACCGGCGGGAGTTTCGATCTGCGCACCAGTATCCCGTTGCGGGCGAGCCTGTTTCGTGTCGGTCCGGATGACCATGTGCTCGCGGTGGTGGTCCACCACATCGCCGCCGACGGCGTCTCCACCGCCCCGCTGGCCCGCGACCTGATGACGGCCTACTCCGCGCGCGTCGCGGGGGAGGAGCCCGCATGGCGTCCGCTGCCCGTGCAGTACCCGGATTTCACCCTCTGGCAGCGCGCGGCACTCGGCTCGGCGGACGACCCGGATTCGGTGCTGTCCGGCCAGATCGCGTACTGGCGAGCCGAACTCGCCGGACTGGCCCCGGTGCTGGAGCTGCCCGCCGATCGCCCGCGCCCGCCGGTGGCCTCCGGCCGGGGCGCTACCGTCGAATTCGCGATCCCCGCCGACCTCACCGCGGCGATCACCGGTCTCGTGCGGCGGCACGGGGTCTCGACGTTCATGGTGCTGCACGCCGCCTACGCCACGCTGCTCGCCCGGCTCGCCGGAGTGGACGACGTCGCCGTCGGCACGCCCGTCGCCGGACGCGGCGAGCAAGCGCTGGACGACTTGGTCGGCATGTTCGTCAACACCCTCGTGCTGCGCACCCCGGTCGCGGCGGACGCGTCCTTCGCCGAGCTGCTCGCCCGGGTGCGCGAGGTCGACGTGCGGGCCTTCGCGCGCGCCGACCTGCCGTTCGAGCGCCTGGTGGAGGAGCTGAACCCGGTTCGTTCGCAGGCGCACGCGCCGATCGTGCAAACCCTGCTCACCTTCGAGCACCACGACGACACCGTGCTGCGGCTGCCCGGCCTCACGGTGTCGGCCTATCCGCTGGACAACGGCGTCGCGCAGGTCGATCTGGCAGTGGAGCTGGCCGAGCACCGCACCGACGCCGGAGCCGCGCTGCGCGGCGTGCTGCGGTACGCCACAGACCTGTTCGACCGCGACACCGTCGCCACGTTCGGGGCTCGGTTCGTGCGCGTGCTGCGCAGCGTGGTGGCCGATCCGTCGGTGCGCGTCGGCGACCTCGAGCTGCTGGACGACGCGGAGCGGGCGCTCGTGCTGGACCGGTGGAACGACACCGCCGCCCCGGTCGACCCCGCGGCCACGCTGATCTCGCTGTTCGAGGCACAGGTGGCCAGGACCCCGGACGCGCAGGCGGTCACCGTGGAGGGTCGCACGCTCACCTATGCCGAGTTCGCGGAACGGGCCCGACGCCTCGCACGCTGGCTGGCCGGGCAAGGCGTCGGCCCGGACGCGCCGGTCGCGCTCGGTATGCGCCGCTCGCTGGATCTGGTGGTCGGCATCTACGCGGTCACCCTGGCCGGCGGCGCGTATGTCCCGCTCGACCCCGACCACCCCGCCGAGCGGCTGGAGTACGTGCTGGCGACCGCCCGGCCGGTGTGCGTGCTCACCTCGGGCCTCGACCTGGACGCGGGCGCCGCGCGGCAGGTACGGATCGACCGGCTCGATCTCACCGGCTACTCCGGCGATCCACTGACCACGCCGGACCGGCTCGGTACGCCGGGGCCGGGCCACACCGCGTATGTGATCTTCACCTCGGGATCGACCGGCCGCCCGAAAGGCGTGGCGGTCACCCACGCGGCGATCGTGAATCGCCTCACATGGATGCAGTCGGCCTATCCGCTGGCCACGGACGACGTGGTGCTGCAGAAGACCCCCGCCACCTTCGATGTTTCCGTCTGGGAGTTTTTCTGGCCCTTGGCTTTCGGTGCGCGGCTGGTGGTCGCACGTCCAGATGGCCATCGCGGCCCGGGTTATCTGGCTCGGCTGATCATCGAGCAGCGCGTCACGACGGTGCACTTCGTCCCGGCCATGCTGGGGGTTTTCCTGGCAGACCCACGTTCAGGAGAGTGCATTACGCTGCGCAACGTCTTCGCGTCGGGCGAGGTATTGCCCGCGGTTGCCGCGCAGCGGGCGCGAGAGGTGATCGGAGCGCGGGTGCACAACCTGTACGGCCCAACGGAGGCCGCTGTCGACGTCACCTACCACGAGGTGACCGATACGGACCTGGAGTCCGTGCCGATCGGCAGGCCGGTGGCCAACACTCGCCTGCTGGTGCTGGACGCCCGGATGCGGCCGGTGCCGGTCGGCGTGCCCGGTGAACTGTACCTGGCGGGCGCGCAGCTGGCCCGGGGTTACGTGGCGCGCCCGGAGCTGACCGCCGACCGGTTCGTGGCCGATCCGTTCGGTCCGTCCGGGGCGCGGATGTACCGCACCGGCGATCTCGTGGCGTGGCGCGGCGACGGCGAGCTGGAGTACCTGGGGCGCACGGACTTCCAGGTGAAACTGCGCGGCCTGCGCATCGAGCCGGGCGAGATCGAGTCGGCGTTGCTGGCGCTGGACGCGGTCGCGCAGGCGGTGGTGCTGGTCCGTTCCGACGAGCGGTTGGGCGATCAGCTCGTGGCCTACCTGGTTGCCTCGGGCCGCCCCGTGCTCGACACCGAGGACGTGCGCGCCGCGCTGGGCGCCGCGCTGCCCGCGTACCTGGTGCCCACCTCGTTCGTCGTGCTGGAACGGCTCCCGGTCAACGCCTCCGGCAAGGTGGACCGCGCGGCGCTGCCCGCGCCGGAGTTCACGACCGTGGGCTACCGGGCTCCGGCCACGCGCGAGGAGGCGACCGTCGCGCGGATCGTGGCGAACCTGCTCGGTGTGCAGCGCGTCGGAGTGGACGACGATTTCTTCGCCCTCGGCGGCAATTCGCTGATCGCGACCCAGGTCGCCGCCCGGCTGGGGGCCGCGCTGGACACCGAGATTCCGGTGCGCCTGCTGTTCGAGGCGCCGACGGTGTCCGCCCTGGCCGCGCGTGCCGAACGCCTCGCGGGCCGCGGCGGCAGGCCCGCGCTCACGCCCCGGCCGCGCCCCGAGCGCATCCCGCTCTCGCCCGCGCAGCAGCGCATGTGGTTCCTCAACCGCTTCGACCCCACCGAGACCGTGCACAACATCGCGGTGGTGGTACGCCTCACCGGCTACCTGGACCCGGACACCCTGGCCGCCGCCGTCGGTGACGTGGTCGGCAGGCACGAAACGCTGCGCACCGTCTACCCCGACCTCGATGGCGTCGGCTACCAGCGCATTCTCGACCCCACCCAGGTGCCGGTGATCCAGCGCTTGGACGCGGTGGGCGCGCTGCGCGAGTTCGTCGCCGCCCCGTTCGACCTGATCGCCGAGGTGCCGCTGCGCGTCGGCCTGGCCGCCCGATCCGAGCGCGATCACCTGCTGGCCCTGGTGGTGCACCACATCGCCGCCGACGGGTTCTCCATGGGCCCGCTGGCCCGCGATCTCGCCGCCGCGTACGCGGCCCGCGCGACGCGCACCGCGCCGGTCTGGACCGAACTCGACCTGCAGTACGCCGACTACGCGCTCTGGCAGCGCGAGGTGCTCGGCGCGGAAGACGTTCCCGACTCGGTGGCCGCGCGCCAGCTGGAGTACTGGCGCGAGACGTTGCGCACCTTGCCCGCTCAGCTCGACCTACCGGCCGACCGGCCGCGTCCGGCAGTCGCCTCCCACGCCGCGGCGAGCACCACCGTGGTCCTGCCGGACGAGGTCCGCGCCGGTATCGCCACCGTGGCGGCGCGCTACGAGGCCACGCCGTTCATGGTCGTGCACGCCGCGCTGGCCACCCTGCTGGCCAGGCTGTCCGGCACGGCCGACATCGCGATCGGCGCGCCCGTCGCGGGCCGTGGTGACGCGGCGCTCGACGATCTGGTCGGCATGTTCGTCAACACCCTGGTGCTGCGCGCGCAGGTGCCCGGCTCGGACACCTTCGCCGCCGTGCTGCACCGGGTGCGCGAACACGACCTCGACGCCTTCGCCCACGCCGACGTGCCGTTCGAGCGCCTGGTCGAGGTGCTCGACCCGCCGCGGTCGCGGGCCAGGCACCCGCTGTTCCAGATCGCGCTGTTCTTCCAGAACCTCGCGCCGGTCACCTTGGACATGGCCGGGGTGGCGGTGACCGAGCACGAATTCGACTACGAGACCACCCCGTTCGATCTCCAGCTGACCGTCGCCGGTGACGAGCTGCGCTTCACCTACGCCACCGATCTGTTCGACGCCGCGACCGTCGAGACCTTCGGCGCGCGCTTCGCCCGCCTGCTCGCCGTGGTCACCGCCGACCCGGAACAGGTGGTCGGCGACATCGATCTGTTCGGCGCGGGCGAGCTGTGTCGCGTGGTCACCGAGTGGAACGACTCCGCGCACACCGCCTTGGCCGACGAACTGCTGCTCGACGAGTTCGAGGCGCAGGCCGCCGCGACGCCCGACGACCCGGCGCTGGTGTTCGTTCCCGACAGCGCGACGCCTCCGGCCACCGTGTCCTACGGCGAGCTGGACCGGCGTGCCAACCGGCTGGCCCGCCACCTCATCGCGGCGGGCGTCGGCCCGGAAGCGCTGGTGGCGCTGGCGATCCGGCGTTCACCCGAGCTGGTGATCGCGATGTACGCGGTGCTCAAGGCGGGCGGCGCGTACGTGCCGATCGACCCGGACCACCCCGCGCGGCGCATCGCGCACATCCTCGGCACCGCCGCGCCCGTGGCCTTGCTCACCACGACGGCGGATCGGATCGACCTCGACGACGTCCCCACCGTCCTGGTCGACGCCCTCGCGCTGGACGGCTACTCCGACGACCCGATCGCGGTCGACGAGCGTCCCGAGCCGATCCACCCGGACAGCCCCGCGTACGTGATCTTCACCAGCGGCTCCACCGGAAAACCCAAGGGCGTCAGCGTCTCGCACGCCGCGATCGTCAACCAGATGACCTGGATGCAGTCGCAGTACGGCCTCACCGCCGACGACGTGTACCTGCAGAAGACCGCCACCACGTTCGACGTGTCGCTGTGGGGCTACTTCCTGCCGCTGCGCGTCGGCGCCACGCTCGTGCTGGCCGCCCCGGACGGTCACCGTGACCCCGGCTATCTCACCCGGGTGATCGCCGAAAGACAGGTGACGGTCACCGATTTCGTGCCGTCGATGCTGAGCGTCTTCGCCGGGCACGTCGCCTCCGCCGGAGCGAGCGCCGCACTCGAGTCGCTGCACACGGTGTTCGTGATCGGCGAGGCGTTGCCCGCCGAGACGGTGCGGGCGTTCGGCGCGGTGAGCGCCGCACGGCTGCACAACCTGTACGGCCCGACCGAGGCCGCGGTGAGCATCACCCACCGCGACGTCACGGGCGAGGGCGGCCGCACCGTGCTGCCGATCGGCAACCCGGCCTGGAACAGCCGCGTCTACGTGCTGGATTCGCGACTGCGCCCGACGCTTCCCGGCGTCGCGGGCGAGCTGTACCTCGCGGGTGTCCAGCTCGCGCGCGGCTACCACGGCAGGCCGGACCTGACCGCGGACCGCTTCGTGGCCAACCCGTTCGGCGCGCTCGGCGAGCGGATGTACCGCACCGGCGACTTGGTGCGCTGGGACACCGGCGGCGGCGCCGCCGAACTGGTGTATCTGGGCCGCAGCGACTTCCAGGTGAAATTCCGCGGCCAGCGGGTCGAACTGGGCGAGATCGAAGCCGCGCTCGTGGCCGCGCCCGGTGTGGCGCAGGCGGCTGCCCGGGTGGTCACCACCGTCACCGGCGACGACCACCTGGTCGGCTACGTCACCGCCCAGCCGGGCGCCGCGGCGTCCGATGCCGAGGTGCTGCGCGCCGCCGCGGCCACGCTGCCGTCGTACATAGTTCCGTCGGCGCTGGTCACTCTGGATGCCTTCCCGCTCAACCCCTCCGGCAAGCTGGACCGGAACGCGTTGCCGGAACCGGTTTTCGACCGCGTCGCTTATCGCGCCCCGGTCGCACCCGCCGAACGGGCGGTGGCCGACGCCTTCGAATCGGTGCTCGGCGCCGGGCCGATCGGCGTCGACGACCATTTCTTCGCGCTGGGCGGCAACTCGCTCAGCGCCACCCGGGTGCTGGCCCGGCTCGGCGACCGGCTCGGCCGCCGAGTTCCGGTGCGGCTGCTGTTCGAGGCGCCGACGGTGCGGGCTCTGGCCGAACTGCTCACCGCGGAGGCCGCGGCGAGCGAGCAGGTGGTTCCGCTGGTGGCGGGCCCGCGCCCGGAGACGATTCCGCTCGCGCCGGTCCAGCGCGGCATGTGGTCGCTCAACCGGCTCGATCCGGCTTCGCCCGCGCACAACATCCCGGTCGCGCTGCGCATCGAAGGCGCACTGGACACCGACGCCCTGGTCGCCGCGTTCGCCGACGTTGTGGCGCGGCACGAGAGTTTGCGCACGGTATATCCGGCCGACAAGACCGGCGCCGGTCACCAGGTGATCCTGCCTCCGGACGCCGGGGCACGCTTGACGGTCGAAGCGTTGAACGGCCGTGCGGCCGACGACCGGATCGCCGAATTCCTCGGCGCTGGTTTCGATGTGACCGCCGAAGTCCCGGTGCGCGCGGCGCTGCTGCGCGAGCACGACACCCGGCACGTGCTGGTCGCGGCGGTGCACCACATCGCGGCGGACGGCTATTCGATGGGCCCGCTGCTGCGCGACCTGCTCGCCGCCTACCTTTCCCGCGTCCTCGGCACGGACCCGGCCTGGCCCGCGCAGGCGGCCCAGTACGCCGACTACGCCCTGTGGCAGGCCGCCGAGCTGGAAACCACGGGCGCCGCGCGGCTTTCGTTCTGGGCCGAGACGCTGCGCGACCTGCCCGGCGAGCTCGAGCTGCCCACCGACCGCCCACGTCCCGCCGTCGCGAGCAAGCGCGGCGCGAGCGTGCGGGCCAGGATCGGCGGCGGCGTCGCCGCGCGCGTGCGCGAACTCGCGCTCAGGCACGACGCGACGCCGTTCATGGTGGTGCACGCCGCCCTCGTCGTCCTGCTGGCCCGGTTGACGGGCTCCGGCGACATCCCGATCGGCGCCCCGGTGGCCGGGCGCGGCGCGGCGGCACTGGACGACCTGGTCGGCATGTTCGTCAACACCGTGGTGCTGCGCACCCGGCCGGATCAGGACCGCCCCTTCGCCCATCTGCTCGCGCAGACCAGGGCCGTCGACCTCGCGGCATTCGAGAACGCGAGTGTGCCGTTCGACCGGGTGGTCGACGAACTCGGCGTCGAGCGCTCCCTGGCCCGGCATCCGCTGTTCACCGTGGCCCTGAGCTACCTGGACACCGAGCCCGACGCCTTCACCGTGCCCGGCCTCGAGCTCTCGGCGGTCGAATTCGACGAGCGGGTGGCTCGTTTCGACCTGCAGTTCACCGTGTCCGCCGAGCCCGATGCCGACGGTCACCTCGCGGTGGAGCTGGACTACGCCACCGACCTGTTCGACGCGGCCACCGCGAGCGCGCTGGTGCGCCGCTTCGGCAGGCTCCTCGGCGCGCTCACCGCCGCACCCGACCGGCCCGTCGCCGAAGCCGACCTGCTGGCGCCCGCCGAACGCGCCGACCTGCTCGGCCGCCGCGGCGACGCCCCGGTGCCGCCCCGCACCCTGGCCGAGCTGATGGCTGCGGCGGCCGCGGTCGACCCGGACGCGGTGGCGCTGATCGCGGGCGAGCGGCGGCTGACCTACCGGATGCTCGACGAGCAGTCCTCGCGGCTGGCGCGCATGCTCATCGGGCACGGTCTCGGCGCGGAGGACGTGGTCGCCGTCGCGGTGCCGCGCTCGATCAGCTCCGTGGTCGCGGTGTGGGCGGTGGCCAAGACGGGCGCGGCGTTCGTCCCGGTGGATCCCACCTATCCGGCCGAGCGGATCGCGCACATGCTCACGGATTCCGGTGCGGCGCTGGGCTTGACGATCGCCACCTGCCGCGCGGCGCTGCCCGGCGAGGTCGACTGGCTGGTGCTCGACGCGCCGTCCACCGCCGCCAGGATGCGCCGCAACAGCGGGCAAGCGGTCGACGCGGCCGAGCTGATCCGTCCCGTCCGGCTGGAGAATCCGGCCTGGATGATCTACACCTCCGGCTCGACCGGAACGCCCAAGGGCGTGGTCGCCACCCACGGCGGACTCGCCGGAGTGGCCGCCGCGCAGCGGGATCGGTACCAGGTCACCGCGGACGCGCGCGTGCTGCACGTGGCCTCGCCCAGCTTCGACGCGTCCATGCTCGAACTGCTGCTGGCGCTGTCGGCGGGGGCGGCGGTGGTGATCGCACCGCCCGGCGTCTACGGCGGCGCCGAGCTCACCGCGCTCATCCGCGACCAGCGGGTGACGCACGCGTTCCTCACCCCGGCCGTCCTGCCGACCCTCGACCCGGCCCAGCTGGGGTGTCTACGGCAGCTCACCGTCGGCGGCGAGTCCTACGGCCCCGACACGGTGCGCCGCTGGGCGGAGGGCCGCTCGTTCCACAACACCTACGGACCCACCGAGACCACCGTCATCGCCACCATCAGCGCGGCGCTGCGCCCCGGCGACCCGCTCGATCTCGGCGCGCCGATCCACGGCATGTCCGTGGTGGTGCTGGACAGCCGGTTGCGTCCGGTGCCGATCGGTGTCACCGGCGAGCTGTACCTGCGCGGTCCCGGCCTTGCCCGGGGCTATCACGCGCGGCCGGGGCTCTCGGCGTCCCGATTCGTCGCCGACCCCTACGGCCGCGCGGGGGGACGGCTCTACCGGACCGGTGATCTGGTGCGGTGGAACCGGTCCGGCGCGCTGCACTACGTCGGGCGTTCCGACCACCAGGTGAAGGTGCGCGGCCTGCGCATCGAACTCGGTGAGATCGACACCGTGCTGGCCGCGCACGAAACGGTGGAGACGGCCGTCACCGTGGGCCACACCGACGCCTCGGGCGCGGTATCCCTCGTGGCCTACGTGGTCGCGGCGGCCGGCCACACCGTCGACACCGCCGCCCTACTGACCCATGCGGCACGCTCGCTCGCGTCGTACATGGTGCCCAGCGTTGTCCTGACGCTCGACGAACTGCCGTTGACACCGGTCGGCAAGTTGGATCGGAACGCGTTGCCACGGCCCCGGCTTCGTGGCGCGCCGTTCCGCGCGCCCCGCACCGAGGTCGAGCGGGTGGTGGCGCAGACGGTCGCGGAGGTGCTCGGACTCGACGGCGGTGTCGGCCTGGACGACGACTTCTTCGCCCGGGGCGGCAACTCGCTGACCGCGACCCAGCTGGCCGCCCGGCTCGGTGACCGGCTGGCGGTCACCGTCGGCGTCCGCGCGGTGTTCGAGCATCCGTCGGTCGCCGCCCTGGCCCGCATGCTGACGACCGCCTCCGGCGCGGCCGGGCGTCCCGCGCTCACCCGGCGCGCGGGCACCGGGCCGGTGCCGCTCTCGCTGGCCCAACAGCGCATGTGGTTCCTCAACCGCCTCGATCGGCAGTCCACGGCCTACAACATTCCGCTGGCGGTGCGGCTGACCGGCGAACTGGACGTGGCCGCGCTCGCCGCCGCGATCGGCGACGTCGTCGCCCGCCACGACGTGCTGCGCACCGTGTACCCGCAGCACGCGTCCGGACCGGTGCAGGTGGTGCTGCCCGCCGAGACGAGCACTCCCGTGCTCGCGCCCGTCGCCGTCCCCGCCGACGATCTCGGCGCCGCGGTGGCCGATTTCGTCGGCGGCGGTTTCGACGTCACCGAGACCGTCCCGGTCCGCGCCCGGCTGTTCGCTCCGCTCGACGGCGACGCGACCGCTCCGGTCACCGAACACGTGCTGGTGGTGGTCGTGCACCACATCGCCGCCGACGGCTCGTCGCTGGCGCCGCTGGCCCGCGACGTGATGCTCGCCTACGCCGCCCGCAGACGCGGCGTCGCACCCGACTGGCCGCCGCTCGCGGTGCAGTACACCGATTTCAGCGTGTGGCAGCGCGAATTGCTCGGTGCGGAGGACGATCCCGGCTCGCTGCCGGCCCGGCAGATCCGGTTCTGGACCGAGACGCTGGCCGATCTGCCCGCGCAGCTGAATCTGCCCACCGATCGCCCGCGCCCCGCCGTCGTCGCCACGCGTGGCAGGCACGTCGACTTCGCGATCGCACCCGACGTGCACGCCCGGCTGACCGACATCGGCCGGGAATCCGGCGCGACGCTGTTCATGGTGCTGCACGCCGCGTTCGCGGTGCTGCTCGCCCGCCTGTCCGGCACCCCGGACATCGCGGTGGGCACTCCGGTCGCCGGGCGCGGCGCGGCCGAACTCGACGACGTGGTCGGCATGTTCGTCAATACGCTGGTGCTGCGCGCCCGGGTCGACGCGGGCGACGGATTCGCCGATCTGCTCGCCCGCGTCCGCGCGGCCGATGTCGCGGCCTTCGCTCACGCCGACGTGCCGTTCGAGCGTCTGGTCGAGGTGCTCGACCCGGAGCGGTCCACCGCCCGCCACCCGCTGTTCCAGGTCGGGTTCTCCTTCCACAACCAGGCGGAGGCCGACTTCGGCCTGGACGGATTGACCGTGACGGCCGCGGACTTCGAAACCGAGGTCGCCCAGTTCGATCTGCACTTGGTCGTCACCGACCGCTACGCCTCCGACGGGACGCCCGCCGGCATGGCCGCCTCGCTCACCTACGCGACCGCCCTGTTCGACGAGTCCACGGTGGCCGGGTTCGCCACCCGCCTGCAACGGTTGCTCGGCGCGGTGTGCGCCGACCCTCGGCTGCCGGTCGGAGATCTCGCGCTGCTGGACCCGGCGGAGACCGAGCGCATGCTGGTCACCTGGAATCAGGCCGATCGCCGCTTCGCCCCGGATACGCTGCTCACCGCCTTCCAGGCGCAGGTGGCCCGGACACCCGAGGCGATCGCGATCGTCGACGACGCGCGAACGGTGACCTACCGTGAGTTCGGCGCGCGGGTCGACCGCCTGGCCAGGGTGCTCATCGAACACGGGATCGGCCCGGAATCGCTGGTGGCGCTCGCCATTCCACGTAGTCTCGACCTGCTCGTCGCGATGTACGCGGTGGTGACGGCCGGTGGCGCCTACGTGCCGCTGGACCCGGCCCATCCGCTGGAGCGCACCGCCAGCGTGCTCGCCGCCGCCGCGCCGCGCTTGGTGCTCACCTCGGCACGGGTGCCGATGCTGCCCGCGGCGGCATCGGAACACAGTGTGGTGCTGGATATCTCGACGGTCTCCGCGACCGTGGCCGACGGGCCGGTGCGCGACGACGAGCGGATCGCCCGCCTGGCGCCCGCGAACACCGCGTACGTCGTTTTCACCTCCGGGTCCACCGGCGCGCCGAAGGGCGTCGCGGTGCCGCACGCGGCGGTCACCCACCAGCTGGACTGGATGCAGTCGGAATACGGGCTCGGCCCGGACGACGCGGCGATGGTCTCGACCTCGGCGGCTTTCGACCTGTCGGTATGGGAGTACTGGTGGGCGCTGCGGACCGGCGCCCGGCTGGTGCTCGCACCGCAGAACGCGCAACGCGACCCGGTGGGTGTGCTCGACCTGGTGCGCCGCGCCTCGGTGACGACGCTGACGCTGGTGCCGTCGCTGCTGGCGATGCTGGCCGAATCGTCCGGCGAACGGCGCATGCCGCGCTCGCTGCGCAGGCTGCTGGTCATCGGCGAGGCGTTGCCCGCCGCGACGCTGCGCCGGGCCACAGCGCTCACCACGGCCAGGATCGACAACCTCTACGGCCCCACCGAGACCGCGGTCTCGGTGACTCGGTTCCGCACCGGCGCGGCCACGCGGCACGCGGTGGTGCCCATCGGCACACCCGAGCCCGGCACCCGGGTCTACGTCCTCGATGATCGCCTGCATCCCGTGCCCGCCGGGGTGACCGGCGAACTCTATCTGGGCGGCGCGCAACTGGCCCGCGGCTACCACGGCAGGGTGCACCTCACCGCCGAGCGGTTCGTGGCCGACCCGTTCGGTCCCGCGGGAGCACGCCTGTATCGCACCGGCGACATGGTGCGCTGGGGGGTGGACGGCAACCTGGAGTACGTCGAGCGGCGTGACTCCCAGGTGAAGGTGCGCGGCTACCGCATCGAACTCGCCGAGATCGAGCACGCCCTGCGCTCGCGGCCCGAGATCGGCGAGGCGATCGTTCTCGCCTACGACACCGACGACGCGAATGCCGTGCTGGCCGGCTATTTCACCGCCGTGCGGCCGCTCGACCCGGGCGCGCTGCGCGCCGCGCTGGCGGAGGTCTTGCCGAGCTACATGGTGCCCGCGGTGCTGCGGCAGGTGCAGGCGTTGCCGCTCACCGCGAACGGCAAGGTAGACCGGGCCGCGCTGCCGCGTCCGCGGCTGCGCGGCCGGGAATTCCGCGCCCCCGGCACCGACTTGGAACGTGCCGTGTGCACGGGCTTCGCCGAGGTACTCGCCGCCGAGCGGGTCGGCCTGGACGACAACTTCTTCGAACGCGGCGGCAACTCGCTGCTGGCCACCCGGCTGGCCGCGCGCCTGAGCACGGCACTCGGCGAACAGATCCCGGTGCTCTGGCTGTTCGCCGCGCCGACGCCCGCCCGCCTGGTCGCCCAGCTGGAGCAGCACCGGTCCGGCCGCGGCCGGGTCGACGCGGCCGCCGCGTTCGACGTGGTACTTCCGCTGCGCACCGGAGGCGCTCGAGAGCCGCTGTTCTGCATCCATCCGGCGAGCGGTGTCGCGTGGTCGTTCGCCGGTCTGGCGGCGCACCTGGACCCGGAACGGGACGTGTACGGCATCCAGTCGCCGGTGCTCGACGCCGCCGCGCGCCTGCCGGAATCCATCGACGACTGGGCGCGCGAGTACGTGCGCGAGATCCGCGCCGTTCAGGCCGAAGGCCCGTATCACCTGCTGGGCTGGTCGCTCGGCGGCGTACTCGCGCATGCCGTCGCGGTGCGCCTGCAGGAACAGGGCCAGCGGGTCGCGGTACTGGCCATGATGGACAGCTCGTTGCGGGCCGGCGCCGACGCGAACGCGCCGCTGCCGGTCGCCGACCTGCTCGGCGGTTTGCTCGGCGGTTTGCTCGGCGAAGCCGCCGACGAGGAGGACGCCGCACTCGACCTGCCCGGGCTCGCGCGCCGGATCGCGGAACTGCCCGAACCGTTCGCCTCGTTCGGCGCCGACCGACTCGATCGCGTGCTGCGCGCGGGAGCCGGGTCACTGGAGCTGATCCGGCGCTACCGCCCGCGCCCGTACAAGGGCAACCTCGTCTACTTCACCGCCGCGCTGGACGATCCGATCGGCGCCACGGGTGCCGCGAGCTGGGCGGATGCCGTGGACGGCACCGTGCACAACCACGCGGTGCACGCCTCGCACTGGCGGATGACCTCCGAATCCGCGCTGGCCAGGATCGGCCACGTCCTCACCGCGGTACTGGCCGACACCGGCCCCCACTGAGCCCCCCATCCCTGACCCGACCGGAAGAAGGAAATCGAGATGAAGAATCCGTTCGACGACGACGACGCCAAGTTCTACGTCCTGATCAATCAGGACGGCGAACACTCCCTGTGGCCGGTCTTCGCCGCCGTCCCCGGCGGCTGGACCATCGCCTACGGCGCCGCCAACCGCAAGTCCTGCCTGGAGTACGTGGAAACGCACTGGGTGGACATGCGCCCCAAGTCGCTCATCGAGGCCATGTCCAGCGAGGCGAACTGACCACCTGAATACGCGGGGCGCGCCGGTCCACACCCCCCTGCCGACCGGCGCGCCCCGCCCGGGCGTCGGGCGCGGTACTCAGGCCCGGCGCGCGGAGTCCTTCCTGGCGCCCGCCTTGCCTCTCCGGCACGAACGCGAGCCCCGGCGTGCGCGGAATCGTTCATCGAGCGCGGGTCCGGCCTTGTCTCGGCGCGGGCTCGGGTTTGACGTGCGCTGCGGCTGTAGCCGATTGCGCGTGCCGCCGCGTCTCCGGGTGCGGGACTCAGACTTCGGCGTGCGCGGAGTCGATCACCGCGTGCGCGTGCTGCCGCCATTCGCTGACGGCTCTGGTGCGCAGGCCGCCCAGCGCCGAGTCGAATTGTTTGGCGCGTTTGGTGACGGTCAATCCAACGTAGGTGCGCGCGTTCGTGATCGCGCCGGTCGCCACCGCGCAGGCTTCGTCGATCTCGCCGGAGGCCAGCAGCGCTGTGGCGTGCTCGAAGCGGACCAGGGCGGGTTCCATGGTCTCCGACGGGTCGTACAGCGCCATCGCGCGCGCGGCCGCCACGGCGGTCTCCTCGGCGCGGCCGAGCCGGGAATATCCGATCGCCTGATAAAAAGCGAGTTTCTCCGGGCGGAAAGAAAAAATACCGACCGAAAGGTCTTCCTGTCCGACGTCTTCCAGAGCCGAAGCCGATCGCGCGATACACCGTGCGAATTCATCGGCGTGCCCGAGGCTGGCGTGCGCGCGCGCCGCCATTCCCCACAACCATGCGGCGGCCGGGCCGTACGACGGATTTTCTTGCAAGCGACCGTCGAGTAACTGCAAGACTTCCTTTGGTTTATCGCTATAGGTCGGCAAATACGCGAGTCCGGCCAGGGCGATGTCCTCCGAATAGCGATCGCCGATGTCCTGCGCGGCATGGATCGCGGTGGCGTACCACATGCGCGCCTGACCGAAATGACCCTCGTTGAACAGGATCTCGCCGACCACGTTCGCCAGCCGGCCCGCGGTGCGCACCAGCCGGACCTGATGATGGGTGGGCTGCCGTTCGCCGAGACAGCCACGCACCATACGGAATTGCTCGAGCCCGGTCTGCAGCAGTTCGTGCGGCGGCACCTGGACCACCCGCGTGCCGAGGACCTCGGCCGACTGCTCCAAGAACGCCAATCGCCGTTCGCTGATCGACCCCGCGTCGAGGGTTGCCAGCATCCGCTCCGGTTCGCTCGCCACCAGGTCTGCCGCCTGGCCTGCCAGGCCTGCGCCGATGCAGGCCAGCAGTTCTCGCCTTCTCACGTCGTCTTCCTCGACTTCCTTGTCGAGCCCGATTTCCCTACCGAGCTTGGTGTGCCTTTCCGGCGCCGAATCGGCGCTTTCGTAGTCGTGGGCCGTCGTCCGGCCCGTGGTGATCGCACGCTCGAATCGTTCGGAGACGACGGAATCCACCTGCGACAGGACCCTGTCGAGGAGACGCTGGCTAGCGGCGTGCATCCGGGTCGTCCGGCCGTTCTCCCACAGGACCACGGTGCGCGGTGTGACGCCCACCAGACGCGCGAATTCGTAACGGCTCCGCTTCATCGCCGTGCGAAGCGCATGTACAGCTTCACCCGTCCAGTCGACCTCCACCATAGGTCTCTGTTCCTCCCTCCAGGCCGCTACAAACGGAAAGTACTCGCAATTACCGCATTCGGGTCTGTTATCTACCGAATCGCAACGCGCACTGTTGAATCGCACCCGGCATCGGGGGTCCGCCCAAACCCTGTCGAGGGCGCCCGATGTCCGGAACCCGGCGCACGGTCCCGGCACGGCCCGATCCATCCGTGTCGAGCGCGGTCCGGCGGCGCCTTCTCGGTGCCGGGTGCACTGCCCTAATGGAGGTGAAAGATGGACGTGTTGCCCTCGGATGTCCGGGAGCTGTGGCTGATCCAGAGCCGCGATTGCACTCAGGAACCGCTCGGTCTGACCTATGAGCGCGCGCGTTTCCTCTGCGCTGTCCACGGCGGGCACGGCGCGACCTGTCATCAATACCTAGCCGCCTCGGCGTTCTGTTCCGGGCAGGCCACCGGTCGGTGACCGGCCGTGGAACCGCTGCTGAGCATGCTCGGCGCTTGCACACTGCTGGTGGTGGCGATAGTCGCCGTGGGCTCCTGTCTGTCGCACGGCGGCACCGAGGACTCGCACCGTCCACCCGATGAGCCGTTCACCATCGAACAGGCACACCGGGTGATGCAGGGCCACCGCCCCTGCCGCGCGGACGCCTGCCCCCGCAAGCAGGCGGCCTTCCGCACCCTGGTCGCGTCCGGCCGCGTGGTCCCCGACAGCCGGGCCGAGGGATACTCGCGCTGACCAGCGCCAGCGCGCCGAACTCGTTGCCGTTGAGCGTGATCCGCGCGGCAGCGAGTGTCACCTGCTGATCGGGACTGTGGCGAGGGAATCCCGAACAGCACCGGGTCCTCGTATCGCCGTACGACGGGGATACGAGGACCCACCGGTGGTCCGCTCGAGCCGCCCGTATGACTGCCTGCCGCCCGCCGTGCTTTTCGAATCCGAGTCGATGTCGGAGGGGAACATCTACCCGAACATCTGGCACGAGGGCGGCGAAGCGCTCGACTGCTTCCGAGTGAATCGCGAGGAGTCGGTGCGTCATGCGATGCGACAACGGCCGAACCCGCGAGTTGCGGGAGACGCGTCGGGGCGTCAGAAGTACACGATCTTTTCGACCCCCGATCCGGACGAGTGCCGCTGCGCGATCAGCGCTCGAATCCGGTAATCGGTGCGGTTACGAAGCCGATCAGGGGCTCGGGAGCGATCGCGGGAGCCCGAACGAAGCGAGCACGTTGTTGTCGAAGCGGGTCATGGCGCTGATCCGGTCACCGGTGAGGGTGAGGACGTAGAGGCCGGTCCCGTAGCGGATGCCGGTCGGCGTGCGCAGATAGGCTCCGAACGCCGGTTGACCGTTGGCTCGTGTCGCGATGAGGTCGAATCTCCTGCCTGCGCGGAAGATCTCGGCACAGAAGCCGACCACGACGTCTCGGCCTCGGTACTCGAAGGGCATCGGTGGCATCGATACGAAGACGTCGTCGGTCAGCAGGGCCACCAGCGCGTCGACATCGGCGGATTCCCACGCGCGGACGAATCTCGCCACGATCGCCTCCTGCGCGGGTGCGTCCGAGGCGGGCCGGGGTTCGCCGTCGGTCGTGGGCCGTCGGTACTGCATACCCGCGCGTGCCCGTTTGAGGGCGCTCTTGACCGAGTCGACGGTCGAATCCAGCATGGCCGCCACCTCGTCGGCGTGGAATCCGAGGACATCGCGCAGGATGAGCACGGCGAGCTGGCGCGGGGGCAGGAGTTGAAGGGCGGTCACGAAGGCCAGGGAGATGGCTTCGGTCTGCTCGTAGCGGGCCGCCGGGCCGAGCGGCGCCTCGACGACACCATCGGCCAGCGCATCGGGAAACGGCTCCAGCCAGACGATTTCGCCGAGCCGGGTCGGCTCGGGCGGTTCGACACCGGGCACATCCCACGCTTTGGCCGGGCGGCGGCCGGCCGACCGGCGCGCGTTGAGGCACCGGTTGGTGGCGATTCGGTAGAGCCAGGTGCGCAGCGAGGCGCGTCCCTGGAACTCGCCGAAGCCTTGCCAGGCGGCCAGCAGCGTCTCTTGCAGGATGTCCTCGGCGTCTTGGAACGATCCGAGCATCCGGTAGCAATGCACCTGCAGCTCCCGGCGGTACGGCTCGATCAGCTCCCGGAACGCCTCGCCGTCTCCGGCTCGCGCCCGGGACATCAGGTCGTCGGCCACCACCCTCGCGTCACCTTCTCCCGCATCTCGGGGCACTTCCATCGTGTACAGACACCACCCGGGGCGCAAAGGGGTCGGTCGGCGGGCGCCACTTTCCTGACGTAGCGGTGTCTACCTCAGTGGTAGCTGTCGACACCGAAGGAGCAACCCGGATGGGAAAGATCATCATCAGCGAGAACGTCTCACTCGACGGAGTCGTCCAGGACCCGACCGGTGAGGAGGGCTTCGGGCGTGGCGGTTGGTTCCTCGGGATCGGGGACGAGGACCGCGAAGCGTGGGCCGAGCTCTTGCTCGGTGAGGCGCTGGCCGCCGAGGCCCTGCTGCTCGGCCGGCGCAGCGACGAGTGGTTCGCCGCGCGCTGGCTGTCCAGGAGTGGCGCGTGGGCGGACAGATTGAACAGCCTGCCCAAGTACGTGGTGTCCTCGACGCTCCGGCAGCCCGAGTGGAGCAACTCGACCGTCCTCGCGGGTGAGGTGGTGCACGAGGTCTCGAAGCTGAAGCGGGACGTGGGTGGTGACATCGTCGTCTACGGCAGCGCTCAGCTCGTCCACACGCTGATCGAGCACGACCTCGTCGACGAACTGCGGCTGACCGTGTATCCGGTCGTGCTCGGGGCCGGTCGACGCCTCTTCGGCGAGATCGGCGACGAGAAACCCCTGCGCCTCGTCGAGGCCCGCACCGTCGGCGCCGGCCTCGTCTTCCTCGTCTACCAGGCCGTCCGACCCGCATAGAGCCGCCGTTCCCCGACACCGACGTTGACTGACCCGGCCGGATCGGGGCGCCGGTCCATCAGCCCCACTTCGACGAACCAGTCGAGCCGGGCGGCGAGGATGTCGAACTCGGACCGCACGGCACCCGGGTCGTGTGCCTGCACGCCGCGGGGATGCCGGAATCGCCGCAGCTTTCCGAGGTGTACGGCCTGCACGCCGCGGCCTACGGCATCAGCCGCGACGCATTCCGGTCCCGCATGGAGGACCGGACACTTTGCAAACGGTTGCCCACGATCGCAGAGATCGCCGACGTGGCCGCCTTCGTCGCCTCCGACCGCGCCGCCGCGATCACCGGGGCAGTCGCCAACCTCACCGGCGGCATGATCGTCGACTGACCCGGCAAAGCTCCGCGAAAGTCACGTGATCGATGCCGGGTTCGTTGGGATACTGGCGCATCCCTACAACCAGGAGGATCTGTCCCGTGACCCATTCCGGGGTTCTGCCATTGCTCGATCAGGTCGCCGCCGCTGTCTCCGACGCGATCGACCGAACCCGACCGGAGACGGCGGGAGCAGACCCGGTGGTGCGCCGATCCACCCACGCCGACTTCCAGTCCAACGCCGCGCTCGCACTCGCGAAGCGGCTGAAGGTCCGGCCGTCGGATTACGCGGCCGAACTGGCCACGGCATTGGCTTCCGCGCCCGAGGAGGCGATCCGATCGGTCGAGTTGTCCGGCCCGGGATTCCTGAACATCACGGTGCCCGATCGAGCCGTATGGCGGCAGGTCGCGGCGCGGCTGGGTGACGACCGCCTCGGCGTGGCGGCCACCGAAGACGGCCGCCGCACCGTGGTCGACTACTCCGCGCCCAACATCGCCAAGGAGATGCACGTCGGGCATCTGCGCACCACGATCATCGGTGACAGCCTCGCCCGCGTGCTGGACTTCCTCGGCGCGCGGGTGATCCGCCAGAACCATCTCGGCGACTGGGGAACCCAATTCGGGATGCTCATCCAGTATCTCGACGAGCATCCCGACGCGCGGTGGCGCCACGACGACCTCGGCGGTGCGACGTCGGCGGTCTCGGCCCTCGACGGCCTCTACAAGACCGCGCGTGCAGCCTTCGACGCCGACCCGGAGTTCGCGGACCGGGCCCGCGCGCGGGTGGTCGCCTTGCAGGCCGGTGACCCGGCGACGTCGGCGCGCTGGAGCGAAATCGTCGCCGAGTCGGAGAAGGCGTTCCGCGACATCTACGACCGGCTCGGTGTTCTGCTCACTCCCGACGACAACGTGGGCGAGTCGTTCTACAACCCGATGCTCGCCGACACCATCGATGAGCTGGTCACCAAGGGCATCGCGGTGGAGAGCGACGGTGCGCTCGTCGTGTTCTCCGAAACGGTGACCGGCCCCGACGACGAGCCGGTGCCGCTGATGGTGCGCAAACGGGACGGCGGATACGGCTACGACACCACCGATCTCGCGACCATTCGCTACCGGATCGGCGCTCTGCGTGCCGAGCGGCTGCTGTATGTGACCGACTCCCGTCAGGCCCTGCACTTCCAGTTGGTGTTCGAGACCGCGCGCCGCGCCGGTTGGCTCACCGAGGCGGTCGAGGCCGAGCACATCGCCTACGGCACCGTCCTGGGCCCCGACGGCAAACCGTTCAAGACCCGGGCTCTGTCGCACTCTTCGTGATGCC
>NZ_BAFP01000131.1 GCF_000308455.1 Nocardia abscessus NBRC 100374 | reverse complement strand
CAGCACCTCGCGCCAGGAATGATCCCGCGCGGTCGACGCGGGGGCCTGCTCTTCACCCGTGATCCGCGTCCACACCTTGGTGAACACGGCGTTCGCCGCGAGGCCGCCGAGCACGCTGATCGCCAAGCCGAGCGGTTTGTAGAGCGTCTTCATCGCCGCCTCCGTACGATCTGCCACACCAGCGCCGCCAGCACCGCCGCGCCGAGGGCCGCCGGGATCGGGTGGGCGCGCAGCGCGCCACCGGCCTGCCTGCCGCGCAGGGCGACCGGCTCCGGTGTCGCCGCCGCCACCCGGTGGGCGAGGTGCGCGGCACCCGTCCGGGCCTGCTGAGCTTTGTCCGCGACAGCCAGCGCCGCATCGGACGCCGCGTGCTGGGTCGCCTCGACGGCGTCGTGCGCCTTCTCCTTGCTGCGCGCGGGTACGTCGAGCTTGTGGCCGAGCTGTTCGACCGTCCTGCCGAGTTCCGCTCTGGCCTGATCGCGATCGCGCCGCAGAGCCGCGACGTCGTCGGTGGGCTGCCCGGCCTCCGGTCGGCTGTCACTCATCCCCGCCTCCTGTCCTTGATCGCCTCGATGTCCTCGCGCACGCCCTCGACCGCCTCCTGCGGTATCGGTGGGTTCGCCTGCTCCACGCTCTTCTTCCCGGACAGGCCGAGGATCGCCGCGACCACCAGCAGCGCGCCCGCGACGATCAGTGCGGCCGCCCAGCCCGGCAGGACCTCGGCGAGGCCGAGCACCGCCGCGGCGATCAACGCCGCCCCGCCGTAGAACGCCAGCAGCGCCGCGACACCCGCCAGGCCCGCTCCACGGCCGAACCGTTTGCCCTTCTGCCGCATCTCGATGCGGGCGAGCTGAAGTTCGTCGCGGATGAGCCGGGACAGCTGGGCTGTGGCGTCCTCGACCAGCTCGGTGACCGACCGTGAGTTCGCCGGCGGGCGAGTCTGTGTCGTCTCGGTCATGAGATCTCCTTCGGCATGTCACACCTCCTGCACCGCGACTACCCGCGCGTCCGGATTCCAATCGGACACCGCCGACCGGTGTCGTATCCGAGGCGGAGAACGGGGCCGCCGCGCGACCAGGAATCGCGATCCGCCCCGAAGCCGATGGGACGCAACCGAAGTCGCGTCAGGACCGGTCGAGGTAGGCGCTGAGCTGTGGAACAGCCTCGACCGGGTGACGCGCCTGCAGGCCCGCGCCGACGCCGTCGAAGCGCCAGGAACCGTCGGCGCGGCGCACGCGGCCGAGCACCAGACCGGTGTGCGAACCGCTGCCGGTCAGGTCGTACCGGGCGAGCTGGGTACGGCCCACCGTGTCGACCACCCGGCAGTAGGCGTTCGCGATCCGATCGAAGGTGCGGCCGGTGTAGGAGGTGATGAGGAACAGGACGGTCGTGACCTCCGTGGCGAGCCGGGACAGATCGACGCTGATGATCTCGTCGTCGTCCGTGCCCTCTCCGGTGACGCTGTCCCCGTGCAGGCGCACGGACCCGTCCGTGGAACTGAGCTGCTCGTGATAGACGACGTCCACCAGCCGGTCCGCGGCGAAGAGCAGGGCAGCGACGTTGAGGTCGGTCTCTTCGCGCCGGCCGAACAGGCGCGGGCGGGCGGCCGGATCCCAGCCGAGGGCCACGGTGACATGCGCGAGCGGGGTACCGCCCTGATCGCGAAGTTCGGTGAACATGGTGTTCTCCTCTGCGCTGGAGAGCGGACAGGCAATCGGGCGGTTCCGCCGCAGGGGGAGTACGGCGCTCGTGGGTACTTCGGCCGAGACGATCGGGGACGATCCGGCGGACGAGCAGCGTACCCGTCCAGTGTCGAAATATGGCGAGAATCCAATCCGCGGGGCGGTGCGCCGCGAAGTCAAGGCATGCGGGTTGGCATGCGCGCGCGACCGGTGGGTGGTGTGGACCCAGGGCTCCCGGTCCGTCCGGCCGAAGGTGACCGGTCATGACCGACACCGAGCCCTGCCGCGCGGATCTGCTCGACCTGGCATACCCCTACGCGATGGACGCGGTGGCCGAGATCGAGCGCAGGCGCATCGAAAACCGCCTCGCCGGGGCCGATTCCGCAACCGCGGCGGCGTTCGCGGCCGCCGTGCACGGGATCCGGGAGACGCTGGCGGCGCTGAGCGCTGCCGAAGCGGTCGATCCACCGCCCACGCTGGAGTGGAAGATCCTTCGGGCGATCGACGACTCGTGTCCGCCGCCGCGACGCCGTGGCCGTGATCTCCGGCAGATCGTTCGGCGGCGCCGCCTGGTCCGGCTGGCGGTGGCCGCCGCGGTGGTCATCGGGGCAGGGGCGGGCACGGTTGTGGTGGCCGAGCGGATCTCCGGGTCCCATGCCCTGCCGATCACGGCCGAGCAGATCCTGGGGCAACCGGATTCCCGGACCCGGGTGGTCGAACTGCCGGTCGGGGGCACGCTGTGGGTGAGCGCCTCGAACCGGCTCGCGGCCGCCGCGGTGATCTTCGACGCGGTGCCCGCGCCGCCGCCCGGACACGCCTACCAGCTCTGGGTGGTGTCCTCCGCGGGAACCGCGCGCTCGGCCGGTGTGCTGACCACCGTGCCACCGAGCGTGGTGGCGACCGGGCTCGATCGGGCTGACGTCGTCGCCGTTACGATCGAACCCGCGAACGGATCGCCCCGACCGACCTCACCGCAGATAGCCTCCGTCGCGCTCAGCTGAGCGGCGCCCCGGTGGCACGCCCGGGCTCCTCGCAGCCTTCGAGCGTCGCGCGCGCCACTTCCTCGACGACATCATCGATCGAGTCGCGCACCCGCAGCGCCGTCACCTGCCGGTACGCGCCGTTCCCGCGCGCGAGCAGGCGAGCGAACGCCTCATCGACGAACCGGCGGTCACCGGCCTCGTCGAGCGCGGGCGCGACATATTCGATCAGCCGGTTCAGCAAGATGCGCACCGGCGCCACGTTGCCGTCGAGGGGGTCGACACCGTCTCCGGACAGTCCCGAACGCGCCGCCTTCCAGTACGCCGCCCGCAGCACTTCGGCGGGCACCGGCGGCGCGACCTGCCCGGCCGCCACCGCCTTGCGCGCCATGACCACGATGGCGCGCACCAGCGCTGCCAAGAGCGCGGTTTCCTCGACCGTCGCCGGGATGTCGCTCACCCGCACCTCCACGGTCGGGAACGAGACCGAGGGCCGGACGTCCCAATAGACCATCTGCTTGTCCAAGATGCTGCCGCTGTTGAGCATCATCGCGACCATGGCCTCGTAGTGCCGCGCCGACTCGAAGTACGGCGGCGGCCCCGCGCTGGGCCAGCGCCGCCACAGGATGCTGCGCCAACTGGCGAATCCGGTCTCGGCGCCGCGGTAGATCGCCGAATTCGCGGTCATGGCGAGCAGTTGCGGCAGCCAAGGCCGCAGGTGGTTGCTGACCTGGATCGCGGTTTCGGTGTCGGGGATGCCGACGTGCACGTGGCACCCCGACAGCCCCTGCTCGTGGGCGAGCATGCCGAAGTTCTCGGCGATGCGCTGGTAGCGCGGGGTATCGGTGACCGGGAAGTCGTGCGGGACGGTCGGCGGGATACCGACGGCGAGCAGGCGTGCGTCGTTGCGCTGGGCGCAGATGGCGATGCCGCGGCGCGATTCGCGCAACTGCCGGTGCAGCGCGGCGATGTCGGTGTGGACCGCCGTGTTGGCCTCCACCTGGCAGCGAGTGAGTTCGAGTTGCAGGTCGATGCCGAATTCCTCGGCTGTGCGCGCCACCTCGACATTGCGCGCCAGCGGTTCGCCGGTACCTGGGTCGACGAGCAGGAACTCCTCTTCCACGCCCACGGTCAGGCGGCCATCGTCCATGCCGGCGCAATACCCAGGGGCGGCCCGGCTAGTCAGCTGCCGGGGGCCAGGTCCCGGGCGGATATCGTCCGCGTTCCCGGCGCCGGTTTGAACGGTAGGGAGACGGCAACGCGAACGACAAGGGGGGTCCGAACGAAGAGGAGTTGTCGCATGTTTCGGATCGCTCTACGTCTCGCCGTGACCGGGGGCTGCGCCGTGCTTGTGGCCGCTGCCGGTGCGGGACTCGCCGCCGCGGGCCCGACGTTGTCCGCGGACACCCAAGAGGAGGGCACCATCGCGGTGAGCAGCCAGCCGCCGTCGGAGAGCTGGGACTGCGCGCTGCTCGGCTCGGCCGAGCAGGCCGGTCCTCGGGTGGACCTGGCCCGCAGCGGGGAGAGCCGCGGTGGTTTCGCCGCGGGCAGCACCGTGGCCGCGACCTGCGTGGGGCCGCAGTGGCCGGTGGTGGCCATGACCACCGGCGTCACGTCGCTCGACGACGCGGACTGACGTTCCGGCCGCGAGTGTGCGCCTCCCACGGGCGGTGCTGCGGAAACCGCCCGAGGCGTACCGGCTCGATAGGCTCGCCCCATGCGGATCGTCGTCCTCGGCTCGGGCATCTCGGGTCTGTCCACCGCGGCCGAACTGCTCCGTGGACGGCACGAGGTGATCGTCGTCAGCGCCGAGCCGATCACGGCGACGACGTCCTTCCTGGCCGCGGCGGTCTGGTTTCCGACCGCCGCGGGCCCGGCCGATCGTGTGCGGGCCTGGAGTGAGACGACTTTCGAGTATTTGGCCGGGTTGGCCGCCGCCGGTGCGCCGGGCGTGCGCATGTGTGCCTCGCTGGCGCTGTATCGCGACGAGCCCGCGATTCCTCCGTGGGCGCGGTCGGTGCGCTCGTTCCGGTCGGCCGACCGGAACGAGCTGCCCCCCGGCTATCGGTTCGGGTTCCGCTTCGAAGTCCCCCTCGTGGAGATGCCCACCTACTTGCCATTTCTCAGCGCCCAAGTGGACGCCGCGGGCGCGCGCCGCGTGCTGCGCACCGTGGCGCGCCTCGGTGATCTCGCCGACCTCGCACCGGACGTCGTGGTCAACTGCGCCGGTCTGCGGGCCGCCGAACTCGTCGGCGACCCGGAGGTGTATCCGATCCGCGGCCAGATCGTGCGCGTCGCGAATCCGGGACTGTCGGTGTCGGTCCGCGACGAGGCACATCCGCTCGGCCGCGCCTATGTCCATCCGCGCGCGAACGACTGTGTTCTGGGCGGCTCCCTGGACAGCGGCGAGTGGGACACGACGCCGAATCCCGACCTCACCCGGTCGATTCTGCGGCGCTGCCGTGAGCTGGCGCCCGCGCTCGCCGACAGCGAAGTCCTGGAGACCGTGGTCGGGCTGCGTCCTGGTCGCCGTGAAGTCCGGGTGGAACTCGACACCACCGCGCTGCCCGGGATACCTGTCGTCCACAACTACGGTCACGGCGGCTCGGGGATCACCATCGGTCACGGATGCGCGCTGGAGAGCGCCGCTCTCGTCGCAACGCTCTGAGCGGCCGAACCGGATCAGCCGGCGTAGCTGCGCGCCACCACGGAGTTCAGCGTCTCCAGGAATTCGCTGAGGACGCCGGGCTCGACCCGGTCACGCGGTGCGCGGCGTTCCGGCGAATCGGTCGCGGGCGCCGCGAGGCCCGCGTCGACACTGTCGCGCAGGACGGCGTGTACGGCTTCGATCGGGATACCCGCCTGGGCGCACCGGGCGGCCGCGTGCTCGAAACGGCCCAGTGCCAGACTTCCCGCGGCCTCCGCCGCGTCGACCAGGACGAGCGCCAACTCCAACCCCATGCGGATCAGCGCGTCGGGGCCCTTGCGATCGGTGCCACGATCGAATCTCGCGGACATCTCGGCGATGCTGCGATCATCTTCGTGCGGGCCGATAGTCATGGCCCTCCCTCCGCCCGGCGACCCTGCTGCCACCGACGTTACGACGGGGATCGAAAGTTTTCGACCGCGCGAATACGACTTGTGAGCCTTCACAGCCGGAAGCCGTCCGCTTCGGGCGGTGTCCCCAACCGCGGGCTCGCCCCTCGGCACGTCGATCCGGTCAAGTTACCGTTGAGTACTTTCCGCGATCGGGGAGGGAAGGAGTCACATGTCCATCACCGATTCGGCAGGTCCGGATCTGACCCTGTCGGGCCGCCCGGCCAGTTCTTCACTGCGGGACGTGCGGAATCTGTCGCGCAAAATGGTCGGCCACTTCATCGAGACCGTCGCGCACTGCCGGACGCTACCCGGCGAGGCGCTCAACGGCGACATCACCAACATCACCCGCCTGTGCCTGGAACTGGCCGTCAGCATGCTCGACGGCAGTGACATCCCCGAGAAGACCCTTCTGCTGCGCAACGCCGCAGCGGGCTGGGCACGGGAGGGCATCCCCATCGACACCATCCACCACGCCGTGCACGAGGGATTCAAGCTCGGCTTCGACCTGATCGTCGCGAACGCGACCGCCGCGGACTTCGACAGTCTCAAGGACATCAGCCGCCGCCTGCTGGAGATCCTGGACACCATCACCTCGACCGTCTCGCGGGCGTACGTGACCGAGTTGCGTGCCGTGGTCGGCGAGCATCACACGGCCGCGCACACCCTTGCCTCGGCCCTGCTCGGCGGGCATCCCACCTTCACCATGGCGCGCGAATGTGGCATCCAGATCGCCGACTCGTATTCCGTCCTGGCGCTGGCGATCCCGCCCCACCCGGACGAGCACAATCCGCAACTCGACGGTGCGGTGGTGGCACGGCGAAAGTTGCGCCGGGTGCAATCCGAGCTGGCGACCCGCTGTGGTGAGGCGGTGCTGTCGCTGCTCAGCGTCGACGGCGGCACCGTCTTGCTGCCGTCGGCGTCGCCGGAGGACAAGGCCCTCGACGAACTGGTCGAGGGTCTCGGCCGCGCGGCGCAGGTGCCGATCGCCGCGACGGTGATCGCCGCGACGCCGGTCGAGGTGCCGACGGCGGCCGACCGCGCGCACGAGTTGCTCGACATGGTGCAGCGGCTGCGCTGGACCCGCGGGCTGTTCCGCTTCGACGACCTGGCGCTGGAATACCAGCTCACCCGGCCGGGCCCCGGGCTGGAAACGCTTCGGACCCTGCTCGACCCGCTCGAGGAGCACCCCGAACTCCTCGAAACGCTCAAACGTCACATCAGCACCAATCTGAACCGCCAGCGCACCGCGCGATCACTGCACATCCACACCAACACCGTGGACTACCGGCTCAAGCGCATCGGGCAGCTCACCGGATTCGACCCCGCCCAGGCCTCCGGAGTGTGGTATCTGCGCGCCGCGTTGGTGGCACGCAGCTACCGGGACTCCGAGAACGAAACGCCGGTCGGCAGGTGGGCCGGGGCGGCCGCGGTGTCCCCGTAGGTCCGTCGCGCCTGGCCGGCACCGAGCAACGCGTGGACCGTCTCGGGGGTCCATCGGCGGTCGGCGCCGGGGCGGGTGGCGAGGTAGCCCGCGGTCGCCCGGAGCGACCAGTCGTGTGCCGCGCGCAGGCCCGCCGCCAGATGCCGTAGGTAGGCGGCGGCGGGCGGATTGCCGGGCACGTCGCGGTAGCGCCAGGGCGCGGTGAAGGTGAGCACGGGGTATCCCTGGTGGGCGCCCGCGCAGACCAAGGTTTCGTACCGTCCCGGACCGAGCGTTGTGGCGCCTTTGTCGGTCACCTCGGTCAGGTTCACCTCGGTGCCCGGGGTGCGGTACATCTCCTGCGCCACGATGTCGGAGAACTGCGCGGTCGTGAGCAGATGGGCATGCACGGCGATCTCGCCCGGACAGCCCGGGTCATAGAACGCCCGGCCGCCGGTCCAGGTCAGCGATTCGGTCGCGAAATACAGCACGCCGGACAGCCGGAGCGGGATCGAGCGGATCGGGTCGGCGGGGTCGCGGCAGCCGGGCAAGGTGAGCGTTCCGCCTTCCGGCCTGCCGCCACGAAGGTAGGTGCGCAGCCGGTCCAGGCTCATGTTCGAGCCGTACGCGGCGTACCAGACCAGATCCGTGCGCCCGCGCAATTCGTGCCGGTCCGCGGCCGGATCCGCGCTGGGTGTCGCCGCAGCGGCCGTGTCGTCGGGGTGCCAGGCCGTCATGGCATCCATTGTCGGCTTTTCCCGGGGCCGCGCACACGCGCATCGGTGAGAGGCGCGCCTGAACGCCTACGACCAGTTCACCACCGAGATCGATGGGCAGACCATCCACTTCTTCCATGTCCGCTCGCCCGAGCCGGAGGCGATCCCGCTGCTGATCACGGCTATCCCGGCTCGGTGGCGGAGTTCCTCGATCTGATCGGCCCGCTGACCGACCCCCGCTCACACGGCGGTGATCCGGCCGACGCGTTCCATGTGGTGATCCCGTCGTTGCCCGGGTTCGGGTTCTCCACGCCGCTGGCCTCGGCGGGGTGGGAGCTGGCGCGTACGACCGAGGCGTTCGCGGAGTTGATGCACAGGCTCGGCTATGCGAGGTTCGCGGCCCAAGGTGGCGACATCGGCGCGGGCGTCACCGGGCGCTTGGCCGCGAACCACCCCGAGCGGGTGATCGCGACGCATGTGAACAGCGACCAGGGCACGCTCGGCCTGGTGGGCGAGCAACTGCCGATCCCCGACGGACTGACCGAGGACGAACTCGCGGCTCTCGGGGTCGCGCGGGAACGGTGGGCCCACGCGCCACCGCGCGGAGCTACGTTCGCAGGCGTAACGGCGAACCGTTCCCCGGTCGGATGTCCCCGCCGGTGCGCGGGCCTACCGTTTCGGTATGACATGGAACGAGATGAGCCAGAGCAAGTTCGTCCTGCTGACCACCTTCAAGAAGGACGGGACGCCGGTCGGCACGCCTGTGTGGGTGGCTCCCGACGGTGACCGGATCGTCGTCTGGACCAATCCGAAGACCTGGAAGGTCAAGCGGATCCGCCGAAATCCGGAGGTCACGCTGCAGGTATGCGACGGGCGCGGTCGCCCGGCCTCGGAGGAGGTCCTGCCCGGTAGTGCGCGCATCCTCGACGCGGACGGCACGCAGCGCGTGCGCGACGTGGTCGCGGACAAATACGGCGTCATCGGCAAGCTCGCCATTCGCGGGCACAAGCTGTTGCGTGGCGCCGACGCGTCCGTCGGTATCGCGATCGCTCCGAAGTCGGCGCCCTAGGCCGATTCGGCCAATCCCGCGGACCGCCAGATGTCCGCGAGATCATCGAGCGGGACCGAGAGCGCCTGGCCCAACGCGACCACCGTGCCGAAGGCTGGGGAGGGCAACCGGCCGGTCTCGATCTTGCGCAGCGTTTCCGGGGAGATCCCGGCCGCCAGGGCGACGTCGGCGAGCTCGCGGTCGGCGCGGGCGGCGCGCAGGGCGGCGCCGAGGCGGCGCCCGGCCTCGATCTGCGCGGGAGTCAACGGGAGGCGGACCATGCGCCCAGGCTACGGCCGGTATTTAAATACCGCAACCGCCTGGATTGGTATTAAAATACCAATGCGGCTATGGTGGTATAAAAATACCGGCGCACTGGAGGATCGATGGTCGAGTTGAAGAGCCCCGCGGAGATCGCGCGGATGCGAGTGGCGGGGCGCTTCGTCGCCGGCGTGCTCGCCGAATTGCGCGAGCGCGCCCGCGTGGGGGTGAACCTGCTCGAGCTGGAAGCTCACGTCCGGGAGCGCATCCGTGAGCGCGGCGCGCAGTCCTGCTACTGGGACTACGCGCCCTCGTTCGGGCGCGGACCCTTCCGCAATACGGTCTGCCTCTCGGTGAACGACGCTGTGCTGCACGGACTTCCGTTCGATTACGCACTGCGTGACGGTGACGTGCTGAGCATGGACCTCGCGGTCGGAATCGAGGGCTGGGTCGCGGATTCGGCGACCACGGTCGTGGTCGGCTCCGCCGCCGCCGAGGACGTGCGACTGGTGCGCGCCGCCGAGGAGGCGCTGGCCGCGGCGATCGCGGTCGCGGTGCCGGGCAACCACATCGGCGACATCTCCGCCGCCATCGCCGCGGTGGCGCGCGAGTACGGCTATCCGGTGAACACCGAATTCGGCGGTCACGGCCTCGGCCGCACCATGCACGAGGACCCGCACGTGCCCAACAAGGGCCGCCCGGGGCGCGGCTATCGGCTGCGGCCCGGACTCACCATCGCGATCGAACCCTGGTTCGCGCGCACCACCGACCGCATCGTCACCGATCCCGACGGCTGGACCATCCGCTCGGCGGACGGCTCACGCACGGCCCACTCCGAACACACCGTCGCGATCACGCCGGACGGGCCGCAGGTGCTGACCGCGGCGTGACGGCCGCGCCGGGCGGGTCTATTCGCTGGACAGCCAGGCGGTCAGGTCCTCGGAGGCGCGCAGCTCGTCGGCCACCGACGCGCGTTCCCCGGCCGACAGCCGCATCGCGCGCAGCTCTGCCCGGAACTGCTCGGCGCGGCCGGGGTCCTCGCTCGCGACAGCCAATTCGGCCAGCGCCGCGAGTGCTCTGGCCACGTCCAGTCGCGGCGCTTCGGCCCGGAACCGGCCCAGGCCGACCTCGAGCACGCGAAACGCGGCCTTGTTGTCGGTCTTGAAGTCACGCAGGATGCGGGCGTTGTCCAGCACCTTGGCCAGTCCGTCCAGCTCCTTGGATCCGCCGTAGTCCACTTTCGGGGGTTCGTCGCGCTGGATGTAGATCACCTGGTTGCCCGCCGGATCGACGACGGTGAACCGGGATTGCCCCGGCCGGAAGCGGGTGATCCTGGGCAGGCCTTTCGCGGGGATTTTGCCGTAGCGGGCGCGTAGCGCCGCGGTGAAAGCCTGGTGCCTGCTCGCGACGTCGTCGACCATGACCAGGCAGCCGGTGCGTTCGGCGGGTACGTCGCCACCCTTCGGTGCCGGCACGAAATGCAGGGCGCAGCCGTGGTCCTCCACGGCGCCGTAGACGTAGGGACGGATCTGTTCGTGGGTCACCGCGTAGCCCAGCGTCTTGTAGAAATCCAGCGTGCCGGCCAGATCTTCGGTCCAGAGCTGCGGCACCGCCGTGTCGGCCATAAAAACCTCCCAAGTACCTGCGGTAGTCAATTTTGACTAGCTGAGCGTAGGGCGGTACTTTCCCGGAAGTCAAACTTGACTACCATGCCATCCGGAGCGAAAGGAGTTCGCCATGTCCGTCGTGCGCCTGCTGGTGCTGGGGGTGATGCGCCTGCGCCAGCCCGTGCACGGTTATGCCGTGCGACAGGAGCTGCTGTCCTGGCGCGCCGAGACCTGGACCAACGTCAAACCCGGCTCGATCTACCACGCCCTGAAGCAACTGACGCGTGAAGGAAAGCTGAGCGCGTTCGGCACGCAGAACAGCGACCAGGGGCCCGGGCGCACCCTGTTCGAGATGACCGAGGCCGGCGAGGCAGAGTTCCGCAGGCTCATGGACGAGGCCCTGGTCAGCATCGACATGCAGGAACTGGGCGCGGGCATCGCCCTCATGGACGCGTTGCCCCGGTCCCACGTCATCGCGAAGCTGCGCGAACAGCGCCGCCGCAGCGAGGAGGTGCGTGCCGATCTGCTGGCCATGATCCCGAACTTCCCAGGGCGGTACGAGGCGCCGCACGCGACCGATCTGCTGGAGTTGTGGAGCGGCGTGTTCGAGAACCTGTCCACATGGACCGAGGGCGTGCTGGCGCGCCTGGAAGCGGGGGAATACCGCATGCCGGAATAGGTCGGCGGCGAGCCGCCGTCGGCCTCGGCCGGCGAGCCGGCTCGCTTCCCCGCGCCGGGACGCGGGATACGCTGCCCGCATGACGAACTCGCTGGACGCCGTCGCGAAGGCCGACTACGTGCTGCTGACCACCTTCCGCAAGGACGGAACACCCGTCGGCACCGCGGTGTGGGCGGTCGCCGAAAACGGCAAACTGTACGTCTGGACCGTGACCGACAGCTGGAAGGTCAAGCGCCTGCGGCGCAATCCGGCGGTCACTGTGCAGCCGTGCAGCGCGACCGGTAAGCCGCACGGTACGGCGATCGAGGGGACCGGACGGATTCTCGACGCCGAGGGCACGGAACGGGTGCGCAAGCAGCTGCGGCGCAAGTACTGGCTCACCGGTCCGCTGGTCATCCTCGGCAGCAACCTGCGGCGCGGCAAGGCCGGGACCATCGGCATCGAGATCACCCCGGCCGCCTGACTCGCGGCGTCAGGTCGCCTGGCTGACCGACGACATGTGGAAGTCGGGAATCCGCAGGGGCGGCATGGCGGTCCGGGTGAACCAGTCCTTCCATTCGCGCGGCAGCGTGAGCTCGGTCGCGCCGGCCTCGCTCACCCGGCGCAGCAGGTCCAGCGGGCTCTCGTTGAACCGGAAGTTGTTCACCGCGGCGGTGACCTCGCCGTTCTCCACCAGATACACCCCGTCCCTGGTGAGGCCGGTCAGCAGCAGCGTGGCCGGATCGACCTCCCGGATGTACCACAGCGTGGTCAGCAGCAGACCGCGTTCGGTGCGGGCGATCATGTCGTCGATCGTGGCCTCCGAACCGCCGGTGAGCAGCAGGTTCTCCCCGGGAACCGTGGCGGGCGCGTCGAACTCCGCGGCCGTGGCGCGCGGATAGATCAGCGAGGAGATCACGCCCTCGCGCAGCCAGTCGACGCGCTCGGCCGACAGGCCGTTGTCGAACACCGACATCGACTCCGACGACGCGGTCGCCGCCACGAACGGGCGGTACTCCAGCCCGGGGGCATGCGGATCCGAGTAGAGGGTGAGCGGAATGTCGCTGAGGCGCTCACCGACCCTGGTCCCGCCCGCCCGTGCGAACGCCGTGTGGCCCTCGTGCGCGCCCCGGCCCTCCATCGACCAGGCCAGATAGATCATCAGGTCGGCGACGGTCGAGGGCGGCAGCAACGTTTCGTAGCGGCCCGCGGGCAGCTCGATCTTGCGCTTGGCCCAGTCCAGGCGGCGCGACAGATCCGCGAGCAGGCCGGACACGTCGACGTCGGCGAAGTCGGCGGTGCCGACTCCGACCCACGCGCTGGCCAGATCCGTGCCCTCGCCGCGCTTTCCGTTGATCTCCACCGATCCGGTGGGTTGCACGAAGCGCCGGCGGATGCCGGTCGACGTGCCCAGCCACGTGGTGTGCATCTGATGGTGGGCGAAACCGTAGAGGCGGTCGGCGCTGTCGAATCCGGCGGCCAAGCCGTCGGCCAGATCGGTGAACACCTCGATGCCGGTGGCGACCGCAGGGGCGGCCCAGTCGTCGTCGACGGCGTCCGGCTCCAGCAGGGGCATCGCGTCTCGCGCGGGCTCGGCGCCGCGTGCCGCCGCTTCGCTCGCGCGCACGACCGCCTCTATGTCGTCGGGGTCGACGCTGGTCGAGGCGATCGTGCCGACGCGGGCGAGGGCGGGTCCCTCGCGGAACACCGAGATCACCGCCCAGTTCCGCGACATCGACGAGCCGTTGGTGGTCATGGAGTTCCCGGCCCAGCGCAGCGACGCCTCGTGCTCGTCGCGGACGACCACCATCGCCTCGTCGGCGCGGGAGAGCGCCAGCGCCCGCTCCACGGTCGCGCTCGCGGGAAACAGATCGTGGCTCACTGGCCGGCCTCCGTCCGGGTGTTCAGGATGTTGACGCCGCGCACCAAGATCGACGGGCAGCCGTGGCTGACCGCCGCCACTTGGCCGGGCTGCGCCTTGCCGCAGTTGAACGCGCCCCCGAGCTGCCAGGTCGACGGCCCGCCCACCGCTTCCATCGCACCCCAGAAGTCGGTGGTGGTGGCCTGGTAGGCGACATCGCGCAACTGGCCGTCCAGCTTGCCGCCCCGGATGCGGAAGAACCGCTGGCCGGTGAACTGGAAGTTGTAGCGCTGCATGTCGATCGACCACGACTTGTCGCCGACGATGTAGATGCCGTCGTCCACTCGCGCGATCAGCTCCTCGGTGCTGGTGTCGCGGTCCGGATCGGGTTGCAGCGAGACGTTGGCCATCCGCTGGATCGGCACGTGATGCGCCGAGTCCGCGTACGAGCACCCGTTGGACCGCTGCAGACCCAGGCGCGGCGCGAACACCCGGTCCAGCTGATAGCCGACCAGGACGCCGTCGCGGACCAGGTCCCAGCGCTGCCCGGCCACGCCCTCGTCGTCGTAGCCGACGCTGGCCAGCCCGTGCGCTTCGGTGCGGTCGCCGGTCACGTGCATGATCGGGGTGCCGTAGCGCAACGTGGCGAGCTTGTCCGGCGTCGCGAAAGAGGTACCCGCGTAAGCGGATTCGTACCCGATGGCGCGGTCGTACTCGGTGGCGTGACCGATGGATTCGTGGATGGTCAGCCACAGGTTGGTCGGGTCGATGACGAGATCGGTCGGCCCGGCCTGCACGCTGGGGGCTTTCACCTTCTCGGCCAGCCACTCCGGGATCCGCGCGAGTTCGCCGTTCCAGTCCCATACCCCGTCGGCGCCGGTCACGTACTCCCAGCCGCGGCCGACGGGCGGGGCCAGCGTGCGCATGGTCTCGAACACGCCCGCCGAGGTGTCCACCGTGATCGCCTCGAGGCTCGGGTGCAGCCGCACCCGCTGCTGGGTGATCGAGGAGCCCGCGGTGTCGGCGTAGAAGGTCTGCTCCTTGACTTGCAGCACGCTCGCGGTGACGTGATCCACTCCGTCGGCGTGCGACAGCCGCTCCGAATAGTCCTGCAGCAGCGCGACTTTCTCGCCGGTCGGCACGGTGAACGGGTCGAGGTCGTAGGCCGAGACCCAGCGCGCGTCGGCGTAGCGCGGCTCGTCGGCCAGTTCGACGCGTTCCCGGTTGAGCGCGCGCAGCGTGGTCGCGACGGTGACCGCGGTGCGCGCCACCTCGGCGGCGGTATCGGGGGTGAGCGCGGCGTGGGACGCGAAACCCCAGGTGCCGTCCACGATCACGCGCACGGCGAAGCCCAGTTCGGTGCTGTCGGTGACGGCCTCGACCCGGCCGTCGCGCAGCCGGATCGATTGGGTGACCAGGCGGTGCACCCGCAGGTCGGCGTGCTCGGCGCCGGCCGCCGTGGCCGCGGCGAGGGCGGCGTCGGCGAGCGCGGCCAGTGGCAGACCGAGGAACTCGGCGTCCACGTCTCTGGATGTCGCGATGCTCACCCGCACCAACCTAGTCGGTGCCGCCGCGCGCGCGTGTCCGCGCGGTGATCCCACGCCGTGGAAAAGTGCATCGCGTGCGGGTTTGCACGGAATGTGCCAGTGGCGCCGAGCGAACGGCGCGCGCGACACTCGCGCTTCCGACGTGTTGCTCGCAAGATGCCGTACTGTGCGCGCGTGCCGCCATCCCCCCTTCGTGACCGCAAACGCGAACGTACCCGCCGAGCCATCCTCGAGGCCGCAGCCGAGCTGTTCGAGACCAGAGGCTACGAGGAGACCACGGTGGCCGACATCGCCGCCGCGGCGGACGTCGGCACACGCACGTTCTTCAACTATTTCGCCAGCAAGGAAGAGCTGCTCTTCCCGGAGTCGGACGAGCGGGTGCGCGCCGCGGTGGCGGCGATCGCCAGCAGGCGCCCCGGGGAACGCCCGGTGGAGGTCTTGCTGCGCGCGTTGCGCGCGGCGGGCGACAACCCCGGTGAGCACCTCGTCGACGATCTCCACGCCCGGATCGGTGCGCTGCGCGCCCAGGTGTCGCGCACCGTGCCCGCGGTGAGCGGGCGCGCCGCGCATGCCCAGCTGGTCACCCAGCGTGAGATCGCCAGGCAGTTGCACAAGGCGTTCCCCGCCGAACTCGACGAGGTCGGTGCCGCCGCACTGGTCGGTGCGGTCGTCGGCGCGGTGTCGGGTGCGTTGACGGTGTTGTTCCAGCAACCGGTGGCCTGCGTCGAGGACGGCGAGCGGCTGCACCGCAAGATTCACGAGACGACCTCGCGGGTGCTCGAACCCTGGCTGGCCACCCATCACGCCGAACCGGTGGGCTGATCAGCCGAACTGCTGCCAGCCCAACCGGATCACCATCCCGATCACCACCACCAGCAGCACGATGCGCACGAACTCGGCGCCCTTCCGCAATGCCATGCGCGCGCCGACCACGGCGCCGAGCACGTTCGCCACGGCCATTCCCGCGCCGAGCGCCCAGAGGATGTGCCCGGTAGCGCCGAAGAAGAGCAGAGCGCCGAGGTTCGAGCCGCAGTTGATCACCTTGGCCATGGCGGCGGCCCGCACGAACTCGGTGCCGAGCAGTGTCGCGAAGGTGATGATCAGGAACGTTCCGGTACCGGGCCCGAGCAGGCCGTCGTAGAAGCCGATCAGCCCCGCCGCCAGCGCCACCGTGAGGACGACCTTGCGCCTGGTGGGCGGATGGGTGGCCAAGGTGACGCCGATCGACGGCCGCAGCGTGACGAACACCGCCACGCCGACCAGCACCACCATCACGATCGGAACGAACAACTCGCGATCGATCAGCGAGACCGCGGCGGCGCCCACCGCCGCCGCGCCCGCGGCGATCGCCGCCGCGGGCAGCAGTACCCGCCAGCGCATCGGCACCTTGCGCGCGAACGTCAGCACCGAGGCGCTCGTCCCGGCGACCGCGGCGAGCTTGTTGGTGCCCAGGGCGGTCTGCGGCGCGATGCCGGGGGCCACCACGAACAGCGTCGGCAGGACGATCAGCCCGCCGCCGCCCACCACCGCGTCCACCCACCCGGCGGCCGTCGCCGCCGTCAACAGAACCGCCCAGTCTCCGATCTCCACCCCGCCAGACAACCAGACCTCGGATCCGGAGCTTGCCGGGCGCCCGCGCGACAGTCCGCGGCGGGCGGACTCCGCCGGGTCGGCGTGCCCGCGTGCCGGGCGCACCTAGGCTGATCCGGTGCGTCGTTTCAGTCTGTGGCTCCGGGGCAAACCTGTCGTGGCCGATTCGGTGCTGGCGGCGATTCTCCTGCTGCTCGAGATCGTCGGGGTGGCCAACGCGCACAACAAGCTCGCCTACCTGGCCATCGGTGTGCTGCTTCCGCTGCCGGTCGTGCTGCGACGGGTGTACCCGCGAGCCATGGCGGCCGCCACCTTGGCCCTGTCGCTGACGACGTCGCTGGTGGGCTTCCTGGCCGAGGACGACGCCGAGCACATCGCGCTGCTGTCCCACGGCATCATGCTGTACACGCTGGTCGCCTACGTGGGAAGGCGGGACGGGCTGTGGTACGGCCTGGGCCTGGCGGTGGATCTCGCGCTCGCGATCGTGGCGATCGGCAAACCCTCCGGCCCCGACATCGTGTTCACCGCCATGTTCTACGCCTTGTGCTGGACGCTCGCGGAATTCATCGGAGCGCGGCACGCCTATGACGCGGAGGTCGCGGCCCGTCTTGCGGTCGCCGACTACGACAAGGATCGCCGCGCGCACGACGCCGTCGCGGCCGAACGCACTCGCATCGCGCGTGAACTGCACGATGTGGTCGCCCACGCGGTGAGCGTGATCATCGTGCAGGCCGACGGCGCGAAGTACGCGCTGCGCCGCGACCCCGACGCGGCCGAACAGGCGCTCACCACCATCGCGAGCACCGGCCGTGAAGCGCTGCGCGAACTGCGCAGAACCGTGGCCCTGCTGCGCACCGAGCACGCTCCCGACCAGTTGCCCCAGCACGGCACCGCGGGTATCGCCAAGGTCGTGGAGATGATGCGCGGCACCGGTCTGGCCGTGGAACTCGAGCTGACCGGTGAACTAGACGACATAGCGCCCGAGGTGAGTCTCGGTGTGCATCGCATCGTGCAGGAATCGCTGACCAACACGCTGCGGCATGCCGGACCGCACCCCAAGGCGTGGGTCCGGGTGCGCCGCACCGACGCCGACGTGCTGATCGATGTCACGGATACCGGCGGGGTGCCGCTGCCCGAACCGGGCATGCGGATCCAGGGCAGCGGGCTCGGCTTGGTCGGGATGCGCGAACGGGTCGCCGTGCTGGGCGGCAGCCTCGACGCGGGCCGCGCGGCCGACGGAGCCTGGCGGGTGCACGCGAGCATCCCGCTGCACCCCGGTCCGGCGGAGTGAGCCGGGGCACCGGCCGCTCGAATGGTGCGAAGAACGCTGCGCCGCAGCAGGATTCGGCCCGAGTGGGCCACGGAGACCAGGCCTGTCGCACCGCAGGTCACCCGGCGCGCCGGAGGGGCCACGTTACATTGGGGTCGTGCCGATCACCGTTCTCGTCGTCGATGACCAGGAACTCATGCGTATGGGGTTGAAGATGGTGCTCGGCGCGCATCCCGACATCGAAGTGATCGGCGAGGCGGCCAACGGCGCCGCCGCCGTCGCCCGAGCGGCGGAACTGCGACCGGACGTGGTGCTGATGGACGTGCGGATGCCCGTCGTGGACGGGGTCGTCGCCACCACCCGCATCGTGGAGGCCGGACACGGTAGCCGGGTACTCGTCATGACGACCTTCGATCTGGACGAGCACGCGCTCGGTGCGCTGCGCGCGGGGGCCAGCGGATTCCTGTTGAAGGACACCCCGCCGGAGGATCTCGTCTCGGCCATCCGCAGCGTCGCCGCCGGTGACGCCGTGGTCTCGCCAAAGGTCACCAAACGTCTGCTGGACCGGCTCATCGCGGAGAATCCCGCGCGTACCCGCGACCCGGGTGTGCTCGACGTGCTCACCGCCCGCGAGCGTGAAGTGCTCGAGCAGATCGCGGCCGGGCGTTCCAACGCCGAGATCGCCGAGCAGTTGTACCTGTCGGAGGCCACGGTCAAGACCCATGTGGGCCGGGTGCTCACCAAACTCGGTCTGCGCGACCGGGTTCAGGCCGTCGTGCTGGCCTACGAGACCGGCCTGGTGCGGCCCGGCGGCTGACGCGGGCGGATCTCAGCGACTTATCAGACGGGCCGGGGAGCAAAACCCCGGTCCGGGACGTTGAACGGGTAGATCGTCCGAAAGGATCGCCATGCCCGCCCTGTTGTTCGTGCTGTACGTCGTCGTCGAAGTCGCCGCACTGGTCGCGGTCGGTCAGCTGATCGGCGTGCTGCCGACCGTTCTGGTGCTGATCGCCGGGTCGGCCGCGGGCATGCTGCTGGTCGGCGCGCAGGGACGGCGGGTTTTCGAGCAGTTCCGCCGGGCCGCCCGCGGCGAAGTGGCGCCCGGCACCGCCGTGGCCGACGGCGCCCTGGTCGCGGCGGGTGGGGTGCTGATGTTCGTGCCCGGCCTGGTCACCTCGCTGTTCGGCCTGCTTCTGCTGCTGCCTCCGACGCGCTCGCTGCTGCGTCCGCTGGTCACGGCGCTGGCCGCGCGGCGCTTCCGCAGGCTCGCCGCCGCCGCACCCTACCGGGGCGTGGTCGTCGACGCGGGTGAGGTGGTCGACGGCGTCGTCGTGGGGCAGTGGTACGACGACGGTCAGGGCACCGCGCGCCGCGCGATCACTCCGTCCTGAGCGTGAACTCGGCTGTCCCCGGTTCCGCCTGACGGCGCGAAGGGCTATCGTGACGCGATGGCCACCGAGCAACTCACCGTCACGGTGAGCGAGGAGCTGGCTGCCGCGGTGAAACGCGCGGCGGCCAGTGCGGGACAGTCGATTTCCGGATTCACCGCCGCTGCGCTGCGGCTGGAGCTGATCGCCGTGGAGGCGGGCTGCCTGCCCGCGGCGTCCAGTGGGACCGGTGGTGCGCCGCCGGAGTACGCGGAGGTGATGGCGGTGCTGGCGCAGCCGGAGGATCTGGCGCGCCATCGGAGTCTGCACGGCTGACCGAAACCGCCGCATCGGGCATACGGCAGACTGATGCCCCGTGAGTACCCAGTTGCTGATCGGCGGCCGTTTCTACAGTGCCAGTTCACCCGACGCCACGGCGATGGCGGTGAGCGACGGGACCGTCGTCTGGCTGGGCGCCGAGCAACCCGGTCGTGCGCTGCACCCGGACGCCGAGATCGTCGACCTCGACGGCGCCTTCGTCGCGCCCGCGTTCGTCGACCCGCACGTGCACGTCACGGCACTGGGCCTGAAGCTGACCGGGCTCGACCTGTCGGCCGCGCGCTCGCTCGCGCACTGCCTGGGGCTGCTGCGCGAGTTCGCCGAGGCGCACCCGGACGGCGCCGTGCTGGGCGACGGCTGGGACGAAACCACCTGGCCGGAGGGTCGGCCACCCACCGTGGCGGAGATCGACGCGGCGGCGGGTGCCGGTCGGCTCGTCTACCTGTCGCGGGTTGACGCGCACTCCGCGGTGGCGTCCTCGGCGCTGCTGGACACGCTGCCCGGGCTGGCCGCGACCGACGGATTCACCCGTGGCGAACCCGTGCGTGCCGCCGCCCACCACCTCGTGCGCACCGCCGCGCTCGCCGAACTCTCCCGGGCGCAACGGGATAGAGCGCGCGCCGCGGCACTGGACCATGCCGCCGCGCGTGGCGTCGTCGCCGTCCACGAATGCGCGGGCCCGGAGATCGCCGGCCGCAACGACGTTCGCGAACTGCTCGAGTTCGAACACGGCGTCGAGGTCAGGGCCTATTGGGGCGAGGCGGTGCGCAGCGCCGAACAGGCCCGCGCCCTGATCGAGGAACTCGGCGTACACGCCCTCGGCGGCGACCTGTTCGTGGATGGGTCCTTCGGTTCGCACACCGCATGGTTGCGGGCGCCCTATGCCGACGAGATCGGTTGCGGCCGAAGCTATCTCGACGCCGATGCGATCACCGACCATGTCCGCGCCTGCACCGTCGCCGGTATCCAGGCCGGATTCCACGTGATCGGCGACGCCGCCATGGACGCGGTCGTCGCCGGTATCGAACGGGTGGCCGCCGAACTCGGCGGCCCCGCGGTCGCGGCGCTCGGGCACCGGGTCGAACACGCCGAGCTGATCGACGGCGAGCACATCGCGCAGCTCGCGCGCTGGGGTGTGATCGCCAGTGTGCAACCGGGATTCGACGCGGCGTGGGGCGGGCCGGACGGCATGTACGCCGCGCGGCTCGGCGCCGATCGCGCCGCCGCGCTGAATCCTTTCGCCGCCATGGCTTCCGCGGGCGTCGCCTTGGCGATCGGCTCCGACGCTCCGGTCACCGCGCTGGATCCCTGGGCGGCGGTGCGGGCGGCGGCCAACCATCGCACGCCCGGCCACGGCTTGTCCCCCCGTGCGGCCTTCGCCGCGGCCACCCGGGGCGCATGGCGTGCGGGCGGAGTCCGCGACGGCATGGCGGGCACCCTGGTACCCGGCGCCCCCGCCTCCTATGCGATCTGGGACGCGGCCGAACTCGTCGTCGCCGCGGCCGCCGACTCGGTGCAGCGCTGGTCCACCGACCCGCGGTCGCGGGTACCAGGGCTGCCCGCGCTGGGACCGGATGCGCCGCTGCCAACCTGCCTGCGCACCGTGCACCGGGGAGCGACGATCTATGCGAAGTGAGCGAGCGCTCGCGGAGCCGAGCGCGGCTCGCGACCGTCTCGTGCCCGGCATTCGGGTGCGCCGGGACATGCGTGATCGGCTCGCCGCGCGCCTGCCCGCGGCTCGACGCCGTCCGAGCGTGGGTCGCCACCCCGGCCGGGGTGCGGGGCGTTCTCATGACGGGCTGTTCTCGGCCGCAGACCTTCCGCATCGGCGTTCCTCGACGCTCGCCGCGTGCCTGCCCGCGGCTCGACGCCGTGCGAGCGTGGGCCGCCACTCCGGCCGGGGTGCGGGGCGTTCTCATGACGGGCTGTTCTCGGCCGCAGACCTTCCGCAGCGCCGTTCGGTGCCCGGATATCGGAGCGTGTCCGGGCGGATCGCGACCGGCCGGTTACCTGCAACCGCGCGGCCTGCATGGGCCCGACCGGCCCCCGCCATAGACCCCGGACACCCGCCCTCGCGTGGGTCGAATGGGCGCTCGCCCACGGCCGAGGCTCGTTCTGCCGGGAGTCGCGGGTCGGCCGGACGACGGAGATCGGGCCTCCCTCCGGCGATGGCCAGGCGATCGAACTCGGGTGCGCAAGCGCTTGCGGGCGGTAACCGGCGCACTCGGGGTCTGCGCGGCGGCGTGCGTCTTCGCCGGGCGGTAACCAGGTTTCGCAGATGTGATCGCGGGGCAGCTAGGCGCGACTGCGGGGCGCCGGCAGTGGGGGAGTCCAGGATGTGCCGTCTGTCCGTTGCGACAAGAACGTCGTGCGGCCGGACTCGCACGGTCTGGTGGCGAGCCCGCCCGAAGTGGCATCCGGCCCCCGAATCGTCGATATCGCGGCCGAGTCGTCACGTCCGCAGACGGACTTCCGCCCCGGTTCGAACGACTGCCGTAGAGGGGATTATGGTGCGGCGGCGCACGGCGTGCGGTCGGCGGACGCCGTGCGATCCGCTCCCGGCCGCTCCACGGAACTCGGCCCGCGGAATGTCCGCCGCGGCGTGGTTCCGCACGACCGCGAGGAGCGAAGTGGCACTGCGTGCCAGAGTGGGAGCCTCGGGCAGCGGCGGCGGGTGCGCGGTCGATCGGCTGAAGTTGCCGCCGTGGCGAATGCCTGCTGAGCACCGAATCACGGCGCCGCGGCGTTGCGATGCCGATCGGGTAACGGCGGGACTAATCCGGGCTGCCGGCTGGCATCCACTGTGGTGTGCGTCCGTCGTCTGCCGGGCGGACCGGCAGTATCTTGCGGCCGGGCGGTTCGATCGCCCAGCGCGGTCGCAGGGCGCCGGTTCGCTGATTTCGGCCGCGCGGTGCCGGTTTGTCCGGCAGAGGCCGGGCGGGGAGCCGACATCGCGCAGGCGGCAGTTAACGATCCGATGGCGAGCGGCGATGAACGAGTGGACACCTGATGACTCGTTCACGGCACAGGCGCGCGGTCTTCTGTGCCGTGCCTTCGCCGAGTCGGTCGTGCGGCGTGAACTCGCCACTCGATCGATGCGGTTCGACCGGTGCGCCGAGGCTTCCGTGCGTATGCGGGCTTTGGCGGCCTTGATGTTCCGTGTGACGAATGTCATTGCCGGAAGCGCGAGATGCGTCGAGTGGCGGACCTGCGCTCGCTCGCGTCCGATGCCTGCGTCGGGTCGATCGGCGCGGTCAAGGGCCGACTGGCGGTGCCCGGTCCGATGGCGGACAGTGGCCGAGTGATGGTGCGAGAGCGGGTGCGCGAGTTGATGCGGCGGATGTCCGCGGTGGTCCGCGACCACCCCGTGGCGGCGCGCGCGGCGTCTGCGATCTGCGCGGGCCTGCTGCTGTTCGGCAGCTTCCCGCCTCGGCCCTGGTGGTTTCTCGCGCCGCTGGGCGTCGCGGCGCTGACCCTCACCGTACGCGGTGACGGTCGTCTGCGGGCGGGCTTCGGGTACGGATTCCTGGCGGGGCTGGCATTTTTCGTCCCGCTGCTGCCGTGGACCGGCATCTATGTCGGGCCGGCGCCGTGGCTGGCGCTGTCCACCGCCTGTGCGCTGCACCTGGGCCTGTTCGGCCTGCTCGCCCGGCTCGTCGGCGCGCTGCCCGGCTGGCCGCTGTGGGTGGCTTTGGCCTGGACCACGGCCGAGTGGGGCAGGTCCAGCTTCCCGTTCGGTGGATTTCCCTGGGGCCGTTTGGCCTTCGGCCAAGCCGACGGCTGGTTCTTGTCGCTGGCGGCGGTGGGCGGCGCCCCGCTGGTCGGGTTCGCCGTCGCGCTCACCGGAACCGCAGCGGCGGCGTTGGTCTGCCTGCTGTGGTCTTCTCGCGCCGCCGGTGACGGGCCTCGAACCGCCGATCCCGAGACCGGCGGTTCCGGACCGGCCGCTGCGAGCGGACGCACCCCAGTGACCCGACTCGGGTACGCCGCTGTGGCTTTCACCCTGCTCGTCATGCCGCTCGCCGGTCTGCTGCTCCGGTCCGCGCTGCCCGATCCGGACAAGGGCGACAGAACGGTCACGGTCGCGGCGATCCAGGGCAGCGTGCCGCGCCTCGGGCTGGATTTCAACGCGCAGCGACGGGCCGTGCTGGACAACCACGCTCGGCGCACCGAAGAACTGGCCGCCGAGGTGGCCGCGGGCCGCGCGCCGCGCCCCGATGTGGTGATCTGGCCGGAGAACTCCTCGGACATCGACCCGTTGCGTAACGCCGACGCCGCCGCCCTGATCACCGCGGCCTCCGAGCGGATCGGCACGCCCATCCTGGTCGGGGCGGTGCTGATCAACTCGGATCGGACCACGACCAACTCGGTGATGGTGTGGAACGGCGCCGCAGGCCCCGGTGAGCGGCACGACAAAAAGATCATCCAGCCTTTCGGCGAATATCTGCCGATGCGGAGTTTCTTCCGGCTTTTCTCCGAATACGCTGATCGCGCGGGGTATTTCGTGCCGGGGAATGGTGACGGTGTGGTACGGGCAGCGGGTATCGACATCGGTGTCGCGACGTGCTATGAGGTGGCCTTCGACCGGTCGTTCGAAGACGCGATGCGAGCCGGTGCCCAACTGCTCACGGTACCGACGAACAACGCGACCTTCGGCGACAGCGAGATGACCTATCAGCAGCTGGCCATGTCCCGCATCCGTGCCGTCGAGCACGGTAGAGCGCTGGTCGTCGCGGCCACGTCGGGTGTCAGCGCCATTATTGCCGCCGACGGCAGCGTGCGGCAGGAAACCGCGTTATTCGTCCCAGCCGCTCTGGTCGCGGAGCTTCCACTGCGCGACGACACCACTCTCGCAACACGAATAGGCCCTGCGCCGGAGCGGATTTTCGTTATTCTGACCGCTGCCGCCGCGCTGGCCGCGGGCATCCGGCGGCGATCGGCGCGCACCGGCCGTCGAGCCGTCGGCGGACGATAGCTGCCGAATCTCGATAACCGAACATTCGGTATGTTCTTGCCCCCACCGCCCCGAAAGTAAAGGTGCGGAATTGAGTTGCGCACTGTTCGCTTGACAACGGAAGTGATCTGCGGCCTACCATCGAACAGTCTGGTCAGGACCCGTTTTGCTTCGGATCGACCTAGTTGAGTCGCAATGTTTGCGGAAATGTAACCAACCAAAGTGGCCTTCTGCCAAGGACGTTGGATGTGAAACAAATCCAAAACGTCGGCAATCCGGCTGATGCGACGCTCCGAATCATAGGGCGTGGATCACGTCCTCCGGCTGGCGCGCGTGCGCTTGCTGGAGCGGTGCTCGGGGAGTTGCGTCAACAGCGGCAGAACGGAGTGATTGATGAGTTCATTGGCCACGGATCGCGTCGACCAATGTTCATCCGGCGAATTTTCGGCACAACCGTTTGCTCTGTCGCCCGCGCAGACAGCTCTCTGGTACGCGCAGCGCATTCGTCCCGACGTACCGTTGACGATCTCCCAGTACGTGGAGATCCACGGTGACTTGGACGAGGGACGGCTGCTGTACGCGATCGAGCGTTTCGGTGCCGAGACGCAGGTGGGTCAGGTTCGCCTGGTAGAGGAGAATGGCACTCCGTATCAGATCGTGGATCCGGTCCACCGGCCGGGCTGGGTCCGCATCGACCTGCGCGGCGAGACCGATCCGTACGCCGCGGCGCTGCGCTGGATGCACGAGCACACGAGCGCGCCGATCGACCTGGAACGCGACCCGCTGACCTCCAACGCCGTCCTGCGGATCGGCGACGCCGACTACATCTGGTACTCGTACGCCCACCACATCGTCATCGACGGCTATGGCGCGATGAACGCGCTCACCCGTACCGCGGAGATCTACTCCGCGCTGGAGAACCAGACCGAGCCGGTCGCCTCGCGGGCGACGCCGCTGGCCGAGATCTACGCCGACGAGGCGCGCTACCACGACTCGAGCCGCTTCCAGAACGATCGCGAGTACTGGCTCGGGCAGCTCTCGGGTGTGGGCGAGCCGGTGAGCCTGGGCGGCGCCCGGCTCGGCACGGCCACCCACGACGCGGGCCGCAGGCTGGCCACCGCCGTGCTCGACGACGAACAGCATGCCGCGATCGGCGCGGCGACCAGCGCGTGGAACACGACCGACTCGGCGATGTTCGTCGCGGCGCTGGCCGCCTACGTGCGGTCGGTGACGGGCAACTCGGACGTGGTCCTGAGCCTGCCGGTCTCGGCGCGCACCACGGTGTCGCTGCGCCGCTCGGCGGGCGTGATCTCCAACGTCGTGCCGATCCGGCTGAAGTTCGACGAGACGACCACGATCGGCGACCTGGTGAAGGCGGCCGAGCTGCAGATCACCGGGGCCTTGCGTCATCAGCGCTACCGGCACGACGACATCCGGCGCGACAGCGGCTACTCCCGCGACGCCCGCGGATTCTTCGGCCCGATGGTCAACCTGATGCTGTTCCACGACGAGCTGCGTTTCGGCAGCCTGGTCGGCTCCATGCACGTGCTGGCCACCGGCCCGGTGGAAGACCTCTCGGTCAACGTCTACAACGGCGCGGGCGGACGCTTGCACGTCGACTTCGAAGCCAACCCCCGGCTCTACGGCGAGGCGGAGGTCAGCGTGCATCACGCGCGCTACCTGGACTTCCTCGGGCGGTTCCTGGCGGCCGAGGCGACGACACCCGCCGAGTCGCTGGCCGCGATCACCGGCGCCGAGCGGCAGTGGGTGGTGGACGGGTGGAACGCCACCGAGGCGCCCCGGCAAGACGGTACGCTGGCGAGCCTGTTCGCCGAGCGGGTCGCGTCCGATCCGCACGCCGTCGCGCTGGAATTCGGCGACGAGGCGCTGACCTACGCCGAACTCGACGCGCGCGCCAACCGCCTGGCCCGGCTGCTCATCGAGCGCGGCGCCGGGCCCGACACGACGGTCGGCCTGTGCCTGCGCCGGAGCATCGAGCTGGTGGTCGGCATGTACGCGATCGTCAAAGCGGGCGCGGCCTACCTGCCGCTGGACCCCGAGCACCCCGCCGAGCGGATCGGGCAGATCGTGCGCCAGGCCCGGCCGCTGTGCGTGCTCACCGCGGCCCGCGACAAGGTCGAGCTGCCCGCGATCGCCACCCGGCTGGACATCGACACCGCGCGGGTGGCGGAATTCGACGACGCGCCGGTCACCGACGCCGACCGCAGGGCCGAACTGCGCCCCGACCATCTCGCGTACGTGATCTTCACCTCCGGATCGACCGGAACGCCCAAGGGTGTCGGCGTGACGCACGCCGCGATCGTCAACCGCCTGCGCTGGATGCAGCACGAGTATCCGTTGGAGCGCGTCGACGCGGTGCTGCAGAAGACCCCCGCCACCTTCGACGTCTCGGTATGGGAGTTCTTCTGGCCCTTACAGATCGGGGCGCGCCTGGTCGTCGCCGCCCCGGACGGCCACCGCGACCCGGCGTACCTCGCGCGGATCATCGCCGAAAAAGACATCACGACAGCGCATTTCGTGCCGTCCATGCTCTCGGTGTTCGTCACCGAGGCGGATCTGGGCGGCTGCGCCTGCCTGCACCGGGTGTTCTGCAGCGGCGAGGCGCTGCCCGCCGCGGCGGTGCGGGAGTTCTACGCGGCGTTACCCGCCGCCGAACTGCACAACCTGTACGGCCCGACCGAGGCCGCCGTGGACGTCACCTACTGGGCGTGCCCGCCGGACGCGAGCGCCGTGCCGATCGGCTCGCCGGTGTGGAACACCCAGACCTACGTGCTGGACGACCGGTTGCAGCCCGTCCCGCCCGGCGTGGTCGGCGAACTGTACCTCGCCGGTGTGCAGCTGGCCCGTGGCTATCTGGGTCAGCCGCGGCTGACCGCGGACCGTTTCGTGGCCAACCCCTTCACCCCCGGCGCGCGGATGTATCGCACCGGTGACCTGGCGCGCTGGCAGATCGGCCGCTCCGCCGCCGAGCCGGGTGTGCTGGAATACCTGGGCCGCAGCGACTTCCAGGTCAAGATCCGTGGTCTGCGCATCGAGCTCGGTGAGGTCGAGTCCGCCCTGCTCGACGACCCGAAGGTCGCTCGCGCGGTGTGCGTGGCGCACACCGGACGCACCGGGGACGAGCTGGTCGCCTATGTGGTCGCGGCCAAGCACGAGGACGACGACGCCCGGCTGGACACGGCCGCGCTGCTGACCACCCTGCGCCACACGCTGCCCGGGTACATGGTGCCTTCCACGCTGATGGAACTCGACGAGCTACCACTGAGCGCCAACGGCAAGATCGATCGCAAGGCGCTGCCCGCCCCCGTGACCGGCGCGCGCTCGATCCGGCCGATCGCCGAACCGCGCACCGAGGTCGAGCGGGTACTGGCGGGCATCTTCGCCGAGGTACTCGACACCGACGTCGGCATCGAGGACAACTTCTTCGACATGGGCGGCAATTCGCTCATCGCCGCGCGGGCGGTGGCCAGGATCAACGCCGCCCTCGGCACCGCGCTGACCATCCGGGACCTGTTCGAGGCCGCGACGATCGAGGCACTCACCCAGCGTTTCGCGACACAGACCGTCGACGCCTCCTCGCCGCGGCTGGCGCCCGCCGAGCGGCCCGAGCGCATTCCGCTGTCCCAGGCGCAACAGCGGCTGTGGATCCTGAACCGGTTCTCCGAACACGCCGCCGCGTACAACATGCCGCTGGCCGTCGAGGTGGAAGGGCCACTGGACGTGGCCGCGTTGCGCGCGGGCCTCGTCGACGTCATCGAGCGGCACGAGAGCCTGCGGACCACATTCCCGGAGTCGCCGGAAGGGCCCTACCAGCTGATCCACCCGGCGCAGGCGATCCCGCTGACCCTCGACCCCATCGACGCCACGGCCGACGACGTGGCCGGATTGGCGACCGAGTTCGCCGGCTACGGCTTCGACCTGCGCAGCCAGGCCCCCGTCCGGGTGGCGCTCTACCGCACCGGTCCGCAACGGCACGTCTTCCTCATCGTCCTGCATCACATCTGCGGTGACGGATGGTCCATCGCGCCGTTGGCCAAAGACCTGATGACGGCGGTGGCGGCGCGCGCGAAGGGCGTCGCGCCGCAGTGGACCCAGCTGCCGGTGCAGTATGCCGATTTCGCGCTCTGGCAGCGCGAATTGCTCGGCGAGGAAACGGATCCGGCCAGTGCGCTCAGCCGCCAGCTGACGCACTGGCGCTCGGCGCTGGCCGGGCTTCCCGAGCAGCTCGACCTACCACTGGACCGTCCGCGCCCACTGCACAGATCGACCGTCGGCGGCCGGGTCGAGTTCACCATTCCCGCCGAGATCCGCCGCGCCGCAATCGAACTCGCGGCCAGCCGGGGCGTGAGCATGTTCATGGTGCTGCACGCGGCGCTGGCGACGCTCCTGTCGCGGCTGTGCGCGAGCGGTGACGTCGCGATCGGCACCCCGATCGCAGGCCGTTCCGATCCGGCGCTCGACGATCTCGTCGGCATGTTCGTCAACACGCTCGTTCTGCGCACCGCGGTCGACCCGGCGGCCGGCTTCGATCGGATGCTCGACGTGGTGCGGGAGACCGATCTCAACGCCTTCGCCAACGCCGACGTGCCGTTCGAGCGGCTGGTCGATCTGGTCAACCCGGAGCGTTCCCCGGCGCGCCACCCGCTGTTCCAGGTGATGCTGTCCTACGACCACGCGCCGGATCTGCGGATAGATCTGCCCGGTGTGCGCGCCGAGGTGCTGCCGATCGCCTCGGACGTGGCCAAGTTCGACTTGCAGTTGGTCGTCCACGACGACTCGGGCGACGGACCGCTGTCGGCCGAATTCGGTTACACCACGGATGTTTTCGATCACTCCACGATCCAGTCGTTCGCCCGCCGGTTCATCGCGGTGCTGGCGGGCGGCGTGGCCGCCCCCGAACTGCCGGTGGGCGATCTGCCGATCCTGGACCGCAGGGAGACCGAGAACCTGGTGCCCATCGCGGGCGCACCCGCCGAGCCGCCGATCACGCTGGCCACCTTGCTGACCGCCACCGCGCGCCGGTTACCGGAGGCGGTGGCGGTGCGCTACCTCGGCGCCGACACCACCTACCGCGAACTCGACGAGCGATCGAACGCGCTGGCGCGCGCCCTCATCGAGCACGGCGCCGGTCCCGAGACGGTCGTCGCGATCGCGTTGCCGCGCGGTCTCGACGCGATCACCGCGGTATGGGCGGTCGCCAAAACCGGTGCGGCGTATGTGCCGATCGATCCGAGCTACCCCGGTGAGCGGATCGCGCACATGATCGGCGACTCCGGCGCGATGCTCGGGCTGACCGACCCCGAATGCCTCGCCGCCATGCCCGCCTGGCCCGCGGCGCGGGGCAAACACCGCAAGGCCCATGTCGACTGGCTGGTTCTCGGCTCCGACCAGCTGACCGCCGAACTCGCGGGACATTCCGCGGATCCGATCACCGACGACGAGCGCCATCACCCGATGCGGGTGAGCCACCCGGCATACCTCATCTACACCTCTGGCTCCACCGGAACACCCAAGGCGGTGGTGGTCACCCACGCGGGCATCGCCTCTCTCGCCGGTGAGCAGAACTATCTGTTCGGTATCACGGATGCGGCGCGCACCCTGCACTTCTCCTCGCCCAGCTTCGACGCGTCGGTATTGGAGATGCTGCTCGGCTTCGCCGCGGGCGCCACGATGGTGATCGCCCCCAGGGGCATGTACGGCGGCGCCGAGCTGGCCACACTGCTGCGCGAGGAGCGAGTCACCCACGCCTTCGTCACCCCCGCCGCGCTGGCCACCGTGCCGAACGAGGGACTCGACGAGCTGGAGACGGTCATCGTCGGCGGTGACGCCTGCTCGGAGGAACTCGTCGAGACCTGGACCACCGGGCACCGCATGCACAACATGTACGGTCCCTCGGAGGCCACCGTCGCGGCCACCGCGAGCGGTCCGATGGCGGCGGGCGGTCCGGTGCCGCTCGGTATGCCCGTCCGGGGCATGCGACTGTTCGTGCTGGACGGTCGTCTGCATCCGGTGCCGCCGGGCACGCCGGGTGAGCTGTACGTGTCCGGCCCCGGCCTGGCCCGCGGCTACCACGGGCGTTTCGGCCTGACCGCGCAGCGGTTCGTGGCCAACCCGCACGGCAGGCGCTGCGAGCGGATGTACCGCACAGGCGACCTGGTCGTCATGCAGCGGTCGGGGCAGCTGCGTTTCCTCGGACGCGCGGACGACCAGATCAAGATCCGCGGGTTCCGCATCGAACTGCGCGAGATCGACAACGTTCTGCGTACGCATCCGGGCGTCCGGTTCGCGCTGACGGTGGTGCACACCGACGAGCGCGGCCATGTGCGGCTCGCGGCGTATGTCACGGCCGACCGGCCGGTCGAGCCGCAGGAGGTGCTGGAGACCGCGCGTCGGCGGCTGCCCGGTTACATGGTGCCCGCGTCGGTGGCGGTGCTCGACGAGATCCCGGTCACCCCGGCGGGCAAGCTGGACCGAAAGGCGTTGCCGGAGCCGGTGTTCGCCGCCGCCGGGTCGTCTCGCGCGCCCGCCACCGAGCTGGAGCGGAGCCTGGCGGGCGTGTTCGGCGGAGTGCTCGGCCGCCCGGTCACCGGAGCCGAGGACAGCTTCTTCGACCTCGGTGGCAACTCGCTGCTGGCCACCCGCCTCGCCGCCGCGGTGCACGCGGAGTTCGGTGTCGAGCTGCCGGTGCGGTCGATCTTCGAAGCGCCCACGGTCGCCGGGGTCGCCGCGCAACTGGATCGAGCGCCCCGGACGCAGCGGCCGGCGCTGGCGGTGCAGACCCCGCGTCCGGGACGTATCCCATTGTCGCTGCCGCAGCAGCGTTTGTGGTTCCTCAACCGCTATGCGCCCGAATCGAGTGCCTACAACATCGCTTTCGTGATCCGCGTCGCCGGTGATCTGGACGTGCCCGCACTGCGGGAAGCGCTCACCGACGTGGTGCGGCGGCACGAAGTGCTGCGCACCGTCTTCCCGGAGGACGCGGACGGTCCTCAGCAGGTGGTGCTGCCGGTCGAGCGCGCTCTGCCGGAGCTGGCAATCACCGACATCGACGACTCCGGCGCGAAGGCCGCGCTGGAGGCGTTGGCGCACAGCGGCTTCGATCTCACCACGCAGCCGCCGGTGCGTCTGTCGCTGCTGCGCACCGCGCCCGGGCGGCACCTGCTCGGTGTGGTGGTGCATCACATCGCCGCCGACGGCTGGTCGCTCGGCCCGCTGACCAGGGATCTGGCCGCCGCTTACGCCGCACGCCACGAGGGCGACGCGCCGTCTTGGACACCGCTTCCGGTGCAGTACGCCGACTTCGGCCTGTGGCAGCGTGCCTGCCTCGGCTCGGAAGCCGATCCGGACAGCGCGGCGGCGACCCAGCTGGCGTATTGGCGCACCGCACTGGCGGACATCCCCGACCAGTTGCCGCTGCCTTACGATCGGCCGCGCCCGCTCGAGCCCACTCAGCAGGCCGGGACCGTGCGCTTCACGGTGCCGGAGTACGTGCGGCGCGGGCTCGCCGGGTTGGCCCGCGATCAGGGCGTCAGCAACTTCATGGTGCTGCGATCGGCGTTCGCGGTGCTGCTGCGCTGCGTCACCGGCGGTCGCGACATCGTGATCGGCACCCCGGTAGCGGGCCGTAACGACACCAAGCTCGACGAGCTCGTCGGCATGTTCGTGAACACGTTGGTGCTGCGTTCGGACGTGCATCCGGATCGCAGCTTCGCCGACTTGCTGCGCACCGACCGGGACACCGAACTGGCCGCCATGGCGCATGCCGACATCCCGTTCGAGCGCATCGTGGAGGAACTCGGTTCCGAGGCACGCTCCTCGGGCCGTCACCCGCTGTTCCAGGTGGCGCTGAGCGTGCAGGACGGCCCGGCGCCGACGCTGGAACTGCCCGGCCTCGCGCTGCGCGCGGAGCCGTTGGACATCGCCCTGGCGAAATTCGACCTGGAGCTGCGCGTCTCGAACGACGCCGTCGATCCGGGCTCGCTCCCGGGCGAGTCGGACAGCATCTTCGAATTCGTCTACGCCACCGAGCTTTTCGACGCACGGACGATCGAGACGCTGGCCGACCGGTTCCTGCGCGTGCTCACCGCCGTCACCGGCGATCCGCGTGTGCTGGTCCGCGACGTCGACGCGCGCACCGATCACGAGCGCCGTACCCTCGCCCCCGCGCGTGGCGGGCAGGCGGCCACGCCGTCCACCCTGGCGGCGTACTTCACCGCCACCGCGCAGCGGTATCCGCACAACACGGCGCTCTGCGCGGGCACGACCTCGCTCACCTACTCCGAACTCGACCGGCGCTCGAATCAGCTGGCGCGCGCGCTGATCGCGCGCGGACTCGGTCCCGGCACCCGCGTGGCGCTCGGACTCGTCCGCTCGATCGACTCGGTGGTGGCGATGCTGGCCGCGGCGAAGTCCGGCGCGGCGTTCGTGCCGGTTGACCCGAAGTACCCCGCCGACCGCATCCAGCACATGCTCGCCGACTCCGGTTGCGCGACCGGTGTCACCGTGTCGGCGCAGGTGCGACAACTGCGCGCGGGCGCTCCCGCGCAGCGCCACACCGAGTGGTTGCTGCTGGACCGCCCCGAGTTCGCCGCCGAACTCGATGGACACGACGACGCCCCGATCCACGACCACGAGCGCTCACGCACCATCCAGGTCGCCGATCTGGCCTACCTGGTCTACACCTCGGGATCCACCGGAACGCCCAAGGGCGTCGCGGTGACCCACGGTGGCCTGTCCAACCTGGCCGACGAGATCCGCGACCGTATCGGTGTGGACGAGCACTCGCGCACACTGCATTTCGCGACGCCGAGTTTCGACGCGGCGATCCTGGATCTGCTGATCGCGCTGGGCGCCGGTGCGGCGATGGTGATCTGCCCGACCGACATCTACGGCGGCGACGAACTGGCCGCGCTGATGGAGCGCGAACGGGTGTCGCACGGCTTCATGACCCCGGCCGCGCTGGCCACGATCGACCACGAACGCTGGCCGCTGCCGCACGTGCGCGCCCTCATGGTCGGCGGCGAGGCGGTGGCGCCGGATCTGGTGGCGCGCTGGGCGCCGGGACGCGTGATGGCCGATGTGTACGGGCCCACCGAGACCACGGTCGTCATCACGATCTCCGGTCCGATGCGCGCGGGCGAGCCGATCACGATCGGCAGCCTGGTGCGTGGCGCCCAGGGATTGGTGCTCGACGAGCGGTTGCGGCCGGTGCCCGTCGGCGTCCCCGGAGAGTTGTACCTCGCCGGGCACGGCGTCGCCCGCGGTTACTTCGACCGCTTCGGGCTCACCGCCACCCGATTCGTCGCCGACCCGTACGGCCCGGCGGGCGCCAGGATGTACCGGACCGGTGACGTGGTGCGCTGGACCGCCGCGGGCGAACTGGTCTACCTCGGCCGCAGCGACCACCAGGTGAAGCTGCGCGGTTTCCGGGTGGAACTCGGCGAGATCACCGCCGTGCTCGGCGAACACCCGTCCGTGCGGTTCGCGCACACCGAGGTGCGCCGCATCGCGGGCGCCGACCGGATCGTCGCCTACGTCCAGCCGGCCGACCGCGCGGCCGGGGCGGACACCGAGGAATTGCGCGCCTGCGTCGCTCGCCGACTGCCCGCGCACATGGTGCCCGCCGGTATCACGGTGCTGGACACCATCCCGCTGACTCCGGTCGGGAAGCTGGACATCAGCGCCCTGCCGGACCCGCACTTCGCGGACTCGACCGGTCGCGAGCCGCGGACCGACACCGAGCGCCTGGTCGCCGCGGTGATGGGCGAGCTGGTCGGCGCGGACGACGTGCGCGCCGACGACAGCTTCTTCGACGTCGGCGGGAACTCGCTGCTGGCGACGCAGCTCGTCGCGCGGCTGGCCGCGGCGACGAAC
>NZ_BAFP01000132.1 GCF_000308455.1 Nocardia abscessus NBRC 100374 | reverse complement strand
CCGGATCAGGGTCGGATCGATGCTCGGCAGGAGCCGTTGAACCCCGGTCAGGCCCGCGGACCCGGCGTTGTGATCGAGCACCATATGGCCGGTCTCGTGCGCGATGATCTGGTCGATATGGAAATCGGTCGTGCCGGCGGCGTAGGCGATCACGTCGACATCCGCGCATTCCAGCCACAGCCCGCACGGTGTCCCGCGGCCCGGCTCCAGGGCCCCCGGTAGCAGGGTCGAAGCGACCGGTATCAGCTCGATGGGCCGCCCGCGCCATTCCCCTAGGGCGGCCAGGAATTCTTCTCTGTTCCAGGGCGACGGAACCAGTTCCATCACGGCCTCGCGCGCAGCCATCACCCGCCGCGTCGAGTCGTCCATCCAACCCCCCTCCCACCGAAAACCTTGTGGTGATCGGACTTTACCGCGCCCAGCGGACACCGGCGGAGTCGAGAGGTGGGAGTCGCACCGGACGGCGGCAGTGCCGGTGCCTGGCGAGCGAAACCGAATCGAGTGGGGCCGCGATCAGTCCCGGGCCGGGCCGATGCGGCGCTTGCGGGGCTTCAGATGCAGCCCGGGCAGCGGCGGCGCGGGAATGCGCTGCTGCGGGGTGTGGCCCGTGATGTCGGCGAAGCGGGTCACGTCGTGGTTCTCCCAATCGGCTCGCGCGGTGACGATGTCCTCATGGCTGCGGCCGACGAAGTTCCACCACATCACCAGTTCCTCGCCGAACGGCTCGCCGCCGATCAGCGCGAAGTGCGCGCCACCGGCGCTGCCGAGCCGGAGTTCGTCCCGATCGGTGCCCAGGTACAGCAGCGGACCAGGGGCGAGTTCAGTGCCCGCGACCGTGACCTGCCCCTCGAGCACCAGCACCGCGTGCTCGAAACGCGGGTCGAGCGGAAGGGTGACGTCGGCTCCCGGCTCCACCCGCACGTCGGCGCCGACGATCGGTGTGTAGGCGATCGCCGGCGACGTCACCCCGGCCAGCGAGCCGATCAGCACGATCGCCCGAAGGCCGGGTGCGTCGACGACCGGCAGTTCGCGATGCTGCTCGAAGTGCGGGGCGATGCCGGTGCGGTCACCGGGCAGCGCGATCCACAGCTGCAAGCCGTGCCCGGCGGGCGCACCCTCGACCGCGTACTCGGAATGGGCGATGCCGCGCCCGGAGGTCATCAGGTTCAGCTGGCCGGGTTCGATCTCCACGTCCGAGCCGACCGAATCACGATGCCGGATACGGCCCTCGAACGGCCAGGTCACCGTCTGCAGGCCGATGTGCGGGTGTGGATCGATGTCCGGCGGCTCGCCCGTCCGGGTGACCGTCGGCGAGCCGAAGCGGTCGAGGAAGCACCACGCGCCGACGGTCGGCAGATCGCGCTGCGGCAGCACGCGTTCGACGAAGACGCCGCGCACTCCGCCGAGCGGCACTTCACGTGCCGGATACTGCTCCGCGACCGGGCCGGGCCCCGGCGCGGGTTCGCACAGCGTCTCGGCCGGACGTGCGTCCAGATCACTCACCGAGTGACGCCCTTGCCGATCACGTGCGCGTCGTACTTCGGGTGCTTGTCCAGGTACGCCTTGATGAACGGGCACACCGGCCGGATCACGCGCTCACGCGCGACGACGTCCTCGATGGCTTTCCCGGCGAGGACGGAGCCGAGACCCTTGCCGGAGAACGCGCCGTCGATCTCGGTGTGCGTGAACACCGTCTCGTCGTCGCGTTCCTCGTAGTCGGCGAAACCGGCCAGTTCCCCGCCGTGGAACACCTCGTAGCGATGCCGCTCGTCGTTGCGGACGACCTTGGATTCCGAAGCTGCTTCGGTCATGTTTCCCTTCTCCTTCCGTGCGCGGACCGGGTGTTTGCTGAGAATCGAGACTCGGTTGAACGCGCCGATCGTGGTGGCCACCCAGACGACGACAGACAGCTGATCATCCGTCAGATACCGGCGGGCGGAAGCGTACTCACGCTCGATGACGTCTTCGCCCGGAAGCGTCGCGGTGACTTCCGCGATCGCCAGCACGGCCTGTTCGAACGGGGTGTACGTGCCACCGCGCCGCCACCCCGGCAGCACCGCGATCTCCTGCTCGGTGGCCCCGGCCGCCGAGGCGGCGCGATAGTGCACGTCGAGGCAGTACGCACAGCCGTTGAGCTGGGAGACGCGCAGATTGATCAGTTCGACGATCCGGCGATCCAGCCCCACCGCCGCTGCGGCGGCCCTGACCTCGTTCGCGACACTGTTCAGCGCGCGGAACGCGGTCGGCGTCTGCTTGTCGATCCAGACGCGATCAGGCGGTGTTTCGGGCCTCATATTCGTGGGATGTTAGCCCCCGCCGGTGAACGGCGCAGACGAGGCCGCCGGATAAGCGGACTTCGGTCCGGAGATGCGGGTCGGTTGGCGAGGCCTGCGGCGACGCGGGGTGGTCCGGCACACGCGACCCCGGACCACCCCCGCGCGCTCACCCGATCTCGGTGAACCGCCGAAGCTGAAACGGCTCGACCAGAACGTCCTCCAACGCCGTCGCCAAGGTCTTCAGGTGGGGCGTCCGGAAGTGTGCGGCCAAGGCGTCCTCGTCGGTCCACTCCTCCAGCAGCACCATCCGGCTCGGGTCGGTGGGATGCAGGTAGAGCTCGTACCCGAGGCAGCCGTCCTCCGCGAGCGTCGGTTCGATCATGCCCTGCAGCAGCTTCCGCAACTCCGCCTCGCGACCCGTCCTGGCGAGGAACCGGACGTTGAGCGTCAACGTCGACATGAGCGTCTCCTGTTCTGGTGTGGGTTATTCCCGGCCCGCCGACGTGAAGGTCATGTCCGCGTACCGGGTTCCGGCGACCTGGCCCGCGATCGGTTCCAGCGTCGCCAATTCCCCGGCGGTGAGCGCGATCGTCGCGGCGGCCACGTTGTCCGTGAGCCGGGTCCGGCTGCGGGTGCCGGGAATCGGGACCACCGGGAGGCCGTGCACACCGGCCTGTGCGTGCACCCAGGCCAGCGCTACCTGCGCCAAAGTGATGCCGCGTGCTTCGGCGATGGCCCGCAGCGGCCCGAGCAGCTCGGCATTGCGGGCCGCGTTCTCGCCGGAGAAGCGCGGCATCGAGGAACGGAAGTCCTTCGCGTCCGTGGAGCCGGTGAACGAGCCGGTGAGGAAGCCGCGTCCCAGCGGTGAGTACGGCACGAACGTCACGCCCAGCTCCGCCGCTGCGGGCACCACCGTGCGTTCGACGTCCCGGGAGAACAGCGACCATTCCGACTGCACGGCCGCGATCGGATGCACCGCGTGCGCCGCACGCAATTCGGCGCCGGTCACTTCGGACAGGCCGAGGGCACGCACCTTGCCCTCCCGCACCAATTCCGCCATCGCGCCGACCGTGTCCTCGATCGGCACGGCGGGGTCCTTGCGGTGCATGTAGTACAGATCGATGGTGTCGATCCGGAGCCTGCGCAGGCTGCCCTCCACCGAGCTGCGGATGTAGGCGGGAGAATTGTCGAAGCCCCGGTAGGCCGGGTCGTCGACCTTGCGGACGATGCCGAACTTGGTGGCGAGTACGACCCGATCGCGCTCGACCCCGACGAAATCGCTGAGGAATTCCTCGTTGTGCCCGGAGCCGTAGACGTCGGCGGTGTCGAACAGCGTGACGCCCAGCTCCAGCGCCCGATCCAGGGTCGCCCGGGATTCGGTGAGGTCGCTGGGCCCGTAGAACTCGCTCATGCCCATGCAGCCGAGGCCCTGCGTCCCCACCTGGATGCCGCCGGTGCCCAGTGTGGTGATGGGAAGCGTGCCGACCGTTGTCATACCTTGATCCCTTCGCTGTCGTGCGCGGTGACCATGGCCGGCGGGTCCGCCTCGACTTTGCCCTCGTACAGGGCGATCTTGTGGTCCAGCACGGCCAGGGTCTGACGAAGTTCATCGATCTTGGCGAGTACCTCGGAGCGGGTGTCCCGGAACATCTCCAGCCGTTGCCGGAGCGTGGCGTCTCCGGCCCGCACCAGCTCGGCGTAGCGGACCATGTCCGCCACGGACATACCGGTCGTGCGCAGGCGGCCGATCAGCGCCAGCCATTCCAGATCCCGGTCGCTGAACCGGCGCTTGCCGGAGTGATCCCGGCCGATGTAGTCCATCAACCCGATCCGCTCGTACCAGCGCAGCGTGTCCCGGCTCAGCCCCGACCGCTCGGACACCTCGCCGATCGAATACCGCGGCAGCTCCCGGTCGTCGCTCGCGCTCGCCGGAGACGCGGTTTCGTTCCCGGCTGCGCTGTGTTCTCGAACGCTCACTGCACTCGCCTTTCCCGTTGAACAACGATGACGCTAGTCACCTGGAGTGCACTCCAAGCAAGGGTTGTTTTCGATTGTCCAGCGCCCGCCGCTCGGCGGATCCCGTGGGAAGGGATCGTGCGTTCAGCTGTAGACGGGCAGTTGCTGGACGGCCCACTTGTTGCCGTCCGGATCGGCGAAGAAGGTGAACAGGCCCCAGCCGAGATCCTGGACCGGAGTGGCGTCCACACCGGCGGCGATCAACTGCTGGTAGGCGTCCTCGGCGCTGGCGACCACCATCTGCATGCCCTCGACGCTGCCCGGCGCCGCCTCGGTGATGCCCTCGCCCAAACAGATGGAGCAACCAGAACCGGGCGGGGTCAGCTGTACGAAGCGCAGGTTCTCGTTGACGCGGTGGTCGTGATCGGCCTGGAAGCCGATCTTGGTGTAGAAATCCTTGGCGCGGTCGACATCGGTCACGGGAATGGCGACGAGCTCGATTTTCCAGTCCATCCGGCGAGCATTCCATCGTGCGCCGACAAAGTCCCGGATTCCGGCTTACGCTGGGGACATGCCTGGAAAGGACATCGACCGCATCAGGGCTCGTTCGGCCTGGGCGACGGTCAAGGAAAGCCCCGTGATCACCGCTGTCGCGATCGCGCCGTTCGCGCTCGCGCTCGGCGTGGTGTGGTGGTTGTTCGGCGGCCTTGCCGCGTTCGCGCTGCTGCTCGTCCTCGGTGGGGTCGTCGTGGTCGGCGGCAAGTTACTGCGCTGACCGCGCGTTTCACCGCGTGCGGTCAGCGCGGAATGTGGAAGTGTGTCAGTTCTCCGGTACCTGTGTCGACGTCCGCCCAGGCGCGGTCGAAGCGCAGCACCGCGAGCGCCGAGGTCGGGAACTTCCGGCTGAGTTCGACGGCGGCCGTGCCGTCGCGATTGCCTGCCAGTTCCCACGCCGTCCACGGCATGCCGGGCGCGTGCCCGATCACCAGCAGGGTCGCGACGTCGTCGTCGCTGAGCCGGACCAGTTCGATGAGCGTCTCCGGCGCGGCCTCGTAGATTCCCGATTCGAAGACGACCGGCGCGGTGATGCCGGTGGCCGTCAGCGTCTCGCGGGTCCGCGTGGCGGTGGAACAGCGCACGGCGTCGATCGGCGGCTGGGTGTCGCGCAACCACCCGCCCGCGAGTCCGGCCTCGCGCCGACCACGCGGAGCCAGCGGTCGCTCGTGATCGTCGACGCCCTCCGGATACGCCGATTTGCCGTGCCGCATGAGGATCAGAGTCCGCGCCATGCAGATACGGTAAGGCCTCCGGGCGCGAGGTCTCGACCACACTCGAGGCAAACTGAAAGCGGCATCACATCACGCGCTGCCGCGGGCGACCCCCGTGGCGATCGTGACGGACGCCGCTCATCTGTCCACCACAACCCCATGGGTGGCCACAGCCCACGTACTTCTTCGAGGATCAGCACAATATGGCCTACGTAATCACGCAGCGTTGTTGCAACGACGCCAGCTGCGTCTCCGAGTGCCCGGTCGACTGCATCCGTCCTACCCCGGATCAGCCGGAGTTCGCGACGACCGAGATGCTCTACATCGACCCCGACACCTGTATCGACTGCGGCGCCTGTGTCGACGCGTGCCCGGTGGAGGCCATCTTCTCCGAGGACGACCTGACGGCTTCGCTGGCACGGTTCCGCGACATCAATGCCGCTTACTTCCAACGGCATCCGCTGGAATCGAACTTCGATCCGATCGTCACCCCCGCGCGTCCGCCGAAGGAGCTGGGCACCCTGCGGGTCGCGATCGTCGGCGCGGGCCCCGCGGCCTGCTACGCGGCCGACGAACTGCTGCGCAGGGCCGACGTGGAAATCGAGATGTTCGACCGGCTGCCCACCCCCTGGGGCCTGGTCCGGGCGGGCGTCGCGCCCGATCACCCCGGCACCAAGACGGTCTCGGGCATGTTCGAGTCCGCGTTCCGCCGTGAGACGTTGCAGTACTACCTCAACGTCGAGGTGGGCACGCACATCTCGCACGAGGAACTGCTGCGTCACCACCACGCGGTGATCTACGCGGTGGGAGCCTCGAGCGACCGCAGGATGGGCGTCCCGGGGGAGGACCTGCCGGGCAGCCACTCCGCCACCGAGTTCGTCGCCTGGTACAACGGCCACCCCGATTTCGCCGACCGGACCTTCGACCTGTCCGGTGAGCGGGCCGTGATCGTCGGCAACGGCAATGTCGCATTGGACGTGGCGCGCGTGCTGACCGTCGGCCCGGACGAACTCGCCAAGACCGATATCGCCGACCACGCCCTGGACGCCCTGCGGCAGAGCAATATTCGCGAAGTCGTCGTGCTCGGCAGGCGGGGCCCGCTGCAGGCGGCCTACACCTCGCCGGAATTCCTGGCGCTCGCGCATCTGAAGGGCGTAGACGTGATCGTGGACGAGACCGACCTGGAACTGGATCACGCCAGCCAGGCGATCGTCGACGATCCACAGGTGGAGCCGTCGCTGGCGTTGAAGTACACCCTGGCCCAGGAGTACGCCGGCGGCCGCAGGGCGGAAGGCAACAAGCGGATCGTGTTCCGCTACCTGACTTCGCCCACCGCGCTCACCGGCACCGAGCGGGTCGAGTCCATCGAGATCGTGCACAACGAGCTGTTCGAGGAAGACGGTCAGCTCGTGGCGCGGCCGACCGACCGCACCGAGAGCATCGACACCTCGCTGGTGCTGCGGTCGATCGGCTACCGCGGCGAGCGGGTCGGCGAGCTGCCGTTCGACGAGCGGCGCGGTGTCGTGCCGAACGAGCACGGCCGGGTCATCGGCGAGGACGGGACGATGCTGAGCGGCGTGTACGTCAGCGGATGGATCAAGCGTGGCCCACGCGGCGTCATCGGTTCGAACCGGACCGACTCCGAGGAGACGGTGGAACTGCTGCTCGCCGACTTCACCGCGGGCAAACTCGCCGCGCCGCAAGCCGACCGCGCCGCTCTGAAGGCACTGCTGGCCGAGCGTCAGGCCGACCTGGTCGACCGCGCGGGCTGGCGAGCGATCGACCAAGCGGAGAAGTCCGCCGGCAAGTCCGCAGGCCGCCCCCGAGTCAAGTTCACCACCCGGGAAGACCTCCTCAAAGCCGCCCGCGGCTGACGATCAGGACGCCGGTCGGATCCTTGGATCCGACCGGCGACCCCACGCAGGACCTGAACGCGAATCCCGCGTCACTCGACTGGTACGGCCTGGATACCCGGAGAGGCGGGCAGCGGCATGATGCGGACTACTGTCGTGGTGGTTCCGCCGACCACGAACCACAGCCGCAGCACCGGCTGCCCTGTCCGGTCACCCGGCTCGTACCGGCTGCGCACGCTCACATGCTGACGTGCCAGCACCGGCGCCACATATTCGATCACCGCTCGATGTGGTCCCGCGAGCAGCTTCGGGTATTCGACCAGGAACTGTTCCACCGCCTGCCAGTAACAAGCGTTGTTGACGTGGTTGTACTGGTCGATGTCGGTGGCGCGCACGGGGAACGGCAGGTCGGTGTCCGACTCCGGCGGCGTGGCGTCGGTCAGGTACGGCCGCCACCGCAGGCGGTGCTCGGTGGACGTGCGAGCGAGGTAGGCGAGGCCCTCGTCGCTGATTCGCGCGGGCATCCCGGTGGACTCGCTGATATTGATCCAGAAGCCCTCGGTCTCGATCAGTCCGCCGTTTCCGCTGGTGATCCGCACGCGCATGTTCGTCCACCGGGTGGACATCGCCGAGCACCACCGCAGCAGCTGCACCTCGTCGGGCCACAGGATCGGGCGGATGACATCGATGACCGTCCGGCGGATGATCCAGTTCGGGTCGGTCCGGTGGAAGAACGTCTTATGCAGGTTTTCCCAGGCGATATCTTGCAGGTAGCGGGCGACGGCATCGAACCGCAACCGGTCATAGGGATCCACATCACCAGCCCGGACGGGCCACGCCGAAGCAAAGCCCATGCCCTCCTGGGGAAGCGGGGCGAGTGGCTGATCGAGTGACACTTGTGCTCCTCGCGCTGCACGGTGTGCCGCGTTTCTTCATGCGGTGCTGTTGTGACGACTTTACGGGGCGTACGTCACACCCTCGCGTCGAGCCGTCCGTACCTCCTTAATAGTCCGCCTGCCGGGACCTCAGCCAGCGGAAATGGGGTCTTCGGTCCGACGTTCGGGAGCGCGGACCCGTTCCATGGGGCGGCAGCGACCGATTGCCGCGGAGCGCAGGCGCAGGTCACCGCGGTGCGGGGCTCAGTAACCCTGGTAGGCGCCGCCCGAGTTCACGGCCGCGACACCGGGAACGTTGCCGAGCGACCCGTAGCGATCGATCGAGTACCGCACTCCGGCGATGATGTTGTCGACCGGATTCCAGATGTCGTCGTGACCGGGCGCCTTGTATGCGCTGAAGGTGCTGTCGATGGTCTGCATCAGGCCCTTCGACGGATGCCCGGCCACCCAGTTGCTGTCCCAGCGGTTCTCCGCGTACGGGTTGCCCGCGGACTCGTGCTGGATGATCAACGCGATCGCCCGCTCATCGATGTCCTCGGGGGCGTACCCCATCGCGATGAGCTTCTGCTTCGCCTCGGAGATCCATCGCGCGACGTCACCGCTCGGCAGCGGGCCGGTCGGCGCCGACGAGCTCGGCCCACCGTAATACGGCGTGCCCGACGACGAGCCGGAGTTGTTCTGGCCCGACATCAGCTGGCTCGGCCGGTCCGAGGATGGACTCGCGACCGGGGTGGCCGACGTACTCACCGGTGCGGTGGCCGCGGGCACGGTGGGGGCCGCGGGCACGTTCGCCGCGCTCGGCTCGCCGAGCCCGGCGAACGCCGCCTCCAATTTCCCGACCGCGCCCTCCACCTGGATCTTGGCCTGGTTCGCCACGTCCTCGGCGGTCTTCAGCGCGTTGGTGAGCTCCCACGTCCGTGTGGCCGCCTGCAGCGCTTCCTGGAAGACGAGCCCCTCCACGTCGGCCTTGTCGGCGTGCGCGCGCAGGTAGTCGATCCGCGTCTTGGCGTCCACGGTGCCGTTGGGCGCGACATCGAAGGGTGGCGTCTGGTTCAGCGCGTCGTCGCGCAAGCTCAATACCTTGGCTCGGGCCTCGATCAGATTCTGCACCTGGGCGGTGAACGCGGTCTTCAGCTCGAGCAGGGCGGCGCTCACCGCGGAGGCGCGGGTCTTCTCAATCTGCATCCGGGCGTTCGCGGCGTCGCCCGCGGAGCCGGACCACTTGTTCGCGTCGGCGAGCGCTCGGGTGTCGTCCGCGCCCTTGCCGACGGCGGTGTCGAGGCCCTGCGACATCTGTTCGGCGAGCCCACCCGCCGCCGAAAGCTGCTCCGGCTGCCAGTTCGCGACGTCGGGGATGGTGAGCGTCATGGCAACTGGAGCCCGATGGCGCGCAGCTTCGCCGCGAAGTCGTCCTCGGCCAGCTCGTACTTGCCCGCCGCGTTGTGCAGGTTGTCCGCGATCGTGGTGAGCCGCGACCCGATCCGCTCCAGGCAGCGGTGCGCGGCGTCGTTCGCGCGCTGGGCCACCGGGCCGAAGTCGGTGCCCGGCAGCGCACCGGCGACGGCGCCGAAACCATCGCCGCCGAGGTCGGTGACCGACGTGGCCTCCGTGCGCAGCGTCTGCGCGAAGGAGCGCAGCGCCGCCGGGTCGACCTGCATCGTCGTCGCAGGTCCGGACTGGTTTTGCTCGACCATGAATCCCCCTTCCCTCCCGACCGTGAGGTCGCGGTCAGCATAGCAAAATCGGGTGGTGCCGATGGGCGTCGTCGAGCCGCGACCGTTATGTTGTCGGTGTGGCGTCGGCACGGATCATGCCGACGCGAGGACAGAGAGGTCAGCACATGCGCGCAGCCCAGGTCAGCAAGCTGGAAGGACCGGAAGCGGTTCACATCGTCGATATCCCGGAGCCCGCGGCTTTCCCGGGCGGCGTCGTGATCGACGTGCACGCGGCGGGCGTGGCCTTCCCGGACGTGCTGATGACGCGCGGTCTGTACCAGATGAAGCCCGACCTGCCGTTCGTCGTCGGCGGAGAGGTCGCCGGCATCGTGCGGGAAGCCCCCGAGGGCGCGCACGTGCGGCCCGGTGACCGGGTGGTCGCGTTGACCATGCTCGGCAACGCGATGGCCGAGACCGCTGTCACGCCCACGCAGATGGTGTTCCGTCTGCCCGACAACGTCTCGCTGGAGGCGGGCGCCGGCATCCTGTTCAACGATCTGACCGTGCACTTCTGCCTGCGCACCCGCGGCAGGCTGGCGGAGGGCGAAACGGTCCTGGTGCACGGCGCCGCGGGCGGCATCGGCACCTCGACCCTGCGCATGGCGGCCGCGCTCGGTGCGGGCCGGGTGATCGCCGTGGTGAGCACCGAGGCGAAGGCCGAGGTGGCGCGCGCCAACGGCGCGACCGACGTGGTGCTCACCGACGGCTGGCTCGCGGCGGTGAAGGAGCTGACCGGCGGTCGCGGCGTCGACATCGTGCTCGACCCGGTCGGTGGCGACCGTTTCACCGACAGCGTCCGTTCGCTCGCCTCGGCGGGCCGGTTGCTGGTCGTCGGCTTCACCGCGGGGGAGATCCCCACGGTGAAGGTCAACCGGCTGCTGCTGAAGAACGTCGAGGTGACCGGCGCGGCATGGGGCGAATGGGTGATGTCGCACCCGGGCTACCTGCAGGAGCAGTGGGCCGAGGTGGAGCCCCTGCTGGCCTCCGGCAAGATCGCGCCGCCGGCGCCGGTGCTGTACCCGTTGGACAAGGCCGCCGAGGCCGTCGCGTCGCTGGACAACCGGACGGCCACCGGCAAGGTCGTGGTGACGCTGCGCTGACGCACGCCGGCCTGTCCACGCCATGAAGCTGTCCGATCGGGTCCTGAATCGGACCCTGCTGGCTCGCCAGCACCTGCTCGAGCGCTCGCGGCTGACCCCGCAGCAGATGTGCGACCACCTCGTCGGGTTGCAGGCGCAGGATTCGCCACCGCCGTTCGTCGGATTGTGGAGCCGCGTCGCGGCGTTCGATCCGGCGGCGGTGTCGGACGCGCTGGAGGACCGTTCCTTGGTCCGGATCACCCTGATGCGGGGGACCATTCACATGGTCACGCCGCCCGACGCGTTGCGGATCGCGCCGCATGTGCAGCCGGAACTGGAGAAAGCGCCCTTCCGCAAGGGCTTCAACTACGGCGCCATGGTCGGACTGGATCCGGAGGAGGTGCGCGGGCACGGCGAGGCCGTGCTCGGCGACGAGCCGATGTCCGCCGCGGAGCTGCGCGCCCACGCCACCGAGCTGTACCCCGACCGCGACCCGGGGGCGGTGGTGCAGACCTGGCTGTATCAACTGCCGGTCCTGCAGACCCCGCCGCGCGGGAAGTGGAAGGACAACAGCAGGCCGATCTGGTCGCGGGTCGAGCCCTGGGTGGGGGCACCGCTGGACCCCGCATATCCCTTGGCGGAGTTGCTCTTCCGATATCTGTGCGCCTTCGGCCCGGCGAGCACGATGGACATGCAGACCTGGTCCAGGCTGCTCGGCATGAAGCGGGCCGTCGCGGAACTCGGCGATCGGGTGCGCACCTACACCGACGAGCGCGGCCGCACGCTCTACGACGTCGCCCACGGTGAGTTGGCCGATCCGGACACCCCCGCCCCGGTGCGCCTGCTCGGCTGGTACGACAACGCCCTGCTCTCGCACCAGGACCGGACCAGGATCGTGCCCGATGGGGCGCCTCCACCGCTGCGCTCCTTCGCCGCCCAGGTCTCCCCGGTGCTGGTCGACGGTTTTCTCGCGGGTCTGTACAAGGTCTTCGCGAACACCGGGACCGCCCGGCTGCGCATCAGTCCCACCCGGAACTGGACGAAGGCCGAGCGCGCCGAGGTCGAGGCGGAGGCGCACGCTCTGCTCGCCTTCCTCGAAGCGGGCAAGCAGGGAAGTGTGGAGATTCTCGACGTCGGTGCCGACCTGCGCCCCTGAGCCGGATGGGCTACGGCTCGCGGGTCGGGCGATACGCGGGCGCCTTGGTGGTCCCGGTCGGGCTCAGCGTGCGCAGCAGCGGCAGCGCCCGGCGTGACACCACGGTGGACAGCACGATGACGCTGTGCGAGCGCGCCACCGAGGAGGTCCGGTCGATGCTCAGCAGCACGGCCTGCAACCCAGCGTGCGAGTCGGCCCCGATCCGGCACAAGACATCGCCGGTGCCGGTGGTGGCGTAGGCCTCCAGCACGCCGGGGATGGCGTGGAGCTCGGCCGCCACGGTGTCCAGCGCACCCTGGGCGATCTCCAGCGTGACGAACGCCTGCACGTCGAACCCCGCCGCGGTGACATCGATCTGCGGGTCGTAGGAGGCGATCACGCCGGACTCCTCCATGCGCGCGATCCGTGATTGCACCGTCGCCCTGGCGACCTTGGTCCGGCGGGACAGCTCGAGAATGCCCGCTTTCTGGTACTCGTGCATCGCGGTGAGGATGGCGAGATCGAGTTCGTCCAGCTTCGCCGGTGTGCGCGCCATGACCGCCTCCGTTCCAGCACTCGGACGGGCTTGCTGCCCGCCGCGTCGATGCTATTCAAATTGTCCAGCATCACCCGCCGGTTCCTAGCCGAATTCGCCACACTGTCTATCGAGAGTCCACGCTGTTGCCTAGTCCGCCGACTCGGCGATTTCCTTGGAACATGACCATCGAGCACCTGCCGAACGCACGGTCCGGCGCCGTTCCCAGCGACGGCGAACTGCGCACGCTGGTCGGGTTGGTCGACCACGACGACAGCGGTGACCCGTTCCCGGTCATCGGGTGGGACGCCCTGGTCTGGGTCGTCGGCAACGCCACCCAGACCGCACATTTCCTGCAATCCGCCTTCGGGATGCGGTTGGAGGCATACTCCGGTCCGGAGACCGGAAATCGCGACCACAAGGCGTTCGTCTTGCGCAGCGGCGCGGCGCGTTTCGTGGTCACCGGCGCGGTGGACCCGGACAGTCCGCTGGTCGCGCATCACGATCGGCACGGCGACGGCGTGGTCGACATCGCCCTCCAAGTGCCCGACGTCGACCGCTGTGTGGCGTGGGCCCGCGCGCACGGCGCGACCATTCTGGTCGAACCACACGACGACACCGACGACTTCGGCACGGTGCGCTCGGCCGCGCTGGCCACCTATGGCGAAACCAGGCACACCCTGGTCGACCGCTCCGGCTATTACGGGCCCTACCTGCCGGGCTATGTCGCCCGCCGCTCCGGCTATCAGCGGCGCGACGGCGCGCCCACCCGGTTGTTCCAGGCGATCGACCACGTCGTGGGCAACGTCGAACTCGGGCAGATGGACGAGTGGGTCGAGTTCTACCGGCGGGTCATGGGTTTCACGAACATGGCCGAATTCGTCGGCGACGACATCGCCACCGAGTACTCGGCGCTGATGAGCAAGGTCGTCGCCAACGGGAACCATCGAGTGAAGTTCCCGCTCAACGAGCCCGCCGCGGCCAAGAAGCGCTCACAGATCGATGAGTACCTGGAGTTCTACCGCGGGCCCGGCGTCCAGCACATCGCGCTCGCCACCGGCGACATCCTCACCTGCGTGGACGCCTTGCGCCGCGAGGGCGTCGAGTTCCTGGAGACACCCACCGCCTACTACGAGGACCCCGAACTGCGCGCTCGCATCGGCCGGGTCCGCGTCCCGGTCGAAGAACTCCAGCGCCGCGGCATCCTGGTCGACCGGGACGAGGACGGCTATCTCTTGCAGATCTTCACCAGGCCGCTCACCGACCGCCCCACGGTGTTCTTCGAACTCATCGAACGCCACGGCTCCCTCGGTTTCGGCAAGGGGAACTTCAAAGCGCTGTTCGAGGCCATCGAACGCGAGCAGCAGGCGCGGGGGAATCTCTAGGACCAGCGAGCGAGACGAACAGTGTGATCGAACGACGCATGTCCGATGGTTCGTGTGCACATGGCGGCTGCGTTCGGCAGGTGCCGCGCCGAGCGCAGCCGTCGTGTCACGCCGCGTGCAGGCGGCGAGTACTCTCCAAAAGCCCGGGTATCCCGGGCAGCCCCGGTGAGCCATGTGATCAGGGCACCCCGGGGTAGTGGAGGGCCCACCTGCCGTCCGGAAGCGGGTGGCAAAAGAAGCGATCGCCGCTGGAATCGGTGTACCCCTTCTTCCGTCCCTCTGCCACACAGGTGGGCTGGTCGTCGTAGATGCCACGAATTCCACCGATCGCCGCCGCTGTTCCGGTCGATCCGGCGACGACAGTCCCTGTCGTCAGCACTACGAGCACCGAGTAAGCAATGAACTTCACGTGATGACCCCCGTTGATAAATGTCGCGACAGGTCTTGCCGTGCCTGACCTGCTTTCTCCGAGCCTGCCAGGCGGATTTCCTTCGAGAAGAGCCGTCTTTCGACGGGATCGTGGACGGCCCAGCGACCGGCCAATCTTCGTCGGATGCCCCCGATAGAATCAGTAGTGACGAAAGACGTTCTGGTTGGACGTATTTCGCCGTTCCCGAGTGTACTCGGGCGCGGTAGTCGGCGGCTACGATGCGCCGCCGGTCCTTCGGCGCCATGCCTTCGCGGCGGCCCCTCGGTAGGGTTTCTCACCAATTGTGTGTTCACGAAGCGTGGGCCGGCTGAATCGCCTCGCGCGAGCGCCATGGCCATCTTCCAGGTTGCGCTCTCGGAAGCTAAACAGCGCCGCTGTGCTCGCTGATCCGACTGTGAGCGCTTCTTGCCTGGGCGGCCCCATTGAGCGGGACTTCACCCGGTGGTTCCCGATGGTGACGGCCTTGCTCATCAGCGCCGGGTACTCGCCTGTTCCAGGCGAGCGAACGCGAACAGCAGGCCCGGACCAATTTGGGAACGGCGCACCGCCCGGATCGGCGTTAGGCCGGCCGATGATCCGGGCGATCTTGTCGAGCCGGTCCGGCTGCCGCGTCGGTAGAGTTCTTTCCATGCGGATCAAGTCGTCGGTCGTCATCGCGACCGCTTTGGTGCTCGCGCTGGCGGCCTGCGGTTCGGGCGAGGAGACCGAGGACTCGGGTCCTTCGCGGCCCGCGCCGAAGGTGGTGGCGCTCGGCCCGTTCGTCGGGGAGTGCGGTCATGTCACCGACGAAGAGGTGCGCACTCTCGGTGGCCTCGGCCGGATCTCCGGGGTGTTCCGCAATGCTGTCGGCTGCAATTGGCAGTCGGCCGGAATGGGTTCTTCCAGTATCACTTTCGCTTCCTATCGAGGTAGTCCCATCGAACGCGAACGGGCGTGGGTGAGTGTTGAAGGCCGTGCGCCCGATCCGATAACGGTGGCCGGGCGCGACGGATTCGCCGCCTTGGATCCGAGTGGAACGATCTGCGATCTGGCGGTGCAACTCGGGGACGATTTCTTCGAGTGGTCCACGAATATCGGATCGTTCGGCGCGGGGACCGGTAACCCGTGTGACCGGAGCCGCGCGCTCGCCGAGCTGACTCTGCAGCGAATTCAGTGAGGGGTGGAGTGTGAACGCCGGTCGAGACCTGTACAGGCGCGGCGCGGCCGTCGCCGTCGCCGCGGCCCTCGCCTTGTCCGTGGGCGGCTGCAGTGAGGTGGTCTCCGGAACCGCGCAGCCGGTCGGCGGAAGTCAGCCGGTCAACACCAGGCTCGACAAGCTGCTGCGCGAATGCGAGATCCTCTCCGACGAGCAGATCGGCAAGGCGATCGGTGAGAATGTGTCGGTCTCGGACGCGTTCTTCGGCGCGGTCTGCATGTGGGACCTGATCGGCGCGCCCGGCGGCAACGGCATGGCCACGCTGAACTGGTACGAGAACGGAACGCTGAGCAACGAGAAGCAGACGAACAACAAACTCGGCTACGAAACCACCAATATCACCATTCAGAGTTCGCTCGCGCTGCAGATCCGCAGGCCGAACGATCCGGATTCCTGCGGTGTGACGGCGAGCGCCCCGGACAACGGGGTGATCGGCTGGTGGATCAACTACCGGCCCGGCTCGGCGCACCCCGACCCGTGCGACGCGGCGAAGAAGTTGATGGAAATGACCTTGAACCTGGCCAGGTAGGCGATCGCGGAACCGACCCGCTTTGACCGTGTGTCCCGGCCACGGGTATCGTGGATCGCTGTGCCCGGAAGCATACGGGCAAGTTCGTGCGCGACCGTAGGCCAGCGAGAGCGGCCGACGACTCCAGCGTGCCCGGAATTCGGGCTCCGCGCCGCGCGCGACACGCCCGACCTCGGGACGCGAGAAACGTGGCCGGACGTGCGAGTGAAAGCTCGATGACAGCGGTGTGAACGACGGGCCGGGAAGTGGAAGCCAGCGCGACCACGAACGGCCCCGGGAGCGCCGCGAACTTAAAACAGACATGAAGTCCACACACCGCGTTAACTAATAAGGAAAGCCGGTCTATGCCAACCATCAACCAGCTGGTCCGCAAGGGTCGCCGCGACAAGGTCTCCAAGACGAAGACCGCGGCCCTCAAGGGGAGCCCGCAGCGTCGTGGCGTGTGCACCCGCGTGTACACCACGACCCCGAAGAAGCCGAACTCCGCGCTGCGCAAGGTCGCGCGTGTTCGCCTGACCAGCTCGGTCGAGGTCACGGCCTACATCCCCGGCGAGGGTCACAACCTGCAGGAGCACTCGATGGTGCTCGTGCGCGGCGGTCGTGTGAAGGACCTTCCGGGTGTGCGCTACAAGATCATCCGTGGCTCCCTCGACACCCAGGGTGTGAAGAACCGCAAGCAGGCCCGCAGCCGTTACGGCGCCAAGAAGGAGAAGAGCTGATATGCCACGCAAGGGCCCCGCACCCAAGCGTCCGCTGATCAACGACCCGGTCTACGGTTCGCCGCTGGTTACTCAGCTGGTCAACAAGATCCTGCTGGACGGCAAGAAGTCCACCGCCGAGCGCATCGTCTACGGTGCGCTGGAGCAGGCGCGCGAGAAGACCGGCACCGACCCGGTCGTCACCCTCAAGCGCGCGCTGGACAACGTCAAGCCCGCACTCGAGGTCAAGCCGCGTCGCGTCGGTGGCGCCACCTACCAGGTGCCGGTCGAGGTCCGTCCGGGCCGCTCGAACACCCTGGCGCTGCGCTGGCTGGTCAACTACTCGCGTGCGCGCCGGGAGAAGACCATGATCGAGCGCCTGGCCAACGAACTGCTCGACGCCAGCAACGGCCTCGGCGCCTCGGTCAAGCGCCGCGAGGACACCCACAAGATGGCCGAGTCCAACCGGGCCTTCGCGCACTACCGCTGGTGACGTCTGCCCGGCCCGTCGTCTGGGTCGGGAGGCACAGCCGGAACGCGGCACTCACCGGCCGCTTCCGGCGTTGACATAGAGGCGACCACAGGGTCGTCCCCGATAATCCCAACTAGCTACGAGCGGGGAAGATTTCCGTGGCACAGGACGTGCTCACCGACCTGAACAAGGTCCGCAACATCGGCATCATGGCCCACATCGATGCGGGCAAGACGACCACAACCGAACGCATCCTCTTCTACACCGGCATCACGTACAAGATCGGTGAGGTCCACGACGGCGCTGCCACGATGGACTGGATGGAGCAGGAGCAGGAGCGTGGTATCACCATCACCTCCGCGGCTACCACGTGCTTCTGGAAAGACAACCAGATCAACATCATCGACACCCCCGGGCACGTCGACTTCACCGTGGAGGTGGAGCGGTCGCTGCGCGTGCTCGATGGCGCCGTCGCGGTGTTCGACGGCAAGGAAGGCGTCGAGCCGCAGTCCGAGCAGGTGTGGCGTCAGGCGGACAAGTACGACGTGCCGCGGATCTGCTTCGTCAACAAGATGGACAAGCTCGGTGCGGACTTCTACTTCACCGTGCAGACCATCAAGGACCGCCTCGGCGCCAAGCCGCTGGTCATCCAGCTGCCGATCGGCGCGGAGGACACCTTCGAGGGCATCATCGACCTGGTCGAGTACAACGCCAAGGTGTGGCGTGGCGAGACCAAGCTCGGTGAGCAGTACGAGGTCGTGGAGATCCCGGACGACCTGAAGGACAAGGCCGAGCAGTACCGCCAGGAACTGCTGGAGACCGTCGCCGAGTCGGACGAGGCGCTGCTGGAGAAGTTCTTCGGCGGCGAAGAGCTGACCATCGATGAGATCAAGGGCGCCATCCGCAAGCTGACGGTGACCTCCGAGCTCTACCCCGTGCTGTGTGGCTCGGCGTTCAAGAACAAGGGCGTGCAGCCCATGCTGGACGCGGTCATCGACTACCTGCCCTCGCCGCTGGACGTGGAGGCCACCACCGGCCACGTGCCCGGCAAGGAAGAGGAGCTGCTCACCCGCAAGCCGAGCGCCGACGAGCCCTTCGCGGCCCTGGCGTTCAAGATCGCGGTGCACCCGTTCTTCGGCAAGCTGACCTACGTCCGCGTGTACTCCGGCAAGGTCGACTCCGGCGCCCAGGTCATCAACTCGACCAAGGGCAAGAAGGAGCGTCTGGGCAAGCTGTTCCAGATGCACTCCAACAAGGAGAACCCGGTCGGCGCGGCCTCGGCGGGCCACATCTACGCGGTTATCGGCCTCAAGGACACCACCACCGGTGACACCCTGTGCGACCCGCAGAACCAGATCGTGCTCGAGTCCATGACCTTCCCGGACCCGGTCATCGAGGTCTCCATCGAGCCGAAGACCAAGTCCGACCAGGAGAAGCTGGGCACCGCGATCCAGCGCCTGTCGGAAGAGGACCCGACCTTCTCGGTCAAGCTCGACCAGGAGACCGGCCAGACCGTCATCGGCGGCATGGGCGAGCTGCACCTCGACATCCTCGTCGACCGCATGCGGCGCGAGTTCAAGGTCGAGGCGAACGTCGGTAAGCCGCAGGTGGCCTACCGCGAGACGATCACCAAGCGGGTCGAGAAGCTCGAGTTCACGCACAAGAAGCAGACCGGTGGTTCCGGCCAGTTCGCGAAGGTGATCATCGCCCTCGAGCCGTTCGTCGGCGAGGACGGCGCGCACTACGAGTTCGAGAACAAGGTCACCGGTGGCCGCGTGCCGAAGGAATACATCCCTTCGGTGGACGCCGGTGCCCAGGACGCCATGCAGTACGGTGTGCTCGCCGGCTACCCGCTGGTCAACATGAAGGTCACGCTGCTCGACGGCGCCTACCACGACGTCGACTCGTCGGAAATGGCGTTCAAGATCGCGGGCGCGCAGGCGCTCAAGGAAGCGGCTCGCAAGGCCGGTCCGGTGATCCTCGAGCCGCTGATGGCGGTCGAGGTCACCACGCCCGAGGACTACATGGGCGATGTGATCGGCGACCTGAACTCCCGCCGTGGTCAGATCCAGGCCATGGAGGAACGCAGTGGTGCCCGTGTCGTCAAGGCGCTGGTTCCGCTCTCGGAGATGTTCGGTTACATCGGCGACCTGCGGTCGAAGACCCAGGGCCGGGCGAACTACTCCATGGTGTTCGACTCGTACGCGGAGGTTCCGGCCAACGTGTCGAAGGAGATCATCGCCAAGGCGACCGGCGAGTGACACCGTCGGGGCGAGTGGCCACACTTGCCCCGACAGCCGGGCGTCAGTACGACCCCTTTCAAGTAACCGCACTGCTGCAACTGCACGCACCAACAAGTCCAGGAGGACAAAAAAGTGGCGAAGGCGAAGTTCGAGCGGACGAAGCCGCACGTCAACATCGGCACCATCGGTCACGTCGACCACGGCAAGACCACGCTGACCGCGGCGATCACCAAGGTGCTGGCTGACAAGTACCCGGATCTGAACGAGAGCTTCGCGTTCGATCAGATCGACAAGGCGCCGGAGGAGAAGGCTCGTGGTATCACGATCAACATCTCCCACGTCGAGTACCAGACCGAGAAGCGCCACTACGCGCACGTCGACGCGCCGGGTCACGCCGACTACATCAAGAACATGATCACCGGTGCGGCGCAGATGGACGGCGCCATCCTCGTGGTCGCGGCCACCGACGGCCCGATGCCGCAGACCCGTGAGCACGTGCTGCTCGCCCGTCAGGTCGGCGTGCCCTACATCCTGGTCGCGCTGAACAAGGCCGACATGGTCGACGACGAGGAAATCCTCGAGCTCGTCGAGATGGAGGTCCGCGAGCTGCTGGCCTCGCAGGAGTTCGACGAGGACGCGCCGGTCGTGCGGGTCTCCGGTCTGAAGGCGCTCGAGGGCGACCCGAAGTGGTCGGAGTCGGTGCTGGAGCTGATGGCCGCGGTCGACGAGTCCATCCCGGACCCGGTGCGTGAGACCGACAAGCCGTTCCTGATGCCGGTCGAGGACGTGTTCACCATCACCGGTCGTGGCACCGTCGTCACCGGTCGCGTCGAGCGTGGCGTGATCAACGTGAACGAGGAAGTCGAGATCGTCGGCATCCGTCCGGACAAGACCAAGACCACGGTCACCGGTATCGAGATGTTCCGCAAGCTGCTCGACCAGGGCCAGGCGGGCGACAACGTCGGTCTGCTGGTTCGTGGTATCAAGCGTGAGGACGTGGAGCGCGGCCAGGTCGTCGTGAAGCCGGGCACCACCACCCCGCACACCGAGTTCGAGGGCCAGGCGTACATCCTGTCGAAGGACGAGGGCGGCCGCCACACCCCGTTCTTCAACAACTACCGTCCGCAGTTCTACTTCCGTACGACTGACGTGACGGGCGTTGTGACCCTGCCCGAGGGCACCGAGATGGTCATGCCCGGTGACAACACCGAGATGCTCGTCAAGCTGATCCAGCCGGTCGCCATGGACGAGGGTCTGCGCTTCGCGATCCGCGAGGGTGGCCGCACCGTCGGCGCCGGTCGCGTCACGAAGATCATCAAGTGATTCGCTGAATCGCTGGTAACGGCGCCGCTCCTTCGGGAGCGGCGCCGTTCGCGTTTTCCGGGGGCGTGGCGCGAGTGCTACGCAGATGCGCAAACATGAGGCACATCGTTTCCGGGTGCTCCGGCTCAGCAGGCGTAAGCGCGGCCGACGGCCGGTTCGCGCTCGGCTTCCGGTAGTTCGCGCAGGCAGCCGAGCGGAACGACGCCTTCGCTGCTCAGCTGCACGCCGGTGCGCTGGGCGGGATTCACGCAGGTGAGGCCGGTTGTCGCGAGGCGGCAGAGGTATTCGCCGAAGGTGACGGTGCTGTCGTACGGCAATGTGGGGCCCTCGCCGTTGATGAAAAGTCCTGGGTCACCCCGGAATTGGCCCACCGTCAACCGCTGCCCGGAGTAGGTCACGTACCCGCCGAACCACTGCCCGTAGCCCTCACCCGGCGCTGGCGCCGGTTCCTTCAGCTCGACCATGCAGTCGAACCCGTCGAAGTCGAACTGGACGCCGGTGATGCAGCTGATCTTGTGGGTCGGGCTGACGAACGCGATATCGGTCGCCAGATCGGTCACCGGACCACCTTCAGTCGCGACGGAGTGATAGGGCGCGAGATCGACCGGCGTCCCTTGCCGGACCCACGTGATCCGATCTTGCAACCCATTTTCTGGTGCCTGCGCCGTTGAACTGGTCGCCGGCGCCGGACCCGCCGCAGGCCGTGCATTACCCGGCATGCTCTGCGAGCACGCGCTGACCATCAGCACCACCCCTACCAAGACCGCCAACCGCATACCGAGGACAGTAGTCGTTGCGTGCCAACAGAACTGGTTGCATTCCACCTGCGGAAGGTTCGCGGCAAAACTGGACCGTGGATTCATGCCCACGGCCCGACATTCGGCCGCTACGCCCGGTAGGTGTCGCGGAACGCTTCGCGCACCATGGCCGCGTCCGGTGCGCCCCGGCCCTCTATCCCCGAGACCACTTCGGACACACGCCAGTAGTTCGACGGGACCAGACGCCCGGACTCCACCGCCGCCAGCGCAACGCGGGCCGCTTCGTCCGGCTTGTCGGCCGCCACCAGGGCCAGGCCCAGGTCCAGATTCGCCGAGGCGATACGGCGCGGCCGGACGGACGCAGCCCCCGCCAGATCCGCCAGGACGTGCCGGGCGTAGGACTCGGCCGCCGGATCACCGAGCCAGGACAACGTAGTAGCCACGTAGGCGGCCGACTTGGCCGGGTCGTATCGGAAATGGTGTTCCGGCCGGTCGGGCGTGCTCAGCCCGGACACCAGGCGCGCGACTCTGCGCAGCGCCCCGTATGTGCCCTTGCTGTCCCCGAGCCGTGCCAGCGCGCGGCCCTCTTGAGCGGTGGCCTGGATGAACGCCGAACTGTCCTTGGGAGCGAGGGACTGTGCGGCGCGGGACAGTTCGGCCGCTTCGATGAACGCGCCGTCCGTGAGTTGCTGCCACGCCCGTGTCTCCAGGCACCACGCCGCTATCTCGCGGTGCCCCGCTTCGTCTGCCAGCTTCCACGCCAGGTGCCCGCGTGCCGCTGCGGCGGAGGTCTCGCGCAGGTCGATATGGCATGTGCTGGCCAGCAGCGATAGCCAGCCGACCGTAACCAGTAGGCGGCGGTGTTGCGCCAGTGTCTTGCGGGAGTCCATGAGGCGTCCGGCGTAGCCGAGATGCCGACGGATGCGCACGAGCAATTCGCCGGGCGGAGTGGTCGGGTAGCCCGCCGCCAAGTCGTCCACGGCCAACTCCAGACGCTCCAGGGTGTCCCCGCCTATATCCGACGCCGCCGCCCGCTGAATCCATTCGCCCGCAGCTCGTTCGCCGTCCGCCGGTTCGATGAACAGCGCCGATCCGATCCCCAGGGCATCGATGTATGCCTGGACGTGCTCCGGCCTGACGGTGCGCTGCCCGGTCTCCAGCATCCCGAGTAGCGCCTTGCTGTAGTGCGTGCGCGCGGCCATCGCGGAAATGCTGAGCCCCGCCGCCTCCCGCGCATCGCGCAGCCGCTCACCTGTGACGTTCTCCGCGCCGGAGTCCATGAGCCCCACGGTAACCGTGCGTTGTCGTTCGGTGTATACGGTTGTGAACTGCAAGACGGGTGCAGGCCGAAAAAGCGCGCGCATCCGGTCTGATCGCCTCGTCGTCGGGTACCGAAACCAGCCAGGCGCACCGGTTCCCGGCGGCGGGCGCAAGCCAGCACCAGCGAGGGCGGGGGAACACGATGCGGTCGACCGCATTCGGATGGATCGACTCCGAGGTATGCACCGTGCCCGAGTGGGGTCGGGCTGAGGTGCGCCGGTTCGCGCGGCGTCTCGGCCATCGCATCGTGTGGCCCGGATGAGCACTCGGTGTTGCCCGCGGCAGACCAGGCACGCGACGCCGGTGCCGATGCGGTGATCGTGCCCGGCCGGGATCACCTCGGCCCGCTGGAGCTGAACCGGATCATGGATGTTGCCGACGTGGAGATGCTGTTGCCGGCTTCCCCGCCGGTCAGCCGCCCTCCACCCTCAATGCATGCTATTCTGTGCATGAAGTACTGCATGTATGTAGGTCATGCGAAGGAGGGTGTCCGATGGCGACGGTTCAGGTGCGAGACGTCCCCGACGAAGTGGCCGCGGTGATCGCGGAGAAAGCCAGTGCCGAGCACAAGTCGGTGTCGGCGTATCTGCGGGACCTGATGGCAGCAGATGTCCGGCGGGAACTGCAGCGGCGGGCTATCGCCACATGGGACGAAGAGTTGAAGCAGACGCAGCAGCGGTTGGGTATCACTGGCCGGGCGACGGTGTCCGGAGCCGAAGCGGTGCGTGAAATTCGGGACGGTTACGACCGGGGCGAAGAGTGATCGTCGTCGATGCCTCGGTCTGGGTCGATCTGCTGCGCGGGGCTCTGCCGTCCGGCTATGCGGACCGGATCCGCATAGCCGGGTGTGTTTCCCCGCCACATGTCGACTTCGAAGTCGGCTCCGCGCTGATCCGGTTGGCGCGTCGCGGCGAACTGGAACTCGAGCAGGCGCGCGCATTGATCGATGCGTTCAGCAAGCACCCCGTGGAGCGAATCCGCGAACCGGTCGATTCGGTTTCCGCTGTGGGATTGATCGATAACGCCACGTACGCGGATGCCTGGTATATCGCCCTTGCCCAGCGCCTCGCCTATCCACTGATGACCCTGGATGACGGGATGCAGAAGGCCGCCCGGATCCACGGGGTAGAAGTGGTGGGTGCGTCCGGCTGACGCCGGTACCGGTTCTAGGGCGGGTCGATTTCGTCTCGTGCGGCTGGATCTCGGCCTCACCGCGGCTGTACCCGGGCGACCTGACCAGCGCGGTCCGTCGTGTTGAGGGATACGAGTACGCCTTCGAGCATACGAACATGACCGGGGCCGCAGAGCGGAGCGGCCCCGGTGTGTCCGGGGCGTCGTGATGCTCAGCTTGTGTTCAGCGATTGCGTTGTGGCACTCCGGCACCCGGGTCTCGATCGGGAGTGCGCAGGGGAGCGCCGACGTGGTGCAGGTGTCTCAGCGCCTCGCGGTAAGAGGAGATCAACCCGGTTTCGTGGTAGGGCACGCCGATTTCGGTGCAGTAGTCGCGGACGATCACCTGGGCGTGACGCAGGTTCGGTGTCGGCATGCTCGGGAACAAATGGTGCTCGATCTGATAGTTCAGCCCGCCGAGCGCGAAGTCGGTCAACGCGCCACCCCGCACGTTCCGGGAGGTCAGCACCTGGCGGCGGAGGTAGTCGGGGCGGTCGTCGCCGGTCAAGGTCGGCATGCCCTTGTGGTTCGGGGCGAAGATGCAGCCCATGTACAGGCCGAAGAGGCCCTGGTGGACAGCAAGGAACGCGAAGGCTTTGTCGGCGGGCAGAACCGCGAACAGTGCGGCCAGGTAGGCGGCGAAGTGGCCGAACAGCAGTGCGCCCTCCAACCCGCGGTGTTTGACCGATCGATTCCTGAGCGCCCGTACGCCGGCCACATGGAGGTTCAGGCCCTCCAGCAACAGGAGGGGGAAGAACAGGAACGCCTGCGCCCTCCCGATGAGACGAGCCAGACCGCGGCTGGACCGTGCCTGCTGTTGTGACCAGACCAGAATGTCGGGCGCGACATCGGGATCGAGTTCCTCGTGGTTCGGGTTGGCGTGATGCCGGGTGTGCTTGTCCTGCCACCAGCCGTAGCCCAGGCCGATGCCGGCGTTGCCGACGAGTCGTCCCACGAGCTCCGTCCGCCGCCGTAACCGGAAGACTTGGCGGTGTGCGACATCGTGCATGACGAGTGCGATTTGCGCGAACGACACGGCCATGAACCCCGCGACCAGCAGCGTCCACCACGAATCGCCGACGAGGACGAACGCCGCCCAGCCGGCTACGAACGCGGCCCCGACGAGGCTGAGCCGGACGGCGTAGTAGACGGGACGCCGGTTCATCAGCCCCGCGTCGGAGATCCGGCGTAACAGACGGGCGTAGTCACCGTCGGCGCCGCGCTGCGGTGACCGTGGAGATGACTCGGGGACCAAGGCAGATGTCGTCATAGATCTTCCTGAGAGTTGAGTCGCCAGACGCCATCTCCGTCCGTCGACGATGCCGGCCGGTCGATGTCGGAGCGGGCGCCGATTTCGATACCCCGAAGCTATCGGCCGGATTCTCGTTACCCGTAATCCCCTGGTATGAGATGGAATCAGACTGCGGTGTGATATCGGATGTCCACTGCGGACCGGAGGCATCCCTGATCGGATGTCAACCAAGCCCGCGGTAGTCCCGAAGCCCACATCATCGGCAAGACACAGGCCAGGTGGAGTAAGGATAGTGTTGCAGCGAGGCCGGTGAAGTCTGGCGTCATGGATCGAAGGACTCGGGGGCGACGGCATTGCCTGGGCTGGACGGGTTGTTCGGCGTGGGCGGTCCTACTACCCGGTGTTCGTTCCCCTCTTCGATGTGCCCTCCGTGAGTGTTGCGGTAGATGCCTTTTTGTTGGCAGGATCGTCTGAGCATGCCGAACACTGATACCGCGTATGACAGCCTCGAGGGTTTGTCCGTTGGTGATGCGCTGGGTGCACAGTTCTTTGTTCCCGGTCGCTCCGTACCCGACCTTCGCGCCGGGCGACCGCCAGCGCCCCCGTGGCGATGGACCGACGACACCGAGATGGCCTGTTCGGTGTATGCGGAAGTCCGCGACCGTGGCCATATCGACCGCGACGTGCTCGCGGCCGTGTTCGCTGATCGATGTGAGCCCTACCGTGGCTACGGTGCGGGCACAGTCGTTGTGCTGCACGAGATTCGCGACGGCCGTCCCTGGGTCGACGCAGCAGGTGCTGTTTTCAACGGCCGCGGATCGTGGGGAAACGGTGCTGCGATGCGAGTCGCTCCCCTGGGGGCGTATTTCGCCGGAGATCTGGATCGAGCAGCGGCGCAGGCTGCGCTTTCCGCCGAGGTCACCCATCGGCATCCGGAAGCGATCGTTGGCGCCATGGCGGTTGCCGTCGCTGCCAGCTACGCCGCAGCGGCACGTGGAAAAGATTGTGCGCCCGATGAATTACTGGACGCGGTGGAGCCGTATCTGGTCGATGGTCGGACTGCGGAAGGTGTCCGCCGCGCTCGAAAATTACTCCGTCGATCCGCGGCCGAAGCTGCCTACGAACTCGGCAACGGCGCCCAAGTCAGCGCGCAGGATACGGTGCCGTTCACGCTGTGGGCGGCTGCGAGCTTCCTCGGCGACTATCCGGCTGCCGTCACCGCGTGTGTCGAAGCGGGAGGGGATGTGGACACCACGGCCGCGATTGTCGGTGGAATCGTGGCAGCGCATACCGGGATCGCCTGCCGAGGCGCGACACGCGGAATACCGGAGGGGTGGCTGGCGGCGCGCGAGTCTCTGCCCGCATGGGCGACGGATCGACACCGATCATCAGCGAACTCACGGTAATTCCGCTGATCGAGCGATCGCGACGTTATCGACCCGCGGCGGTAGCGGTGTCGCCGTCCCGCCGTTCCCAGCCGCCCGGACGGTAGACCCACCGTTCATCGCTACCGTCGCGGGCGACATAGGTGGCGCCGAACGGAAGGTCTGTGACCTCACCGCTGTAGTACGCCAGGCGGAGCATGTCGACGGCCAGCCAGTACGCATAGTGGGCGGCCGTCGATTCCCACTCCGCGCGTTCGAGTGACGTCATGAAATGCTCGTCGCGGCGCAGAGCGTCCCCAAGCGTGCAAGTCCAGTACAGCACCCGATCCGGGCCGCTGGAGCCGCGCGGTATCAGCTCACGCGCAGCGCCGCACGTGTAACACGGGCCCACCGGGCGGGGCGCGAATCGGTCCATCATCCAATGCAAGTCGATAATGCTGTGCTCGGTGTCGCGGGTGCCGGTACTCCCGCCGGCGGTCAGGCAATCCGGGCACTGCAACCCTCTGAGGCCGTCCCCGCTATCCGGCCACCCGGCAGGCCACCGCGCGCCACAACGCATGCACCGGAATTGGCCGCCCGGTGGTGCGGTCACCGAGACTGGGTGATGAAACCCGGCTGTCGCGTAACGGGCCTAGGTAGCCCGGGTACATGCCCAATTCTCCGCGCGGCCACGCGCCGGCCCGCTCCTGCGGCCACAGCAGCCCGATGGCTTCGCTCACTGCGCGCCGGTCCCAGACCGCGCCCGGCCGTGCCGGAAGCCCGGCCGCATTGAGGTGGTCGGCGAGGTCGTCGACATCCTCGGCGAAAGACGCGTTCCGCCGAGCGAGTTCCAATACACCGGCCTCGCCGTATCCGGCGCGCATCGCCGCTGGTATATCGGCCCACTGCAGAGCGATTCGAATCCGGTGCTGGAGGCGGCGCTCGGATTCGGCGCGAACCTGCAGTGCAGCCTGCTCCTCCGCACTATCCGGCCACTGGTCCACCGAGCGGTCGCCATACACCCGGCGTGGCATTACCGCCAGCGCACCCGCACCAGGCGGAACCGACTCCTCCTCGTGGTAGCGATCGCGGTGACGCCCCGCACGTTTATCGAACTCGGCGAACGCCGCCATCGCCTCGGCAATCAACTGCCTGCTCGGCTTCTGCGCGTCCTCGGGCGTCCGGAACCGCTTCCCGCCAACCTCTTTCGTCATTCGCTTCCCCCAGCAGCCCACAGATCGTGTAACGGCACGGTACCGGCACGCATCGCTGGCCCCGACCTCGGCTCAGCGGGCAGCGATCCGTCGCTCACGCTGCGTGCTCGCCTGCTACCTGACCAGTCCTCCCCGTCAGTCGCCGACGAACAGGAGATATCCGTTGGCGCGGAGCGCGATCGACAATGCCCGCTTCAGCAGGTCGACCGCCTGCCGCTCGGCATCGGTCCGTGCCTCGATCTCCTCGATCTGATCCAGGATCAAGCCGAGCTGGTACCGGTTGAACATGGTGTCGCCGTACCGGTAGATGCCCCGTACCAAAGTGGTTTCGGGCTGCGCGGCGCACAGCCTGAACAGCGTTTCGTCCGCATCGTCACCGAAGCGGTGGATCTCGGCATGGTTGATGTCCTGTACGACGATGTCCAAAGCCATTCGATCCCCGTTCATCTCCTCCGGGGTGCATCGTAATTGCCAGGGCCGGAGTGTTGTCGGTCCGGTTGGTGATCGCTGCCAGAATCGGCACGCCGGGCCCGGCCACGATGAACTGGTATGTCGGATGTTCCTGCCTCATGGGGAACGGCTCCGAGCGTGCCTACGAGATATCGGAAGTGGTTGTCGCGTGACAAGACCGTCTTAGTATCCCGTCACGCGCTCGAGTTGACTGCGCTCACGATCTGCGGCAGGTCCCGGGCTAATTCATTGGTGTGCCGAACAGGAGTGCGATTTCGCGAGATTTCTTGTTCCCTGGCCCGCGCACTCGTCGGTTCGGGCTTGGGATGGAAATCAGGGACGTCCCGGTGAAGTCGATGGCTTGATCGTTAAAGGCTGGTGCTTGTTGTTTATCAGCAGTTCGTAGGAGCGGTGTCGATCGTCCGGCTCGTACAGGTCGGTCTTGACCAAGAGTTCGGTAGCGCCAGTCGCGTGAATAAGTGCCTGTAATTCCTTGAGTACAGTTGCGGTCTCTCCGACGAAGACGCCGGTCAAGTTGTCATCGGTATGCCGGTTTGTCGAATGCCCGTGTGTTTCAGCGGTTTGCGGGCTGGGTAGGCGTATCGGGTGCCCCTGCCGTCGTTGGGCGATCTTCATCCGCAGCGATCCGGCCAGCCACTGGGCTTGCTCATCACTGTCGGCAACGATAACCGCGACACTGATCATGATCTGTGGATTCGGACATAGAGATGAAGGCTGGAAAGTTCGTAAGTAGGCCCGGACTGCTTCGATGGTGTTGCTCGGCTTCAGATGGTGGGCAGCTGCGAAGGGCAGGCCGAGGCCGCCTGCGATTCGAGCGGTGTAGTCGCTGCTACCGAGCATCCAGATTTCAGGTCTGCTGCCTTCAGCAGGCACTGCAGCTATTCGGCCGTCGCCGTCAGCTGCGTCGAACAGCGCGAGCAGTTCTCGGACCTGATCTTGGAACGGTTTGGCTGTGCGATCCGACTCGCTGCGCACGCGGTCGGTGATCTCACGAGGCCCGCCCAAAGCGCGCCCAAGTCCGAGGTCGATACGGCCTGGATGGAAAGCCTCCAACGTGCCGAATTGTTCTGCTACGACGATAGGAGCGTGGTTGGGTAGCATGACTCCACCAGCGCCAACCCGGATCCGCCGTGTTACCGAGGCGACGCGTTCGCTGACGACGGCCGGCGCTGCACTGGCCACGCCTGGCATTCCGTGATGCTCAGGAACCCAATATCGGTTGTAGCCGAGGTCGTCGACGAACTGTGCCAAGTCGACAGCGTTACGCAGCGCCATCCCGGCGTTCATCTCCTGTGTGATGGGGACCGTGTCCAGAACTGAAATGTGAACATCGTGCGGAGAAGTCATAGTGGAGAGCACCTTTCTGTGCCATGACTCCGAGCTTGGACAGCTCTCTCCCGACCTCGAGCATCCACCGGGCTCGGGATCGCCAACTTTTCAGCTCGGGCTCGATGCTCGGGTAGGGAGGTGTTCCGACAGAGCTGAAAGAATTCGCCTCACTCATCGCCCGGAGGGCGGCCGCGACCATGGTGGCTGCGACCTGCGGCTGGTGACTGTTGCCGTTGGTGGATGGAGCGTATCGGCTCAGTTCGGCGAGCGCGTCGCTTATTTCATGGGTCGGATACGGCCCTAGACCAGACCAATGCGCAGCACAACAGGGCAAGCGGGACAACAACGCAAAAAGTTGCCCATGTTTCAAGTGCCCTCGGCAGGATTCGAACCTGCGACACCCGCTTTAGGAGAGCGGTGCTCTATCCCCTGAGCTACGAAGGCGTGCTTGGGTGGGCTCGGGCCCGCCCGGGACGTTCGCAGTCTACCGGGTAACGGGTCCGGAGACCGCATCGCTGTCCTGAGGGTGTTACGAAGGGATCAGAAGCCTCCGCCGTCGAAGCCGCCTCCGCCGTCGAAGCCGCCTCCGCCGTCGAAGCCGCCGGAGTAGTCGCCACCCTCGTTGGATCCGGGGTCGTAGCCGCCGCCGTCCGCGGCGGATCCGTCCTGGAAACCCTCGCCGTAGCCGCTCTCGAAGCCTTGCGCGTCGTAGCCGACTCCGGACATCCCGGCGAACAGGGAGGTGAAGAGCAGGGCCGAGCCGATGCCCCAGGCGCCGGCGACCATCGCGGGCTTCCACCAGGGCTCGGAGTACCAGCCCGCGGGGACGGGGCGCCCGGCCACTCGGCCGCCGGGGTAGTAGTTGGGTGTCGACGAGGAAGGGCCGGGTGCGGCCGCGATCTGCCTGCCCTCGTATTCGACGACGCGCTTCTCGGTGACCTGCCCCGCGGTGTCCTGGCCGTCGAGGGCCGCGATCGCGGGGCCGGGGTCCATGTTCATGGCGGTCCGCGCGGCCCTGATGTAGTAGAGCCCTTCCAGCGCGGTCTGTTTTGCCAGCCGCGCCTGGGTGGGCGTGCGGGCCTGATCGAGTTGGGAGCCGGCCGCGAGATGCCGTTCGGAAGCGTCGGCGAGCGCTTGGACGGCGGCGTCGTTGCTACCGGAGAGGCTGTAGACCTGACCGCCCAGCCGTTCGTTCACTTGCCGGGCGTCGGCGAGAGCGTCGGCCAACTCGATGGCTCCGCGCTGTTTGCTAAGTCGTATCTGCCAGACCAGTACGGCGATCAGCGCTACAAGTAATAAGGCGATCAGCAGCCATGACATGGGTACCTCTTCCGCTCGACCTCGGACAACGCCAGTTTACTGGCGGCTAGCTGAGGTCTGGCTGAGCGCGAGGTCAGTGTGCGGCGGGCGCTTGCGCCTCGTCGTAGTCGGCGGGGTCGAAATTCCTTGTCTTCCAGCGGTAGAGGACGGTGGCGCCGGGCCAGTTGTTGGTGATCCGGCCGGAGGCGTTGCGGTACCAGCTGGAGCAGAAGTTCCAGGGGGTGTCCTTCAACCGGTTCTGCAGCCAGTCGTCCCAGCGCTGTTCGGTGGTGGCGCGGGCGGCGAGGTAGCGGCCGGGGCGGTCGGTCAGGTACCGCACGACCTGGCGGATGTAGCGGGCCTGGGATTCGAGCATGTAGATGATCGAGCCGGAGCCGACGTTGGTGTTCGGGCCGTACATCATGAACAGGTTCGGGAACTGGGGCACGGAGAGGCCGAGGTAGGCGCGGGCGCCTTCGTCGGCCCACACGTCGGCCAGCTTGCGCCCGCCGAGGCCGTAGATGTTCATCGGCGCGAGGAACTCGGTGCCCTTGAAGCCGGTGCCGTAGATGATGACGTCCACCTCGTGCTCGACGCCGTCGGCGGTGCGGATCCCGGTCGGGGTGATCGCCTCGATGGCGGTGGTCTCCACGGTGACGTTCGGCTGCGCCAGCGCCGGGAAGTACTCGTTGGAGAACAGGCCGCGCTTGCATCCGGCCGCGTAGTCGGGTGTCAGTTTCGCGCGCAATTCGGCGTCGGGGATCTGCTTGGCCCGGTGCCGGTCGGCCAGCGCGATCACCGGCGCCTTGATTCCCGGGATGTCGGTCAGCGCCAGGGCGAGCACCTCGAAGAACGACCAGATGGCGAAGCGCTCGGCGAGGCGGCTGGGCGGGAAGTACTTGAACAGCGCGTGGTGCAGGGGGCTGTACTGGACGTCGGCCTTCGGTAGCACCCAGGCCGCGGAGCGCTGGAACAGCGTGAGATGGGCGGCGGCCGGCTGTATACGCGGGATGTATTGGATCGCGCTGGCTCCGGTGCCGATGCAGGCGATGCGCTTGCCGGCCAGGTCGACGTCGTGGTTCCACTCGGCGGAGTGGAACGCGGGACCGGCGAAGGTGTCGATGCCGGGAATGTTGGGCAACGCGGGGCGCGAGAGCTGGCCGACCGCCGGGATGAGGATGTCCGCGGTCAGTTGCGCACCGTCGGCCGTGCGCACGATCCACTGGCCGGTTTGCTCGTCGAACTCGGCGTCGAGCACCTCGGTGCCGAATCGGATGAAGCGCCGCAGGCCGTGCTTGTCGGCGACGCCCTGCATGTACCCGTGGATGTCGCGCTGTTCGGAGAAACGCCGGGGCCAATCGGATTTCGGCTCGTAGGACCAGGAGTACAGCGGGGAGGGTACGTCACAGGCCGCGCCGGGGTAGGTGTTCTCCCGCCAGACGCCGCCGAGGTCGGTGGCCCGCTCCAGGATGGTGAAGTTGTCCAACCCGGCCCGCCGCAGCTCCAGCGCCATGCCGAGCCCGCCGAATCCGGCTCCGATGATGATGATGGACGGCGTTGTCATGCTTTGAGGGTACGGAAGAGTATCCGCAGGTCCGAAGACATCCGCGGTCATTCAATCGGTATTTTCGGCCACGCCAGGAGGCGTCAGCTGTCCGCGAGCTGACGCGCGATGACCAAGCGCTGGATCTGGTTGGTGCCCTCGAAGATCTGCATCACCTTGGCCTCGCGCATGTAGCGCTCGACTGGGAAATCCTGGGTATAGCCGTAGCCGCCGAAGACCTGGACCGCGTCGGTGGTGACCTTCATGGCGGCGTCGGTGGCGACGAGTTTGGCCACGCTGGCCTGGCGCGAGTACGGCAGCCCCGCGTCGCGGCGGCGGGCGGCGTCGAGGTAGGTGGCGCGCGCGGAGTCGACGGCGGCGGCCATGTCGGCGAGGACGAAACCGAGACCCTGGTGGTCGATGATGTGGCGGCCGAACGCCTCGCGCTCCTTGGCGTAGGCGACCGCCTCGTCGAGGGCGCGCTGCGCCAGGCCGGTGGCGACCGCGGCGATGCCGAGGCGGCCCGAGTCCAAAGCGCTGAAGGCGATCGAGAGGCCCTGTCCCTCGGCGCCGACACGGCGTTCGGCGGGCAGGAACGCGTCGTCGTAGGTGGCGGTGGTGGTGGGCACGGCGCGCAGGCCCATCTTCTCCTCGGGTTTGCCGAAGCCGAGGCCCTCGGTGTCACGGGGGACCAGGAAGCAGGAGATGCCGCGGGAGCCTTCACCGGTGCGGGCGAACAGGGTGTAGAAGTCGGCGCGGCCACCGTTGGTGATCCAGGCTTTGGCGCCGGTGATCCGGTAGCCGCCCTCCACCGGGGTGGCGCGGCAGCGCAGTGCGGCCGCGTCGGAACCGGCGTGCGGCTCGGACAGGCTGTAGGCGCCGATGGTCTCGCCGGAGAGCATGCCGGACAGCCAGCGCTGCTTCTGCTCCTCGGTGCCGAAGGCGAACAGCGGATGACAGGACAGGCTGTGCACGCTGACGGCGACGGCCACGGCCGCCCAGCGGGCGGCGATCTCCTCGAGCACCTGCAGGTACACCTCGTATGGCTGCGCGCCGCCGCCGTATTCCTCCGGATACGGCAGGCTGAGCAGTCCTGCGGCGCCCAGAGCGGGGAAGACGCCGTCGGGAAAGATTCCGGTCTTCTCGCACTCGGCCACGCGCGGTTCGAGTAGCTTGTCGGCGATGTCGCGGGTCAGCTCCAGCAGATCCCGGGCCTCGGGGGTGGGCAGCATTCGATCCACTGGCATGTCGTCTACTCCGCGGGTCGCTCGTACGTTCTCGTGATTCACCCTAACCGGGTGCCGCCACCGGCTCGTCCGTGCCGGTGGGCGGTCACGCGAACGCGGTGGCCGGCGCGCGGCGACGTCGCGATGACCGACCGGTGGAGACGGTCGAAGGTCACGGTCTGGACAGGATTCCCGCGCATGCGGGCCGCTCGGTGCACAATGTCCCGACGGTGGCGGCGTGGCGCCCGGCCGCGAGTGCGTGCTGGAGTCGCGAGGACGCCGGATCCGGCGTGGTGCACGTGCAGCTGTGTGCACAGTTGTGCGTGAACTTCCCTGCGGTGCCCCAGCATTCATGCTGGTCACGGCAGTTCTCTCGGAGATGAACCGAAATCGTGCCGGTACCTGCGGAATTGGTTTGTCTCATTCGGGTGATATCGGTCCGCCGGCCTGGCGCACCGACGCCACACTCGACTAAGACAAAGAATGTTCGAATTCGGGGTCGACCGGTGTGTCGGCGGCAACGCAGGGGGTGCCGCCGGCACATCGGCCCGGAGCGCTGGTGCGGGGCCTTCGCCTGTTCTAATATCTGCGTATGAATGCAGATAGCCAGGAATTGCGACCGCCGCTCGCGGAGGATCAAGTCGGACTGGTTGTCGAGGTGTTCCGCATGCTCGCCGACCCGACCCGGGTGCAAGTGCTCTGGGCCCTCGTCGACCGCGAGCTTTCGGTCAACGACCTGGCCGGGCAGGTCGGCAAGCCCGCGCCTTCGGTGTCGCAGCATCTGGCCAAACTGCGGATGGCACGGTTGGTGAACACCCGCCGATCGGGGACGACGATCTTCTATCGCCTGGAGAACGAGCACATCCGGCAGTTGGTCGTGGACGCGGTGCACAACGCCGAACACGCGGGGCCCGGTGTGCCGGCGCATCACCGCGGCGTGGGCGCGGTGCGTGAACTCACCAGCCGGGACGGGGCGAGTGCGTCATGACCCACCGGCATCATCACCATCACCCCCATCATCAGCACCAAGCCGGGCACCATCACCCGCATCGGTCGGGGTTGGTCGGTGCACTGCGGGAGGTCTTCGTCCCGCACAGCCACGACGCCGCCGACAGCATGGACGACGCGCTGGAGGCGAGCGCGGTCGGCATCCGGGCGGTCAAGATCAGCCTGGTCGTGCTCGGGTGCACCGCGGTGCTGCAACTGGTGATCGTCGCCGCGTCGGGTTCGGTCGCCCTGGCCGCGGACACCGTGCACAACTTCTCCGACGCGCTGACCGCCGTGCCGCTGTGGATCGCGTTCGCCCTCGGACGCAAGGCCGCGACCCGGCGCTACACCTACGGATTCGGCCGGGCGGAGGACCTGGCCGGCCTTTTCGTCGTCGCGATGATCGCCCTGTCGGCGCTGATCGCCGGGTACGAGGCGGTGCGCAGATTGCTCGATCCGGTGCCGATCGAGCATCTGGGCTGGGTTGCCGCGGCCGGCTTGGTCGGGTTCCTGGGCAACGAGACGGTCGCGCTGTACCGGATCCGGGTGGGACGGCGGATCGGCTCGGCGGCACTGGTCGCCGACGGCCTGCATGCGCGCACCGACGGGTTCACCTCGCTGGCCGTCCTGCTCGGTGCCGGTGGGGTGGCGCTGGGGTTCCCGCTCGCCGACCCGATCGTCGGACTGCTGATCACCGTCGCGATTCTCGCGGTGCTGCGGACCGCGGCCCGCGACGTGCTGCGCCGGTTGATGGACGCCGTCGAGCCGGATCTGGTCACCGCGGCCGAGCGGGCGCTGGCCGCCGAGCCGGGTGTGCAGGGCGTGCGCAGCCTGCGGATGCGATGGATCGGCCATCGCCTGCACGCCGACGTCGAACTGGATGTCGCCCCGACGATCACGCTCGCGGACGCGCATCGCGTCGCGCACGAGGCCCAGCACACCCTCACCCACGTAATGCCCAAGCTGGACACGGCTGTGGTGCACGCTTATCCGGCGCATACCGAGGCAGCGGTGCCGGGGGCAGTGGGAACCTAGGGCTTCCGCTGCCGGGAGTCGTGGTTCTGGGATGGCTGGGGCCCGGGGCATCTGCCGCCGAGAGTCGCGGTGCCGGGGCGGTTGGAACCTAGCGCGCCCGCCGCCGCGAGTCGCGATGCTGGACTGGCTGGACCCGGGGCATCTGCCTGCGAGAGTCGCAGTGCCAGGGACAGGGGAAACCTAGGGCGTCCGCTGCCGAAAGTCGGGGCTGGCGGGAACCCCGGGGCGTCTGCCATCGAGAGTCGCGGTGCCGGGGGCAGTTGGAACCTCGGGCGTGCGCCACCGAGAGTCGTGGTGATGGGGATGGCGGGAACTCCGGGGCGTCCGCCACCTAAAGTCGTGGTGCCGGGGGCGGATAGAGCCCGCGGCGTCCGCCACCGAGGGGGCGGCACCGAGCTGACCAGCGGGAACTGAGGGCGCCCGCCTTCGGATCGATGCGTGTGGATTCCCCGGTCGGCCTTGCCCGGGGCGGCCTACCGTTGGGTAGCATCGCCGGTGTGATGTGGCTCATGGTCGGTGCGTGCTGAACCATGCTGGTGCGTGTACCGACCCTTCCGAAGCTGCTCCACCTGGCCCGACGTAGTCACATCCCGGAAAATCTGGGCGACGTCGCGTCGATCGGCGCGGAAGTGGACCCGGCCGAGGTAGGCCTCGCTCGCGGTTATGCCGAGCGCATCCCGCAGCGAATGCGACCGCTATACCGCAGCGCTGTGCATCGGACCATCCACGCATCCGACCTGATACGCGGCACGAACCTCCGCTCCGGGTACGGTCCGATGCCCGGCGGCCGGGCGCTCAGCCTGTCCAGTCCCGAAACCCGCCGCGCCTTCGTCCATCTCGGCTTCACCGAAAACGTGGCGTGGGCCCATCCCGAACGCGCGCTGTCGTGCGCCGTGCTCACCAGTGGCAAACCGATTCCGTACCCCCAAGTGACCCGCTGGCTCGGGTTGCTGCACGGGATCACATCGGAGACCCCGAAGGTGGCCGAAACCGACTTGGCTTTCTGACGGGAAGTCACCGAAGAAAAAGGAGTTCCGATGTTGAGCACTATGCAGGACGAGCCGTTGTCGTTGGCGACGTTGCTGCGCTACGCATCGACGTTCGCCGGCGATTCGACCGTGTCCACCTGGACCGGGACCGGCGTGCGCACCATGACCTACCGCGAGGTCGGCGCCGAATCGGCGCGGTTGGCGAACGCGCTGCGCTCGTTGGGCATCGGGGTCGGCGACCGGGTCGGCACGTTCATGTGGAACAACAACGAGCACCTGGTCGCCTACATCGCGGTGCCCGCGATGGGCGCGGTGCTGCACGCGCTGAACATCCGGTTGTTCCCCGAGCAGGTCGTCTACGTGGCGAATCATGCCGAGGACCAGGTGGTGCTGGTGGACGGCACACTGGTGCCGCTGTTCGGGCAGATCCTGCCGCACCTGACGACCGTGCGCCACGTCATCGTGGTCAATGGCGACGCGGCGACGCTCACCGCGCCCGAGGGTATCCAGGTGCACTCCTACACCGAGTTGCTCGGCGCGCAACCGGACACCTACGACTTCCCGGTGATCGACGAGCGCTCCGCCGCCGCGATGTGCTACACCTCCGGCACCACCGGCGATCCGAAGGGCGTGGTGTACTCGCACCGCTCGAACTGGCTGCACGCCATGCAGGTCGGCGCGAACAACGGGATGGGACTACTGGGCACCGACACCATCCTGGCCATCGTCCCGCTGTTCCACGCGAACGCGTGGGGCCTGCCGTACGCGGCGCTGATGTCCGGGTCGAATCTGCTGATGCCGGACCGGTTCTTGCAGCCGGGCCCGCTGCTGGAGTGCATGGCCGCGCAGAAGCCCAGCTTCGCCGCCGCGGTGCCCACCATCTGGGGCGGCGTGCTGGCCGGGCTGGCGGCCAACCCGCAGGACATCACGCACCTGCGTGCGGTCGTGGTGGGCGGCTCGGCCGTGCCGCCCTCGATGATGCGCACCTTCGAGGACAAGCACGGCGTGCGGGTACTGCACGCGTGGGGCATGACCGAGACCTCGCCGCTGGGCAGCGTCGCGCATCCGCCCGCCACCGCGCTCACCGACGAGGACAAGTGGGCCTACCGGGTGACCCAGGGCCGCTTCCCGGCCGGTGTCCAGGCGCGCCTGGTCGCCGACGACGGCAGCGTCGTCGCCAACGACGGAGTGTCGCTGGGTGAGCTGGAAGTACGCGGTCCGTGGATCACCGGCTCCTATTACTCGCCGGACGGCACGGCGGTCGATCCGGAGAAGTTCGACGACGGCTGGCTGCGTACCGGCGACGTGGGCAAGATCAGCCAGGACGGCTACCTCACTCTGGTGGACCGTTCCAAGGACGTGATCAAGTCCGGCGGCGAGTGGATCTCGTCGGTGGATCTGGAGAACGCCGTGATCGGGCACCCCGCGGTCGCCGAGGCCGCCGTGATCGGCGTGCCGGACGAGAAGTGGGACGAGCGCCCGCTGGTGGCGATCGTGCTCGCCGAGGGCGCCGAGGTGAAACCCGAGGAACTGCGCGAGTTCCTGGCCGACAAGTTCGCGAAATGGCAGCTGCCCGAACGCTGGACATTCATCGCCGAGGTCCCCAAGACCAGCGTGGGCAAGTTCGACAAGAAGCGGCTGCGCAGCCAGTACGCCGACGGCGACCTGGAGGTCACCACACTCGGCTGAACCCGGTCGCCCGCGTCACCACTTCAGCATCGGCAGTGGTGACGCGGGGTGGGTCCGCAACCGCCGCGCGGCCAGCTGCACGAGCCTGCGGTGGAAGCCGCGGTTCGGATACCGCTTGGCCAGCTCGCGGTAGGTTCCGCGGGAGATGCCGAACCGGCCGAGCAAGCCGAGCTCGACGTCGATCGCGTCGGCGCGCCGGAAGATCTCGACCGGATCGTGCGGCGGGCCCGCCGGGCGGACTCGGTGGTGCTGGTCGATCATCGACACCACCAGCTCGCTCAGGTCGTCGCGGTCGATGCTCGCCAGCCAGGCGCGCGCCTGGTCGCAGGAGGGGGCGAGATAGTCGAAGCTGCCCGCCGACCAGATGCCGATGTCGTGCAGGGTGGCCGCGGTCAGGAACTCCTCGCGGGCGCTCGGCCGGGGTTGCTGGTCGGCGGCCAGCAGGTCGCACAGCGTCAGGACGCGCAGCACGTGATTGGTGTAGGCGGCGCGGTCGGGCCCGAGCTGCTGCTGCCACGGTGCGAGCCGGACTTCGACCTCATCGCGAAGATCGTTGCTGCTCATGGCGGTTCACCCTACGCGAACAGCAGCGCGGTGGCCGGTGGCGACGCGCGGCCGCACCCGGCCGCATACACGAAAAACCCGGCGCGGGCCGAAACGGTTTGCCGCGCCGGGTGTTCAGCTCGTGCTACTCAGCAGTTGCGCAGTTCCGGGTTCTGGTTCAGCAGCTGGGCCCGGGTGCCGATGAAGGTGGTGTAGGTCTCGCCGCCGACCGCGGAGAGCGGGAAGGCGGCGACCCGGTGGCAGTTCTGGAAGGCGAGCTTTACGCCGAAGTGCCGCTCCAGGCCACCGCGAATGGCGTCGGAGGCCATGGCGCGCAGCAGTTGTCCGCGGGCCACCTCGTCCGGCGGTGCGATGGTGTTGTCGGCGTATTCCTCGGTGCCGGAACGCAGTTCACCGGCGACCCGACTCACGACTTCCCACGCGTAGGGCAGCGAGGTGCGGACGACCTCGACGAAGTCGGCGTCGTCGACCTCGCCGCGCTCGGCGCGTTCGAGTAGTGCGGTGGGGACATCAAGGGACATGGCGCTCTCCTCCAGTGCTGGACGTCGTGCGATGCCATTCGAGTCTAAACGAAACTCGTTGTCAACAATGCTGGATCCGGCGCGAAAGAGCTGTCTCCAGAGCGGTTTTCGCGGCCGCGGCCAGCGTCGCGACCAGTTCGCCCGCGGGTAGCTCCGGTGTCAGCGCGTGTGTCTGACCCGCCCAGAGGTTGACCTCATCGGAGTTGCCCGCCGCTCGTGCGGCGGCCCGCAGCGGGGCGGTGGCGTAGTGGATCTCCGGGTATCCCGTCGGCGCGGTCGCGGTGTGCTCCACCAGGAATCGGTTGCGCAGCCCGCGCGCCCGGCGTCCGGTGAACGCGCGCGTGAGCATGGTGGGGGTGTCCGCGGCCAGGGCGGCGCGGTGCACCTGGTTGGTGCCCGCCTCGGGGCAGCGCAGGAACACGGTGCCCAGTTGCGCCGCGGTGGCGCCCGCCGCGAGCGCCGCGGCGATGCCCGCGCCCGTCGCCAGGCCGCCGGTGGCCACCAAGGGCAGGTCGGTGGCGGCGGTGAGCAGTTGCAGCAGCGCCAACAGGCCGAGCGGGTCGGTCGCGTCGTCGTCCGGGCGGTCCACGAACGTCGCGCGGTGCCCGCCCGCCTCGGCGCCCTGGGCGATGAGCGCGTCGGCGCCCGCGTCGACCGCGATGCGAGCCTCGGCGACCGACGTGACGGTCACCCACACTTCCGAGCCCGCGGCGCGCAGCCGCGCGACTTCGGTGGCGCTGGGGCAGCCGAAGGTGAACGACACGGCCGCGACCGGGTCGGCGACGAGGAGATCGAGCTTGGCGTCCCAGTCGTCGGTGTCGAATCGCGGCTCCCCGAGTTCGTGATCGGCGCCGAGTTCGGCGAGATAGTCCGCCAGGTCGGCGGCGGGCGTCGCGGGGCCGGGTACGAAAAGGTTCACGCCGAACGGTTTGCCGGTGGCGGCGCGGGTCGCGGCGATGCGCGCCGCGGTGTCGGCGGCGCTCAGATAACCGGCGGCCAGCTGTCCGAAACCGCCCGCCTCGGCCACCGCGGCGGTCAGTTCGGGAGTGGATGGGCCGCCCGCCATCGGGGCCAGCACGATCGGAACGTCCAAGTGGTCGAGGATCACGGAACAAGTCTCGCCCATCTGGACATGTGACCCGGGCCTCACCAGCGTTTTTCCGCTGGAAGGTTGCGGAATGGTCACGACGAGGTAGAGTTCCCGTCACGACGGATGCCAAACCGTTATCGCCCGGCTTAATCGGATCGTTATCGAACCGGTGGGACGGGCAGGCATCCCGGACCCTGTTCTACGACCGAGGACTCAGCTTTGTCGCAGCACCGTGTAGGCCCCAGTTCCATTACCGTCCAGAGCCTCCTCGGCGAGGGCGGCGAAGCGGGCCGTCCGAAGCGGCACCGCGCCGAGCCGTCCGCCACCGAGCGGGTGAAAGCCGCCGCCACCGCCGCCGTCGCCGCGGGCGCCCTCATCGGCGCCGCCAGCCAGGCCGCTCCGGCGCTCGCCTACGCGTCGCCGCTGCTGCCCGGTTCGCACGGCAGCGACGAGGACGAGCAGGCCGCGCCCACCGTCGTGAAGGGCTCGAGCATCCTGCCGGTCGCCGAGGCGAAGGCCGCCGCCGAGCCGGTCGCCGAGGTCGCGCCCGAGCCCGCCGCGGTCGCGGGCCAGATCGCGGCCCCGGTCGCCGCCCCGTTCGGCATTCCCAATCTTCCTCCGGAGATCGCCGGACCCTTGGCCCATGCCGAGGAGGTCCTCAAGGGTGTGCAGCAGCAGGTCGCGCCGGCGCCCCCGGCGTCCGCGGTCCGCCCGGTGGCCGGTGCGGTCAGCTCCGGCTTCGGCAGCCGCTGGGGTGCCATGCACTACGGCATCGACTTCGCCGACGCGCTCGGTGCGCCGATCCACTCGGTCAGCAACGGCACGGTGATCGAGGCGGGCCCCGCCTCCGGTTTCGGCCTGTGGGTGCGCGTGCTGCAGGACGACGGCACCACCGCGGTCTACGGACACGTGAACGAGATGTTCGTGCACGCGGGTCAGCGGGTGAACGCGGGCGACGTGATCGCCACCGTCGGCAACCGCGGGCAGTCCACCGGTCCGCACCTGCACCTGGAGATCTGGGATCAGGCAGGCACCAAGATCGACCCGATGCCGTATCTGGCCGCCAAGGGCGTGCCTTTGGGCTGGGGCCCGTCCACACACTGACTTTTCCTGTCCGGCTTGATATTCCGACGAGCGCTCGGTTGCGCACAGTGGAGCTTCCCGCGTCCCGATCGCGGAGGAAGCGGATCGTGCGCGCGTCTCGTAGAGCGGCCACACGGACACCGGTCGGTCGCTAGGCTCGGGCCGTGATCGAGCTGGGCGACATCTTCGAGCCTGGGTCACCGCACGGCCGCGTCTACGCCGTGCTGGTGCACCATCCCCGGTCGAGTCTCGCCGATATCGCGCAGTACCTGGGCGTTTCGGAAGACCTCGCGGCGGACTCGTTGGATGTGTTGTGTGAATTGCGTGCCGCGGTCCGCATCGAGTCGCCCGACGGCGAATCGCTGTGGGACGCGCACGCACCGGAATCGTTGTCCGAAGCCGAGGCGCGGCGCAGACAACAGGAGATCAACCAGATGCACGCTGCCGCCGCGCGGCTGAGCGAGACGTTCCGCTCGGTGCGGCGCTCGCCACGCGGTAACGGCGCCGTGGTGCCGGTGTACGAGCGGTTGGAGATGCTCGCGGATTTCGAGGAGATGCAGACGGCCGCGCGCAGCTGCGTCAAGCTGGTCGAGCGCGGCCCCTATCTCAGCGATCCGGAACGCGAGCGCCAGTTGTTCGAGCTCAAACGGGCCAGGCTCGGCGAAGGCATCCGCTATCAGACCCTGTACCAGGACACCGTCTACCAGGATCCCGAGCGCTTGCGCCACGCCCTGTCCACCAACGCCAGCGGTGCGCAGGCCAGAACGCTGCCGGAGCCGCCGTTCAAATTGATCATCAGCGACGACGAGCGGGCCAGCCTGGTGCTGCACGCCGACGAGCGCAGGCCCGACCCGATGGGTCTGCGCATCACCGGCTCGCCCACGCTCGAGCTGTTGATCAAGACCTTCGACGTCTTGTGGGCGATGGCCGCGCCCATCTCGGTGAATCCGGCCGCGGAGGCGCTGGACGAACGCGACCGCGCGATCCTGACCCTGATGGGACTCGGCGCGACCGACGACACCATCGCGCGCCGGCTGGGGATGTCGCGGCGCACCGTGGTCCGCCGGACCGCCCGGCTGCTGGAGCGTCTCGGCGCGAGCACGAGATTCCAGGCGGGGGTGCAAGCCACCCGGCGCGGATGGTTGTGAACATGTTCACCGATCCGGGTAACCCTGCAACATGACCGGCCCCGCGCCGATATAACGGCAGGCGATCAGGCAAGACACCGATTTCAGGGGGAGTGGGCGGTGTCCGACGAGAGGACAGCACGGAAGTAGGGGGCGCGGACCGCAGTGGCGGCAGCCGCGGCAATCCAATACAGCGCGCGGGTTCAGTGGTCAGTCCCTTATATGATTGCCCGGTCCGCGCTGGCCCCGGATATCAAGCCCTGAGCAGGGTAGGGCCCGGGTCCTGGCTCGATGCGAGAGGTGAATGCACTCGAATGGAAACCGCCCGTCGTTCCGCTCGCGGTAGCCGTCGCCGCAGGTCGGGCAGTCCGCTCTTCGCGCAGCTGCTCACCGCCGCCGTCGAGTCCGCCGCCACCGAGGTCGCGATCCGGTTCAACCCGACGGGAGACCCGGCCGACGACCGGGAGCTCACCTACGCCGAGCTGGACGCGGCGTCCTCCCGGCTGGCCAGGGAACTGATCGAACGCGGTGTGGGCCCCGGCGACGTGGTAGCCATCGGAATCTCGCGCAGCGTGGAGTCGGTGCTCGCGGTCTGGGCCATCGCCAAGACGGGCGCGGCCTACGTGCCGGTGGACCCGACCTATCCCACCGACCGCATCAATCACATCGTCGCCGACTCCGGCGCCACGGTCGGCCTGACCACCTCGGCGCACCGCGCGGTGCTCGGCACCGGCGTGTACTGGATCGAGCTGGACGACCCGGTGCAGTCCGCTCGCATCGCCGCGCGCCCGGAGCATCCCATCTCCTACACCGACCGGGTCCGCCCGTTGGACGAGCGGCACCCGGCCTACGTCATCTACACCTCCGGCTCGACCGGCAAGCCCAAGGGCGTCGTCGTCACGCACAGCGGCCTGGCCGGGCTGGTGGCCGCGGAGCGTGAGCACTACGGGGTGACCGAAGAGTCGCGCGTGCTGCACGTCTGCTCGCCGAACTTCGATGTCTCGGTGCTCGAACTGCTGCTGGCCTTCTCCTCCGGAGCGACGCTGGTGATCGCGCCGCCGACCGTATTCGGCGGTTTCGAGCTGGCGGATCTGCTGCGGCGCGAGCGCGTCACGCACATGCTCATCACGCCGGGCGCGCTGGAATCGGTGGACCCGGCGGGTCTGGAGGACCTGCAGGCCGTCGTGGTGGCCGGTGACAAATTCGGTCCGGAACTCCTCGGCCGCTGGGCAGACGAGCACGAGTTCTACAACGGCTACGGGCCCACCGAAGCGACGATCCTCGCCACCAGCACGCCGCCGATGACGCCGGACGAGCCCATCACGATCGGCACGGCCATCCCGGGAGTCGGCGCGTTCGTGCTGGACTCGCGGCTGCGACCGGTGCCTGCCGGGGTGGTCGGCGAACTCTATCTATCCGGTCCCGCGCTGGCGCAGGGCTATCTGAACCGGCCGGGCCTGACCGCCGAGCGGTTCGTCGCCAGCCCGTTCGGCGCCGACACCGGCAACCCGGGCGCCCGGCTGTACCGCACCGGCGACCTGGTGCGCCGCACCGAGTCCGCGGGCCAGGACGGCGGTGTCATCGAATATCTGGGTCGCTCGGACTTCCAGGTGAAGATCCGCGGTTTCCGCATCGAACTGGGCGAGATCGACAACGCGCTCACCAGCCACCCGGACGTCGACTTCGCGGCCACCCTCGGCAAGACGCTGCCATCGGGTGCGACCGCACTGGTGGCCTACGTGCTGCCGCGGCCGGGAGCCGACGTGGACACCGGCGTGCTCGCCGAGTACCTCGGCGAATCGTTGCCCGCGTACATGATCCCGGCGTCGATCATGACGTTGGAGTCGATCCCGTTGACGCCGGTGGGCAAGCTGGATCGTGCGGCGTTGCCCGAGCCGGTGTTCGCCGCGCGGGCGTTTCGTGCGCCGTCGACGCCGGTGGAGGAGATCGTCGCGGACGTGTTCGCGACGTTGCTGGTGCCCGAGGAGGACGGGCGCGTGGGTGCGGACGACGATTTCTTCGAGCTCGGCGGGAATTCGTTGTTGGCGGCGCAGGCGGCGGCGCGGGTGGGTGCGGCGTTGGGTGTACGGGTGCCGGTGCAGTTGTTGTTCGAGGTGTCGTCGGTGGCGGGGCTGGCGGCGCGGGTAGAGGCGCATGCGGGGTCGGCGGCGGGCCGGGTGTTGGTGGCGCAGCCGCGGCCGGAGCGGGTGCCGTTGTCGTACGCGCAGCAGCGGATGTGGTTTTTGAACCGGTTCGATCCGGGTAGCGCGGTGAACAATATTCCGGTCGCGGTCCGGTTGTCGGGGCGGTTGGATGTGGCGGCATTGCGGGCGGCGGTGGGGGATCTGGCCGAGCGGCACGAGGTGCTGCGCACGGTTTATCCGGATGTGGATGGTGTGGGTTACCAGGTGGTGTTGCCGGTGGGGGATGCGCGGGCGGTGCCGGATGTGATGGTGCGCCGCGCGGGGGAGTCGGAGGTGCCGGCGTTGGTGGCCGCCGCGGTGGGGGAGGGTTTCGATGTGACGGTGGCGCCGCCGGTGCGGGTGCGGTTGATCGCGTTGAGCGAGTCGGAGCATGTGCTGGTGTGTGTGGTGCATCACATCGCGGGGGATGGTTTTTCGATGGGTCCGTTGACGCGGGATTTGATGAGTGCGTATGTGGAGCGCACGCGCGGTGGCGCGCCGGGGTGGGCGCCGTTGGAGGTGCAGTACGCGGATTTCGCGTTGTGGCAGCGTGAGGTCCTGGGCGACGAGGATGACCCGGAGTCCGTGCTCGCGCAGCAGATCGCGTTCTGGCGTAGCGGATTGGCGGGGTTGCCCGAGCAGTTGGAGTTGCCTGCGGATCGGGCGCGTCCGGCGGTGGCGTCGCATCGGGGTGCGACGTTGGCGTTCGAGGTGGACGCGCGGGTGCACGCGGGGTTGGTGCGGGTAGCGCACGAGCACAATGCGACGTTGTTCATGGTGGTGCACACGGCGTTGGCGGTGTTGCTGGCGCGGTTGTCCGGGAGCCGGGATATCGCGGTGGGAACGCCGGTAGCCGGGCGGGGTGAGGCAGAACTGGACGATCTGGTCGGCATGTTCGTCAACACGCTGGTGTTGCGGACCGAGATCGATCCCGGGGTGGGGTTCGACCGGTTGCTGGGCCGGGTGCGGTCGGTGGATGTGGAGGCGTTCGGGCATGCCGATGTGCCGTTCGAGCGGTTGGTGGAGTTGCTGGATCCGGTGCGGTCGCCGGCGCGGCATCCGTTGTTCCAGGTGATGTTGACCTTCCAGAACCTGGCGCGTACCGAACTGGAGTTGCCGGGACTGTCGGTGTCGGCGGTGGATCTGGCGGTGCCGTTGGCGAAGTTCGATCTGCAGGTGGCGGTGGCCGAGGACATCGATCGGCACGGACAGCCGCAAGGGTTGTCGGCGGCGTTCACTTATGCCACGGATTTGTTCGATCCGGCGACGGTGCAGGATTTCGCGGATCGGTTCGGGCGGATCCTGGCCACGGTGGCGGCGGATGCGTCGGTGGTGGTCGGTGATATCGATGTGCTGGCCGCGGGTGAGCGCGAGTTGGTGTTGCACGAGTGGTCCACTCCGGGTGCGATCGTGCCGGAAGTGACGTTGGTCGAGGTCATCGCCGCCCAAGCTCGTTCCCGTCCGGACGCGATCGCGATCCGCTACGCCGACACCAGCCTGAGCTTCGGTGAGTTGCATCGGCGCGCCAACCAAGTGGCGCGGGCGTTGATCGCCCACGGCGCGGGTCCGGAATCGCTGGTGGCCGTGGCGGTGCCGCGCACCGAGGAACTACCGGTCGCGTTGTTGGGTGTGTTGACCGCGGGTGCGGCGTATCTGCCGATCGACACTACTTATCCGGTGCAGCGGCTGGAGTTCATGCTCGAAGACGCCGCCCCGGTCGCCATCCTGACCACCGCCACCGAGCGGGAGTCCCTACCCGTGGGCAATGTCCCGGTGCTTCTGCTGGAGGAGACCACCGGCTACGACGACGCACGGGTCCGCAACCGCGAGCGCCTGACGCCGCTACGTCCGGACCACCTGGCGTATGTCATCTACACCTCCGGTTCCACCGGTGTGCCCAAGGGTGTCGGAGTGGCGCACCGCAACGTGGTGGAGTTGTTCGCCAACACCCAGTCGCTGTTCGAGTTCGACGAAACCGACGTGTGGACGCTGTTCCACTCCTTCGCGTTCGACTTCTCGGTGTGGGAGTTGTGGTGCGCGCTGGCCAACGGCGGCACCGTGGTCGTGGTCGACTACCTGACCTCCCGTT
>NZ_BAFP01000133.1 GCF_000308455.1 Nocardia abscessus NBRC 100374 | reverse complement strand
GTCGTCCGACGGCGCCGCGATCGAGATGCGCGACGGCGACGACGAGGATTTGGAGCGCGCGGCGGCCAACCTGGGCATCAACCTGTCGAGGAACGAAGCGGCCACCGTCGACGATCTGGCGAACTAGGCGGTCGGCCGGATGCCGTCACCGACGGCATCCGGCCTCCGCAACGGATTACCCAACTAGTGAACTTTTGCTCGAATTCGACCCGCACAGGGGAAAGGAAGTTACGTGCTAGACGTCAACTTCTTCGATGAACTCCGGATCGGCCTCGCCACCGCCGACGACATCCGTCAGTGGTCCTACGGCGAGGTGAAGAAGCCGGAGACCATCAACTACCGCACGCTCAAGCCGGAGAAGGACGGCCTGTTCTGCGAGAAGATCTTCGGTCCCACCCGGGACTGGGAGTGCTACTGCGGCAAGTACAAGCGCGTCCGCTTCAAGGGCATCATCTGTGAGCGCTGTGGCGTCGAGGTGACTCGCGCCAAGGTGCGCCGCGAGCGCATGGGCCACATCGAGCTGGCCGCTCCGGTCACCCACATCTGGTACTTCAAGGGCGTGCCCTCGCGCCTGGGCTACCTGCTCGACCTGGCGCCGAAGGATCTGGAAAAGATCATCTACTTCGCCGCCTACGTCATCGTGGCGGTGGACGAGGAGCTGCGGCACAACGAGCTGTCCACGCTCGAGGCCGAGATGGAGGTCGAGAAGAAGGCGGTCGCCGACCAGCGGGACGCCGACCTCGAGGCCCGCGCCCAGAAGCTCGAGGCCGACCTGGCCGAGCTGGAGGCCGAAGGCGCCAAGTCCGACGTCCGCCGCAAGGTCAAGGACGGCGGCGAGCGGGAGATGCGCCAGCTCCGCGACCGCGCCCAGCGTGAGCTGGACCGGCTGGAGGAGATCTGGACCACCTTCACCAAGCTGGCGCCCAAGCAGCTCATCGTCGACGAGGTGCTCTACCGCGAGCTGGTCGACCGCTACGGCGAGTACTTCACCGGCGCGATGGGCGCGGAGTCCATCCAAAAGCTGATGGAGAGCTTCGACATCGAGGCCGAGGCCGAGTTGCTGCGCGAGACCATTCGCAGCGGCAAGGGCCAGAAGAAGCTGCGCGCGCTCAAGCGGCTCAAGGTCGTCGCGGCGTTCCAGACCAACGGCAACTCGCCGATGGGCATGGTGCTCGACGCCGTTCCGGTGATCCCGCCGGAGCTGCGCCCGATGGTTCAGCTCGACGGTGGCCGCTTCGCCACCTCCGACCTGAACGACCTGTACCGTCGCGTGATCAACCGCAACAACCGCCTCAAGCGACTGATCGACCTCGGCGCTCCCGAGATCATCGTCAACAACGAGAAGCGGATGCTGCAGGAGTCCGTCGACGCCCTGTTCGACAACGGCCGCCGCGGCCGTCCGGTCACCGGACCGGGCAACCGTCCGCTCAAGTCGCTGTCGGATCTGCTCAAGGGCAAGCAGGGCCGGTTCCGCCAGAACCTGCTCGGTAAGCGCGTCGACTACTCGGGCCGTTCGGTCATCGTCGTCGGTCCGCAGCTGAAGCTGCATCAGTGCGGTCTGCCCAAGCTGATGGCGCTGGAGCTGTTCAAGCCGTTCGTGATGAAGCGCCTGGTGGACCTGAACCACGCGCAGAACATCAAGTCGGCCAAGCGGATGGTGGAGCGGCAGCGGCCGCAGGTGTGGGACGTCCTCGAAGAGGTCATCGCCGAGCACCCGGTGCTGCTCAACCGTGCGCCCACCCTGCACCGCCTCGGTATCCAGGCCTTCGAGCCGCAGCTGGTGGAAGGCAAGGCCATCCAGCTGCACCCGCTGGTCTGTGAGGCGTTCAACGCCGACTTCGACGGTGACCAGATGGCCGTGCACCTGCCGCTGTCGGCGGAGGCGCAGGCCGAGGCGCGCATCCTGATGCTGTCGTCGAACAACATCCTCTCGCCCGCCTCGGGCCGGCCGCTGGCCATGCCGCGTCTGGACATGGTGACCGGCCTGTACTACCTGACCCGCCTGGAAGAGGGCGCGAAGGGTTCCTACCAGCCGGCCACCAAGGACGCTCCGGAGCAGGGCGTGTACTCCTCGCCCGCCGAGGCGCAGATGGCGGTGGACCGCGGTGAGCTCACCGTGCGTTCGCTGATCAAGGTCCGGTTGACCGACCAGCGCCCCCCGAAGGACGTCGAGTCGGAGCTGTTCCCGGAGGGCTGGCGCCGCGGCGACGCGTGGACCACCGAGACCACGCTGGGCCGGGTGCTGTTCAACGAGTTGCTGCCCGCGGACTACGCGTTCATCAACGAGCAGATGCCGAAGAAGCGTCAGGCGACGATCATCAACGATCTCGCCGAGCGCTACCCGATGATCGTGGTCGCGCAGACCGTCGACAAGCTCAAGGACGCCGGCTTCTACTGGGCCACGCGTTCGGGCGTGACGGTCTCCATGTCCGACGTGCTCGTGCCGCCGGAGAAGGCCGAGATCATGGAGCGCTACGAGGCGCAGTCGGATCAGATCGAGAAGAAGTACCAGCGTGGTGCGCTCGATCACCAGGAGCGCAACAACGCCCTGGTCAAGATCTGGCAGGAGGCGACCGAGGAGGTCGGTAAGGCGCTGCGCGCGCACTACCCGGCCGACAACCCGATCATCACGATCGTCGACTCGGGCGCCACGGGTAACTTCACCCAGACCCGTACCCTCGCCGGTATGAAGGGCCTGGTGACGAACCCGAAGGGTGAGTTCATCCCGCGGCCGATCAAGTCCTCCTTCCGTGAGGGCCTGACGGTTCTGGAGTACTTCATCAACACCCACGGCGCTCGTAAGGGTCTGGCCGACACCGCGCTGCGCACCGCCGACTCGGGTTACCTGACCCGTCGTCTGGTGGACGTCTCGCAGGACGTCATCGTGCGCGAGCACGACTGCGGAACCGAGCGCGGCATCGTGGTGCCGATCGCGGAGAAGCAGCTCGACGGCTCGATCATCCGCGACGCGCATGTGGAGACCTCCACCTACGCGCGCACGCTCGCGGCCGACGCGGTCGACGCGCAGGGCAACGTCATCGTGGCGAAGGGCGCCGACCTCGGCGATCCGGCGCTGGAGGCGCTGCTGGAGGCCGGTATCACCGAGGTGAAGGTCCGCTCCGTGCTGACCTGCACCACCGGCACCGGTGTGTGCGCGACCTGCTACGGCCGCTCGATGGCGACCGGCAAGCTGGTCGACATCGGTGAGGCCGTCGGTATCGTCGCCGCGCAGTCCATCGGTGAGCCCGGTACCCAGCTGACCATGCGTACCTTCCACCAGGGTGGTGTCGCGGGTGACGACATCACCGGCGGTCTGCCCCGCGTGCAGGAGCTGTTCGAGGCGCGCGTGCCGAAGGGCAAGGCGCCTATCGCCGAGGTCTCCGGTCGCGTGCGGCTGGAGGACGACGATCGCTTCTACAAGATCACCATCATCCCGGATGACGGTGGCGAAGAGGTTGTCTACGACAAGCTCTCGAAGCGGCAGCGTCTGCGGGTGTTCAAGCACGACGACGGCACCGAGCGTCTGCTCTCGGACGGTGACCACGTCGAGGTCGGCCAGCAGCTGCTGGAAGGCGCGGCGGATCCGCACGAGGTGCTGCGCATCATGGGCCCCCGTCAGGTTCAGGTCCACCTGGTCCACGAGGTCCAGGAGGTCTACCGCTCGCAGGGTGTGTCGATCCACGACAAGCACATCGAGGTGATCGTGCGCCAGATGCTGCGTCGCGTGACGATCATCGACTCGGGCGCGACGGAGTTCCTGCCCGGCTCGCTCACCGAGCGCGCCGAGTTCGAGGCATCCAACCGCCGCGTCGTCGCCGAGGGCAACGAGCCCGCGGCGGGTCGTCCGGTGCTGATGGGTATCACCAAGGCGTCGCTGGCCACCGATTCGTGGCTGTCGGCGGCGTCCTTCCAGGAGACCACCCGAGTTCTGACGGACGCGGCGATCAACTGCCGCTCCGACAAGCTCATCGGCCTCAAGGAGAACGTGATCATCGGTAAGCTGATCCCGGCCGGTACCGGTATCAACCGCTACCGGAACATCCAGGTGCAGCCGACCGAAGAAGCCCGTGCCGCCGCGTACGCGGTGCCGTCCTACGACGACACCTACTACAGCCCGGACAGCTTCGGTCAGACCACCGGCGCCGCGGTTCCGCTCGACGACTACGGCTTCAGCGACTACCGCTGATCCGTCAGCCGCAACGACACTCGGCCCCCGCTCCTTTCGGAGCGGGGGCCGAGTGCTTTCTGTCCGCCCTCTTCGTGCGGATCTACCCAGCAAGCGCGGGAAGACGCGAACGTGGCGCGCTGGGCGACCGGTTCGCGGTGGACAAAGGGGGCCGAAGCCAGTAGGAAATTAGAACGGGTTTCAATTCTGTTTTCGGGAGGTGGCGATGGACGGCGCGGCGCTGGGGGATCTGGTGGTGGCCGGTTTCCGGAAGCTGGGGTTCATCCAGTACGCCGGGGTCGAGTGGGAGGAGTTCGCGGCGGGGCGGAACGTGGTGTCGGTCGTGCCGCGGGCGGAGCATCTGAACCACAACGGGGATCTGCATGCCGCCGTGTTGTTCGGGATGGCGGAGACCGCCGCGATGGGTGCTTCTGTTTCGGGGATCGTGGACCTGATGGGGGATACGTTCATCGTCGCCAAGGACGGACGCATCGGGTACAAAGCCCGTGCGAAGGGGGATGCGGGGCCGTTCCTCGCCACTTCCGCGTTCTCCGCGGAGACGCTGGCGAAAATGCGGGCGGATATCGAGGCGAAAGTGCCGCTCGAGCTCGAGGTGCCGGTGGACATCACCGACGCCACCGGAAAGACCGTCGCCGCGGCGGTATTCACCGCGGTGCTCCGTCCGCGCCGATCCTGATCGCATCGGAGAGCTCGGCACCTCACCGCTCGCTGTCGAGCATCGCCATCTGTGCCGTCGCATAGCGTTCGCCCGCGATGCGGTCGGCAGGCACGGCCGATTCGATCGTGGACAACTCCTCGTCGGTGAGCACGATGTCCAGTGCGTCCACCGCTTCGGTCCAGCGCTCGCGTCGGCGGGTGCCGATGACCGGCACGATGTCCTCGCCGCGGGTCAGTGCCCAGGCGATGGCCAATTGCGCCACCGAAGCGTGCTTGCGCCTCGCGATCTCGTCCAGCGCACGGATCAGCTCGAGGTTCCGGTCCAGGTTCTCGCCCTGGAAGCGCGGGCTGTGCGCGCGGAAATCGTCTGCGGCGAAGGTGGTTCCCGGCTGGATCGCACTGCTGAGCAGTCCGCGCGACAACACGCCGTAGGCGGTGACGCCGATGCCGAGCTCGCGGCAGACCGGCAGGATCCCCGCCTCGATGCCCCGGGAGATCAGCGAGTACTCGATCTGCAGGTCCACGATCGGCCGCACCGCCGCCGCGCGCCGAATGGTTTCCGGCCCGACCTCGGACAGGCCCACATGACGCACGTAGCCGGCCTCGATCAGTTCGCCGATGGCACCCACCGTGTCCTCGATCGGCACCTCCGGATCGAGCCGGGCGGGGCGGTAGATGTCGATGTAGTCGACGCCGAGCCGCTCCAGGCTGTAGGTCAGGAAGTTGCGCAGCGCCACCGGCCGGTTGTCCACGCCGCCGAAGCTGCCGTCGGGCCCGCGCAGCGCGCCGAACTTCACGCTCAGCACCACGTCCTCCCGTGGCCGCTCGGCGATGGCTTTGCCGATCAGCATCTCGTTGTGACCGGCGCCGTAGAAATCGCCGGTGTCGATCAGGCCGACGCCGGAATCCAGCGCCGCGTGGATGGTGGCGATCGACTCGGCGTCGTCGCTCGCGCCGTACGCGCCGGACATGCCCATAGCGCCCAGGGCGATACGGCCGACGGTCGGGCCGGTGGCCCCGAGCCGCACTTCGTGGATCTTCGTTGTCGTCATGGCACCAGCCTGCGCGGGGCGCAACCGGTGCGGGAGAGACCGTTTATCGGGGGAGCGGCGATCCCTGGCTGAGCGCGCCGTTTCCGAGGACAGTATGGGCATGGACCGCGCCGAACTCGCCGACTTCCTGCGCCGTCGCCGGGAGCGGCTCACGCCCGCCGACATGGGCTTGCCGCCCGGCGTCCGGCGGCGCACGCCGGGGCTGCGCCGCGACGAGGTCGCGTTGCTCGCGGGTATCTCGACCGACTACTACACCCGGCTGGAGCAGTCGCGCGGCCCCCGCCCGTCCACCCAGGTGCTCGCCTCGCTCGCCCGCGCCCTGCGTTTCGACAACGACGAACGCGACCACCTCTACCATCTGTGCGGCCACGCGCCGCCGGGACGCGACGCTACCGACAAGCACGTGGGCCCCGGCCTGATGCACCTGCTCGCCAAGCTGGACGACACCGCGGCCACCGTCGTCACCGACCTCGGCGAGGTGCTCGTGCAGAACCGGATGCACACCCTGCTCGTCGGCGATCACGGCGAGCGGCGCGGCTGGGATCGGTACTACCCCTACCGCTGGTTCACCGACCCTGCCTCGCGCGCCGTCTTCCCGGAGGAGGACTGGGATCGGCTCGGTCGCAGGCACGTCGCCGATCTGCGTGCGACGGCCGCTCGCCGCGCTGGCGACGCGGACGTTCTCGAGCTCGTCGCCCGGCTACGGTCGGCGAGCGCCGAGTTCGACCGGCTCTGGGACGAACACCGGGTCGCGGTGCGGCTTTCGGATACCAAACGCATCCTGCAACCGCAGGTCGGCCTGATCGACATCGTCTGTGAAACGCTGCTCACACCCAACGCCGCCCAGCGCCTGCTGGTCTACCAACCGCGTCCCGGCACGGACGCGGCCGAGAAGCTGGACCTGCTGCGCGTGATCGGCACGCAGCGGCTGGCGCCCGCCGACCGGCTCGACTAGGGCGCGGTGATGTACTCGAGCGCCGCGTCGACGGCGGGCTGCCCGCCGCCGACGACGAATCCGGCCATCGCGCCGATCGCGGCACCCGCGACCGCGGCGGCGGGCACCGTGATGAAGTCCAGCACGAACAGGCCGAGCGGGAAGCCGACGACGAAGCCGATGGCCGCGCCGATGCCCGCGCCCGCCAGGATGGACGGCATGGCCTTCTCGGCCTCGGCGTAGAACCGCTCCTGGGCGCCGATGTCGCGCAGCGGAGTGTCGGCCATCGCGACCGGCGCGACGGTGAGCCGGTGGCCCGCGTCCTCGAGCACGGGCCGCAGCGCCACGCGCTGCTCCCCGATGCGCAGCGTCATCGGCAGCGCGGCCACCACCGCGCCGTCCCGATCGGAGACGGTCACGACGCGGCCGTCGTGGGTCAGCTCGAACGTCCCGTCCTGGATGGTCGCGACGGCGGCGCGCCGGTCCTCGGTGGCGGCGACCTCGTAGGCGACCTGGTGGAACGATCCGCGCAGGTCGAGCGGTGCGTCATCGGTCGAGGGCTGCGCGTGTGCGGCGCTCGTGGTGATCGCGGTGGCCGCCAGCGCGACCAGGGCCGTCGCGGTGAATTGGGAGATCCTCATCGTGCTCTTTCCTTGTGCCGCAACCGTGTCCGGTTCGTCGGGAAAAGATACCGCTCGGCGGGCCGGATCAGAAGTGCGAATTCCCTCTTGACGCCCGCGCCCATCTCAGTAACACTGAACTAGATGGTTCAGTATGACTTCTTGGATGCCTCCTTCGGAGCGCTCGCGGATCCCACACGGCGTGGGATTCTCGAATGCCTCGGCAGTGGGCCCGCGACCGTCAGCGAGCTGGCGGAGCGCTTCGAGATGACGCTCACCGGCGTCAAGAAGCACATCCAGCTGCTGGAGGCGGCGGGCATGGTGGTCACGGAGAAGCGCGGCCGGGTGCGGTACTGCCGCCTCGGTGCCAACGTCTTCGATCGCGAAGTGGCCTGGATGCAGGGCTACCGGCGGATGGTGGAAGCACGGATGGACCGTCTCGGCGAATTCCTCGAGCGAACGGAGCAGGACCGATGAGCACAACCACGAACGAAGCCGTCGTCACGGCCGACACCGACCGCGCGATCCACGTAGAGCGGGTCTTCGACGCGCCGCGCGAGCGGGTGTGGGACGCCTACAGCAGGATCGAGCTGCTCGCCCAATGGTGGGGGCGTGGCAACCGGCTGGATATCGAGCGCTGGGAGTTCCGTCCGGGCGGGCACTGGCGTTTCGTCGAGCACGCCGACGACGGAACCCACGGTTTCGAGGGCCGCTTCCGTGAGGTCACCCCGCAGGAGCGGATCGTGTACTCCTTCGAGTGGGACGGCATGCCCGCCTATGTCGCGATCGACAGCGTCAGCTTCGTCGATCTCGGTGACGGCCGCACCAAAGTGGTCACCGACAGTCAGTTCCACACGCCGCAGGAGCGGGACGGAATGCTCCAGTCGGGCATGGAGAGCGGGCTCAACGAGAGCTACCGCGCACTGGACGCACTGCTCGCGCGCGGCTGAGCCACGGACGCTTCGGCTCCGGTCACCGGTCGGGTGAGCGGGGCCGAAGCGGGTGGTGGCTAACCGTCGCGCCGGGAAACCTCGAGACGCAGGCGATCCGGCTTCAATGTGATCGTCTCTTTCACCCGCAGTTGGTAATCGGGCTCCGGGGTCAGATCGAAGGTCCGCAGCAGTGTGGCCAGGATCAGCACCATCTCGTGCTGAGCGAACTGGCGGCCGATGCAGGCGCGCATGCCCACGCCGAACGGCCGGTACAGCTCGGGATGGCGGCCGCGCACGCGCTCCGGAAGGAAACGGTCGGGATCGAACTGTTCGGGATCCGCGCCCCACAGCTCGTGGCGATGCAGCTGGAGCAGGACGATGAACACCCACTCGTTCTGCTCGAACGGATAGCGCCCGCCGAGCATCGTGTCCGCACGGGCTTTGCGAAAGTATCCGGGAGCGGTGGGCCACAGCCGAAGGGTCTCGTCCACGATGCGCCGCACGTAGCGCAGTTTCCCGACCTGCTCGAAGGTGAGGCTGTCGCCCGCGCAGACCTCGTCGATCTCCTGTCGGGCGCTTGCGGCGATCGCCGGGTTGATCGACAGATAGTGCAGCGCGAACGCCAGGACGCCCGCGGTGGTCTCGTGTCCCGCTGTGAGGAACGTCAGGATCTGGTGCCGGACATTGGTCGAGTCGAGCAGTTTTCCGGTTTCCGGATCCGGCACGGTCAGCATCCGGTCCAGTAGATCCCCGTGCTCACCCGCGCCCTCCCGCTGACGCCGTGCGATCACCTCATCGATCGTGCTGTTGACCAATTCCACGTCTCGCCGGTGCTGAGCACGCTGCTCGCGGAACACCGTGCGTTCGACGAGCGGATGCGAGTAGGCGGCGCGGTTGATGTAGGTCAGGGCCCGCAGCATCGCGGCGACCACCGGGTGCGGGTCGGTGCGGGTGAACGACTGGAACTCGTAGCCGAACGCGGCCCGCCCGATGACTTCCAGCGCGACCTTGTTGGTATCGGCGGGCACGTCGACCCACTCGCCCGCGCGGGCCGTCCAGTATTCGACGAGCTCGGCGGCGCAGGCTTGCATGGTGGCGTGGTAGCCGCGCATGGCGGCCGCGGTGAACGACGGCGCGAGGATGGCGTGGGCTTTGGCCCAGTTCGGTTCGGAGTTGTGCGCGGTGAACAGTCCGTCCCCGGCGACGGTCCGCAGATCCCGGATCGGCACACCGAGGAATTTGGCCCACAGCGCGTCGTCGTTGATTTCGCGCAGCAGGTCCGGATCCGACACGTAGGTCACGCGGGTCCCGAAGATGTTGCGTTCGTAGATCCCACCGTATTTCTGCGCGCCGCGCATCCCCCATTGGCTGCTGTCGGTGACGTGCAGATCCCATACGTCGCCGACGACCGGTAGTCGGAACGGCGGGTGCGGCAGCTCCCGGTCACTCGCCCGGATTCGCGGCTGGGAGTTCGTCGTGGTCATCTTGCTCCGTCCAGTTGTGCGCAAAGGTAGGTCTGTGCCGGGCCCCAATGCCGCGCGATACGGCGCAGCGTACGAGTTTCGTCGACGATGTCGCGGCCGGGCGCCGACGCGTGCAGCCGGAGATAGGAACCCGGCTGCGCGCCTTCGGCTTTGCGATGCAGGGCACGCGCGATCTGCACCGCCTCGGCGACGTCGGCGGGCACGTCGGCCGGTACCGGCTCGGCGAATCGCCCGAGCACGAGCAGCGAGTCTCGGATCTCCACCGTCATGCGGTGCAGGCGCCGCCGCGGGTCCAGGTCCGGGTCGGGTTGCGATGGGCGCGGAATCTCGGCGCACGTGGTCACCAGATCCCGCCACATCGGCGTCAGCTGCCGTACGGTTCGCGAGGCCGAGTCGATGCCCAGTCTGCGCGCGATTTCGGTGCCTACCCGGACGCCCGCGGCCAGCGAGCCGAGGCCGACCATGTAGACGAAGTTGTTCTCGTTGGCGTGGAACCGGAAGTCGACGAACGCCGCACCCGTCCCGGTCGCCGCGCAGACCGAGCTGGCGAAGATGGAGACGGCCTCTTCCAGCGTCCAGCCACCGACGATCAGGATCAGCAGGTAGGTGAGCTTGTGGGAAGGGCGTAACTGGCCCGCGCGCAGCTCCCGGACACTGGCCGCGAGCACCAGCAGGCCGGTCGCGCCGCACCAGCCGGAGAAGAACGCGAAGTAGGCGACCGTTTGCCAGCCTTCGGTCCGGTCGATGTACTGCCCCAGGGCGCGGGCGTGCGCGCCGAGGAGCAGCATCAGCACCATCGAGACGCCCGCCGCGCACCAGACGGCCCGGCGCATCCTCCGGTAGCTTTCCGACGCCTGCTCCGACCACCGTTCCGACCACGATTGCGCCAGCACGATCAGCGGCGCGAAGGTCGCGACGATGAACGTGGTCCCGAGTTGCCTCGTGAACCCCACGCTGAGCAGGCCCGCGTCGGCAAGCGCGTGCTGCACGGCCCCTTCGCGCAGGAGCGCCGCGATCACCGCACAAACCAGGGCATAGGTCACGTGGCGCTCGCTGGGCCGTGAGCCGCCGTGCAGCCACACCAGCCGCAACAGGGCCGCCGCCGCACTACCCGCGATGATCAGCCACGCGATGACCGGTGGGGCCGAGGAGGTCACCCCTCACCGCCCCAGAACGAGCGCATCGGCCGCGAGGAGCGCCAGCGCGAGACGCCGGACAGAAGCAGGTCCGCGAACAGCTCCGCCTCGTCCTCTTGGTGGTCGGCGAACTCGCTGCGTCCGAGTACCCG
>NZ_BAFP01000134.1 GCF_000308455.1 Nocardia abscessus NBRC 100374 | reverse complement strand
AATCAGCGTCCGATTGTGGACGAGGGTCAGCGGGTGGAGCGTGGTCAGGTGCTGGCTGATGGGCCGTGCACCGAGAACGGTGAGATGGCCCTGGGTAAGAACCTGTTGGTGGCGATCATGCCGTGGGAGGGTCACAACTACGAGGACGCGATCATCCTGTCGCAGCGGTTGGTGGAGGAGGACGTGCTGACCTCGATCCATATCGAGGAGCACGAGATCGATGCTCGGGACACCAAGCTGGGGGCCGAGGAGATCACGCGGGATATCCCGAACGTTTCCGATGAGGTGCTGGCCGATCTGGACGAGCGGGGCATCGTGCGGATCGGTGCGGAGGTGCGCGATGGGGACATCCTGGTCGGTAAGGTCACGCCGAAGGGTGAGACCGAGCTGACTCCGGAGGAGCGGTTGCTGCGGGCGATCTTCGGTGAGAAGGCCCGCGAGGTGCGTGACACCTCGTTGAAGGTGCCCCACGGTGAGTCGGGCAAGGTGATCGGTATCCGGGTGTTCTCCCGGGAGGACGACGACGACCTGCCGCCGGGTGTGAACGAGCTGGTGCGGGTGTATGTGGCGCAGAAACGCAAGATCCAGGACGGTGACAAGCTCGCAGGCCGCCACGGTAACAAGGGTGTGATCGGCAAGATCCTCCCGACCGAGGACATGCCGTTCATGCCCGATGGCACCCCGGTGGACATCATTTTGAACACTCATGGTGTGCCGCGTCGTATGAACATCGGTCAGATCCTGGAAACCCATTTGGGGTGGATCGGTAAGGCCGGGTGGCGGGTCGATGTCGCTGCCGATGGTTCCCGCCCGCAGTGGGCGGCGGCGCTGCCGGAGGAGATGCTGGGCGCGCCGGCGGATTCGAATATCGCCACTCCGGTGTTCGACGGTGCGCGGGAGGAGGAGCTGACCGGTTTGCTGGCCTCGACGCTGCCCAACCGTGACGGGGAGCGGATGGTCGATGACGACGGTAAGGCGGTGCTGTTCGACGGGCGTTCCGGTGAGCCGTTCCCGTATCCGGTCGCGGTCGGTTACATGTACATCCTCAAGCTGCATCACCTGGTCGATGACAAGATCCACGCCCGTTCGACCGGCCCGTACTCGATGATCACTCAGCAGCCGCTGGGTGGTAAGGCACAGTTCGGTGGTCAGCGCTTCGGTGAGATGGAGTGCTGGGCCATGCAGGCCTACGGCGCGGCGTACACGCTGCAGGAACTGCTGACCATCAAGTCCGACGACGTGGTCGGTCGGGTGAAGGTCTACGAAGCGATCGTCAAGGGCGAGAACATCCCGGAGCCGGGCATCCCGGAATCGTTCAAAGTCCTGCTCAAAGAACTCCAATCGCTGTGCCTCAACGTCGAAGTGCT
>NZ_BAFP01000135.1 GCF_000308455.1 Nocardia abscessus NBRC 100374 | reverse complement strand
TTCGCGAGATCATGCACACGCTGCCCCATGCCGCCCAGGTCGCGATCCGCGAATCACTTGCGGAGAACGACGACACACAGGTGATGGCGTACAACAGCGGCGACCTGGCTAATTATCCGGGCGGCGCGTACGACACCACCGTGCGACACAACACAACTAACGGGTAACATCTGCGATCGTGAATTCGACCCTGGCGCGATTGCGAACTCCCCTGGAGTCGGGGTTTGCCCAGGCCGGCAATATCTTTGCGCTGCTCATCGACGTTTTGCGCAAGACATTCCGTCGTCCCTTCGAGTGGCGGGAGTTCATCGAGCAGTCGTGGTTCATCGCGAGTGTCTCGATCCTGCCCAGCGCCCTGGTCGCGATTCCGTTCGGCGCGGTCGTGGCACTGCAGACCGGTTCGCTGATCAAACAATTGGGCGCGGAATCCTTCACCGGCGCGACCAGCGTGCTGGCAACCGTCCAGCAGGCCGCTCCGGTCGTCACGGCCCTGATCATCGCGGGCGCGGCCGGGTCGGCGGTGGCCGCCGACCTCGGCTCGCGCACCATCCGCGAGGAGATCGACGCACTGGAAGTGCTCGGCGTGGATCCGGTGCGAAAGCTGGTGGTGCCGCGCGTGATCGGCATGATGCTGGTCGCGCTGCTGCTCAACGGCTTGGTCTCGGTGGTCGGCATCGCGGGCGGGTACTTCTTCAACGTGCTGCTGCAGGGCGGCACCCCCGGCGCCTACCTCGCGTCGTTCTCCGCCCTCGCCCAGCTGCCGGACCTGTGGATCGGTGAGATCAAGGCGGCGGTGTTCGGCTTGCTCGCCGGCGTCATCGCCGCGTACAAGGGCTTGCATCCCAAGGGGGGCCCGAAAGGAGTCGGTGACGCGGTGAACCAATCCGTGGTTATCACATTCATGGTGCTGTTCTTCGTGAACCTCATCCTGACCCTGGTGTACCTACAGGTCGTCCCGGCCAAGGGCTCCTGACCGATGGCCACGTCATACCGAACCCCGGTCGCCAAGTCCCTGCGCCGGGCGGGTGAAGTCGCTCGTATGCCGCTCAACGTCATCGACCGTGCGGGCGAGCAGATGTCGTTCTACACGCGCGCCATCGCGTGGATCCCGCGGACCGCGGTGCACTACCGCAAGGAAGTCATGCGGCTGCTCGCCGAGGTCACCTTCGGCACCGGCGCGCTGGCGGTGATCGGCGGCACCATCGGCGTCATCGTGTTCATGTCCGGCTCTGTCGGCGTCGTCGTCGGTCTGCAGGGCTTCAAGGCCCTCGACGCGCTCGGCAGCTCGGCGCTCACCGGCTTCCTCACCGCCTACATCAATACCCGCGAGATCGCGCCGTTGGTCGCGGCGCTCGCGCTCTCGGCGACGGTCGGTTGTGGTTTCACCGCGCAGTTGGGCGCCATGCGGATCTCCGAGGAGATCGACGCGCTCGAGGTGATGGCGGTGCCCGGCGTGCCGTTCCTGGTCACCAGCCGGGTGATCGCCGGGTTCCTCGCGGTGATCCCGCTCTACATCGTCGGCCTGCTCGGCACGTTCCTGGCGTCGCGGATGATCAGCATCTGGTTCAACGGGCAATCCAGCGGGTCCTACGACCACTACTTCGGTCTGTTCCTGCCACCGGAGGACGTGCTCTATTCGTTCCTCAAGGTGCTGGTCTTCGCGTTCGTGATCATCATGGTGCACTGCTATTACGGATTCCACGCCACCGGCGGACCCGCCGGCGTCGGCGTCGCGGTCGGTCGTGCGGTCCGCGCCGCGATCGTCCTGGTGAACATCCTCGACTTCTTCCTCAGCCTCGCGATCTGGGGCACCACCACCACGGTGCGGGTGGCCGGATGAGCCGCACGCAGACCTGGCGCTCGACCGAAAAGCTGCGAACTCGAGTGCTGGGCATCGCGTTCTTCGTCGTGGTCGCGCTGTTCCTGTGGGTCACCATCGCGATCTACAACAAGCAGTTCGTGCGGACGGTGCACGTCGACCTGATCACCGACAGCGTGGGCAACGCGCTCACCCGCAACGCGGACGTGAAGGTGCGCGGCATCAACGTCGGCGAGGTGCGCTCGAGCAGGTCCGAGGGCGGCGAGGTGACCTTGAACCTGGCGATCAACCCGGACAAGGCACAGCAGATCCCGGCCAACGCCACCGCGCGCCTGCTGCCCAAGACGCTGTTCGGCGAGCGCTATGTGGACCTGGTGATCCCGGAGGACCCCAGCCCGGAGCATTTGACCGACGGCGTGACGCTGCGCCAGGACGTCAGCGGCAACGCCGTCGAGGTGAGCAAGCTGCTCGACGACCTGCTGCCACTGCTGCAGGCCATCCCGCCGCAGGATCTCGCCGCCACCCTCGGCGCGCTGTCGCAGGCGCTCGCCGGTCAGGGCTACGCGCTCGGCCAGACCGTGGACAAGTTGGACGACGCCTTCCGCCAGGTCAATGTCGTGCTGCCGGATCTGCAGGCGGACCTGCGCAGTTTCGCCGAGGTGGCGGCCACCTACTCCGACGCGGCGCCGCAGCTGATCCAGGCGTTGGACAATCTGCGCACGACCAACGCCACGATCGTGCAGCGGCGCACCGACATCGACCTCCTGTACGCGACGCTGACGCCGACCGCGGCCACCACCACCGAGTTCCTGATCGCCAACCGCGACAACATCATCGACGTGGCCGCCGACGCCCGTCCCGCGCTGGAGCAGCTGGCCTACTACTCGCCGAACCTCGCCTGCTCGCTGGCGAACTTCGCGCAGCTCAAGCCGCGTATCGACCGGATCTTCGGCAAGGGAACCGACCAGCCGGGCTCCCGAGTGACCATCGAACTCACCAACCCACGCGGCAAGTACCTGCCCAACCAGGACGAGCCGCGCTGGCTGGACACCAGGGGGCCGTGGTGCATCCCGGAGATGCCGCTGGGTGTCGATCCCGGCCAGTACACCGGCGGCCCGAACAACGACGGCTCCTACGCCGTCCCCAGCCGCAACCCCGGTGACCAGGAGATCGGTCATTTGGAGCCACCGCAATTCGGCGTCCACCCGGCGAGCAAGATGCCGACGATCGCGGGTTCGCCGATGGAGCAGCAGTCGCTCGGCGCGATCTACGGCGCGGCCAACGGTGTCGCCCCGGATCAGGTGCCGGGCTGGGTGACCCGGGCCGGCGCGCCCGCGTTCCGCGGAAGCGAGGTGAGCGTGCGATGAAGGAGCAGCTGCGCGGCCTGGGCGGGTCGCTGACCAAACTGATCATCTTCGTCGTGGTGACCTTGTTCGTGACCACTATGCTCGCGCTGTCCATCGCCAACTACGGCGGCGGCGGCACGGAATTCAAGGCCAGGTTCAGCGACGTCACCGCGCTCAACCCCGGCGACGAGGTCCGCATAGCGGGCGTTCGGGTCGGAAAGGTCACCGACGTCTCGATCGTGGACAAGCGCCTGGCCGAGGTGAAATTCGATCTCGCCGACCGGGACTGGCTGCCCGCCTCGACCACCGCCACGATCAAGTACCGCAACCTGGTCGGCCAGCGCTACATCGCGCTGGAGCAGGGGACGGGGGAGCAGGGCCGCAAGCTGAACGAGGGCGGCACCATCCCGCTGGAGCGCACCAGGCCCGCGCTGAATCTGACCACGCTGTTCAACGGCTTCCGGCCGCTGTTCCGCACGTTGACCGCCGACGACGTGAACAAGCTGTCCTTCGAGATCATCCAGGTTTTCCAGGGTGAGCAGGGCACCATCCGCGATCTGGTCGCCAGCACGGCGAACCTGACCAACAAGATCGCGGACAAGGACGCCGTGATCGGTGAGCTGACGCGCAATCTGACCGCCGTGCTGGACACGGTCAACCAGCGCGACGACCAGTTCGACCAGTTGATCGTGAACACCGAGGCGCTGATCAGCGGCCTCAACGCCGAACGCGACACGATCGGGCGCTCGGTGACCTCGCTGGCCAACCTGACCTCGGCGACCTCGGACCTGCTCGTGCCGGTGCGCCCGACGCTGCAGGGCTCGATCGCGGGCCTGAGCCAGCTGACCGGCACGCTCGACGAGCGGCAGGACGAGGTGAACGAAGCGCTGTACAACCTGCCGCTGAAGATGGAGAAGCTCGGTCGCGCCGCCAGTTACGGCTCCTGGTTCCAGTTCTATCTGTGCGGCATCGACCTCGTCGTCGGGCCGGGCGCGGTAGACGCGCCGCAGCTGAACCTGCCCGCCGGAATGCCGACGATCAACCAGCCCTTGTACACCAACGCGGCGCCGCGCTGCCATGGGAAGGCTCGCTGATGGACGACCGCTCTCTGCTCGGCAAACGCAGCCCTGCGTTCCTGGGCGCGCTCGGCATCGCCGTGGTGCTATTGGTGACGGTCTCGGCGTTCTACCTCGATCGGTTGCCGATCATCGGGGCGGGGACCAAGTACACGGCCGAATTCAGCGAGGCAGCAGGTCTGAAGAAGGGCAACGAAGTCCGGGTCGCGGGCGTCAAGGTCGGTTCGGTGTCCGATGTCCGGCTCGCCGGTGACCGCGTGCTCGTGGACTTCCGCACCAAGGACACCTGGATCGGCGACGCGACCACCGCGTCCATCCAGATCAAGACGCTGCTCGGGCAGAAGTACCTCGCGCTCGACCCGCGGGGCTCGAAGCCCGCCGACCCGAGTTCGCGGATTCCGCTCTCGCGCACGGTGTCTCCGTACGACGTGGTGGACGCGTTCACCGACGCGGCGCGCACCATCGATCAGATCGACACCGCCCAGCTGGCCAAGAGCATGCAGGTGCTGTCGGAGGCGTTCGAGACGACCCCGCCGGAGATTCGCGGCTCCATCGACGGCGTCGCCCGGCTGTCGGAGACGCTGGCCAAACGCGACCAAGAGCTGAAGAAGCTGTTCGCCGCGACCAGGCAGACCACGCAGATCCTCGCCGATCGCAACGCGGAGTTCGAGCGGCTGCTGGCCTCCGGCGGCCAGCTGCTCGCCGAGCTGAACATCCGGCAGCAGTCCATCAAGCAGTTGCTGTCCGGCGCCCAGACTGTTTCGGCGGAGCTGAGTGCGCTCGTGCACGACAACGAGGAACAGATCGGGCCCGCGCTGACGAATCTGCGCGCCGCTATCGATCTGCTCAACGCCAACCAGCAGAACATCTCCAAGACGCTGGAACTCGCGGCGCCGTTCTACAGCCTCTACGCCAGCGTGCTCGGCACCGGCCGCTGGTTCGACGCGGTGATCGTCAACGTGTTGCCGCCCGCGCTGCCCGAGATCCCCGGCTACCGTCAGCCGATCCGTACTTTGGGAGGTAACTGACGTGGCGGACAACTGGCGTAGCGATCCTGTCGGTGCGGTGCGCGGCTCCGGCCGCGGCGCCAAGGTGGGTATCGCGCTGGTCGTCGTCCTCGCCGTGCTGGTGGCTGTGGTGCTGTGGTGGCTGTTCAACCGGCTGACCACCACCAAGATCACCGCGTACTTCGATCGTTCGGTCGGCATCTACGAGGGCTCGGACGTGCGCATCCTCGGCGTGCCGGTCGGCTCGGTGGATTCGGTGGAGCCGCAGGGCGATCAGGTCAAGATCGTGATGAGCGTGGACCGCAAGTACGACGTGCCCGCGGGCGCCCGGGCAGCCCAGATCACCCCCTCCATCGTCTCGGACCGCTACATCCAGCTCACCCCGGCCTACACCGACGGCCCGAAGATGGCGCGTGAGGCGACCATTCCGCGCGAGCGCACGGCAACGCCCGTCGAGGTCGACCAGCTGTACAAGAGCATCACCGAGCTCTCGGACGCGTTGGGCCCGAACGGCGCGAACGCCGAGGGCGCGGTGAACGAGCTGGTGCGCACCGGCGCGGCGAACCTGGCGGGCAACGGAGAGGCGCTGGCCAACAGTCTCACCCAGCTGTCCAGGGCGGCCCGCTACCTGTCGGACGCGCGCGGGGACATCTTCGACACGGTCAAGAACCTGCAGGCCTTCATCACCATGCTGGCCCAGAACGACCAGCAGGTGCGGCAGTTCAACACCCAGCTGGCCGACCTGTCGACCTTCCTCGCCGACGAGCGCAGAGATCTCGGCGCGGCACTGCATCTGCTGTCGATCGCGCTGGGCGACGTCGCCCGCTTCGTCGACGACAACCGGGATCTGATCGCGAGCAATGCCGAAGGGCTGATCCAGCTCACCCAGACGCTGTCCGATCAGCGCGACGACGTGGCCGCCTTGCTGCCGGTCCTGCCGGTTGCGTTGAGCAATCTGATCAACGTGCACAATGCCGAATCGGGCACCCTCGACATGCGCGCCAACTTCCCGGAACTGCAGGACCCGTTCGGTGCGGTGTGCAAGATGCTCGACCTGTCCAAGCTGATGCCGGGCGATCCCAAGTTCGAGGCGCTCGGCAGGCAGATGCGGCCGATTCTCGACCACTGCAAGGAGATCACCGACCAGGTCACCGCCGGGGTGCAGACCCCGACGCTGAATCTGCCGTTCGGCATCCTCAGCGGCGAGAACCAGCAGCGCGACCCGGTGCCGGGCACCGTGCCCGGCACGCCGTCGGACCGGCTTCCGCCGTCCCAGGGAGGGGAGCGATGAGCATTCGAATCCGTTCCGCCGCGCGGGGGCTCGGCGCGGCTGTGGCGCTGGGCCTGTCCGCCGCGCTGGTCACTTCGTGCGCCGCCGACGGCATCTACAGCGTGCCGCTGCCCGGCGGCGCCGACGTGGGCGAGCACCCGATGCACATCGACATCCAGTTCGACGATGTTCTCGACCTCGTGCCGCAATCGGCGGTCAAGGTCGAGGGTGTGCCGGTCGGCCGGGTCGAGAAGATCAGCATCGGCTCCGATCAGTGGACGGCCACCGTGCGCACCCTGGTCAACTCGTCGGTGGACCTGCCCGCGAACGCCCGCGCCGAGGTCAGGCAGTCGAACCTGCTCGGTGAGAAGTTCATCGAGCTGTCCCGGCCCGCCGCCGATCCGGAGCCCACCCGGCTCGCCGACGGCTCGGTGATCCCGGTCGACCGCACCCGGCACGCCACCGAGGTCGAACAGGTGCTCGGCGCGCTGTCGCTGCTGCTCAACGGCGGCGGCGTCGCGCAGTTGCAGCCGATCATCACCGAGCTGAACAAGACCATCGGGGGCAGGGAAGACCGGGTGCGCTCGCTGATCGAGCAGGCCAACACGCTGATCGGCGGCCTGAACGAGCAGGTGGACGACATCACCCGCGCGCTGGACGGCTTGGACGTACTCAGCAGCAGGGTCAGCAGGCAGACCGATCAGATCGGCAAGATCCTCGACCAATTGCCGCAGGGCATCAAGATCCTGGAAGAGCAGCGCCCGCAACTGGTCGGCCTGCTCGCCCAGCTGGACCGGCTCGGCGAGGCCGGCTTCGACGTGCTGAACACCTCGAAGGACGACCTGATCCGCGACCTCACCGCGCTGCGGCCGACGCTGCAGGAGCTGGGCCGCTCGGCGCCGGATCTGGTCGCGGCCGTTCCGTTGATCCCGACCTACCCGTTTCCCGACTCGGCGTTGGAGAGCACCTTCGGCGGCAGTGTGAACACGTGGTTGTCGGTGGACCAGCAGATCGGCGTCACGCTCGGCAATCTCGGTGTGGGCAAACCCGATCCGGTGTACATCCCGCCGGTGGGCCCGCCCGTGCCGGTGAACCCGACCAATCCGTACTACAACGGCAACGGCCCGCGTCCGGGCTGGCCGACGGTGTCGATCCTGCCGCTGCCGCCGCTGATGGCGCAGCCACCCGCGCCGGGCGTGCCGCCCGGTCCGGTCGGGGCGATCCTCGAGCAACTCGGCGTAGGGAGTGGTCCGCGATGACCCGTCTGGTGCGGTGGCAGCTCATCGCGTTCGTGGTGATCGCGGTGGTCGGCGTCGTGTACGTCGGCGGCAAGTACATCCGGCTCGACCACCTGTTCGGGTTCAACGAGTACACGGTGAAGCTGCGCGCGGCGCAGACCGGCGGCGTCTACAAGGGCGCCGAGGTGACCTATCGCGGCGTGCCGGTCGGCCGGGTGGGCGCGCTGGAACTCACCGGCGAGGGCGTCGTAATGGACCTCGTCATCGACACGAGTTCGCCGAAGATCCCGGCCTCGGCGAAAGCCGTGGTGGCCAACCGATCCGCGATCGGCGAGCAGTACGTCGACCTGCAGCCCGACTCGGAAGCGGGCCCGTACCTGCGCGACAACTCCGTGATCACCTCGGCGACCCTCCCGGTGCCGGTCGAGGAACTGTTGTCGAGCGTGGACACCTTCGCGGGTTCGGTGGACCTGAACGCGCTCAACACGACGGTCCGCGAGCTCGGCAAGGCGTTCGACGGCAAGGGCGACGATCTGCAAGTGCTGATCGACTCTCTGAACACATTCACCGAGACCTTCCACGCGACACTGCCGCAGACCATCCAGCTGATCCGCGACGGCCGCGTCGCCCTGGGCACGCAGGCCGAGCAGTCCACCGCGATCCGCGAATTCAGCGACGGCCTGGACAAGCTCACCGACCAATTGCGCTCCAGCGACCCCGACGTGCGCAGGCTCATCGGCACCGGGACCGACGCGGGCGAGCAGCTCGGCGCGCTGATCGAGGAGAGCGGCGGCTCGCTCACCCAGGACCTGACCAACCTGCGGCTGTTGCTGCAGGCGATCTCGCCGAAGTTCTACGCGATCAAACCCTTGCTGCAGATGCTCCCGCAGCTGTCGATCGGTGGCTCCTCCACTGCGCCCGGCGACGGGACCAGCCACTTCGGCCTGGTGCTCGAGACCAACAATCCGCCCACCTGTACCGTGGGCTACGAGGGCACGTACCGAATTCTGGAACAGATGAAGGCGCAGAACCCGGACTTCGACGACACGCGCGACGAGTTCCCGTTCAACAAAGACGCCAAGTGTCTGGTGCCGTTCGGTAATCCGACCGCCGTCCGCGGTGGCGAGCGAGCCGAGTACGCCGACCCGGCCATCGTGCAGCCCTGGGACTCCAACCCCAAAACCGATCCGGAAAAGCTGAACCTGACTCCGGTCGCCGTGCAGTTGTCGACCCTGCTGGGAGTCACGCCGAAGCGGTGACCAGGAGCAATGACGTTAGGGTGTCTCGCGTGACTGACTGGACCGAGCGAACCACGGGCACGCGGCCCTGGAACGCGACCGAGCCGAGCGACGGCGGGGCGCTGTCGTGACCGCCGATCCGACCGAGCCATCCGATTCGGTGTCGGAGGAAGCCTCGGACACGGTGAAGGCAGGGCCGGACACGGCGAAGGCAGCGGCGGACACGCCCACCCCCTCCGCCGAGCCGGACGCAGGCGATCCGAAGGCCGCCGACCGGGCCGGCGCGAAGCTCGAGCACCCGCGTGGCACGTCCACGCTCGGCCGGGTGGCCTTGGCCGGCTCGTCCGCGCTGCTGGTGGTCGCGGTGATCGCTGCCGCATGGTTCGGCGCGGGCTGGGTGCGCGCCGCGCTCACCGACGGCCCGCGCGCCGATGCCCGCGACACCGCTCTGGACGCCGCGCGCCAAGCCGCGCTCAACATGACCTCGATGAACATCGATGACGTGCCCGGCTCGCTGGCGCTGGCCAGGTCCTCGATGACCGGCCCGCTGCTGGACTCGGCCACGAAGAACAAGGACCAGGCGGAGAAGCTGGCCCAGCAGAGTGGGATCGGGATGACCTCGAAGGTGCTCGGCGCCGCGCTCACCTCGCTCAACAGCGAGGAGGACAAGGCATCGGCGCTGGTGGTGCTGCAGGTCACGGAGAACGGCAAGGACAAGCCGCCCGCCGACTATCGCTACACCTGGACCGTGGACCTGGCCAAGGACGGCGCGGTCTGGAAGGCCGAGCAGATCTCCTCGCTCAGCCAGCCGGTGCTGTTGAACGGCGGCCCCGCCCAGCAGACCGCCGCCCCGGCCGCCGACCAGCCGCCCGCCGCGCCGAAGCCGGGATCGTAGGAGGACACCCATGACGTCTCGCCGACCGGTCAACCGCGTCACCTCCAAGCGCAGGCCCGCCACGGAACCGGCGCGCGCCGGGTCCACGCGGATCGAGCGGCCCGCAGCGGCCCGTAAACCACGCGTGGCGGGCTCCTCCCGGCCCGCTGCCGATCCGGGGGCCACTCGCGCCGATCGACGCCCTGAAGCGGCCGGATCGTCGCGGTGGCGGGGGTTCGTGCCGCGGAAGATCGATCGCCCTCAGCGGGCGCAGGCGGGACGCCCGCGCTGGGGCGTGATCGCGGCCGTGCTGATCGCGGCGCTGCTGCTGGGCGGTTTCGCGTGGCTCGCCGCGCAGCGGCCCGGGGTCGACACGTCGAATCAGGCATTTGTGGACAACGAGGCCACTCAGGAAGTGCGGGCGGCCGCCGACAATGCCCTGCGGACCGTCTACGCCTACGACGTGAAGAACATCGACGGCTACCGGGACACGGCGAAGCAGGTGCTCACCGGAAAGATGCTCGCCGATTTGGACAAGTACGCCGACACCACCATTTCGGCGGTCAAACAGGCGCAGACCAGCGCTGATGCGAAGTCTGATCCGATTGCTGTGACCTTGCTCACCGATGATCGCGCGGAGCTGATCGTCAATCTGGTGGTCAGTGCCACCAAGGACGGCGTGGCGCAGCAGAGCGTCGCCGGACCAGTGGTCCTGCACATGCAGAAGGTGGACGGTCGCTGGCTGGCCAGCGACATCGTGGACCAGTAACGGCCGCCGCATCGGCCGGGATGACGCAGCGCGGCAGGCGATCTCGTCGGCGCTCCGGCCGGGTCTGCCACTTGACGAGTTTCGCCCGAACCGTCACGCTATTCACAACAGCGGCAGCTGTCACAGTGGCTTCCAGCGCACCGCGGCTCACGACGCAGCCAGCGAATTCGGCCCGGCGCGCCAGCCATGCGGACGATCACACGGGTGGTACTTTGACACCCCCGTGTACTTGGGTGTAGGTTTGGACGTTGCGCTGGCTGCCTCCTGTCCATTCCTCGATTCGCACACGTAAGTCCCACCCTTCCGGTGTTACTTCCGTTGGTGCCTGTTCGAGCTTCGTTCGGGTTGTAACCAGCGGAATTCGTAGCAGACAAGCGACGGTCGCGGACCACCACGCGACGCGCGTGAGGTGCTGGAAGGACGCATCTTGGCAGTCTCCACCCAGACCAAGGCAGTTGCCGGAATCCCCGGAGCCCCGTTGCGGGTGTCTTTCGCGAAGATCCGTGAACCCTTGGAGGTGCCCGGGCTTCTCGACCTACAAACGGAATCATTCGCCTGGTTGATCGGTTCGCCCGATTGGCGCGAGCGTGCGGCCGCTCGCGGCGACGTCGGCCTAGTCGGTGGCCTCGAGGAGGTGCTCGAGGAGCTCTCCCCGATCGAGGACTTCTCCGGGTCCATGTCGCTGTCGTTCTCCGACCCACGCTTCGAAGAGGTCAAGGCCTCGATCGATGAGTGCAAAGACAAGGACATGACGTACGCGGCTCCGCTGTTCGTCACGGCGGAGTTCATCAACAACAACACCGGTGAGATCAAGAGCCAGACGGTCTTCATGGGTGATTTCCCGATGATGACCGACAAGGGCACGTTCATCATCAACGGCACCGAACGCGTGGTCGTCTCGCAGCTGGTCCGTTCGCCGGGTGTCTACTTCGACCACAGCGTCGACAAGGGCACCGAGAAGGACCTGCACAGCGTGCGCGTCATCCCGTCGCGCGGCGCGTGGCTGGAGTTCGACGTGGACAAGCGCGACACCGTGGGTGTGCGCATCGACCGCAAGCGCCGTCAGCCGGTCACCGTGCTGCTCAAGGCGCTGGGGTGGACCACCGAGGAGATCGTCGAGCGCTTCGGCTTCTCCGAGATCATGATGTCGACCCTGGAGAAGGACAACACCGCCGGTCAGGACGAGGCGCTGTTGGACATCTACCGCAAGCTGCGTCCGGGCGAGCCGCCGACCAAGGAATCCGCGCAGACCCTGCTGGAGAACCTGTTCTTCAAGGAGAAGCGCTACGACCTGGCGCGCGTCGGCCGGTACAAGATCAACAAGAAGCTCGGCATCCACGTGGGCGAGCAGGTCGTCGGTTCGGTGCTGACGAAGGAAGACATCGTCAACACCATCGAGTACCTGGTGCGCCTGCACTCGGGCGACAGGACCATGACGGCCCCCGGTGGCGTCGAGGTCCCGGTGGAAGTGGACGACATCGACCACTTCGGCAACCGTCGCCTGCGCACCGTGGGCGAGCTGATCCAGAACCAGATCCGGGTCGGTCTGTCGCGCATGGAGCGCGTGGTCCGGGAGCGGATGACGACTCAGGACGTCGAGGCGATCACGCCGCAGACCCTGATCAACATCCGCCCGGTCGTCGCGGCGATCAAGGAGTTCTTCGGAACCTCCCAGCTGTCGCAGTTCATGGACCAGAACAACCCGCTGTCGGGCCTGACCCACAAGCGCCGCCTCTCGGCGCTGGGCCCGGGTGGTCTGTCCCGTGAGCGCGCCGGCCTGGAAGTCCGTGACGTCCACCCGTCGCACTACGGCCGCATGTGCCCGATCGAGACCCCGGAAGGCCCGAACATCGGCCTGATCGGCTCACTGTCGGTGTACGCGCGGGTCAACCCGTTCGGTTTCATCGAGACGCCGTACCGCAAGGTGGTCGACGGCCGGGTGACCGACGAGGTCCGCTACCTGACCGCCGACGAGGAGGACAGGCACGTTCGTGCCCAGGCCAACTCGCCGGTCGACGCCGACGGCCGCTTCCTCGAGGACCGGGTGCTGTGCCGCCGGGGCAACGAGGAGAACGAGCTCGTCGCGGCGACCGAGGTCGACTACATGGACGTCTCGCCGCGTCAGATGGTGTCGGTCGCGACCGCGATGATCCCGTTCCTCGAGCACGACGACGCCAACCGCGCCCTGATGGGTGCGAACATGCAGCGTCAGGCCGTGCCGCTGATCCGTTCCGAGGCCCCGATCGTGGGCACCGGCATGGAGCTGCGCGCCGCCGTGGACGCGGGCGACGTCGTGGTGAACGAGAAGGCGGGTGTGGTCGAGGAGGTTTCCGCCGACTACGTCACCGTGATGGCCGATGACGGGACGCGTAAGTCCTATCGGATGCGTAAGTTCGCTCGTTCGAATCAGGGCACGTGTGCC
>NZ_BAFP01000136.1 GCF_000308455.1 Nocardia abscessus NBRC 100374 | reverse complement strand
CTCACCGGTCTGCTCGGGGCCGAGAACAAGCTGCCCGGCGAGATCTCCGGCGGTATGCGCAAGCGTGCCGGGCTGGCCCGCGCCCTGGTGCTCGATCCGCAGATCATCCTGGTCGACGAGCCCGACTCGGGTCTGGACCCGGTGCGCACCTCCTACCTGTCTCAGCTGCTGATCGACATCAACGCGCAGATCGACGCCACGATTCTGATCGTCACGCACAACATCAACCTCGCGCGCACCGTGCCGGACAACATCGGCATGCTCTTCCGCCGCCAGCTGGTCATGTTCGGTCCGCGTGAGGTGCTGCTCACCTCCGACGAGCCGGTGGTCAAGCAGTTCCTCAACGGCCGCATGATCGGCCCGATCGGCATGTCCGAGGAGAAGGACGAGGCGCAGATGGCGCGCGAGCAGGCGTTGGTGGACGCCGGCCACCATCACGGCGGCGCGGAAGAGGTCGAGGGCATCATCCCGCAGATGCGTGCGACGCCGGGCATGCCGGTGCGTCAGGGGGTACTGCGGCGCAAGGAGCGCG